>NZ_CP155792.1:3050848-3701696 GCF_039729015.1 Blastococcus sp. HT6-30 | reverse complement strand
GCCGTGTCGTCCTCCCATGCAGTCGACCCCGCGGCCGCTCCCGGTGTCCCGGCACCTGCCGTGCCGGTCTCCCCGCGACCCGCGTCCGTCCACCGGTGGATGCCCCCGTTGTGGACACACGAACGCATGTGGTCCACATCGGTGTCCACAGGCTGTGCGCGGCCGGCAGGATGGTGCGCCGGCTCCGCGAGGAACTATGGCCGGTGCAGCATCTTGGCTGGTCACGGCCCGGATCGGGCGGCTGGAGGAGTGGCTCGGCGGTCGGTCGACCGACGAGGTCGGCCCGCGCGTCGTGACCCTGACGCCCGACGCGGAGCGACGGCGACGCTAACAGCTCCATCCACAGCCGGGCAACGCCGCCGTGGCCGTCGGGCGCGCCCCGGGGTCGACGGGACCGTCCCTTCCCCGGCGCGCCGGGGAAGCCGCCGCGGTCCCGTGGGACCATCATGGGCGGTCGTTCGCCGGCACTGCCCGGTCCTCGGCTATGCTTGCCGCAGTCTGTGGACGGGTCGGCCCGTTCCCGGCCGCTGCAGCGTGCCTGCGCCGGTCGGGTGCCGGTCCGGCGCTCCGCAGTGCCAGCTTCCGGGTGGCAGGGGCGGCCGTTGTGCCGACCCGACACCCTGCGCGCCCCCGTCCACCGACGGGAGCGCACCGCCGATGTCGTGTAGTGGGAGTACCTCGTGAGCAAGCGCACGTTCCAGCCGAACAACCGTCGCCGGTCCAAGACCCACGGCTTCCGGCTGCGGATGCGGACCCGCGCGGGCCGGGCGATCCTCGCCACCCGTCGGCGCAAGGGCCGCGAGAAGCTCTCCGCCTGACGTGCTGCCTGCGCAGGCACGCCTGCGCCGGCGCCCGGATTTCACCGCGGTCGTCCGTTCCGGCCGGCGCGCCGGGCGGCCGACCATGGTGCTGCACCTCCTTTCCGAACGGCCCGAGCAGCCGACCGGCGACCACCCGTCGCCGGTGGCTGCGCGGGCCGGTTTCGTGGTGGGCAAGAGCGTGGGCAACTCGGTGGTCCGCCACCGGGTGACCCGTCGCCTGCGGGCCGTCGTCCGGGCCGAACTCGGCCGGCTCCCGGCCGGTGCCGACCTGGTGGTCCGGGCCCGTCCGGAGGCCGCGACCGCGGACTCCGCCGTGTTGCACCGCGACCTGTCCGCAGGCCTGGACCGGTTGCTCGGCGACCGGGCGCGGGCGCGATGAGCGCCGGCCGCGTGCCGACCCCGCACCGCTCGCCCGTCGCTCGGCTGCTGCTGCGCGCGGTGGGCTTCTACTCCCGCGCCATCAGCCCGGCCCTCCCCCCGCGCTGCCGGTTCCACCCCACGTGCAGCGCCTACGCGGCCGAGGCCGTGGCCCGGCACGGCGCGGGACGCGGCACCTGGCTGGCGTTCGTCCGGTTGCTCAAGTGCGCCCCCTGGCACCCCGGGGGCGTCGACCTCGTCCCGCCGGTGACCGGGCGGCGCGGAACCGGGACGGGCGCCCGCTCGTCCAGTTCAGCGGCACGCCCCTCGGGTGCGCCGTCCGATGACCCCGGCCGCGAGGCCACCCCGCCGGCCGCGTGCCGGACCCCGCAGGAGGAGTCCTCCGTTGCTTGACTGGCTGTACACCGCGATCTCCTGGGTGATGGCCCGGTGGCACTCGCTCTGGGACCTGGTCCTCGGTGACCCCGCGCCGGAGACGGCGCTCGGCGGGCTGAGCTGGGTGCTGGCGATCGTCTTCCTGGTCGTCACGATCCGGCTGATCCTCTTCCCGCTGTTCGTGAAGCAGGTGAAGTCGCAGCGGGCGATGCAGGAGCTGCAGCCCGAGATCGCCAAGCTGCGCAAGCAGTACGGTAGCGACCGCCAGGGCATGGCCGTCGCGATGCAGCAGCTCCAGAAGGAGCGCGGGGTCAACCCGCTGGCCGGCTGTCTGCCGATCCTGCCGCAGATCCCGATCTTCCTGTCGCTCTTCCACGTCCTGCGCCGGCTGGCGCCGGGCAAGGACGGGCTGTACTCGTGGACCGACGAGCTCACCGACGAGGCGGCGCGCGCCAAGCTCTTCGGGGCCCCGATCTCCTCGTCGTTCAACATGAGCGGCGCCAAGGAGCAGGCGATCCTGGGGATCCAGGGCGTCAACTACACCAACATCCGGATCGTCGCCTTCGCGCTGATCGTGGTCATGTGCGCCACGACGTACTTCACGCAGCGGCAGATCATGTCGCGCTCCGGCCCGGTCGAGGGCCAGGCCGCCATGATCCAGAAGCTGATGCTCTACGGCGTCCCGATCAGCCTCTTCGTCTCCGGCTTCATCTTCCCGATCGGCGTCCTCATCTACTGGATGGTCAACAACCTGTGGACGCTGGGCCAGCAGTTCTTCATCCTCCGCAAGATGCCGCCGCCCGGCTCCGACGCGGCGAAGGCCAAGGCCGCGGAGGGCAGGCCCGTGGTCGACCCGCGCACGCTCGCGCCGAAGCCCGGCGCCAAGCCGGTCCGCTCGAAGCAGGGCGCGCCGACGACGCCCCCCACCACGCCGTCGGCGACTCCGACGACCGAGGCGACCGGCAGCACCGCGGCCGGCGCGGACGGTTCGCCGACGGCCGGCGGCAACGGTGCGCGGCCCGCGTCCGGCGGCTCGGCCAACGGGACGCCCCGTGCCGGCGGCGGTTCCCGCCCGGGCTCGGGACAGGGCCCGGCCAACCGCGGAAAGCGGAAGCGGCGCTGACCACCGCTCGACCGCTCCCCCGCCGGTACGTCCGGCACACCGACCACCGGGGACACCCGGCCGCCGCACAGAACTGGGAGGAACACCCGTGAGTGCTCCGCAGCAGCCCGTGACAGACAACGCCCCCGCCTTGCCCGACGCCGACCCCGCCAGCGACGACGCCGTCGTCGAGGCCGTCGAGGTCGAGCCGCGTGGGGCCGGTGAGGCCGGTGGGAGCGGTGACGACCTGCTGGTCCGGGAGGGGGACGTCGCCGGTGACTACCTCGAGCGCCTCCTCGACATCCTCGACGTCGACGGCGACATCGACCTGGACGTGGAGGGCGACCGGGCATCGGTCGCGATCGTCGGTGGCCGCCTCGACGACCTGATCGGCCCCGACGGCGCCACCCTGGAGGCGCTGCAGGAGCTGACCCGGCTCGCCGTCGCCCAGTCGACCGGCGTGCGCAGCCGGCTGATGCTCGACGTCGGCGGCTACCGGGCCGAGCGCCGGGCAGACCTGACCACCCTCGCCGGGGAGACCGCACGCCGTGTCTCCTCCAGCGGGCAGCCGGAGCGACTCAGCCCGATGAACCCGTTCGAGCGGAAGGTCGTCCACGACGTCATCGCCTCGGTCTCCGGGGTGCACAGCGAGTCGGAGGGCGAGGAGCCCAACCGCCGCGTCGTGGTCCTGCCCGACAGGTGACCGACGGACGTCCGGCGCCGGGCGCGGCCGCGGCCGGGGGGGCGGCTCCGCCCGCGCCACCGGCCGCGGCCACCGGCGTCTTCGGCGAGGCGCTGCCGGTGGCGCAGCGGTACGTGGCGCGGCTGGCCACCGACGGGGTCACCCGCGGCCTGATCGGGCCGCGCGAGGTGCCCCGGCTGTGGGAGCGGCACGTGCTCAACAGCGCGGCGGTCGCCGAGGCCGTTCCGCGGGACGCCCGCGTCGTCGACGTCGGCAGCGGTGCGGGGCTTCCAGGGATCCCTCTGGGTCTGGCCCGGCCCGACATCGCGCTGACCCTGGTGGAGCCGATGGCTCGCCGGGTCGAGTTCCTCGAGGAGGCGGTGGCGGACCTGGCGGGCTCGTCGTCGTGGCGGGTGGTGCGGGGACGCGCCGAGGACCGGGGCGTCGTCACGGCTGTCGGCCGGGTGGACGTGGTCACCGCGCGGGCTGTCGCGCCGCTCCCCCGTCTCGTCGGCTGGTGCCGTGGGTTGCTCCGCCCGGGAGCCCAGCTGGTGGCGCTCGTCGGGGCACGAGCCCTGGACGAGCTCCCCGGCCTGCTCCCCGAACTCTGGGCTGCGGGAATGCGGGACGTCGAGGCGCGTGCCGTCGGTGCATCCCTGGGAGACGCTGCCACTACCGTGGTGGTCATGACGCGCGGAGAACGGTGAGGATGCTCCGGCGAGCGACCCTGTTCCACGTGGAACAGGTCCAGCTACCCGTAGGGTTCCACGTGAAACTCCGCCGGCAGAGGAAGGATCCGCGATGACCGACCCGGGCGAGCGGCTGCGCAGCAACCTCGCCGCAGACCAGTCGTCGGCGCCGTCCTCCGGAAGCCTGGCGGACTTCGACAGTCCGATCGCCATGGAGGCGCTGCGCGCCACGCGCGTTCTCCACGCCGCCGATCAGGAGCCCTTTCCGGCGCCCGGGCGGATCAGGGTCATCACCATCGCCAACCAGAAGGGCGGCGTCGGCAAGACCACGTCGACGGTGAACCTGGGCGTGGCGCTCGCCCTGTACGGGCTGCGGACGCTGGTCATCGATCTCGACCCCCAGGGGAACACGAGCACCGCTCTGGGGGTGGAGCACACCGTGGGCACCCCGAGCATCTACGACGCGCTCGTCGGCGACAGCACGCTGTCTGAGGTGGTGCACCCCACCACGGCCAGTCCGAACCTGCTGTGCGTGCCGGCGACCATCGACCTGGCCGGCGCCGAGATCGAGCTCGTCTCCGTCGTCGCCCGGGAGCACCGCCTGCGTCGCGCGATCGAGGCCTACGTCGCGGCGCTCCCACAGGACCGCCGACCGCACTACGTGCTGATCGACTGCCCGCCGTCACTGGGTCTGCTGACGCTCAATGCGCTGGTGGCGGGTGACGAGGTGCTCATCCCCATCCAGTGCGAGTACTACGCGCTCGAAGGCCTAGGGCAGCTGCTCAACAACATCGACCTGGTCCGCCAGCACCTCAACCCGGGGATCGCCGTCCGGACCATCCTGCTGACGATGTACGACGGGCGCACCAAGCTGGCCGACCAGGTGGCCGACGAGGTGCGCAACCACTTCGGCGAGCTGGTGCTGAACGCGGTGATCCCCCGGAACGTCCGCGTCTCCGAGGCGCCCGGCTACGGGCAGTCCGTGCTGACCTACGACCCGGGGTCCCGCGGGTCCACAAGCTACGTGGAGGCCGCCCGCGAGCTCGCCCAGCGCGGCGTCGCCCTGGAGCCGCTCGACAGCGGTGCCGGCAGCAACGGGGCCACCCCGGTCGGCGCGCTCGCCTTCGGTGAGACCGCGGCTCCCTTCCGCACCCAGGATTCCCAGTGAGCACCACCGCCAGCGAGGAGCAGTCATGACGAAGCGAGGTGGCCTGGGACGCGGGCTGGCGGCGCTCATCCCGACCGGGCCGCCCCCCGCTGCTGCCCCGGTGGCCGCACCGGCCCCGGCGCCCGCCCCCGAGCGTGACGAGACCGGCCGGCCGGGCGAGCGCGCGGCGAACGGTGCCGGTGAGCAGACGCCGGAGTCGTCCTCCTCGCCGGTCAGCCTGGTGCCCGCGCCTTCCGCCACGGCGGAGAACGGGGCCGTCGGGGTGCCCGGCGCGCAGCTCCGCGAGGTGGCGGTCGACGACGTCGTCCCGAACCCGAAGCAGCCGCGGCAGGTCTTCGACGACGAGGCGCTGGAGGAGCTGACGCACAGCGTCCGGGAGTTCGGCCTTCTCCAGCCGATCGTCGTCCGCGAGGCCGGCGACGGCCGCTACGAGCTGATCATGGGTGAGCGCCGGCTGCGCGCATCCCGTGCGGCGGGGCTGGACAGCGTCCCGGCGATCGTGCGGGACACCACCGACGACGCCATGCTGCGCGACGCCCTGCTGGAGAACATCCACCGCGTCCAGCTCAACCCCTTGGAGGAGGCCGCCGCCTACCAGCAGCTGCTGGAGGAGTTCGGGGCCACCCACGAGGAGCTCGCGCAGCGCATCGGCCGGAGCCGTTCCCAGGTCACCAACACCATCCGGCTGATGAAGCTGCCGGTGAAGGTGCAGACCCGGGTCGCCGCCGGGGTGATCTCCGCCGGCCACGCCCGTGCGCTGCTCGGACTGCACGATGCCGAAGCCCAGGACGCGCTGGCCACCCGCATCGTCGCCGAGGGGATGTCGGTCCGCGCGACCGAGGAAGCCGTGGCGCTGGCTGCGGCCGAGCAGCCGACGGCCAAGCGCCGGGCGCGCCACCTCAGCGCCCCCGGGGTCGAGGAGCTGGGGTCCCGACTCTCCGACATGTTCGAGACCAAGGTGAAGATCCAGATCGGCCGGGCCAAGGGCAAGATCGTCGTCGAGTTCGGCTCGGTCGACGACCTCCAGCGGATCATCGGCGTCATGGCGCCGGAGATCACCGGACGCCGCGCGGAGGATTGAGCGACGCCATCCTCAGGATTGAGGCCCCTTGCGTCACTGACGTAAGGGGCCTCAATCCGTCGCGGGGCCGGTGGTCAGCCGGTGGAGCCGGACCGGCGGGCCAGCAGCCGGGCGAGGACGTCGCCCAGCTCGTATCCGGCCGCCTCCACCGCCATCGGGAACATGGAGGTCTCGGTAAGACCCGGCGAGACGTTCACCTCGAGGAAGTGGACGTCACCGTCCGGCGTGACGATCGCGTCGGTACGGGAGAGGTCGGCCAGACCGAGCACCTCGTGCACCCGGACGGCGACCTCCGCCGCCCGGGCGGCGACGGCGTCGGGAATTCGTGCCGGAGCGTGGTACTCGGTGAGCCCGGGGGTGTAGCGGGAGGTGTAGTCGAAGACGCCGGACTCCGGTTCGATCTCGACGGCGGGCAGCGCCTCCGGCCCGTTGCCGAGGTCGATGACGGCCAGGGCGACCTCGACCCCCTCGACGTACCGCTCGACCATCACGGTGTCGCCGTAGGCGAAGCAGCTCACCATGGCCGCCGGCAGGTCCTCGACCCGGCTGACCTTCTGCACGCCCAGGGCCGAGCCGCCGGACGCGGGCTTCACCATGAGCGGCAGGCCCAGGCGGGCGACCATCAGGTCGAGCACTGCCCCGGCGCCCAGTTCGCGGAAGGTGCTGTGCGGAAGGGCGACCCAGTCCGGCGTCGTCACCCCGGCCGTCCGGACGACCGACTTGGCGGCCGGCTTGTCCCAGGCCAGGCGGCAGGCGGCAGCCGGCGAGCCCACGTAGGGGACCCCGGCCAGGTCCAGGACCGCCCGGAGAGCGCCGTCCTCTCCGGTGGCGCCGTGCAGGGCGATGAAGACGGCATCGGCGGGCACGGCGGCGAGTCCTGGCAGGAGCTCGGCGTCGGCGTCCCGCAGCTCCGCGTCGAGCCCGGCGCGGGTCAGCTCCTCGACCACCTGGGTGCCCGAGGAGAGGCTGACCTCCCGCTCGAACGTCAGCCCACCGGCGAGGACGACGGCGCGTAACGGCTCCGACGGGGTGCCGGGAGCCGGTACGCGCGCGGCGGCGGACTCGGTCATGCTCGGCCGTCCTCGTATCGGTCGCTGTTGGCCGGCCCGACCATGGACTCGGCGTCCTGGCCGGAGCCCGCCCGGACGGCCCGGAAGGTTCCGGTGTCGACCTTGTCGAAGGTGGAGTGCAGGTCCAGCTCGGCCTCGATGACGCGCGCCAGGCGGCGCACGCCCTCCCGGATCTGGTCCGGCTCCGGGTAGCAGTAGGACAGCCGCATGTACTCCTGGCCGCTGCCGTCGGCGTAGAAGCCGATGCCCGGCACGTAGGCCACCAGGGAACCCACGGCTCGGGGCTGCATCAGCTTGGCGTCCAGACCGGCCGGCAACTTCAGCCAGACGTAGAACCCGCCATGCGGGTGGGTCCAGGTGGTGCCGGCCGGCATCATGGCCTCGAGGGACTCCAGGCAGGCGTCCCGCCGCTCGCGGTACAGCTCGGTGAACAGCTTGATCTGCTCGCGCCAGGGCTGGGTGTCCAGATACCGGGCGACGGCGTACTGGGTGAGGGACGGCGGGCAGAGGACCTGCGCCTCGGTGGCCAGGACCAGCTTCTCCCGGACGGCCAGCGGGGCGAGGACCCAGCCGACGCGGAGCCCCGGGGAGAAGGTCTTGGAGAACGAGCCGAGGTAGATGACCCGGTGGGCGTCGCGGGCCCGCAGCGCGCGCATCGGCTCCTGCTCGAAGCCCAGCAGCCCGTAGGGGTTGTCCTCGATGATCAGCAGGTCCCAGCGCTCGGCGATCGCCATGATCGCCTCGCGGCGAGGCTCCGAGAGGGTCACGCCGGCCGGGTTGTGGAAGTTCGGCACCGTGTAGAGGAACTTCACCCGGTCACCCGCGGCGCGGCAGGCGACCAGCGCCTCCTCCAGCGCCTCGGGGATGAGCCCGTCGTCGTCCATGGCGACGTGCCGGACCCGCGCCTGGGCGGCCTGGAAGACCCCCAGGGCGCCCACATAGGACGGGCCCTCGGCGAGGATCACGTCGTCCGGGTCGCAGAAGACGCGGGTGACCAGGTCCAGGCCCTGCTGGGAGCCCACCGTGACGACGACCTCGCTGGGCGAGGCGTCGGTGATGCCCTCGAGGGCCATGACGTCGCAGATCCGCTCGCGCAGCCGGGGGTCACCCTGACCGGAGCCGTACTGCAGCGTCTGCGCGCCCATCCCGGACACCAGGTCGCCGATCATCGAGCCGACGGCGTCCAGTGGGAGCGCGGTGACGGCGGGCATACCGCCGGCGAGGGAGACCACCTCGGGCCGGCTCACGACGGAGAACAGCGCCCGGATCTCCGAGGACTTCATCCCGTGGGTCCGTGCTGCGTACCGGTCGGCCAGCGGGTCGAGCCGCGGATGCCGCGGCGCGGGATGGGGATGCGCACCGTGGTGCGCCCCCTGCTGTCCGGGACCGGCAGGCGTGCCGGGCGGGATGGTGGCCACCTTCAGGAGTGTAGGCAGCCCCGAGGGAGCGGCCGCGCGCAACACGTCAGGACGACGGACCGATCGGTCACGCCGACCGCCTCACGCCCTCCCGGGGAGGACGAACGTGCCGGTCGGCGGATCGGCCTCGGCGGGGAGGTAGAGCCGCTGGACGGCGGCGAGGACGCCGTGGGCGATGGCGCTGCGGACCCGTGCGTCGAGCAGCAGCAGCCGGTCGACCGGGTGGGAGAGGTAGCCGCAGTCCAGCCGCACCGCGGGCATGCGGGTCATCCGGACGATGTCCCACGTCTTGGCGTGCGACCCGAGGTCGAGCATGCCGGTGCGGGCCACGACCTCGCGGCGCACCAGGTTGGCGAACTGCTCCCCCACCGTGGACGACGCCCCGGAGCCGGTGCCGTAGTAGTAGCTGGCCACGCCCCGGGCGTGCTCGGATCCGTGGGCGTCCAGGTGGAGGGAGATGAACAGGTCGGCCCGGGCGTCGTTGGCGAAGGCGGTGCGCTCGGCGTGGGCCGGACCCTGCGCGCGACCCCGGGTGAGGTACACGGTGGCCCCGGCAGCGGCGAGCCGGCCCTCGATCCGCGAGGCGAGGTCGAAGACGAGGTCGGCCTCGGTGGTCTCGCCGGCGATGAACCCGGGATCGGTTCCACCGTGCCCCGCGTCGACGACGATCCGGCGGCCGATCAGGTGCGGTCCGCTCTCCACGAACGAGGCGCTCTGCCGCAGCAGCTGCGGCCGCCCGCCGGTGACCTTGCGGCCGAGCTGGCGCAGCGCCCGCAGCGTGGCCGGCCCGCAGGTGCCGTCGGAGGTGAGGCCGTAGTCCCGCTGGAACGCCCGCAGACCGACCTCCGTCTCGGGCCCCAGGATGCCGTCGGCGCGGCCGGCGTCGTAGCCCAGCTCGAGCAGCCGCTCCTGCAGGTTGGTCACGTCGTCGCCACGCATCGGGCGCTCGGGGTCGTAGCGGAGCAGACGGTCACCCAGCGACCAGCGGGCCTCGCTGAGCGCCCGGTAGGTCTCCTCGCCCACCCGTCCGTCCACGGACAGGCCGCGCACCTGCTGGAAGTGGCGGACGGCGAGTTCGGTGGCGGCGTCGTACTCCGCGGACTCGAGGCCCGGATCGCCGCCGTCGCCGGCGGAGGGGAGGAGGCCGAGGCTGCGGAGGGCGGCGTGCACGTCGGCCACGGCCGGCCCGCGGTCCCCCGGCCTCAGAGGCTGCATGCGGCTGTCGGTTCCCATCACAGCTCCGCTGGGGAACTGGAGAGCTTCGCCGTTCTCATCATCGTGTCACCGATTGTCGTCCCTCCCGCCGTGGACGGCGCACCGGGGGCGGCGATCCTCCCCCGGTGACGGCGAAGGCCCACCCGTCCGGTGGACGGGTGGGCCTTCGCGGTGCACAGCGTGATGGCGGACCTGCCCGCCCCTGCCGCTCGCACGCTCGCGGCGGGACCCCGCAGGCAGGCCGGAACCGGCGCGCGTCAGCCGATGTAGTCGGCCAGGTCGCTCAGGATGGCACCCTTGGGCTTGGCGCCGATGATGCTCTTGACCGGCTTGCCGCCCTGGAAGACGGTCATGGTCGGGATCGACATGACCTGGTAGTCGCGGGCGATCTGCGGGTTCTCGTCGATGTTGAGCTTGGCGATGGTGAGCTTGTCACCGTGCTCGGAGGCGATCTCCTCCAGCACGGGGGCGACCATCTTGCACGGCCCGCACCACTCCGCCCAGAAGTCGACGAGCACGGGCTTGTCGCTGCCCAGCACGTCGGTGGCGAAGCTGGCGTCGGTAACGGTCACGGTGTTGCCTGCCATGGTCGTTCTCCCTCTCGGTCGACTGGCTCGTTGCTGGCGCTGACGAGCCTCCGCCCGCACAACCGCGCGGGCTGGGTGGTTATGCCCGGCGCGGTCGTGAGGTGGGCAGGCCGCTCAGCGCTCGTCGAATGTCTCGGCGAGCCACCGCTCGGCGTCGATGGCGGCGGCGGCACCCGTGCCGGCCGACGTGATCGCCTGGCGGTAGATGTGGTCGACGACGTCGCCGCAGGCGAACACGCCGTCGATGTTGGTGCGGGTGGTCGGGTGGTCGACCTGGATGTAGCCCTCGTCGTCGAGCTTCAGCTGTCCGACGAAGAGCTCGCTGCGCGGGTCGTGCCCGATGGCCAGGAACATGCCGGTCACCGGCATGGTCTCGGTGGCACCCGTGGCGGTGTCGGTCAGCTGGACGGCGGAGACGGTCGACTCGCCGAGCACGTCGGTGACCTGCTTGCCCAGCGCCCAGCGGATCTTCTCGTTGTCCTGCGCCCGCTGCTGCATGATCTTCGAGGCGCGCAGCTCCTCGCGGCGGTGCACCACGGTGACGCTCTTGGCGAACCGGGTGAGGAAGGTGGCCTCCTCCATCGCCGAGTCGCCACCGCCCACGACGACGATGTCCTGGTCGCGGAAGAAGAACCCGTCGCAGGTGGCACAGGCCGAGACGCCGCGGCCGAGCAGGCGCTGCTCGTTGTCCAGACCCAGGTACCGGTACTTGGAGCCGGTGGCCACGATCACGGCGTGCGCGCGGTGGGCGGTGTCGCCCACCTTGACGATCTTCGGGTTGGCGGTGAGGTCGACCCCGGTCACGTCCGACGGCACCAGCTCGGCGCCGAAGCGCTCGGCCTGGGTCCGCATGTCGTCCATCAGCTGCGGGCCCTGGATGCCCTCGGGGAAGCCGGGGAAGTTCTCGACCTCGGTGGTCGTCATGAGGGCGCCGCCGAACTGCGATCCCTCGAAGACCAGCGGGTGCAGGTTCGCGCGGGCCGCATAGGTGGCCGCCGTGTAACCGGCGGGGCCGGACCCGATGATGATCAGATCGCGGATGCCGTCGTGCTCGGCCGGCGGGATGACCGGTCGGGTCACCTCGCCGGTGGTCACGGCGGGGCCGGGGGTCGGCTGGTCTGTCGTCACGGGCGGCACAACCACGATCGTAAGGGCCCCATTCCCGCGTGACCCCGTCCCGGGGCGGCGTCGATCAGCCGGCGGTGCGGACCTCGACCTCGGCCAGCTCGGCGGAGAACCCGTTGGGGCCGTCGACCAGGCCGGTGATCCACACGAGCACGTACCGGGCGGGAATCGGCTGGTCGAACGCGAGGTCGGTGCTCCCGGTCAGCGTGCCGGCGGCCGCTACCGAGAAGTCCTCCAGCGTTCCGCCGGCCGACTCCGACGTGCGCACCTCCACGGTGGCGCCGGGCACCGGCGACTGCACCGTGACGCCGGACAGCTCGTGCGCGTCGCCGAGGTCGTACACGACGCCGACGCCGGGCTTGAGGTTGCCGAACGCGGGGGAGCCCCGGTAGTCCAGCGTGGACCAGCCGGTGGCGGGGTCGCCGTCGTAGGACAGCGGGACGTCCTCGTCGTTCTCCGGCTCGCCGTCGCCGAACGGGTCGAACACCTGGGCGGCGCTGACGGTGGCCGCGGCCCCCGGCTCCGGCGCCGGCGCCGGCTCCTCCCCGCCCCCGTCCGCCACGGGGGCGCCGGCCGTCGGCGGGGTCGAGCCGGCGATCTCCTCGTCGACGGAGTCGGCCACCGACAGGACGCTGGAGCCCAACCACCAGGCCAGCGCGATCACCACGACGAGGGCCAGCAGCGGGAGGCCCACGACCACCAACCGGCGCCCGCGGGCCGCGTCCTCGTTCTCGTCCTCTGGCGCGTAGCCGTCGTCCTCGTCGCGGGCTCCCCGGCCGCCCAGGACGCCGAAGAGCTCGTCCTCGCTCCCCGGCGCGGGCGGGAGCGACGAGGGGGCTGCCGCGACGGTGTCGCCGCCCAGCGCGGAGGCGGGCAGCGGCCCGCCGTCGCCGACCGGTCGGACCGGCGGCACGGGGGGCAGCGTGGTCCGCTCGAGCCGAACGGGGGCCCCCGCCTCGCGGCGGCGCCGACGGCCGCCGTCGGTGTCGTCGGCCCGGTTCGGGTGCAGGTTCTGCGTGGAGCCGCTCCGCCCGCGCTCCCCGAGCAGGGCGGCCATGGCCGCGACGCTGGAGAGCCCCCGGCCGGGTGCGGTGGACCGGGCGCGGCGGGCGAGGGCCACGAGGTCGGAGGGGCCGGTCACCGGGCGGGCGCCGGGACCGACGCCGGTGAGGCAGGCCTCCAGGAGTTCACCGAGCGCGGTGATGTCGCCCTCGACGGTGCCGGCGGCCGCGGGGACCGCCCGCAGCCCGACCAGCCCGTTCGGTCGCAGGACGACGTTGTCCAGCGAGAGGCCGCCGACGGCCAGGCCCACGCGGTGCGCCTCGGCCACGCCCTCGGCGAGCCGGCGGAGGACGAGCCGGACCTCGCGCTCGGGCATCGGACCGGACCGGAGCCGGTCGGCGAGGGTCTCGCCGTCGATCCACTCGTTGACGACGTAGGCGGCGCCGCCGGGGGCCTGCGGATCGCCGCTGCCCTCCGAGGCGTCGTAGACCATGGCCAGCGCGGGGGTGGCCAGCCCGCCGGCGGTGAGCGCGCGGGTGATCCAGGCGTGCGCCGCGGGACCGGCCGGGATGTGCACCCGGATGGCGACGTCGCGGTTGAGGACGCGGTCCTTGGCCCGCCAGCTCTGGATGATGCCGGTGGGGGTGGTCTCGTCGGGACCGATCTGGTCCAGCGGGCGGTAGCGGTCGGGCAGGCCGGTGGTCGTGGACGCCATCGACACTGTCGACTCCTCGTGCTGCTCGAACCGCCGAGGCGGTCGCTCCGGCACGGTCGGCTCCGGCCGGTGGTCCCCGGTCACCTGCGTCCCAGCCGGGCCCTGACCGCGGCCAGGGGCTCCCGGAGTTCCGGAACGCGGGCCACCACCAGACCGACCAGTGCGACGCCGCCGACGACCACGGTACCGAGGAGCACCTGCAGGAGCGAGCCTGTGGTGGAGCGTCCGAGCAGGTCGTCGGTCACGATCCGGACAAGACCGCCGACCAGACCGGCAGCCAGCGCCACGGCGGCGATCCGGGCGAGCGGGCCGAACGTCTCGCGGGTGCGCAGCCCGCCGAAGCGGCGGCGCAACGCGAGGTCGCCGATGACCCATCCGGCGACGTAGGTCAGGCTGGTGACGAGCATCAGGCCGGCCACCACGAGCTCCGGCTCGACGACCACGGGCACCATGACGAGCAGCGGCACCCGGACGGCGACCATGCCCACCTGGATGAGCGTGGGCGTGCGGGCATCCTTCATGGCGTAGAACACCCGCAGCTGCAGCAGGGTCACCGCCATCGGCAGCAGACCGAAGGCACCGACGGCCAGGGCGGCGCCGATCGCCTGCGCCTCGTCCACCGAGGTGTTGCCGCGGGCGAAGGCGAGCACGCCGAGCGGCGGACCGAGGACCGTCAGCACGGCGGTGACCGGCAGCAGGCCCAGCGCCGACAGGCGGGTGCCCAGCGAGAGGTCCTCGACCACGCCCGGCACGTCCCGCCGTGCCGCGGCCCGGCTCATCCGCGGCACCAGCGCGGTGAGCAGTGCGACGCCGATGATCCCGTAGGGCATCTGGAACAGCAGACTGGCGTACTGGAAGGCGGTGGAGCCCAGGCCGCCGTCGCGCTGCGCCGCGTTGGCGATCCGCAGCGCCACCACGACGCCGATCTGGCTCACGGCCACGTAGCCGATGACCCACAGGCCCAGCGCCCCGGCCTCGCGCAGGCCCGTGTCGCGCAGACCCCAGCGGGGGCGCAGTGGGATCCCGACCTTGCGCAGCAGCGGGACGAGGACCACCGCCTGGAGCGCGATGCCGAGCACGGTGCCGATGCCGAGCAGCCACACCAGCCCCGGGGCGATGGTGGCCGGCTCCAGCGCACCGGGACCGGCCGCCGCGAGGAAGGCCAGCCCCGTGGCGATCACCACGAGGTTGTTGAGCACCGGCGCCCACGCCGGCGGCCCGAAGACGCCGCGGGAGTTCAGGATCGCCTGGGCGAAGGCACCCAACCCGTAGAACACGATCTCCACGAGGAGCATCCGGGCCAGCCAGTTGGCCACCTCGTACTGCTCGCGGTTCTCGTCGAGGCCCAGGAGCGAGGTCAGCAGCGGTGCGGCGAGGATCGCCAGCGCGGTCATGACCAGCAGGCCGGTCATCGCCAGGGTGGCCAGCCGCTGCGCGTACGCCACGCCGTCGTCCCGGTCGCGTTCCTGCGCATGCACCAGCAGCGGGACGATGACCGAGGTCAGCACGCCGCCGAGCAGCAGCTCGTAGACGATGTTGGGCAGCGTGTTGACGGTGTTGTAGGCGTCGGCGAACAACCCCACGCCCAGGGCTGCGGCGAGCACCATCGTGCGCAGCAGCCCGGTGATCCGGGAGACCAGGGTGGCGACGGCCATCGTGCCGGCCGCGCGCAGGATGCCCCCGCTCGCGCCCGGTGCACCTTCGCGCCGCTCGACGTCGTCGTCGGTCTCCTGCCCGGTGCGCGGCACCGGCGGGAGCACCGGCATGGGGAAGACCTGGGTGTCGTCCGCGGCCGGCACCCAGCGGTGCCGCAGCGGCGGCAGGGGAGGCAGGGGGGCGGCCGCCGGCCGGGCCGGCCGGCCCGCCGCCGGGGGCACGGGAGGCAGCGGCGGCCGGGAACGCGACGGCGGGAGCCCGCTGTCGGCGGCGGCCTCGGCCGGACCCCCCTCGACGGTGGGGCGTGCGGCGAAGACCGCGTCGCTCGGTGGGGTCGCCAGGTAGGGGGCCGGCGGCACGGGGAACGGCGAGCCCCAGGTGCGCCGCCCCGTGGACGTGCTGGTCGGCGCCGGGGGTGGTGGCAGGGGGGCCGGCCGGGCGCGGTCGGCGGGCTCGTCGCCGGCCGGCGACGACGCGCCGTTCTCGCTGCTCCGGGGCTGGTCGCTCACACCGGGCTCCGGGTGGGCGGCACGGACAGCCCGGCCGACGCCGGTCCGGTCCCGCCGTCGGCGGCGGAGGTCCCCCGGCGACGGCGGAGGACGAAGTTCAC
Organism: Blastococcus sp. HT6-30; assembly: GCF_039729015.1. NCBI lineage: Bacteria > Bacillati > Actinomycetota > Actinomycetes > Geodermatophilales > Geodermatophilaceae > Blastococcus > Blastococcus sp. HT6-30. The sequence goes on along the minus strand of NZ_CP155792.1, from coordinate 3,686,002 downwards.
GAGCCGGCGGAGGAAGAGCAGGCCGAGCAGGGACGCGGCGCCGATGGTGATGGACAACGAGATCGGGCCGTACGCCGTGCTCTTCACCTGTATCTCGACGGGGTTCCCCAGTGGGCTGCCCGACGGCGTGGTCACCTGGGCGGTCACCGCGAACCCGCCCGAGCGGCGCAGCTCGGTGGGTACCTGCAACGTCGTCCGCTGCTCCGGCGGCAGGGTCTGGACGCCGATGTCCCCGACGCTGAGCCCTCGGTTGCCCGGGGTGTCGACGCGGAGCCGGACCTGCACGGGGAAGGGCAGGGGGTTGTCCACCGTCAGCACGAGGGGCGCGTCGCTGGAGGCGAGGCTGTACGTGCCGTCCACGGGGGCGACGACGGTGACCCGCTCGCGCAGCTGGGCGAGCGCGGCGCGTGCGCCGGCGGCGGCCTCGGCGAACAGCTCCGGGTCCTCGCGCCACAGGACCGACGCGGCGCGGGCGATGCCGGCGTCGTAGGCCTGCAGCGCCTGGTCGGCGTCCCCGGCGATCGCCGCGGCGAGGTCCTCCCGCGCGGCGACGGCGGCGCCGAGCACCGCCATGCCGGCGCCGTCCAGGCCGGTCTGCTCGACGGGGAGGGCGAGCGATCCCGCGTCCGCGGCGGGCACCGCGTCCAGCGCCGCCACGCTGCCCGCCCGCAGCCACGGCAGGCCGACGGTGTCGGAGATCATGGCGCCGGCGCCCTCGAGCCCAGCCTCGAGGTTCCGCGGCGGGGCGACCAGCACCGTCTGCTCGCTGCCCGGTGGCGCCTGGAGGGTGAGGGCGGCCAGCTCGGCCAGGTAGCGCTGCTCGGCGATGCGCGGCCCACCGGCGGTCACCTCGGCCGCGCCCACCACGGTGCTCAAGGTGGGGTCGGCGACCAGCACGTCCAGCGGCTCCTCGCCGGTCGGGACCGCGGCCCGGGCCACGGCGTCGGACCCGTCCAGGCCCACGGCGGAGCCTCCCCCGGTCAGTGCACCACTGCCCAGGACGACCCGGTCGATGCCGCCGGCCCGCAGGGTGCCGAGCGTCTCCGGGGCGTAGGAACCGTCGGGGGCCCAGGCCAGGTCGGTGGCGGGCGCGACGTCCAGCACCTCGGCGAGGATCTCCGCCCCGGCGCCGGTGGTGGGCTGCTCCTGCGCGTCGGCCGGGGGTGTCCCGCCCTCGGCGGCCGGGTCCGCGGCGACCGGCGGCGGGCCGATCGGGTCCTGGGCGGTGCCCTCCGGGGAGCCCGGCAGGCTGCGGGTGACGACCGACGGCAGTCCGGCCGCCTGGAGGCTGTCGGCGTCGACGTCGCCGTAGGGCAGGGCCACGACCGGGCGGGAGGCCACCACCGCGCGCAGCCGGGCGAGGAACGCCTGGGCCTCCTCGGTGCCCGCTCCGGCGCCGGCCACCCCGTCGACGGCGTAGGGCCCATCGGCCATGAGGGCCAGCTCCTCCACCAGGGCCGGGTCGATCGCCAGGGTGATCGGCAACGGAGCGGCGGGTGCGGTACCCCCGTCGGGAAGACCGGCGGGCAGCCGCTCGACGACGGCGAGGACGCGGTCGAGCCGGCCCCCTTGGCTGATCTCCTCGGTGAGCTCGTCGTCGACGAAGTCGCCGGAGGCGTTCCGGTGGCTGCGCTCGGACAGCGGCCAGAGCCAGGCGACCGTCGTGCGCGAGGAGGGCAGGACCGGCTGCTGCACCAGGAAGGTGGCCAGCTCCCCCACCCGGCGCTCCTGGTCGCCGTCGATCGTGCCGTTCACGTTCAACAGCGCCGGGTAGACGCCGTCCTGCTCCAGCCGCAGCTCCGCGGAGTCGAGCGTGTAGCTGAACTCGGTGCTGTCGCCGGGGCCCAGCGCGCCCGGCAGCGGCGCGAACGCCGGCTGCACGGTCGTGGCCGGGTCAGGGTCGCTCACCGCCTCGGCCAGCGCCGGGCGGCTGGTGCGGACGATGCCGCGCTGCAGCCGCACGGCGAGGTCGGTGACCGGCTCGGTGCCGGTGTTGGTGAGCGTCCCGGTCACCGTGATGAGCGAGCCGGGGGTCACCGTGCGGGGCTCGAACCGGGCCACGTCGATGCGCACCGGGCGGTCGGCGTCGCTCGCGCCGGCGGGGGCCGCGGCACCCGGCGCCGCGACCGCCGGTGCGAGCCCGGCGCCGGGGAGCAGAGCCGGTCCGCCGAGGGCCAGGGCGGCGAGCAGCGGGACCAGTACGGCCGCACGCCGGGGGGCGCCGGGCCGTGCGGGCGGCTCGGCGGCGGGGCGGCCGCCGGCGCGGGCGGCAGCCGGCCGCGTCACGCGCTGTCGGCCAGGAGTCCGGGCGCGCGCTCGACGAGCGCCCTCTCGTCGGCGTAGGCCAGCCGCGTGCTCAGCTCCTCCAAGGGCACCCAGGCGACCTCGGTGACCTCGACGTCGGCGTCGGAGAGCGCGCCGCCCACGGCCCGCAGGAGGAAGTGGTGCACCGTCTTGTGCACGCGGCGGCCCTCGGCGACGAACCAGAAGTCGATGATCCCGAGCGGGGCGACCACCTCGCCGATGATCCCGGTCTCCTCGGCCACCTCGCGGACGGCGGTGTCCTCGGGGGTCTCACCGGCCTCGATGTGCCCCTTGGGCAGGGACCAGAGCAGCCTGCCCCGGCGGTCGGTGCGTCCGATCAGGGCGGCACGGGGCCCGGTCACGCCGTCGTCGGCCACCACCAGGCCCCCGGCGGAGGTCTCGTCGACCCGTCGCAGCCGGCGGCCCGGGCGCCCGCGCCCGCCCGTACCAGCCATGCCAGGAGGGTAGCGCGACTCGGTCGAGGGCTCCGGCAGCATCGCAGCGGGGACCGAGCTCGCTGCCGACGCCGGACCGGGGGCCGGCGCCGGGCGGAGGGAATGGGCGGTCGCACTACCCTGGCTCGTCGTGTCCGCCACCGCGCCGCGTCGTCCCGAGCCGGAACCCGTCCCGCCGGCCGTCCAGGAGACCGTCCGGAAGCTCGTGGACGTCTCCCCGGTGCTCACCGAGCTGGGCGAGCGATTCGCCAGGGCTGGCTTCGAGGCGCACCTGGTAGGCGGCTCGGTGCGCGACGCGTTGCTCGCGGCCGGTACGGGCGGCAGCGGCGTCCCCGGCGATCTCGACGTCACCACCGACGCCCGCCCGGAGCAGGTCCTCGAGCTGCTGCGCGGGTGGGCGCGTTCCACGTGGAACACCGGGATCGCCTTCGGCACCGTGGGCGCCGACGTCCGCGGGGTCCGCGTCGAGATCACCACCTTCCGGGCCGACCGGTACGACCGCACCTCCCGGAACCCGGAGGTGGCGTGGGGCGACTCGTTGACCGACGACCTCGCCCGGCGGGACTTCACGGTGAACGCGATGGCCGTCTCCCTCGGGCCCGACCGCACGGTCACCGATCCCTACGGCGGGCTGGGTGACCTGCTGGCCAAGCGGCTGCGCACACCGGGACCCGCCGTCGAGTCGTTCGCCGACGACCCGCTGCGCATGCTGCGCGCCGTCCGGTTCGTCGCCCAGCTGGAACTGGCGCCGGACGAGGAGGTCGTCGCCGCGATGACCTCGCTGGCCGGCGAGCTGGCCCGGATCACCCCTGAGCGGGTGCAGGCCGAGCTGTCCAAGACGCTGCTGCAGGACGCCCCGCGGGCGGCCCTGGAGCTGTTCGTCGCCACCGGCCTGGCCGACGTCGTGCTGCCGGAGCTCTCGGCCCTGCGCATGGAGATCGACGAGCACCACCAGCACAAGGACGTCTACACCCACTCGCTGACGGTCCTCGACCAGGCGATCGCGCTGGAGCGGGCCGACGACGCGCACGAGTCGCCCGACCTGGTGCTGCGGCTGGCTGCGCTGCTGCACGACATCGGCAAGCCGGCGACCCGGCGGCACGAGGACCGCGGCCGGGTCTCCTTCCACCACCACGAGGTGGTCGGCGCCAAGCTGGTGCGCAAGCGGCTGACCGCGTTGCGCTACCCCAAGGACGTCGTCGAGGCCGTCGCCCGGCTGACCTTCCTGCACCTGCGCTTCCACGGCTACGGCGACGGGCAGTGGACCGATTCGGCCGTCCGCCGGTACGTCACCGACGCCGGGGACCTGCTCGCCCGCCTGCACAAGCTGGTGCGGTCGGACTCCACCACCCGCAACAAGCGCCGGGCCGCGGCCCTCTCGGCCACCTACGACTCGCTCGAGCAGCGGATCGCCGAGCTCGAGGCGCAGGAGGACCTCGCGCGCGTCCGCCCCGACCTCGACGGCAACGCCATCATGGAGATCCTCGGCCTTGGGCCGGGGCCGGAGGTGGGCGCGGCCTGGCGGTTCCTCAAGGACCTGCGGCTCGAGCGGGGCCCGCTGGACCCCGACGAGGCCGAGGCCGCCCTGCGGGCGTGGTGGGCCGGCCGTCGGGCCTGACCGGCCACCGGGGGACGACGGGGTCACCCCTGGAGGGGTGGCCCGGGTGCAGGGAGGTCGCGGGGATGCCGAGATGACCAGCGTGCCCCCGCACCCCGACGACGCCCGCCTGCCGGCGTCGCCCACCGGCCGCACGCCGCAGTGGGTCCTCGACGAGCTGTCCGGCACCCCGGCGCGGCCGCCGGCCTTGGTCCGCCGTCGCCGTCGCCGTCGCCGTCGCCGGTGGACCGTGCCGCTGCTCGTCGCGGCCGTGGCCGGTGGTCTGGTGCTCGCCGACCCGCCGGCGTGGCCGTGGCCGGGCGACCCGCCGGCCGCCGCACCGGGCGCCCCCGTCCCGACCGCGCCGGCCCGGCCCACCGACCGGCCGCTGCCGGCGGGGGTGACGACGCCGCTGGGGCGTCCCCCGCTGCCCCCGCCGGAGGGCGGGTCGCACGGCTACGTCTCCCTTCAGGAGGACGGCGTCACCCCGGTGGCCTACGACCCCTGCCGGGAGGTCCGCTACGTCCTCCGCCCCGACGCGGCGCCGCCGGGCACCGAGCAGCTCGTGCACGACGCCGTCGCGCGGGTCGCCGAGGTCACCGGGCTGCGCTTCGTGTTCGACGGCTACTCCGACGAGCCGCTGACCGGCGACCGGGCCCCGTACCAGCCGGAGCGCTACGGCGACCGGTGGGCGCCGGTGCTGATCGGCTGGCAGACCGAGGCGGAGAACCCCGCGCTGGCCGCGGACGTCATCGGGGCGGCGGGCAGCACCGCGGTGTCGCTGGGCGACGGGCCGCGGGTCTACGTGACCGGCACCGTCAGCCTCGACGCCGGGCAGGCACCGCAGCTCCTCGGCGAGCGGGACGGGGCCGCGATCCTGCGCTCGGTGGTGCTGCACGAGCTGGGGCACCTGGTCGGCCTCTCCCACGTCGACGACGACCGGGAGCTGATGTTCCCCGAGACCCGTCGCGCGGTGACCGACTTCGCGAGCGGGGACCTGACCGGCCTCGCCGCGCTGGGTGGGGGGCCGTGCATCCCCGAGCTCTGAGGGCGGGGACGACTCAGCGCCGGGTCATGCGGCTGTGCAGCAGCGCCGTGGCCACGTACCCCGCGCCGACGACGGCGAGCAGCGGGGGCGACACCCCGGACGCGGGGAGGGCGAAGGCGCCTGCGACGAGGGCGGCGACGTACCCGACGTTGACGAGGGTGTCGTAGACGGAGAAGACCCGGCCGCGGTGGTCGTCGTCGATCGACTCCTGCAGCGTGGTGTCCACGCAGATCTTCACGCCCTGGCCCATCAGGCCCAGGACGAAGCCGGCCAGCACGGCGGCCGGCGGCTGCAGCAGGAGACCGAGGGCGACCTGGGCCAGGCCGCCGACGGTGAGCAGCAGCGCGACCCAGCGCTCCTTGCCGATCCGGCGGACGGCCGGGGGTGTCACCGCCGCGGCGGTGAGGGTCCCGACGGCGCCGGCGGCGACCACCTCGCCGAGGCCGACCAGCCCACCGGGGAACAGGCCGGTCTCCTCGGTGAACGTGTTTCGGTAGAGGAGCAGAAGCATCAGCGTCAGGAGCCCGTACCAGATCCGGTGCAGGCTGATGGCGGTGAGCGCGGCCGCCGCATGCCGGTCGCGCCAGGCGTGCTGCGCGCCCGAGGCCATGCCGGCGAGCACCTGGGTGACCGAGAGCCGGGCGGAGCGGGCCATGTGGTCGGGGCCCAGGTGCGCCCGGGGGAAGCCGGCGACGACCGCGGCGGCCCCGAGGTAGGGCAGCGCCGCCGAGAGCGCCAGGGAGGCGTAACCGGTGTCGTCGGACCCGGTGACCTGCAGCAGCGCCAGCGCGACGCCGCCCCCGGTCACCGTGGCGACGGCGCCCGACGTCGTCGACAGCGCGTTGGCCGACACCAGTGACGCCTCGTCGGTCGTGTGCGGCAGGCCGGCCGACAGCGCGGCCAGCACGAACCGGTTCACCGAGAAGACGGCGAGGCCGGCCGCGTAGAAGGCCGGCCCCTGCACACCGGCGAGGACCAGCGCCGCCACGACGGCGACCAGGCCGGCGCGCAGGACGTTCGCGCGCAGTAGGACCTGCCGGCGGCTCCAGCGGTCCAGCCAGACGCCGGCGAACGGTCCCACGAGGGAGTAGGGGAGCAGGAGCACGGCGAAACCGGCGGCGACGTCCACCGGGTCGGCGGCCCGCTGCGGGTTGAACAGCACGGTGCCGGCGAGCGCCGCCTGGAAGACGCCGTCGCCGAACTGCGACAGCAGCCGGGTGCCGAGCAGCCGCAGGAAGTCCCGTCGCGCCAGCAGGCTGCGCACGGTCGTCCCCGCCTCGGCCACGCGGTCACCCTAGGGCGCGCCTGGATCGCCCCTGCGTGACCGCCGCCCCGTCGCGCCGCGGCCGTCGCGGCCGAGCCGCGCCGGGCGCCCGACGGGAACGCGGATCACGGCCGGTGCACGTCCCGGGCGGTGCGCATCTGAGGCACACTGGGAAAGATGTCGCCGGCGCCTGCGTCACCCGAACCCGAATCCGGTCCGCCCACGCGGCCCGCGACAGGTCGCCGGCGTGCCGGTGCCGTTCCGCAGCTGTCGATCGGCAGCCTCGACGACGTCCGCGCGGGCGCCCTGCTGGTGGCCATGCCGGTCCTGACCGACCCGACCTTCGCCGGGACCGTCGTCTACGTCCTCGACCACTCCGACACCGGCACGCTCGGCGTGGTGCTGGGCAGGCCCAGCCAGGTCGAGATCCGCGACGTGCTGCCGGGCTGGAGCGAGCTCGCCGTCGCCCCCGGTGTCTTCCACGTCGGCGGGCCGTGCGAGACCGACACTGCCCTGTGCCTCGCCACGGCGCCGGCGGACGTCCCCGCGCCCGGCCTGCGTCCCGTGGCCGGTGACGTGCACCTGGTTGACCTCGACGCCGACCCCGAGGCGCTCGTCGGCCTGCTGAGCGGCCTGCGCGTCTTCGCCGGTTACGCGGGCTGGTCACCCGGCCAGCTCGCCGGTGAGCTCGCCGAGGGCGCCTGGGCCTGCGTCCCGAGCCGGCCGGGGGACGTGCTCGCCGACCTCTCGGGACCGGAGCTGTGGCGCCAGGTGATGGGCCGGCAGACCGGCCGGCTGGCGGTGCTGTCGTCGGCGACGACGGATCCGACCGTCAACTGATCCCGGCGCGCCGTGCGGCGCGATCGCCGGCGATCTGGTAGGAAGGACCCCGGGAAGGGGCGGTCTGGGGAAGAGACCGCCCCTTCCCGCTTTCCTGCGGCGGGTGAGGTTCCCCCGCCCTCAGACCCCGTACGCCTCGGCGATCTCCGGGTGGTCCTCGGCCGCCGCCGTCTCGTCCTCGGCGGGCAGCGCCAGCCTGCGGGTGCCGTGGTCGGCCAGGGTGACCGTCAGCTCGGCGCTTCCGTCGGGCAGCGGCGTCCGGAACTGCACCAGCGTCTCGTCGGAGTCGGCGACCGCGACCGTGCGCCCGTCCCGCAGCCGGTAGACCGTGGTCGGCTGCCCGTCGATCGCCTGCTCGCCGTGCCACCGGTACGGGCCGTCGAGGAACGCCCCGGGGTCGTCGGGGGCCTCCGCGGAGAGGTTCTGCAGCACCTGGACGACGACGTCGATCAGCTCGACCGCCCGTGAGTCCGTCGGCAGCGGCCGGCGGAGGTAGCTCGCCGCGGGGGCGCCGTCGGCCGTCAGGGCCTCCGGGAGACCGGGGGAGTCACCGGACCACAGGGCGTCGCGGTCGAAGAACAGGGTGCGGGTGTCGCGGTCCTCGCCGTCGACCACGGTCACCGCCTGGGCCTGCCCGACCGCGCGGCGGAAGTCGATCTCCCCGGTGAGGGTGAGGACCGCGTCGTCGGAGAAGGGCACGGTGACGACGAAGTCCGCACCGCCCTCCTCGTGGTTGCGGTGCAGCAGCTCGGCGAGCACGGCTGCGTCGTCCTCGGTGATCGGCTCTCCGGGCTGCCGCTCGGCGCCGGTGCAGCCGGCGAGCAGCAGCGCGGCGAGCCCGGCCGCGCCGGCCCGGGGGACGAGCTGGCGGCGGGCACGCATGGCCGAAGCGTAGTGAAAGGACCGCCCTGCCCCCGCCACTCGCAGGCTCGCGGCGGGTCCCTGCAGGGCAGCCACCCGAACCCCGGCAGGAACGCGCAGGGCCCGCATCCCCCGAGGAGATGCGGGCCCGGGCGAGGTGTGGGAGGCCCCCCTCAGCGCTCGACGTCTCCCCGGATGAAGGCCTCGACGAGGTCGCGGGCCTCGCTGTCGCGGTACTGCACCGGCGGGGACTTCATGAAGTAGGACGACGCCGACAGGATCGGGCCGCCGATGCCGCGGTCCTTGGCGATCTTCGCGGCGCGGACGGCGTCGATGATGATGCCGGCCGAGTTCGGGGAGTCCCAGACCTCGAGCTTGTACTCCAGGTTCAGCGGGACGTCGCCGAACGCGCGGCCCTCGAGGCGCACGTAGGCCCACTTGCGGTCCGACAGCCACGGCACGTGGTCCGACGGGCCGATGTGCACGTTGCCCTGGCCCATGTCGCGGTCGACCTGGCTGGTGACGGCCTGGGTCTTGGAGATCTTCTTGGACTCCAGGCGCTCGCGCTCGAGCATGTTCTTGAAGTCCATGTTGCCGCCGACGTTCAGCTGCATGGTGCGGTCGAGCTGCACGCCGCGGTCCTCGAACAGCTTGGCCAGCACCCGGTGCGTGATGGTGGCGCCGACCTGGCTCTTGATGTCGTCACCGACGATCGGCACCCCGGCGGCGGTGAACTTGTCCGCCCACTCCTGGGTGCCGGCGATGAAGACCGGCAGCGCGTTGACGAAACCCACACCGGCGTCCAGCGCCGCCTGGGCGTAGAACTCGGCGGCCTCCTGCGAGCCCACGGGCAGGTAGCAGACGAGGACGTCGGCGCCGGACTCGCGCAGCGCCGCGACGACGTCGACCGGCTGCTCGTCGGACTCCTCGATCGTCTCGCGGTAGTACTTGCCGAGGCCGTCGAGGGTGGTGCCGCGCTGCACCTGCACGCCGAGCGGCGGGACGTCGCAGATCGTGATCGTGTTGTTCTCGCTGGCCACGATGGCCTCGGAGAGATCCCGGCCGACCTTCTTGGCGTCGACGTCGAAGGCGGCGACGAACTCGATGTCGGAGACGTGGTACTCGCCGAACCGGACGTGCATGAGCCCCGGCACCGACGTCGCCTCGTCGGCGTCGCGGTAGTAGTGGACGCCCTGAACGAGCGAGGCGGCGCAGTTGCCGACGCCGACGATGGCGACCTTGACTGACCCCATGACTCTCCTTCTCCCTGGACCGTTCGGTCCCGTGTAGGTGAACCGCGAGCGGTCCGGTGCTGACTGCCGGCGGGACGGACATCCCGCCGGCCGGCTCACGTGGTCGGCGGTGGCTCCGCCTCGTGCTGGTCGGGCGGCGTGGTCCCGCCCGTCTCCCCCCGTAGTGGTCCTGGCTCCGTCGCCTCCCGGCGCGCTCCTCCTGGCTCCGTCGCCTCCCGGCGCTCGCTGTCGATGAGCTCGGAGAGCCAGCGGACCTCCCGGTCCACCGACTCCAAGCCATGGCGCTGCAGCTCGAGGGTGTAGCGGTCGAGCCGCTCGCGGGTCCGGCTCAACGAGGTCCGCAAGCCCTCCCGCTGCTGCTCCACGGTGCGCCGGCGGCCCTCGAGGATCCGCAGCCGGACGTCGTGGGCCGTGTGCCTGAAGAAGGCCAGGCGGACGCCGAAGAGCCCGCCGTCGTCGTAGGCCTCCGGGCCGGTCTGGCCGACCAGCTCGTGGAAGCGCTCCTTGCCTTCCGCGGTGATCGTGTAGACCACCTTCCCGCGCCGTCCGGTGAGCGGCGGCGCGTCGGCCGGCAGCAGCGCACGAGGATCGGGCTCGTCGGTGCCGATGAGCCCGGCCGCCTGCATGCGCCGCAGCGCGGGGTACAGCGAGCCGTAGGAGATGCTGCGCAGCCCACCGAGCACCTGGGCGAGCTGCTTGCGCAGCTCGTAGCCGTGCATCGGGGCCTGGTGCAGCAGACCGAGGATGGCGAACTCGAGCACGTCGCCCTCCTCGATCGGTCGTGTACGTCGATGTATCGGGACGATACATCGAGGCGGCGACGGCCCGCAGCCGCAGCCGGTGGGGCGGGTGAGCCGCCCGGGACCGGTCTGCGGCGAGGAACCGCACGTCGGACGGGCCGGTGCGTACATTGGCCGCCGTGCCCGGACGTCGATCCGTCGTGGACTACTCGCTGCAGCGGCGAGCTGTCCTGGCGGGAGTACATGCCGGTCGCACCGGGTTGTTCGAGGTGTGCGACGCGAGCCCGTACCTGTCCCGCGCCGCGAAGTACCACGGGCAGCCCACCGACGTGGCCTGCCCGGTGTGCCGCCGGGAGCGGCTCACGCTGGTGAACTACGTGTACGGCGAGCACCTCGGGCCGGTGGCCGGGCAGGCCAAGACCGAGGCTGAGCTCGCCCGTATGGACCTCGCCCAGGAGGAGTTCTCCGTCTACCGGGTGGAGGTCTGCCGCGGCTGCGGGTGGAACCACCTGGACTGCTCGTACGTCCTGGGAGCCGAGCCCGAGCCGGGGCGCCGGCCCCGCCGCGGCCGGCGTCGGGCAGCCACCGAGCAGTGACCGGCTGGACGACACCCGGCCCGCGTGACGCGCGGACCGGGGCCCGCAGCGACGCGGGCCCGCTCCGCTCCCACAGCTGAAGACGTTCCGTGTCCGGGCAGGTGCCCGGCGTCGATCATGAGAGTCCAGGAAGGGGTGTGCTCGTGCCCAGCCACGACGAGACCTCGCCCGTGGCACCGCGGGCCGGCTCGGTCCGCCGGCCGCCGGCCGCCCGTACCCGCAACACCGGAGGCGGTGGCGGCTCCGGCCGCCCGCCCGGCGGTGGCTCCGGCCGTCCGCCGGCCGGTGGCTCGGGCCGTCCCGCCGGCCGCAACGCGGCCGCCCGCGGTGGGACCGCGCCGTCCCGGGGCGGCACGAGCGCCTCGCGCGCCGGCTCAGGCCGTCCCCCGGCCCGGCCGGCGACCACGGGCAAGACCGGCACCAAGAAGCAGGGCCGCAAGCGTCGGCTGAAGATCGTCGCCGCCGTCATGGGCGGGACGCTCGCCCTCCTCCTCGTCTTCGTGGGCGTCGTCTACGCCAGCACCGAGGTGCCGAGCCCCGACTCGGTCTCGACCAAGCAGACGACGGTCCTCTACTACTCCGACGGCGTGACCGAGATGGCGCGGCTGGGCGACGAGAACCGGACCAACGTTCCGCTGTCCCAGGTCAGCGAGGCCGCGCAGCGCGCGGTGCTCGCGGCGGAGAACCGCAGCTTCTACACCGACCCGGGCATCTCGTTCACCGGCATCGTCCGGGCGGCCTGGAACAACCTGACCGGTGGCTCGACGCAGGGTGGGTCGACGATCACCCAGCAGTACGTCAAGAACGCGTTCCTGACCACCGACCAGACCTTCAGCCGCAAGTTCCAGGAGCTCTTCCTGGCGATCAAGCTGGACAACAACTTCTCGAAGGAGCAGATCCTCGAGAACTACCTGAACACCATCTACTACGGCCGCGGCGCCTACGGCATCGAGGCGGCGGCGAAGACCTACTTCGGCGTCCCGGCCGCCGAGCTGACCCCGCAGCAGGGCGCGGTGCTCGCCGTCCTGATCCGCAGCCCGTCCGGCAACGACCCCGAGACCAACCCCGAGGGGGCGCGGACCCGCTGGGGCCTGGTGCTCGACGCGATGGTCGAGGAGGGCTGGCTGACCGCGGCGGAGCGCGAGGCCTCGGTGTACCCGGAGGTGCTGCCCCGCGGCGACTCGCCGCTCGGCACGCCCGAGGGCCCCGAGGGCCACATCGTCACGCAGGTCCGCCGCGAGCTCGAGGCCAAGGGCTACGACGACCAGGAGATCAACGCCGGCGGTCTGCAGATCACCACGACGATCAGCAAGCCGGCGCAGGACGCCGCCACCGGCAGCGCGGCGGACGTGCTGGACGGTGAGCCGGAGAACCTGCGGTCGGCCCTGGTGTCCATCGACCCCCGCACCGGTGGGGTCATCGCCTACTACGGTGGTCAGAACGGCACCGGCACCGACTACGCGCAGGCCCAGCGGCAGCCCGGCTCCTCGGTGAAGCCCTACGTCCTGGCCACGGCGCTGGAGCAGGGCATCGGCATCCGCGCGCGGCGCGACGGCAGCTCGCCGCAGACCTTCCCCGATCGGGAGCAGGCGGTGACCAACTCCGGCGGCGTGAGCTGCGGCGCGTGCACGCTGACCGAGGCCATCACCCGCTCGCTCAACACCACGTTCTACGGCCTGGCGTACGAGGTCGGCCCGGAGAACGTGCGGGAGACCATCCTCGCGGCGACCGGCCTGCCCGACACCTGGCAGAGCGGCAACCTCGAAGGCAGCACGACGCTGGCGAACGCCAACGGCGGAACCGGCTCGTCCATCGGCATCGGCGAGTACGAGATGCGCCCCTTCGACCAGGCGCAGGGCTTCGCCACCCTCGCCGCGGGTGGCGTCTTCCGCGACGCCTACTTCGTCTCGAAGGTCACCGACAGCGCGGGCGCAGTGCTCCTCGAGCAGGCGGGTCAGCCCGGTGAGCAGGTGCTGCCGGCCGACGTCGTCAACGACGTCACCGTGGCGCTGAAGGACGTCGCGTCCTACTCGCGCCGCGCGCTGGACGGCGGCCGGGAGGTGGCCAGCAAGACCGGTACCCAGGGCCTCAACCGCCAGGACAACTCCGACGCCTGGATGGTCGGCTACACCCCGTCGGTCTCCACCGCGGTGTGGATGGGCACCGACGTCCGGGAGCCGATCAGGACCACCCGCGGTCAGATCGTCTACGGCGCAGGCCTGCCCGGCGCCATCTGGCAGGAGTACATGAACGCCGTCCTCGCAGGCGTGCCGGAGGAGGACCTGCCGGACAGGGCGCTGATCACCGGTGACTCCGGCGAGGGCGTCCCGGCGCCGACCACCGCGCCGCCGTCGCCGGTGAACACCCCGGCCGCGCCGTCCACCCGGAGCACCCCGGCACAGACGACGACGCCGTCGGTTCCGACGACGACGTCGCCCACCCCGAGCCCCCCGGCGCAGACGGCGGCGCCGGTACCGGCGCCGCCGGAGACCGAGGAGGACGGCGGGACCACCCCGGACGATGGCGGCGTCGGCGGCTCGCCGGGGCCTGTCGTCCCCCCGCCCGCTCGCTGACCGATCACGCACACTGCTCGCATGAGCAGCTCGCCCACGGGCCCGTCCGCCACCGCGGACGGGCCCGTGCTCGTTCCACGTGGAACGCCGGCGCCCTGGACGCCCGACCGGGTCGTCCCCTCCTGGACCGATCCGGTGGTCCGGCAGGCCAGCGAGGCCGTGGGCGGCCCGTGGGGGCGCTACGCCGTGACCGGCCGCGCGTGGTTCTGGACGCCGCTCCGGGTGTGCCTGCTGTTCGCCTCGCTCGTGCTCGCGGTGGCGTGGGTCAAGCAGGCACCGTGCTCCGACGGCAACTGGCCCGGACAGGTGCAGTACACGCACCTCTGCTACTCGGACGCCGTGCCGCTGTTCGGCCTGTACGGGCTCGACGTGGCCCTCCCCTACCTCGACGTCGCCGTCGAGTACCCCGTCCTCACCGGGGGCTTCATGGCGTTCGCCGCCGCCCTGTCCGGCGGCTACGACAGCGTGGCCGCCGCCTCGCACCTGCTGCCCTCGGTGCCGCCGGTGCAGAGCTACTACGTCGTCACCTGCCTGCTGCTCACCGGCTGCGCGCTGCTGGTGGTGCGGAGCACGCTGGCGCTCGCCGGCCGCCGACCCTGGGACGCGGCCCTCATCGGGCTGTCCCCGCTGTTGCTCGTGCACGCCTTCACCAACTGGGACCTGTTCGCAGCCGCGCTCACCGCCCTGGGGATGTGGGCCTGGGCGCGGCGCCGCCCGGTGCTGGCCGGCGTCCTGCTGGGGCTGGGGGTCGCCGCGAAGCTCTACCCGCTGTTCGTGCTGGCGGCGTTGTTCCTGCTGTGCCTGCGCGCCGGGCAGCTGCGGGTCTGGCTGCGCACCGCGCTGGCCGCGGCCGCCGCCTGGGCCGCGGTGAACGTGCCCGTCGCCCTGGCCGAGCCGGGGAACTGGTGGTACTTCTTCGCCTTCAACAGCACCCGGCCGGTGGATCCCGACTCGCTGTGGAACCTGGCCCTGCACGTGTTCGGCGGCGGGGTGCTCGGCGGCGGGGCGGCCGGGGGCGGGTCGCCGGCGCTGCTCAACGTCGCCGTCGCGGTGTCGCTGCTGGTCGGCGTGGGCGTGGTCGCCTGGCTCACGCTGAACGCACCGGTCCGGCCGCGGGTGGCCCAGATCGCCTTCCTGCTCGTCGCGATCTTCCTGCTCACCAACAAGGTGTGGAGCCCGCAGTACTCCCTGTGGCTGCTCCCCCTGGCCGTGCTGGCCCGGCCACGATGGCGCTCCCTGCTCGCCTGGCAGGCCACCGAGGCGCTGCTGTGGGTGCCCCGGATGCTCTGGTACCTGGGCACGGAGAACAACGGCATCGACGTCGAGTGGTTCTTCCTCGCCGTCGTCGTCCGGGACGTCGCCGTCGTCGTCCTCATGGCGCTGGTCGTGCGGGACGTGCTCGACCCCGACCGGGACGTCGTCCGCACCAGCTGGCCGGGGGTCGACGACCCGGCCGGGGGAGTGCTCGACGGCGCCGTGACCGCGCGGTCCGTCCGGCGGTGGCACGGTGGTCCTCCGGAGCGCACCGCGGCCAGGTGTCGTCCCGGGCTGCGCTGAACGCACCCTCCGGGCCCACCCGGCGTGACCGAGCAGGCGTCGCCCCCTGGTCCGGTCAGCCGGTCAGGGCGGCTCTGATGACCGCGATCTCCTCGGCGTGACCGGCCGCATCGCCGGGGGTCTCCAGCACGATCGGGCAGCCGGCGTACCGGGCGACGTCGATCAGCACGTCGGCAGGGATCTCCCCGGCGCCCAGCGGGGCGTGCCGGTCCCGGCTCGATCCGGCGGGGTCCCGGCTGTTGTTCAGGTGGACCAGGTCGATCCGGCCGGTGACTGCACGCACCGCGTCGACGACGGTGCTGAGGTCCCAGCCGGCGGCCCAGGCGTGGCAGGTGTCGAGCACGAACCCGGCGCCGAACTCCCCGACGGCGTCCCACAGCCGGCCGAGGGCGTCGAAGTCGCGGGCCATGGCGTTCCCGCCGCCCGCCGTGTTCTCGATCAGCACCGGGACGGGGAACCCACCCTGCTCGGCCTGGCGGGCGAAGGTCTTGCGCCAGTTGTCCACGCCCACCGCCGGGTCGTCCTCGGCCAGGACGTGGCCGCCGTGCACCACGAGGCCACGGGCGCCGACATCGGCCGCGGCCTGCGCGTGCTTGCCGAGCAGCGTGCGGCTGGGGATCCGAATGCGGTTGTTGGTCGTCGCCACGTTGAGCACGTACGGCGCGTGCACGAACACGGCGACGCCGGAGGCCTGCAGCTGCGCGGCGTCCGGACGGGGGCGGGGCGCCTTCCAGCCCTGCGGATCGGCGAGGAACACCTGGACGCCGTCGGCATCGATCTCGGCCGCGCGGGCCAGCGGCCCGCCCCAGTCCAGCTCGCCGTCGTCGGTCAGGCCGGCGCCCACGTGTACGCCGATCGGGTGGTCTGCCATGCCGGATCTCCGATTCTGGTCGAGTTCCTCGTCTCCCCGTATCGCCTGCGTCACATGATCGTTGGGTTCGTGACGAGGGTTACCCGCCGGTAGCGGTGTGACGTCGACGTGGAGGTAGCAGAACATGGCAACGGGTCGCATCCGTCGCACTGCCCGCCGGGGCGCAGCCGTGGCCGTGCTGAGCTGGCTGGGCGTGGCGGTGGCAGCCGTGACGGCGGCGCCCGTGGCCACTGCCGCGCCGACGGCGACCGTGCCGATCCGGGACCTGACCCAGCTGGTCGTCTCGGTCGACCAGGGGGGGTCGGTCACCTTCGTCAACGAGCTCCAGGACAGGACGGTCGAGGTCGGCGGCGCCCTGCTGCCGGCGCTGGTCGACGTCACGGCCAGGACCCAGGTCACCCTCACGATGCCGTCGGGGCGGAAGGCGCTGGCCCCCGGCGCCGCGGTCACCGAGACGTTCGACCGCAGCTGCGTCGCCGGTTGCTGGTTGACCTTCACGTACACGTACGAGAGCGGCGCGGCGCTCACCCGGCCGCTCCTGGACGCGGCGGCCGCGCTCCTGCCCCCGCTCCCCCGGCCGCAGCCGCTGGTCGTCAACACGCTCCTCCCGCTGCCCGACCTCGAGGGCGCGAACCTGCCGCCGCTCCCGCCCCCGGCGCTGCCCGAGGCGCCGCAGGTCACCCCGCAGCCGCCCACCGCCCCGGGCGGACCGGTGCCCCCACCGACCGGTCAGGCCCCGAGCCCCGAGGTCGCGCCGGCTTCCTCGCCGCAGGACGTCCCGGGCCGCCAGTACACCTACGACACCGCGGCCGGGGGTGCCGCGCAGCTCGCCCCGGGCACCCGCTCGGCCGCCGCGGCCTTCGACCCGTCCCGCTCCGTCGTCCCCGGCTCGCCTTCCGGCAGCACGGACCGCACCGGCAGCACGGACCGCACCGGCAGCACGGACCGCACCGGTGCCGGTGGCGTCACGGGCTCCTACGACCGCGCCTCGGTCCCGGTGTTCGGCCAGCTCGCCGGTCTGGGCTCCTCCGGGCCGGACGGGGAGGCGGCCGACCAGGTCGCCACCGTGTCGGGGGCCGACCCGGTCACCCTGCCGACGGCCGCGCTCGCCGCCGTCGTCGCGCTGGCCGCCGTCACCGCGGCGCTCGTCCGCACCGCACAGGCAGCGCGCGAGACCCGCTGATCGCCAGGCGTCACCGCGACGGCCGTCGTCGTCCCCCACGGCCGCGCCTGATGGCCGGATCCACAGCGCTGGTAACCTGAAGCCGCGCGTTCCGGCTCCAGCCGGGGCGCGCGACGCGTGTACGACCCTCCTGCTGCAGATTCCCTGCAGCCGCTGAGACCAGAGGAGGTGGGGTTCTCCGTGCGTCATTACGAACTGATGGTCATTCTCGACCCCGATCTGGAGGAGCGCACGATCGCGCCCTCGCTCGACCGGTTCCTGACCGTCATCACCAACTCCGGTGGCAACGTCGGCAAGGTCGACATCTGGGGCCGCCGTCGCATGGCCTACGAGATCAACAAGCAGGCCGAGGGCATCTACGCGGTCATCGACATCGATGCCGAGCCCGCAGCGGTCTCCGAGCTCGACCGGCAGCTGAACCTGAACGAGTCGGTCCTGCGCACGAAGCTGATGCGGCCCGAGGTCCACTGACCATGGCCGGCGAAACCGTCATCACCGTCATCGGCAACCTGACCGCCGATCCGGAGCTGCGCTTCACGCCGTCGGGCGCTGCCGTCGCCAACTTCACCGTGGCCTCGACGCCCCGGACCTTCGACCGCCAGTCGCAGGAGTGGAAGGACGGCGAGGCGCTCTTCCTCCGCTGCAACGTCTGGCGTCAGGCCGCGGAGAACGTGGCCGAGTCGCTGACCCGCGGATCGCGCGTCATCGTCAGCGGCCGCCTCAAGCAGCGCTCGTTCGAGACGAAGGAAGGCGAGAAGCGCACCGTCGTCGAGCTCGAGGTCGATGAGATCGGCCCGTCGCTGCGCTACGCCACGGCCAAGGTCACCCGCGCCTCGCGCGGTGAGGGCGGCGGCGGTGGCGGCGGCTTCGGCGGTGGCGGCGGCTTCGGTGGTGGCGGCGGCGGGGCGAGCGACCCGTGGTCGACGCCTGCCGGGCCGTCCGACGAACCGCCGTTCTGAGCAAGGACCCCGTCCCCCTCACCACTCGCGAGCTCGCGGTGGACCTCTGGACGGGGCCACACAAACCGTTCGATTCTGGAGAACCAGGTGCCCAAGCCCCCTGTTCGCAAGCCCAAGAAGAAGGTCTGCCAGTTCTGCAAGGACAAGGCGACCTACGTCGACTACAAGGACACGACCCTGCTGCGGAAGTTCATCTCCGACCGCGGCAAGATCCGTGCCCGCCGCGTCAGCGGCAACTGCAGCCAGCACCAGCGTGACGTCGCCACGGCCGTGAAGAACAGCCGTGAGATGGCGCTGCTGCCCTACACCTCGACGGCGCGCTGATCATGAGCACGATGAAGCTGATCCTCACGCAGGAGGTCACCGGTCTCGGGTCCTCCGGCGACACCGTCGAGGTCAAGGGCGGCTACGGCCGCAACTACCTCCTGCCCCGCGGGCTGGCCATCGTGGCCACCCGGGGTGCCGAGAAGCAGGTCGAGTCCCTGCGCCGGGCGCGTGCCGCCCGCGAGGTGGCCTCCCACGAGGAGGCGCAGGCCCTGGCCGGCCGTATCAACGGCCTGACCGTCCAGGTGCCGGCGCGCGCCGGTGACGGTGGTCGCCTGTTCGGCCGGGTCACCACCGCCGACGTCGCCGCCGCGGTCACCGCGGCCGGCGGCCCGGCGCTCGACCGTCGCCGGATCGAGCTGCCCAGCAGCATCAAGACCACGGGTCAGCACACCGTCACCGTGCGGGTGCACCCCGAGGTCACCTCTCAGCTGACGATCGACGTCGTCGCCGAGTAGGGAACGGGCCCTCCCCCGCGGAGGGTCGCTGCACTGCCCACGAGGGGCGCCGGACTTCCCGTCCGGCGCCCCTCGTGGCGTTCCCGGCCCTCCAGGCGTCCCAGGAGCGTCGCGGCCACCCGGGAGGTTTCCGCCGGCCCGACGGAACGGCAGCAGAGCTCCCAGAGCGCACAGGAGGCCGGGCGACGCCCTCCCCCGGGCCGCGGGGATCCCCCGTGCACCGCTGTGACTCGTGGTGCGACGGCCGGAAGTTTCTCGAGAAGTTTCTTCCGTCCACACCCGGTGGGCGGCAAGCGTGCAGGTCGCACGGGGTGATCGCCCGGAGGGGCGCCCGCCGTCCCCCGCCTCCTCCACATGTCGACACGCCTCCGTCCACCGACTTGTCCACAAGTTGTGCAGATCCACGTGCACAACGGTGGTGGACTCTCCCGCCGCGGCTTCCTAACGTCCTCTCCGGCCACCACGGGGACGGCGAACTGTCGGTCCCCTCCGGTAGGCATTGATCGAACCGACGTTCGGTCCGGCGCCGCCCGCCGAGCTCGCGTACTTCCCCTGCGCGCAGTGGTCATGCGGGCGCGCCCGCAAGGAGATGGAGGTACCCCCGTGGCGGTGGCCGACGAGTTCAGCCGACCGTCCGTGACGGCGCCGGAGTACGACCGGCAGCCGCCTCAGGACGTCGCGGCGGAGCAGTCGGTGCTCGGCGGCATGCTGCTGAGCAAGGACGCGATCGCCGACGTCGTGGAGGTCTTGCACGGCAACGACTTCTACCGTCCTGCGCACCAGGTGATCTTCGACTGCATCCTGGACCTCTACGGGCGCGGTGAGCCCGCCGACGCGATCACCGTCGCCGCGGAGCTCAACCGCACCGACCAGCTGTCCAAGATGGGCGGCGCGGTCTACCTGCACACGGTCATCGCCTCGACGCCGACGGCCGCGAACGCCGGCTACTACGCGGCGATCGTCGCCGAGCAGGCCGTGCTGCGGCGCCTGGTCGAGGCCGGTACCCGCGTCGTGCAGCTCGGCTACGGTGCGGCCGGGGGCAAGGGGGACGTCGACGACATCGTCGACCGCGCCCAGCAGGAGATCTACGACGTCACCGAGAAGCGGATGAGCGAGGACTACGCGCGCCTCGAGGACGTCCTGCAGCCGACGATGGACGAGCTGGACGCCATCGCCTCCCGGGGCGGCACCGCGCGCGGTGTCCCCACCGGCATCCGTGACCTCGACGAGTTGACCAACGGCCTGCAGGCCGGGCAGATGGTCGTCATCGCGGCCCGACCCGGTGTCGGCAAGAGCACGCTGGGCCTGGACATCGCACGCTCGGCCACGGTCAGGCACCAGATGCCGGCGGTGATCTTCTCGCTCGAGATGAGCAAGCACGAGATCACCATGCGTCTGCTCTCGGCCGAGGCGAAGGTGCCGCTGCACCACATGCGCGCCGGCACCCTCTCCGACGAGGACTGGGCGAAGCTGGCGCGCCGCATGGGTGAGGTGGCCGACGCCCCGCTCTACATCGACGACTCGCCGAACATGACGATGATGGAGATCCGCGCAAAGGCCCGGCGGCTCAAGCAGCGCAACGACCTCAAGCTCGTGGTCATCGACTACCTGCAGCTGATGACGTCGGGCAAGCGGGTCGAGAGCCGTCAGCAGGAGGTCTCGGAGTTCTCTCGCGCCCTGAAGCTGCTGGCCAAGGAGATCGAGGTCCCGGTCATCGCGATGTCGCAGCTGAACCGTGGCTCGGAACAGCGCCAGGACAAGAAGCCGATGCTGTCGGACCTCCGTGAGTCCGGCTCCATCGAGCAGGACGCCGACATGGTCATGATGATCCACCGCGAGGACATGTACGAGAAGGAGTCCCCGCGGGCCGGTGAGGCCGACATCATGCTGGTCAAGCACCGCAACGGCCCGACGGCCAACGTCACGGTCGCCTTCCAGGGCCACTACAGCCGCTTCGTGGACATGGCGAACTGAGCGGCCGTAGGGCGACAGGTCAGAGGCCGCCCGCCTCATCGGGCGGCGTCAGCGAACGACGCGGGAACGTCAGCACTGGCGACGCTCGGTGTCATCGGGCCTGTGGGCAAGTGACGTCCAGGCGTCACCGGGCCCTGACCAAGCACGGCGTCCGCCGGCGGGCGCTCGGCACTGGGCGGGTGCAGGTCACCTCTAAGTACAGGCGCAGGTCTGGGCCCATCGCCTTTCGGGTCTGGTCGACAGGCCGGGGTTGCGGGCCCGTCCCGGTATCCTTCCGGGCAGGGCGCATCAGTCGCCCCGGGAACGCACAGGGTCCCAGCCAAAGCGATCTCGAGCGGGGCCTCCGGGACTGCTCCCGGTTCGGTCGACTCCTTGCCTGTGAGGCTCCGGCTTCGCTGGAAGGATCAGCACCGTACCCAAACGGTTCCCGCCGGAGTTCCGGCGTGACGTGATCGCCGTGGCCCGCAAGGGCGAGGCGTCGGTCTCCCGAGTCGCGCGCGACTTCGGGATCTCGGAGTCCTGTCTGCAGCGCTGGTTGAAGATCGCCGACCGGGAGGACGGGCTCGCGCCACCGGCCTCAAGCGATCGCGGCGGAAGCGGCAAGCCGGATGAGTCGGCGGAGCTGCGGGAGCTGCGCCGGCGCAACAACGCCGCCGGTGAGAACCGGGTCGCCCGGTTGTGCGCCCAGCAGCGGAACTGTCGACTCTCGCGGGTCAAGTCTGCGGGTTCGCCGGGTTGTGCGTGGAAACAGACAGGTGAGGCAGTCGTCATCGGGCCGAAACGAGACGCTGGAACGGTCAGGGCACCCATCACCCCCTCATCGGAAGGCGTTGTATGCGTCGCCTACATGGCACACGGGTCGTTCCCCTGACAGCGGCTGTTCTCGGAGTTTCGCTAGTCGTCCCAGCCACTGCCCATGCTCAACCCCGGGGGGAGCACCCGGGAAGGGCCACCTTCGACATCATGGAGACCACGGTCTCCGAGGTTCAGGCTGCGTTCCGTAGCGGCAAGCTCACCTGTGTCGAACTCGTCCAGGATTACCTGGACCGCATCGAGGCCTACGACGACCAGTTCGCATCCATCGTGACGATCAACCCGGACGCGTTGGAGACCGCAGCCGAGAAGGACGCGGAGTACGAGAAGGACAAGAATTCCGTCGGCAGCCTGCACTGCGTCCCGATCCTGCTGAAGGACAACTTCAACACCGCCGACATGCCCACCACCTCCAGCTCGGAGGCGATGGAAGGCATGATCCCGGCTGAAGACGCCACGACTGTCGCTGCCATGCGAGACGAGGGCGCTCTGATCCTCGGCAAGACGCATCTCCACGAATTCGCCCGTGGCGGGGAGAGTCTTTCCAGCCTCGGCGACCAGGTCCACAACCCGTACGACCTCACCCGTACACCGGGAGGCTCGAGCGGCGGAACGGGTGCGGCCCTGGCCGCGAACTTCGGCCTCATCGGCACCGGCAGCGACACCGGGCAGTCGATCCGCTCCCCAAGCTCGGCCAACAGCCTGGTCGGCATCCGGCCGACCCGTGGACTGGTGAGCCGCCACGGAGTGGCACCGAACAGCTACACCCAGGACGAGATCGGCCCCATTGCGCGCACCGTCGAGGACGCCGCCCGCCTCCTCGACGTCATGGTGGGCTACGACCCCGAGGATCCGATCACCGCCAACGGTGACGGGATGACCCCGAACTCCTATCTGGACGGCCTCACCGAGAAGGCGCTCAAGGGCACCCGGATCGGCCTCATGACCAACCTGATGGGCGACGACCCGGAGGTCCACGGCGAGGTGAACGCCGTCGTCGACGACGCCGTGAAGCAGATGGAGGCTCTCGGCGCCGAGGTGGTCCCGTTCGAGATGGAGGGCTTCGAGGAGCTGAGCGGCCAGGTCTCCACCAGCAACTGGGAAGCGGCGGAGGCGATGGCGGACTACCTCGAGGACTTCGGTTCCGGCACCCCGTACAACTCCCTGGCGGACATCGCCGAGACCGGCGAGGCGGCGCCGTCGGTCCAGCAGACCCTGCAGGAGGAGGTGGAGCTGCTCGGCGGCGGCGGCACGAGCACGCCGGAGTACCTCCAGCGCTACGCCAACCGGGACAAGATGCGCAACCTCGTCCTCAGCACGATGGCCGACCTCGACCTCGACGCCATCGTCTATCCACACCAGAAGCGCCTTGTGGTGCCGATCGGGGAGTCGCAGGTCGAGCGGAACGGCTTGATGTCCAACAGCACCGGCTTGCCGGCGGTCACCTTCCAAGGCGGGTTCTCCGCTCCGACGGAGGCCGCGCCTGTTGGCGTCCCGATCGGCATCGAGCTGCTCGGCCGCGCCTACAGCGAGGACGACCTTCTCGCCTACGCCTACGCGTTCGAGCAGGCCGCCGACGTCCGTGTCCCGCCCGCTTCCGCCCCGGCACTGGAGACCAGTCATCCGGGAGGGCGATGACCCAGGGCTGCTGCAAAGTCGCGAGACGAGTGCCTGAACCAGGAGTTTGAGGGCGGGCACGGGCCGGAGTGATCCGAGGGTGCGTGAAGCCATCGGTCACCAGCGAGAGGCCCGTGCCCGTCTTGAACTTCCCCGTCCGTCCTGCTCGACACGGTTACCAAAGCTCGCCTGCCGCCCGGTCGGCCGGATGCCGCCGCGTCGATCCCCCTGCTACAAGCGCTGGCTGTGGTCCCTCATCCCCGCAGGGCCCGGGGTCGCCCTCACAGTCAGCAATCGATCCTGCTGGTCACGGTCGGCGCCGTGCCGGCCGGGTACACGCTCGTACGCGGCTATCGCCCGATGAGCCCGCGGAACTGTCCCCGGATCGGTTGACTCTTCGCCTGTGAGGCAGCCGTTTTGCTGTAAAGACGTACGCGTGGCGCCTGGAACCGCCTGGTTGGCGCAAGCAGAGATCCGCGACGCTGCTTGTCACCGATCACTGTGGAGAAGCGTCGAGGCCCGTCACCGATGACACCAGGCGTCGTGCGCACCGACAGTTGCATGTCGCCCTACAAACCGCACGACGAGGCCCGCGGGTCGCGGAGCGGTGAACGGGAGAGGCCCAGAACCATGACGGTTCTGGGCCTCTCCCGTTCGGCGCTACCGCTGGATCAGGCGGCGGCCTTCTGCTGCAGGGCGCGGCGGACCTTGGGCCCGCCGGTCGTCATCTTGTACAGCTTGGCCAGCTGCGCCGGGGCGTTCTTCGGCGTCGTCTCGGCCAGCCAGCCGTTGGGCAGCGACAGGCGGATGACCTTGTGCCACGCGCTCGCGACCTGCTTGTACAGCGGGGCCGAGTGGTAGGTGAGGCCGTACCGGTCGAAGATGTCCTTCACCTTCGGCGCGATCTCCGCGTAGCGGTTGCTCGGGATGTCCGGGAACAGGTGGTGCTCCACCTGGTGCGACAGGTTGCCGGTCATGATGTGCATGGCCTTGCTGCCCGAGATGTTGGCCGAGCCGAGCATCTGGCGGACGTACCACTCGCCGCGGGTCTCCCCGTCGATCGAGGTCTTCTCGAAGGTCTCGACCCCCTCGGGGAAGTGCCCACACATGATCACCGAGTGCGACCAGAGGTTGCGCACCACGTTGGCGGTGAAGTTGGCTGCCAGCGTCGGCAGGAACGACGGGCCCGAGAGCAGCGGGTGGACGACGTAGTCCTTGGCCGCCTGGTTGCGGATCTTCTTCAGCACCTGCTTGGCGGCGGCCCGGAACTTGGGGTCGTTGCGGCGCTTCTTCGTGGCCAGGTTCTTGCCCAGCTCGAGGTCGTAGGCGGCGATCCCGTACTCGAAGAAGCAGGCGTTGATGAAGTTCCACAGCGGCTGCGCAAGGTACATCGGGTGCCAGCGCTGGTCCTCGTCGACGCGCATGATGCCGTAGCCGAGGTCGTTGTCCTTGCCGATCACGTTGGTGTACGTGTGGTGCAGCTCGTTGTGCGAGTGCTTCCACTGCTCGGCCGGGCTGGCCATGTCCCACTCCCACGTCGTGGAGTGGATCTTCGGGTCGCGCATCCAGTCCCACTGCCCGTGGAGGATGTTGTGCCCGATCTCCATGTTCTCGAGGATCTTGGCGACCGACAGGCCGGCCGTCCCGAGCAGCCATGCCGGCGGGAACTTCGAGAACAGCAGGACGGCGCGGCTGCCCAGCTCGAGCTTGCGCTGCACGTCGATGACGGTGCGGATGTACTTCGCGTCGTTCTCGCCCAGGCTGTCGCGGATCTCCTGGCGGATGGTGTCGAGCTCCTTGCCGATCATCTCGACGTCCTCGGCGGACAGGTGGGCGATCGGGTTCTCGGGCTTCTTCTGGATGACGGTCATGTCCGGGCTCCTGTGGCTCGAGGCGGTCAGTGGTCGATGGCGCAGGCGCCGGCGGCGGCGCTGACGCAGGTCTGGATGAGGACGCCGTCACCGACGTCCTCGGCGGTGGTGATCTCGCCGTTGCGCAGGTCGCGGACGGCGCCCTCGCGCAGCGGGAGGACGCAGCCGTAGCAGATGCCCATCCGGCAGCCACTGGGCATGAGGACGCCGGCCTCCTCGGCGGCGTCGAGGATCGGCGTGGCGCCGTCCGCCTCGACGGTGGTCCCGTTCTTGGTGAAGCTGACCGTGCCGCCCTCGCCGGTCACGAGGATCCGCGGGCGGAAGCGCTCGGTGTAGAGCCGGTCGGCGATGCCGACCGAGGCCCAGTGCTCCTCCAGCGCTTCGAGCATGCCCACGGGGCCGCAGGCCCAGGTGGCGCGCTCGTGCAGGTCGGGCACCAGCTCGGCGATGGACCGGGCGTCGAGCATCCCGGCGCTGTCGGTGTGCTGCTCGATCAGCCGGATCCGGCCCTCGGCGGCCATCTGCCGCAGCTCGGCGCCGAAGACGACGTCCTCGGCCGTGGGCGAGGAGTGGACCAGCACGGTGTCGGTGAGCTGGTCGGCGTGGTTGCGCAGAATGCCCATGACCGGCGTGATGCCGGAGCCGGCGGTGACGAACAGCGCCTTCGCCGGCGCCTGCTCGGGGAGGCAGAACTCCCCGGTGGCCTGGTCCAGCTGGATGATCGTGCCGGGGCGGACCCGGTGCACCAGGTGGTTGCTGACCTTGCCGTCGGGGATGGCCTTGACCGTGATGGTGAAGCAGCCGTCGGCGCGGTCGAGGATCGAGGTGATCGAGTAGGCGCGCCACTGGCGGACGCCGTCGATGTCGATCCCGATGCGGACGTACTGGCCGGGGACGTGCGGCAGCCAGTCGCGACCCGGGCGGATCACGATGCTGGCGGCGTCCCGGGTCTCCCGCTGCACGGCCTCGATCCGGCCGCGGAGGGCCGCACCGGAGCGGAGCGGGTCGAACAGGTCGAGGTAGTCGACCGGCAGCAGCGGGGTGGTCACGAGCTCGGCGAGCTTGAGCACCCGGTCGCGCAGCGCGCTCCGCGCCGGCGGACGGGCCGCGGCGGGGCGGGCGGTTGCTGTCATGTACACAGCTTTCCCAGTCCGGCAGTCAAGTACCTGTGCTCCGGACGTGAATCGGCGGGTAGCTTCTGTTCGCCGAAGACAAAGGAGGTCAGATGACACCGGACCCCGCGCCCTTCCCCGAAGCGGTCGCGGAGGCGATGCGCACCGAGCTGCCGAGGGTGGCCGAGCGCGCGGTCGAGGAGATCATCGTCGCGGTGCCGGGCTACGCCGATGCGTTCCTCGGCCCGATGGGGCGCAAGATCTCCACCGCTGTCGAGCTGACCCTCCGTGGGTTCCTCCAGCTGGCCGCCGCCGGCGGCAATGCCGACGCCGGCACGCCCGGGGGGTCGGTCGTCGAGGCCGCGTACGCCCTCGGCAGGGGAGAGGCGCGCAGCGGGCGCTCGATGGACGCGCTGCTGGCCGCCTACCGGGTCGGCGCCCGGGTGTCCTGGCGGGACATGAGCGCCGCCGCGGTCACCGCCGGTCTGGGGCCGGAGGCGCTCGCCCGGTTCGCCGAGCTGGTCTTCGCCTACATCGACCAGCTGTCCGCCGCGAGCGTCGCCGGCCACGCCGACGAGCTGGCGTCCAGCGGCCGGGCCCGCCAGCGCATGCTCGAGCGCCTGGCGCACGGGCTGCTCACCGGCGGCCCGCACACGGAGCTGGTGGCGCTGGCGCAGCGGGCCGAGTGGACGGCGCCGCGCACCCTCACGGCCGTCCTGCTCCCGGACGGCCGGACCCGGGGCGCGATGGTCTCCCTCGACCCGCGCACGCTCGTCGCCGCCGAGGACGTCCCCGACGTGGACCGGACCGGGGATCTCGCCGTGCTGCTGGTGCCGGACGCCGAGGGTGCCGCCCGCGGGGCGCTGCTGCGCGGACTCGGGGGCCGCGAGGCGGTGGTCGGGCCGGCGCGACCCTGGTGGAACGTCCAGGCGTCGTACCGCCGGGCGCTGCGGGCGCTGCGCCTCGGGATGACACCGGGCGACGGCGGGCCGCTGGACACCGACGCCCGCCTGGCCGAGCTGGTCGTGCGCGCCGACGAGGACGCCCTGGCCGACCTGCGGGCCCGGGTGCTGGCGCCCCTGGAGTCGGTGGGGGACACCGCGCGCGAGAAGCTGACCGAGACCCTGCGCTCCTGGCTGCTGCACCACGGCCGGCGCGAGCAGGTCGCCGCGGCCCTCTTCGTGCACCCGCAGACCGTCCGCTACCGGATGACGCAGCTGCGGGAGCTCTACGGGCCGCGCCTGGAGGACCCGCAGACGGTCCGGGACCTCACCGTGGCCCTCGGCGTCGCCTTGCCCGCGGCTCCGCCGACGCCGGGCGAGCAGTGACGGCGACGCCTGGGCGGAGCCGGCGACCCGATCGCCGGCGGACGGCCCGCGCGGCGCACGCTGACCCGCGGGTGTGCGCGTCAGACGGGGCGGAGGACGGCGACCAGGAAGTCCGACTCGGGGGTGAACGGCCGCAGGTCCCAGGTGGAGAGCAGCACGTCCGGTGCCCAGCCGGCCGCCCCTGCGTCGGTCAGGAACTCGTCGAACTCGTAACCGCGGCCCGCGCCGAAGCCGATGACGGCCCGCCCCTCGGGAGCCACGTGCGCCCGGAGCCGGCGCAGCACCGCATCCCTCGTCGAGGGAGCCAGGAACGCCATCACGTTCCCGGCGCTGACGATCGCGTCGAACGGCTCGGTGATGCCGTGGGCGGTCAGGTCGAGCTCGGCCAGGTCGCCGACCAGCCAGCGCGGGCCGGGATGGTCCTCCTCCGCGGCGGCGACGAGCACCGGGTCGACGTCGACGCCGACGACGTGGTGCCCGACCTCGTGCAGGTGGGCGCCGACCCGCCCCGGCCCGCAGCCCGCGTCCAGGACCCGCGACCCGCGGGGCAGCATCGCGTCGACCAACCGCGCCTCACCGACCAGGTCCATCCCCTGCTCGGCCAGCGTGCGGAACCGCTGCACGTAGGCCGCCGAGTGCTCCGGGTCCTCCTGGGTCATCCGCATCCACGTGCTGGGCTCCGGCACGTCGCCTCCTCCTCGATCCGACCAGCAGCCATTCTCGACGATCACCCGCGCGCTCGCCGGAACCCTCCTGACGGCGATGACCGTCGTCGACCTGCCGACGCCCCACCGGGAACGGGTCGCGGGTCCGCTCACTCGGGGATCCGCCAGTCAGGCGGCTCGGCGGGCTGCAGCAGCGGGTCGTCGGCGGCCAGGGTGCGCACCGGCCCGGGGGGCGTCGACGGTCCCTCGAAGCGCACCGTGACCCGGCCGAGGCCCCGACCCCACACCCAGCCGGCCCCCAGCTCCTCGTGCCGCACGTCCTGACCGGGCCACCAGCGCTTCTCGACCGGCAGCTCGGGCTGCTCCGCCGGTTCCTCCGTGCCGGTGGCCGCGGGCTCCTCCGGCACGGACTCCGCGTCCTGGGCGAACAGGTCGCCCTGGGCGTAGAGCGAGAGCCCGGAGACCCCCACGCCCAGCAGCCGCAGCCCTCCGCTGGTACCGGCCTCGGTGAGCAGCCGACGGGCGGTCGCGGCGATCAGCCGGGCGTCGTCGGTGGGCTGGGGCAGCGTCTGGGACCGGGTGATCGTGGTGAAGTCGTACCGCCGCAGCTTCACCGTGACGGTCCGGCCCGAGTACGCCGAGGACCGCAGCCGGTTGCCCACCCGGGTCGCCATCGAGTCGATCTCCCGCCCGAGGACGGCGAGGTCGGTGAGGTCGCGCTCGAACGTCTCCTCGTGCGACACCGACTTCACCTCCCGGTCGGGGACGACCCCGCGGTCGTCGTCCGCCCGCGCCAGCGCGTACAGCCCCGCGCCGTGGGCCCGTCCGGCAAGCGCAACCAGATCGGGCAGCGACTTGGCGGCGAGGTCGGCCACGGTCGACACCCCGACCTGACGCAGCCGCTCCGCCGTCGCGGGGCCGACCCCGCCGAGGCGGGTGACCGGCAGCGGGTGCAGCACGTCGAGCTCGCCGCCCGGCGGGACGACGAGGAGGCCGTCGGGCTTGTCGAGGTCGGAGGCGATCTTCGCCATCAACTTGGAGGTGCCGATGCCGACCGATCCGGTGACGCCCCCGGTGGCCGCTGCGATCCGCTCTTTGAGGCTCAGCCCCAGTTCCGTCACGCCGGAAACGGAGAGGTCGTGCCCCGGCCCCGCGGCGAGGTCGACGTACGCCTCGTCGATCGAGACCGGCTCGACCAGCGGGGAGAGTCCGCGGAGGAGTTCCATGACGACGTCCGAGGTGCGCCGGTAGGCGGCGAACCGGCCGCCGAGGAACGCCGTCCCCGGGGGGCAGCGCCGGCGGGCCTCGGCCGTGGACATCGCCGAGCGTGCCCCGTAGGCCCGCGCCTCGTAGGACGCCGTGGCGACGACGCCTCGTCCACCGACGCCCCCGACGACGACGGGCCGGCCGCGCAAGGAGGGCTTGTCGCGCTGCTCGACGGCGGCGAAGAAGGCATCCAGGTCCAGATGCAGGATGCTCGCCTCCCGCCGCATGCCTCCGATGATCCGCCCGGGGTGCCACGACGGTGGGAGCGGCCCGCCGTACCGGCTCGGCGCAGGGCCCGGTCGGCCCGGCCCGCTGCGGCCCAGCGCTCGCGGAGGTGCGCCGCGCGCCGGGGAGCTCCAGCGCACCGCGACGGCGCAGGCGGCGAGCATCGGCGCGGGCGCGGACGTCGAGCTCGTGCCGGGCGGGCCACCGTCTGCTCCGTCGTGTTCGTCGGGGCGCGGCTGACGTGCCTCGCGGTCGCCGCGCCCCCGACGCACGTCGACGCCCCGACGGGCAGGCTCATGGGAGCCACACGTCCTCGGAAGCGGCCCGACGGCCGAGGCGTGACAGGCCCGCGGCCACCAGCCATGCCGCGCCGAGACCG
Organism: Blastococcus sp. HT6-30; assembly: GCF_039729015.1. NCBI lineage: Bacteria > Bacillati > Actinomycetota > Actinomycetes > Geodermatophilales > Geodermatophilaceae > Blastococcus > Blastococcus sp. HT6-30. The sequence continues at coordinate 3,655,869 of NZ_CP155792.1, read as the reverse complement.
GCGCCCGCACCGGCCACGACCGTGGGCGTCCACGGCGGTTCCTGGCGGACGGCATCACCGGTGGCCGGATCCGTCCAGGTGCACGAGACACCCAGCGGCAGCGTGGATCCGGAGACCTGGACGTGCCACGTCTCGTGCGGTGGGCCGTACGGCACTCCGCGTGAGGTGCACGCCTCGTGGCGGCCGTCGCCGAGCGCTGTCCCCCAGGCTGCCGCCAGCGTGCCCAGCGCCGTCAGGGCGGCGAGTGCCAGCAGGACCGCGCCGGGAAGGGCGCGCAGCGGCCGCCTCGCCTCCTGCTCGGCCGTGCCGCCCCTCATCCTTCGGTGAAGGCGGCGGGGGGCAGCCAGTCGGCGTCGAGCAGCTCGGCGATCTCCTGCAGCGCCGAGGTGTCCGCCCCGGCGGTGGAGCCGCTCACGGCCAGCCGCTCCACCATCACGCGGGCCACCTGCTCCTCGACCGTGTCGGCGGCGAACGCCACCCGCCACGGCGAGGTGCGCCCGTCGCGGTGCGTCCGGCCGGTCACCTGGCGGGCCTGGATGCCGGAGAACCGCGGCTGGTGGAACAACCCCACCCGCGGGGCCCCGACGCCGACGAGCCGTCGGGCAGCAGCTCACCGGCGTGCAGGCTGATCGACGCGGTCACGGTGAAGACGCAGACGGTGGCCTCGCCGCGCTGGAAGCGCAGCCGCTCGGCCTCGACGTCGAACCGGTCGCGGCCGTAGATGCCGGCGACCGGGATGCCGCCGTCGAGCAGCGCCTCGCGGATCGGGTCGGCCGCGGTCTCGACGAACTCCACCGACACCGCCACCTGCCGCTCGGCCTCCACCTGCGCCCTGATCCAGTCGACGGTGGCCTGCACCCGGATCAGCCCGGCCTTCTGCCGGAACCGCAGCAGCGCCGCCCGGCCGCGCGCGGCCTGCCGCCCGCGCCGGGCCAACTGCATCTCTGCCCGGAACTCCGACCACTCGGCCTCGTACGACGCCCGTTCCGCCGGCGTCAGCAGCACCGGCGTGCCGGTGACCGAGACCGGCCCCCACGGCGCCGGCCGGTGGAGGGTCGCCGGCGGATCGGCGTCGGCCAGCCAGGACTGCAGGCGGGCCAGGTCGGCCCGGCGGCCGTCGACGTCGTCGGTCCACTGCCAGCCGTAGCGGCCACGTTCCACGTGGAACCTGTGCCGCTCCAGCGCCTTCGGCAGGTCGGCCCATTCCTTGATCGACTCCCCGTGCCGGGCGGCGAACTCCGGCGCCAGGTACGGCAGTTCGAGCGGCGTGTGGGCCGGTGTGGCCGTCGCGGCCAGCACGTACGGGGGGTCCTTGACCCGGGCGGCGCCGGAGACGGCCTTCCAGTGCTTCCACCGCTGGGTCGTCGTGTGCCGGACCATGTGCGCCTCGTCGGCGACGACGACGTCGAAGCGCAGCTTCGCCACCTTGCCCAGCCGGTCCCAGGTGGTCACGCACCAGCGCAGCCCGCCGTCGCCGAACCCGCCGATCGAGCGGGTCCAGTGCGGGATTGTGATGGCCGCCGGCCGGTCGGCGATCACCAGCACCGTGTGGACGTCGCGCTGCTCGGCGATCGCCTTCACCGCGAGGATCGCCGTGCCGGTCTTCCCGACGCCGGGGTCGTCGCCGAGCAGGAAGACGCGCCCGCCCGACGCGGCGTGGGTCGCCACCACGTCGGCGCCGTCGCACTGCTGGTCGCGCGGCGTGAGCTGCCGGGCCTCGGGTAGCGGTCGCGGCATGTCGTTGAGCTCGTCCTCGAGGAAGCGCTCGAGGCCGTACGGCGGTGGGTCGTAAGGCGCGAGCTCGGCCGGGAGCTCCCGGCCGACCCACACGTGCGCCTGCAGGCCCGGGTGCCAGACGGCGCCCGGCGCGGGGGCGCGGAACGGCACGGCCAGCACCCACACCCGCTCCCCCGGACCCGCGGTGGGCAGTTCGGGCGCGGCCTTCGTCGGCGCGGCTGTGCGCGTGGACGCCCTTCTGGGCGCCGCCTTCGCCGCCGACCGGCGGGTGCGCGTGGCGCTGCTCGTGCGGCCGCTCCGGCGTCGTCCTGGCATCCACGTCCCCCTCGTGCTTCCCCCGGCACGGTAGAGGCGGGGACCGACGAGGCCGCGCAGGTGGCCGAGCGCGCCGTCGCCGGATCGTCAGCACGCGTCTCCTTCTCCGGCCGCCGTGGATGCGGTAGACCGGTTCCGTCAGAAGCCGGCGCCGGCAGCGACCGCCCGTGCGCCGACTTCTCCCGGCCCGGTGGTGCCTCGATCTACTGGACCGCGGACACCGGTGCGCACGAGATCTACGGGGCGATCCGGACCCGCTGGGCCGATTCGGGCTGGGAGCGCGGGCCCCTGGGCTACCCGACCAGCGGGGTCGAGACGTCGCGGGTGGCAGCCGGGTCGACTTCCAGGGCGGGTGCATCACGCTGGACAGCGCCACCGGCGAGACGGAGGTCGTGCTGGACCGAGCGAGGCGGCGGGGCGCACGTCACCGGGCGGTCTGGTGGAATCGCCCGGTGACGGAGAACCCCGACGAAGCCCTCGCCGCCCGGACGCTGGGCGAGGCCGGACCGCGCGTGGTCTTCGTGCACGGGCTGTTCGGCCAGGGGAAGAACTGGACGACCATCGCCAAGGGCCTGGCCGACGACCACCGGGTGACCCTGCTGGACCTGCCCAACCACGGCCACTCCCCCTGGACCGACCGCATCGACTACGTCGACATGGCGGAGATGGTCGCCGCGGAGCTGGCGTCCTACGGCGAGCCGGTCACGCTGGTCGGCCACTCGATGGGCGGCAAGGTGGCGATGCAGCTGGCGCTGCGCCGGCCGGAGCTGCTGCGGGCCCTGGTGGTCGTCGACATCGCGCCGGTCGAGTACCCGCTGCAGGGAGGACGCACCGAGGACCCCGACGAGGAGGCCTCGCCCTTCGCCGCCTTCATCGCCGCCATGCGGGCCGTCGACCTGGAGGCCCTGGAGTCGCGCGCCGACGCCGAGGCCGCCCTGCGCACCGCCGTCCCCAGCCGGATGGTGCGCAGTTTCCTGTTGCAGAGCCTGAGCCGCGAGGAGGGCGGGGACGGGTGGCACTGGCGGCTCAACCTCGAGCTGCTCGACCGCGACCTGGGTGAGCTGCGCGGCTTTCCCGAGCCGCCGCCGGGCGCCACCTTCGACGGGCCGGTGCTCTGGATCGCCGGCGCGAACTCCCACTACGTGCTGCCGGAGGACCGGCCGCACATGGACGCGCTCTTCCCCGCCACCCGGCTGGTGAAGGTCAAGAACGCCGGGCACTGGGTGCACTCCGAGCAGCCCGAGGTGTTCCTCGAGACGCTGCGCCGCTTCCTCCACGCGGTGGAGAAGTGACCGTCACCCGCTCGCTGCTGCTGTTCGCCCTCGCCGCGCTCGCCGAGATCGGCGGCGCCTGGCTGGTGTGGCAGGGCGTCCGGGAGCACCGCGGCTGGGGGTGGATCGGGGCCGGGGTGATCGCGCTCGGGCTGTACGGCCTCGTGGCCACGCTGCAACCCGACGCGCACTTCGGCCGGATCCTCGCCGCGTACGGCGGGGTCTTCGTCGCCGGATCGCTGGCCTGGGGCATGGTCGTCGACGGGTTCCACCCTGACCGGTACGACATCGCCGGCGCGCTCCTCTGCCTCGTCGGCGTCGCGGTGATCATGTACGCCCCGCGCGGCGCGTAGCGAGGGCGGACGGCCCTGCTCGTTCGGGAGCCAGGACCGAGGCGGAGAGGTCGACGCACGCATCGAGCTCATCGACCGTTCGCGGCTCGCGGCTCGCTGAACTGATGCTGCGCCACGGGGATGGGCGTGCAGCCAGATGTCATCGTGACGCTGCATCGACTGACGAGGATTTCGTCGAGACCTTGTGATCACCGGGGCGGTGTAGCCGCCTTGGCGTCAAGGGCCGGCGCGGCTGAGGATCTCGGACCCGTCCGGTCGGTAGGTGTGCCAGCGGCCGGTGCCGGGATCTCGCCTGATCGTGAACCGGCCCTCGTGGCACGAGGTGTGGTGCCGTTCGCACAGGAGCGCGCCGTTGTCGCAGCTCGTCGGCCCGCCGTGCGCCCAGTGCACGACATGGTGGACGTCGCACCACTCGGGCGGGGCGTCGCAGCCGGCGAAGACGCAGTGCCCATCGCGGATCTCGACGGCCCGGCGGATCGCCGCGCTCGCCGTCCGCTGCGCGCGTCCGACGTCCAGCGGCAGCCCGTCCGGGCCGGTGATGACCCGGACGACACCGGCGTCGCAGGCCAGCCGCCGCGCCGTCTCCGGGCTGATGGGACCGGCCCAGCCCAGGGAACCGCCCGCGACGCCATGGGCGCCGCGCTCGGCGGAGAGCGCGAACCAGTCGATCGTCACGCGTACGTGCGGCCGCTCGCCGCGCACGTCGGGGAGCGAGCCGCCATCGAGAGCTCCCCGGGCGAGCGCGACCAACGCATCGGCCTGCCGTTCGGCGTGCGAGCGGGGATCGCCGGCCGTGCGGTCGCCGTTCATGAGGGCGCGAGCGCGGTGTGCAGGAACTCGCCACCCACGGCATCCAGTTCGCCCCGCATGTGCACGCGTCCGTCCAGCCCGGACGACATGGTGAACCGGCGGCGGAGGCCGGCGGCGTCGTCCAGCGTCCCGTCGGGGTCCACCCCGGCGACCCACTGCTTGACGCCCCAGGCCGTCTCGTACGGGGCCGTCGCACGAGCGAGGTCGGCCAGGATGCCGTCGGTCTCGCCGAGGTCGATCCCCGCATCGGCCGCCTGGGCGATGCGGTCGGGCGTCATGGCCTTCGTCATGACGCGGGCGTGCACCGCGCTGATCTCCCCGGTGGCGAAGGCCGCCGCGGTGTGCGGGAGCTGCTCCAGCCGTCGGCCGGTCGACACCGTCGCCGTCGCCTGCTCCGGAGCCATCCGGCAGCTGCCGCGCAGCCAGGCCTGCATCGAGACGCACCGTCGCGGCGGTACGCCTCCCGGCGGTCGGCCGCGCGGACCGCGGAGGTCAGCGCCGCCGCAACCCGGTTGGCGGTGACCGACAGTTCGCCGACGAGGTCGAGGAGCGTGTCCCCGGACAGTTCCGCGAGGTCGATCCCGGCCAGCTCGTCGAGGGCGGACAGCAGCTCGGGGACCGTGCCCCTCCTTCCGGTCCGCGACCTCGTCGACGCACCCGAGCTAGGCCGCGGGTAGGACAGAAAAGAGCAGGTCAGCAGCCGTATCGGCAGAGATGATCGGTGCCGCCGCACTGACCTGCCGGACGACATGGGAGCGGCCGACCCGGCAGAGGGCTGATGTCGGGTTCTTCGCCCCGATGCTCCTCCTGCGGCATCGCGTCCGCCGGCTTCTGGGCCGCGCCCGCGGCCCTGGAAACCTCGGCACGCCGCTGCCATCCTGACCGCGTGCGGCAGGAGTCGGTGGTGCACCGCCTGCACCCCGTGCTGCGCCCGTACGTCGCAGCCGCGGTCGGCTACCGGCACGAGGGCTTCCCGCCCGGCGAGCACCTGGGCCTGCCCTCGCCCTGGCTGACCGTCGTCGTGACGCTGGACGAACCGCTGCAGATGGCCGCCCACCCCGACCCGGCCCAGGCTCCCGGGCGGTTCGACGCGCTCGTCGGCGGGCTGCACATCCGGCCGGCGCGGATCGTGCATCCCGGCCGGCAGGCGGGCGTGCAGCTGTCGTTGACGCCACTGGGCGCCCGGGCCCTGCTCGGCTGCCCGGCCGGGGAGCTCGCCTCGATCGACGTGCCGCTCGAGTACCTGCTCGGTCCCGCGGGCACCCAGCTGACCGACCGGGTGCGGACCGCCTGCGGCTGGGCGGACCGGTTCGCCGCCCTGGAGCAGGTGCTGCGACGGGGGCTGAACCTCGATGCCGACCTCCCGCCCGAGGTGGCCGCGGCGTGGCGGCTGACGACGGCGACGAGAGGGCGCATGCCGGTGGCCGAGGTGGCCCGGCGGACCGGCTGGTCGGTCCGGTACCTGGAGAAGCGGTTCCGCGCCGAAACGGGGCTGAGCCCCAAGGAGGCGGCCCGGGTGGTGCGCTTCGACCGGGCCCGGCGGGCGCTGGCCGCGCGCATCGCCGCGGGCCGGGCAGCCGACCTCGCGTCGCTCGCGGTGGCCGGCGGCTTCAGCGACCAGGCCCACCTCACCCGTGAGTGGCGCGCCTTCTCCGGGCTGCCGCCCACCCGCTGGCTGGCCGCGGAGTTCGGGAACGTACAAGACATCGAGGCCGTCACCAGCGCACTCTCGGCGTCATGACGACCTCCCAGCAGACCGTGCCGCCCCCGCAGGTGTGGCCGGCATTCCGTGCCCGCGACGCCCGTGCGCTCATCCGGTTCCTCGTCGACGCCTTCGGCTTCGAGGAGACCGCCGTCTACGGCGAGGGCGACCGCGTCGACCACGCCCAGCTCGACTGGCCCGAGGGGGGCGGGGTGATGCTCGGCTCGGCGCGCGAGGACCCGGACGACCCCTGGCCGGCCCGGCCGGGCACCGCCGCCTGCTACGTGGTCACCGCCGACCCCGACGGCCTGCACACCCGGGCGCGCGCCGCCGGAGCCGAGATCGTGCGGGCCCCGTACACCACCGACCACGGGTCGCGGGACGTCGAGCTCCGTGACCCGGAGGGCAACCTGTGGCAGTTCGGCACCTACCGCGGTGAGCCACGCCGGCCACGCTGACCGGTGGCGCGCCGTCCTGCCGGGTGCACGGGACCATGACCGACCTGTCCTGAGCAGCGCGGGGTGGCGCAGCCCGGGAGGTCCGCGGCGGCGCCGACGGCGGTCCGGGTCGCGGCGGAGGCCGTGGGCACGCCAAGATCACCGCATGAGCGACGCACGTGCCGGACAGCCCGCCCAGCCCGCCGACCTGATCGACGTCGCCTCGTTGGTCAGCGCCTACTACACGGTCGAGCCGGACCCGGCGGAGCCCGCGCAGCAGGTGGCGTTCGGCACCTCCGGCCACCGGGGGTCGGCGTTCGACGCGGCCTTCAACGAGCCGCACATCCTCGCGACCACCCAGGCGATCTGCGAGTACCGCGCGGAGCAGGGCTATGACGGGCCGCTCTTCCTCGGCCGGGACACCCACGCGCTGTCCGAGCCAGCCTGGGCGACGGCGCTCGAGGTGCTGGCCGCCAACGACGTGACCGTCCTGGTCGACGCGGGCGGGCGCTACACCCCCACGCCGGCGATCAGCCACGCCATCCTGCGGGCCAACGCCGGCCGCACCTCGGGGATGGCCGACGGCATCGTCGTCACCCCGTCGCACAACCCGCCGCGCGACGGCGGGTTCAAGTACAACCCGCCCAACGGCGGTCCCGCGGACACCGACGCCACCGGCTGGATCGCCGGGCGGGCCAACGAGCTGCTGCGCGCCGGGCTGAGCGGGGTGCGCCGGGTTCCGCTGGACCAGGCCCGCTCGGCCGCGGAGACCTACGACTTCCTCGGCAGCTACGTCGACGACCTGCCCTCGGTGGTCGACCTCGACGCGATCCGCGACGCCGGTGTCCGGATCGGCGCCGACCCCCTCGGCGGCGCCAGCGTCGACTACTGGGCCGCCATCGCCGAGCGGCACCGGCTCGATCTGACGGTGGTCAACCCGCTGGTGGACCCGACCTGGCGGTTCATGACGCTGGACTGGGACGGCAAGATCCGGATGGACTGCTCGTCCCCGTCGGCGATGGCCTCGCTGGTCGACCGCCGCAACGAGTTCCAGATCGCCACCGGCAACGACGCCGACGCCGACCGGCACGGCATCGTCACCCCCGACGCCGGCCTGATGAACCCCAACCACTTCCTCGCCGTCGCGATCGCCTATCTGCTCAGCCACCGCCCGGGGTGGGCGAAGGACGTCGCCGTCGGCAAGACGCTGGTGTCCAGCTCGCTCATCGACCGGGTCGTGGCCGATCTCGGCCGGCGACTGGTCGAGGTGCCGGTCGGCTTCAAGTGGTTCGTGCCGGGCCTGCTGGACGGGTCGGTCGGCTTCGGTGGCGAGGAGTCGGCCGGCGCCTCGTTCCTGCGCCGTGACGGCGGCGTCTGGACGACGGACAAGGACGGCATCCTGCTGGCACTGCTGGCTGCCGAGATCCAGGCGGTGACGGGCCGGTCCCCCTCCAAGCTGCACCGGCAGCTCACCGACCACTTCGGGGAGTCCGCCTACGCCCGCATCGACGCCCCCGCCTCCCGGGAGCAGAAGGCGGCGCTGGGCAAGCTCTCCCCCGAGGCCGTCTCGGCGACCGAGCTGGCGGGCGAGCCGATCACCGCCAAGCTCACCCGGGCACCCGGCAACGACGCCCCGATCGGCGGGCTCAAGGTGACGACGGAGAATGCGTGGTTCGCCGCCCGCCCGTCCGGCACCGAGGACGTCTACAAGATCTACGCCGAGTCCTTCCGCGGTCCCGAGCACCTCGCGCAGGTGCAGGAGGAGGCCCGGGCCGTCGTCGGCGAGGCGCTCGGCGGGTAGGTGGCGCCGGGCGTGCGGCCGGGCCCGCCACCGCATGTCCCGCCTCGGCCGGGCCGCGGCCTGGGCGCAGGGCTGGGGGAGGACTTCCGGGTCAGCGGCGGGGGGCTGACCGGCGGCGGGCCTTGTCGGCGTACATGTCGTCGTCGGCGGCCCGCACCACCCGCTCGTCGACCGCCCCGGGCTCCTCGCCGCCCAGCGCGGTGCCGATGCCGATGCTGATGCCCACCGGGACCCGGATGCCGTCGAGGTCCAGCGGCTCGGTGACCGTGGTGCGCAGCCGGTCGGCCAGCGCCTCGGCGTCCGCCGGCTCGGTGTTCTCGCAGACGATGCTGAACTCGTCGCCACCCAGCCGGGCCGCGGTGTCGCTGGCCCGCAGCACCGACCGCAGCCGCTCGGCGAAGGACACGAGCACCTGGTCGCCCATCGGGTGACCCAGCTCGTCGTTGATCGCCTTGAAGCCGTCCAGGTCGATGATGAGCACGCAGGTCGGGGTGTTCTCCCGGTGCCCGCGGTCGAGGGCGTGCCGCAGCCGGTCGCGGAACAGCAGCCGGTTGGGCAGCCCGGTGAGCGGGTCGTGCAGCGAGCGGTGCACCAGCTGCGCCTCGAGCGCCTTGCGCTCGGTGATGTCCTCGACGATGAGCACCAGGTGCGCCGCCTGCCCGTCGGTCTCGGGGACCCACGAGGCGGTGATCTGCACCGGCACGTCGGACCCGTCCGCCCGCGTCAGCCGGGTCTCGTGCCGCATCGGCCGGTCGGGGTGGGCGATGAGCGTGGCGTGCGCCTCCTGCGCGGCGGTGACCGCGTCGGGGTGCACGAACTCCATCATCGAGCGCCCGTGCAGCTCGTCCGGCCCTCGGCCGACCATTCCCGACAGCGCGGGGTTGACGTCGACGAGCAGGCCGTCAGGGGTCGTCAACGCGATCCCCATCGGCGCGTTGGCGAAGACGCTCCGCCGATCCGCCGGGGGCAGCGTGCCGGCCACCTCGCTCACTCCACACCTCCCGTGCTGCGCCCATCTTGCGGGACGGGGCCGTCGGACTGCTCCCCGGACCGGCCGCCGTCGAGCCGGACCGCCTGATCGGGGGAACGCCGGGCGGACGGGGCAGGATGCGGATGTACCCGCTGCCGCACCGAGGAGACGCAGATGAACGAGTTCGACCTGGTGCTGCCCACCGCCGTCGACGTCCGCGAGGTGGGCATGCGCGACGGGCTCCAGCTGGAGGCCCCCGTGCCGCTGGAGGCCAAGCTGGAGATGCTGGAGGCGCTGGTGGCCACCGGCGTCCGGCGGATCGAGGTGACGTCGTTCGTGTCGCCGAAGGCGGTGCCCGCGCTGGCCGACGCCGACCAGGTCGCCGCCGAGCTGGGCCGGTGGCCCGAGGTGCACTGGTCGGCGCTGGTGGCCAACCCGCGCGGCGCCGTCCGCGCCGTCGACGCCGGCATCGCCGACCTGGAGTACGTCGTCTCCGCTTCCGACGGGCACAGCCGGGCCAACGCCGGGCGGAGCACCGCCGAGGCCCTGGCCGCGGTGGGCGAGATCGCCGGGCTCGCCCACGGCGCCGGCGGCTCCCTCGAGGTGATCATCGCGACCGCCTGGGACTGCCCGTTCGAGGGCCGCACGCCGGTGGTCCGCACGGTCGACGTCGCGCGCGCCGCCGTCACCGCCGGCGCCGACCAGCTCTGCCTCGGTGACACCATCGGGACGACCACGCCGCTGCGCGTGGTCACCCTGCTCGACGCCGTCCGGCGGGCCTGCCCGGGCATCGCCGTGGGGGTGCACTTCCACGACACCCGGGGCACCGGTCAGGCCAACGCGCTGGTCGCTGTGCAAGCGGGCGTCACCCAGCTCGACGCGTCGGTCGGTGGTCTGGGGGGCTGCCCGTTCGCCCCGGGCGCCAGCGGCAACATCGCGACCGAGGAGCTGGTCTACATGCTGGAGGAGTCCGGGGTCCGCACCGGTGTGGACCTCGACCGGCTGCTGACGGCGGCCCGGATCACCGAGCAGGCCGTCGGGCACGAGCTCCCCAGCTCGCTGCACCGCGCCGGTGGCCGGTCGGTCCCGCGCGCCGCCGGGGACCGCTGATGCCGGCCGACGCGGTGCCCGAGCCGCCGCGGATCGTCGACCCCCGGGTGCTGCGCGACGTACTGGGCCACTTCGCCTCCGGGGTGACCGTAGTCACGGCGGACACCCCGGACGGGCCGATCGGGTTCACCTGCCAGTCCTTCAGCTCCCTCTCCCTCGACCCTCCGCTGGTCGCCTTCGCCCCGGCGCGCACCTCCCGCACCTGGACGCGCCTGCGGGAGATCGGGCGGTTCTGCGTCAACGTGCTGGCCGAGGGGCAGGACGCCGTCTCGCAGAACTTCGCCCGGTCCGGCGCCGACAAGTTCGCGGGCGTGCCCTGGCGGGCGAGCGCCCACGGCTCACCCGTGCTCGACGACGTGGTGGCCTGGATCGACGGCGAGCTGTGGGCGGAGTACGACGGCGGCGACCACACGATCGTCGTGGCCCGGGTGCTCGACCTGGGGGCCGCGCCCGACCGCCGTCCCCTGCTCTTCCACCGCGGCGCCTATGGGCTGCTGCGCGACCGCGGGGACTGACCGCGGTTCCCGGGACCGGTTCCCGGGCACCGTCCGGAGCGGATGCGCACGCCCCGGACGGAGGAGGGACCCGATGGGACTGCTCGACCGGCTGTTCGGTCGCAGACGGCGCGACGACCACGGCGACAGCCGGCAGTACGGCCGGCGCGACGGCGGGTGGTACGCCTACGACGACCGCCCCGCCCGGCCGACCGCGCCGGGGTCGGCCGACCAGCAGGCGATCGAGCGCTACCGCTACCTCCTCCGCACCGCACCGCCGGACCAGATCGAGCAGGCGCACGCGGAGGCGTTCGCCCAGCTCACCCCCGAGCAGCGCCGGGAGGTGCTGGCCCAGCTGAGCGACGCCGTCCCGGCCGGCGAGCGGCCGGCCGGCGATGATCCGCGGACGCTGGCCCGAGCCGCGACCCGGGCCGAGCTGCGGCAGCCGGGCTTCATGGAGCGCACCTTCGGCGCCGCCGGAGGCGGGCACGGGCGTCGTGGCTACGGCGGCGGCTACGGGTACGGCGGCCCCGGCATCGGCGGGATGATCGGCGGCAGCATGCTCGGCACCATCGGCGGCCTCGTCGTGGGGACCGCGGTCGCCGACGCGCTGTTCGACACCGGCCTGGGCGACGGCGGGCTTTTCGGCGGCGGCGACGAGGAGGCCTACGCCGCGGGCTACGAGGACGGCGCAGAAGGCTGGGGCGACCCCGGTGGCGACTACGGCGGGGGCGACTTCGGGGGTGGGGGCTTCGGCGGTGGGGGCTTCGGCGGTGGGGACTTCGGCGGTGGGGACTTCTGAGCCCTCGGTAGCCCGACCCACCCGCTCGCGGGTCGGTCGCAGGAGCCGCGTCGGCCGGAGCGGGGGTCCCGCAGGAGGGCCGGACTAGTCGGGCACCGCACCCCGGCTCCGCCGGGACCGCGCCAGCAGGGCCAGCCCCAGCACCGGCAGCAGGAGCGGTACGTAGCCGTAGCCCCGGCCGTAGCCGGACCACACCGTCTCGTCGGGGAAGGCCGCGGGATCGGCCAGCGACAGGGTGCCCACCACCAGGACGCCGACCAGCTCGACCACGATCGCGGCCAGCGCCGCCCGCCGGCCACCGCGCCCACCGCGGGCCAGCCCGACCGTGGCCACCACGTACACCACGGCCGCCAGGGCCGAGAGGAGATAGGCCACGGGCGCCTCGTCGAAACGGGTGGCCAGTTGCACCCCGGCCCGGGCCCCCGCCGCAAGGGCGAAGATGCCGTAGACCAGCACCAGCACGCGCGCTGGTCCGGCGGTGCCGCCCGGAGCGGCCGGTTCCGCCGGCCGCCCGAGACCCCGGTCACGCACCGGTGGCCTCCCAGAGTTGCAGCAGCCGCCACACCATGACACCCACGGCGGCCGCTGCCACCGCGAGCACCGTGCCGGCCCAGCGGGTCGGCTCCGCCCGGGCCCACAGCACACCGGCGACCGGGATGAGCAGCACGCCGACCAGGTAGCCCAGGAACGAGGGGGTGTCGGCGGGGGCGTCGCCCCCGGCCATGGCCGCACCGGCCAGCACGGCCTGGACCAGCAGCAGCGCCAGGAGCAGGCCCGCGCCGGCCAGGTGCAGGACGCCGATCCTCCGGCGCGCGGCCGTGGAGCCGAGGCCGAGGACGACGACGAGGGCCGCGACGACGGTGACGGCGACGACGAGCGGCAGCGTCACCGGACCCCTCCGCGGCGGACAACGGGAGCCGGCACCCACCCATCCTCCCGCCGCCCTCCCGCCGATCGACGCGGGGGGCGCGGGTCGGCCCTCAGCGGTGCACGGTCGACATGTCCGCGTAGCGGTCCCCGGCGGTGGCGCCGGGAGGCGCCACCTCGTCCAGGCGGCGCAGGTCCTCGTCGGTCAGCTCCAGGTCGGCGGCCGCGACGTTCTCCTCCAGGTAGCGCACCCGCTTGGTGCCGGGGATGGGGACGACGGCCGGTGCACCGTCCCGGCCGCTGCGGGCCATGACCCAGGCGAGCGCGAGCTGCCCCGCCGTCACGTCGCGCTCGCGCGCCAGCTCGGCGACCCGGTCCACCAGCCGCATGTTGTGCGCCAACGCCTCGCCGCGGAAGCGCGGGTCGGTCCGGCGGAAGTCGTCGGGTGCGAGCTCGTCGGTGCTGCTTATCCGGCCGGAGAGGAAGCCCCGGCCGAGCGGCGAGTACGCGACGAATCCGATGCCGAGCTCGGCGCACGTCGCGAGCACGCCGTCCCGCTCCGGGTCCCGGGCCCACAGCGAGTACTCGGTCTGCACGGCCGTGACCGGCTGGACCGCGTGCGCCCGCCGGATGGTCTCCGGTGCGGCCTCGGAGATGCCCGCGTGGCGGATCTTGCCCGCCCGCACCAGCTCCGACAGCGCACCCCAGGTGTCCTCGATCGGCACCGAGGTGTCCACCCGGTGCTGGTAGTAGAGGTCGATGACCTCCACGCCGAGGCGACGCAGCGAGGCGTCGCAGGCGCGGTGGACGTACTCCGGCCGGCCGTTGATGCCCAGGCGGGAGCCGTCCTCGGCGCGCTCGTTGCCGAACTTGGTCGCCAGCACCACCTCGTCCCGCCGGCCGGCGACCGCGCGACCGACCAGCAGCTCGTTGGTGAACGGGCCGTACATGTCGGCCGTGTCGAGGAAGGTCACCCCCAGGTCCAGCGCCCGGTGGATGGTGCGGACCGCTTCCGCCTCGTCGCGCTCCCCGTAGAACTCGCTCATCCCCATGCAGCCCAGCCCCTGGGCGGAGACGGACAGGCCGGCCAGCTCTCGCGTTCGCATGCCGACCTCCTGCCCGGCTGAGGTCCCGCCAACCGTCCGGGCACCCCCGCTGTGGATCGTGGACGACGGGTGTGGCAGGTTAGGCCTGCCTTAGTAAGGCATGCCTTCCCGTAGCGATCGGAGTTCCATGCGCACCGCCGCCCGGCCTCTCGCGGCCCTCGCCCTCCCCCTGTCCGTGGTCCTGGCGCTGTCGGCCTGCGGTGACTCCGCCGACGCCGCCCCAGCCGGCGACCCGGCCGCCGGGGCCGCGGAGGTCACCGTCTCCCACGCCCAGGGCGAGAGCACCGTCCCGGTCGACCCGGAGACGGTCGTGGTCTTCGACGTCGGAGCGCTGTCCACTCTCGACAGCCTCGGGGTCGACGTCGCCGGCGTCCCGGAGGCGGCCTACCCCGAGTCGCTGGAGGAGTACGCCGGCGACGACCACACCAAGGTCGGCTCCCTGTTCGAGCCGGACTACGAGGCGGTCAACGCCCTCGAGCCCGACCTCATCATCGTGGGCGGCCGCTCCGCGGCGGCGTACCCGCAGCTGGCCGAGATCGCGCCCACGATCGACCTCACGGTTGACAACGGCAACTTCCTGGAGTCCTTCGAGGAGCGGGTGACCACCCTGGCCGAGGTGTTCGGCGAGGAGGACGCGGTCGCCGACCGGCTGGCCGCCCTGGACGAGCGGGTCGCGGAGGTCAGGGCCGCGGCCCAGGACGCCGGCACCGGCCTGTTCGTGATGACCAACGCCGGCGAGCTCTCCGCCTACGGGCCCGACACCCGCTTCGGCATGGTCTACGACGAGCTCGGCGTTTCCGCGGCCGACGAGAACCTGACCGCGGCCGACCACGGCGACGCCGTCTCCTTCGAGTACCTCGCGGAGAAGGACCCCGACATGCTGTTCGTGCTGGACCGGGACGCCGCCATCGGCGAGTCCGGTACCGCGGCCGAGCAGGTGCTCGACAACGAGCTCGTCGCCGCCACGTCCGCTGCGCAGAACGACGAGATCCACTACCTCGACTCCGCCGTCTGGTACATCGCCCCCACGGGCCTGCCGTCGGTCGAGACCATGGTGGAGGAGATCGCCGCCGCGGTGGAGTGACCCTCTGCCCTCCCGGTTCCGGACCCATGACCTCATGACCCGCAGCACGGTTGACGCCGCCCCTCCCCCGGTCTCCCCGCCGACGGAGGGGCGCCGTCGTGGTGTCCGCCGGTGGCACGTGGCGGGAGCGCTGCTGCTCCTGCTCACCGCCTCCCTGGCCTCGCTGTTCATCGGCGTCAGCGACCTGTCGCCGCTCGACCTGCTGGAGCCCGACGAGGGGCAGGTACGGGTGTTCCTCGTCAGCCGGGTGCCCCGGCTCGCGGCGATCCTGCTGGCCGGGTCGGCGATGGCCGTCGCCGGGCTGGTGATGATGTCGCTGACCCGCAACCGGTTCGTCTCGCCGCAGACCGCCGGCACCACCGAGTGGGTCGGGCTCGGCATCGTCGTGGCGACGCTGTGGTTCGGCGGCACCTCGCTGATCGGCAAGATGGCCATCGCGACGGTGTTCGCGCTGGTCGGCACGTTCTTCTTCGTCTGGCTGCTGCGCCGCATCGTGCTGACCGACATGATCGTGGTGCCGCTGGTCGGCATCCTGCTCGGCGGCGTGGTGCTCGCGGCGACCATGTTCCTGGCCTACCGGTTCGACCTCCTGCAGTCGCTCGACGCCTGGATGAACGGTGACTTCTCCGGCGTGCTGGCCGGGCGTTACGAGCTGCTGTACCTGGTGCTGGCCGCGACCGTGGTGGCCTACCTGTACGCCGACCGCTTCTCCGTCGCGGGCATGGGCGAGAGCTTCGCCGTCAACCTCGGGATCGCCTACACGCGCGTGGTCACCGTCGGGCTGGTCATCTCCTCCGTGGTCACCGCCATCGTGGTGGTCAGCGTGGGCTCCATCCCGTTCCTCGGCCTGGTCGTGCCCAACCTGGTCACCCTGGCGATGGGCGACAACCTGCGCCGGGTGCTGCCGGTGACCGCGCTGACCGGCGCGGCGTTCGTCCTCGTCTGCGACGTCCTCGGCCGCACGATCCGCGCCCCGTACGAGATCCCGGTCGGCACCATCGGCGGGGTCATCGGCGGCGTCCTGTTCATCGCGCTGCTGCTGCGCGCCCGCACGAAGGGTGCCTCGTGACCCGCCCGCTCGCCGGCCCCGCCGTCCCGACCGCCCAGGAGCGGGCCACCCGCCGGCGGCGGACCCTGGTCGTCCTCGCGGTGCTGGCGGTGGGCGCCACCGCCGCCTTCCTCACCGTCGGCGTGACCGGCTCGTGGGACTACGCGCTGATGATGCGCAGCCGCCGGGTCGCGGCCATGGCCGTCGTCGCGGTGGCCGTCGCGGTCTCCACGGTGCTGTTCCAGACGGTGACCAACAACCGGATCCTGACCCCCGAGATCATGGGGTTCGACCGGTTGTTCGTCCTCATCCAGACCGCGGGCGTCTTCTTCCTCGGGGCCGGCGCGGTGACCGCGACCGACCCCCGGCTGCGCTTCGCGGTCGAGGTCGTCGCGCTCGTCGGTTTCGGCGCGCTGCTCTACAAGACGCTCTTCGGGCGCACCGAGCGGGACGTCTACGTGCTGGTCCTGCTCGGGGTGGTGCTGGGCGCGATGTTCAGCAGCCTCACGCTGCTGGTCTCCCGGCTCATCGACCCGAACGAGTTCCTCACCCTGCAGGACCTGCTGTTCGCCAGCTTCAACACCGTGGACCAGCAGCTGCTCGCGCTGTCCGCGGTCGTCGTCGGAGCGGTGGTCCTGGGGGTGTACCGCCTGCTCCCCCGCCTCGACGTCGTGGCGCTGGGCCGGGACACCGCGCTGGGCCTGGGCGTCGAGCACCGGCGGGTGGTGAACCTGGCGCTGCTGGCCGTTGCGGTGCTCGTCGCCGTCGCCACCGCACTCGTCGGCCCGGTCACCTTCCTGGGGCTGCTCGTGGCCAACCTCGCTCGCCAGCTGCTGGGCACGCACCGGCACGCCTGGGTGCTCCCCGGCGCCGCGCTGCTGGCGGTCCTCGCCCTGGTGGGTGGCCAGCTGGTGCTCGAGCAGGTGTTCGGCTTCAACTCCGCGTTGAGCATTGTCATCAACTTCGTGGGCGGGATCGTGTTCATCGCCCTCCTCGTCCGGGAGCCCCGCCAGTGATCGAGATCGAGAGCGTCTGCAAGTCCTACGGCGGGGCCCGCGTGGTGGACGACGTGTCGCTGACCATCCCCGCCGGCGGGATCACCTCGCTGATCGGGGCGAACGGCGCGGGCAAGTCCACGCTGCTGTCCATCGCCTCCCGGCTGCTGCCGGCGGACTCCGGACGGGTGCGCGTCGACGGCATGGACGTCGCCCGGACGCCGGGGCCGGTCCTGGCCCGCCGGCTGGCGGTGCTGCGCCAGGAGAACTCGATGACCGTGCGGCTGACCGTCCGTGAGCTGGTGGCCTTCGGCCGCTTCCCGCACTCGGGCGGGCGGCTGACCGCCGAGGACCGCGCGCGCATCGACGAGGCGCTCGACTGGTTCGAGCTCGGCCCGCTGGCCGACCGGCACCTCGACCAGCTCTCCGGCGGGCAGCGGCAGCGCGCGTACGTCGCGATGGTGATGTGCCAGGGCACCGACTACGTGCTGCTCGACGAGCCGCTCAACAACCTCGACATGCGGCACGCGGTCCAGATGATGCGGATGCTCCGGGGGATGGCCGACGAGCTCGGCCGCACCGTGGTGCTCGTCGTCCACGACGTCAACGTCGCCTCCGCCTACTCCGACCGCATCGTGGCGATGCGCGACGGGCACCTCGTCGCCGCGGGCCCGACCGCCGAGCTGATGACCCCGGAGCTGCTGCGCAAGGTGTTCGACGTGGAGGTGGACGTCCACGAGCTCGGCGGCCGACGGATCGCCGTTCCGTGGAGTTGACCGTGACCTCGGAGTAACCCCTACGGCTCGGCCTCGTTGTCCGGTCGCGTCCACCGGAATCCCGAGGAGCACCGTGAACCCGTCGTCCCGCCGCCTGCTCGGGGTGGTGTCCGGCGCCGTGGTCGCCGGCGCCCTCCTCGCCGCGCCCGCCCACGCCGATCCCCCGCACGCGCCGGTGCAGGAGTTCCTGGCCGACCAGCTCGCCGGGCTCGGCGCGGCTGCCCCGACGACGGTCATGGTCCACGGCACGGACATCGCCGCCGCCCGCGCCGCGGTCGAGGCGACCGGCATGCGCCTGGTCACCGAGTACGAACGCATCGGTGTCGCCGTCGCCTCGGGCACCGCCGACCAGATCGAGGCCGCGCGCAGCCGGCCCGGCGTGACCTACCTCGAGGGGAACACCCCGATCGAGTTCGCCCAGGAGACCTCCCACGTGGCCACCCGCGGCGCCGAGGCGGCTGCCACGCCGACCGGCGCGGACGGGGGCGCCCTGGACGGCCGCGGGGTGTCGGTCGCGGTGATCGACTCCGGGATCGACCCCACCCACCCCTACTTCCGCAACCGCGACGGCAGCAGCGCCGTCGTCGCCAACCTCGAGAGCCTCTGCCTGCTGGAGGCGGCGACCACCACCGACTGCGTCGTCCCGGTGCCGGGGCCCGTCGACACCGACACGCTGTCGGTCGGCGGTCACGGCACCCACGTGAGCGGCATCGTCGCCGGCCGGCCGACCACGCTGGCCGACGGCGGGCAGGTCCAGGGCGCCGCCCCCGGCGCGAGCGTGGTCTCGATCTCCACCGGCGCGGTGCTGCTCGTCGTGGGCGCCGACTCCGCGCTGAACTGGGTGCTGGAGAACCACCACGCCCCCTGCGGCGCCGGCGTCCCCGCCGACGTCTGCCCGCCGATCAAGGTGACCAACAACAGCTACGGGCCCACCGGTGGTGGCGCGTTCGACCCGGACTCCGCCACCGTCAAGCTGCAGCGCGCGCTGGCGGCCGAGGGCGTCGTGACCGTGTGGGCCGCCGGCAACGACGGGGGCGACGGCTCCGCCTCGCTCACCAACCCGCCCGGCCAGGACCCGACCGGCGGGATCCTGTCGGTGGCCTCCTACTACGACCGGGACACCGGCACCCGGGACGGCGTGGTCAGCGAGTACTCCTCGCGGGGCGCGGCGGCCGACCCCTCGACGTGGCCGGACCTCTCCGCCCCCGGCGAGGACATCACCTCCTCCTGCCGCCCCTACCTGCCGATCTGCGCCACGGGGCTGGACGTCCGCAACGGCCCGGGCCTGCTCGACGTCGGCACCTTCAACACGATCAGCGGGACGTCGATGGCGGCGCCGCACATCGCCGGCATCGTCGCCCAGCTCTTCCAGGCCGACCCCACGGCCACCCCGGCGGAGATCGAGGCGGCGCTCAAGCTCACCGCGCACCGGTACACCGACGGGGCGGCCTACCAGACCGTCGGCGGGTACCCGACGTCGTTCGACAAGGGCACCGGCCTGGTCGACGCCGTCGCGGCGGCGCAGGCCCTCTCCGGGGCGCCCGAGCGCTCGCAGGGTCGCCGCCCGGCCACCACGGGGCGCCCCACCCGGCCCTGAGCCCGGCCCGTCGCGCCCCTGCCGGGCGTTCCCCCGGCGTTCCACGTGGAACAGGGCGTGAGGTGTGCCACGCCGGGGCCTCCGGAGGCTCCTCGCCGAGCGGGCCGGGGGCGGAAGGGGTTAGATCATCTTGCATGTGCGGCCTCTGCGGCGAGATCACTTTTGACGGGACCACGGCCGACACGACCGCGGTCGCCCGCATGGTCGAGGCCCTGGTCCCCCGTGGCCCGGACGGGCAGGGATCGTGGAGCAACGGGCGGGTGGCCTTCGGGCACCGCCGGCTCTCGGTCATCGACCTCTCCACCTGCGGCTCTCAGCCGATGGTGGACAACGAGCTGGGCCTGACCGCGGTCTTCAACGGCTGCATCTACGACTACCAGGAGCTGCGGGCCGAGCTGGAGGGCCACGGCTACCGCTTCTTCTCCCACAGCGACACCGAGGTGATCCTCAAGGGCTACCACCACTGGGGCACCGACGTCGTCTCGCACCTGCACGGCATGTTCGCCTTCGTCATCGCCGAGCGGGACACCGGCCGCGTGGTCATGGCGCGCGACCGGCTGGGCATCAAGCCCCTCTACCTCTCCGAGACACCGGGCAAGCGGCTGCGCTTCGCCTCCACGCTGCCCGCGCTGCTGCGCGCCGGCGACGTCGACACCTCGGTGGATTCCGTCGCCCTGCACCACTACCTCACGTGGCACGCCGTCGTCCCGGCCCCGCGGACGATCCTCAACGGCGTCCGCAAGCTGCCTCCGGCCACCGTCCGCGTGATCGAGGCCGACGGCACGAGCACCGAGCACCGGTACTGGGAAGCGCGCTACGAGCGCCGGGCCGAGCACGCGACCTGGTCCGCCCGCGACTGGGAGGACGCCATCGAGGAGGCGCTGCGGGTCGCCGTCCGCCGCCGTCTGGTCGCCGACATCCCGGTCGGCGTGCTGCTCTCCGGAGGCCTGGACTCCAGCCTGATCGTCGGCCTGCTCGCTCAGGAGGGGCAGACCGGGCTGGCCACCTACTCGATCGGCTTCGAGTCCGTCGGCGGCCGGGAAGGGGACGAGTTCCAGTACTCCGACGTCATCGCCGAGCGCTTCGCCACCGACCACCACCGCATCCGGGTCGGCTCCGACGAGCTCGCCGGCTCGCTCGGCCACGCCATCGGCGCCATGGCCGAGCCGATGGTCAGCCACGACGTCGTCGCGTTCGACCTGCTCAGCGAGCGGGTCAGCCAGTCGATCCGGGTCGTGCAGTCCGGGCAGGGCGCCGACGAGGTGTTCGCCGGTTACCACTGGTACCCGCCGCTGGCCGGCGTCGGCCGCGAGGAGGCGGTGCAGACCTACGCGCGGGCGTTCTTCGACCGGGACCACGCGCAGATGCGGCAGGTCGTCTCCGGCCGCTACGCCCTCGACGAGGACCCGAGCCTGTCCTTCGTCCGCGCGCACATGTCCGCCGCCGGCGCCGAGACCGCGGTCGACGCCGCGCTGCGCCTGGACAGCGAGGTCATGCTGGTCGACGACCCGGTCAAGCGGGTGGACAACATGTCCATGGCCTGGGGCCTGGAGGCCCGCGTGCCCTTCCTCGACCACGACCTGGTGGAGCTGGCGGCGATGTGCCCGCCCGAGCTGAAGCTGGCCGACGGCGGCAAGGGCGTGCTCAAGGCGATCGGGCGCCGGATCATCCCGCCGGAGGTCATCGACCGCCCCAAGGGCTACTTCCCGGTGCCGGCGATCACCCACCTGCAGGGCAAGGTCCTCGACCTCGTGAAGGACGCACTGTCCAGCGACGCCGCCCGCGACCGGGGCCTGTTCCGCCCCGAGTACGTCCGCGAGCTCCTGGCCGATCCCAACGGGGAGCTGACGCCGTTGCGCGGGAACAAGCTCTGGCAGCTGGGCCTGCTCGAGCTGTGGCTCCAGACGCACGCGGTCTGAGGGGGGTGCGCGTGGCACCCCGGCTGGCCGGTCACCGACGCCGCACGCCGGTGGCCAGCACCCCCGACCTCACCGCCCGGTCCTGGCGGAAGCCGTCGCAGCACCAGCTCCAGGGCATGGCGAAGGACGTCGTCCTGGACATGGGCTGGGGCCGGCTCGTCTTCGGGCAGACGTTCGACGACCTGCACGGCATCGTCGACGCCCTGCGCGCCGAGGAGACCGGTGAGCGGGACATCTGCATCTACCCGCGGGATCCGCACGTGCTGGTCGGGCTGGCGCCGGACGAGCTGTTCATCGACCCCAGCTACACCTACCGGCTGGACCTGTACCGCTACCGCGCCCGGCATGAGCTCATCCGCGGGGTGTTCGTGCGCACGGCCACCTCGCGCGCGGACATGGTGGCGATCAACGAGATCTACGCCCTCAACGGCATGGTGGTCGGCGACGCCGACGTCATGTGGCGCAACCACCGCACCCGCTGCTTCACCTACCTGGTCGCCGAGGACCAGCGGACCGGGAAGGTCGTCGGCACGGTCACCGGGGTCGACCACACCCTGGCCTTCGACGACCCGGAGGGCGGCGCCAGCCTGTGGTGCCTGGCCGTGCACAACCAGGACGCCCCGCCCGGAACCGGCGAGGCCCTGGTGCGGGTGCTCGCCGAGCGCTACGTCGGCCGCGGCCGGTCGTACCTGGACCTCTCGGTCCTGCACGACAACGCCGGCGCGATCGCCCTCTACCGGAAGCTGGGGTTCACCCGGGTCTCCGCTGTCTGCGTCAAGCGCAAGAACCCCATCAACACGCCGCTGTTCGCCGCCCGGCCGCCC
The DNA here is from genome assembly GCF_039729015.1 of Blastococcus sp. HT6-30. NCBI lineage: Bacteria > Bacillati > Actinomycetota > Actinomycetes > Geodermatophilales > Geodermatophilaceae > Blastococcus > Blastococcus sp. HT6-30. The sequence continues at coordinate 3,633,851 of NZ_CP155792.1, read as the reverse complement.
GGGCTGGAGGGGCTCAACCCCTACGCGCTGATCATCGCCGAGGAGGCGCTGCGCCGAGGTGTCCGCGTGGAGGTCACCGACGCCGAGTGGGGGGAGCTGCGGCTGTCGGTCGGGGGCCGCACGGTCGTGACCCGTGAGTCGCTCTCGGAGTTCACCACCGCGGTGGCCATGAGCCGGTGCGACGACAAGCGGGTCACCCGCCGGATCATGGAGCGGGCGGGGGTGCGGGTGGCGCGCGGGGCGCTGGCGCACGAGGAGGACCTCGCGGCCGCGTCGGACCTCGTGCGCGAGGTCGGCGAGGTCGTCGTCAAGCCGGCCCGCGGGGAGCAGGGCAAGGGCATCACGGTCGGCGTCAAGGGCGATGCGGCGCTCCAGCGGGCGGTGGAGCTCGCGGCGACGTTCTGCCCGGACGTGCTCGTCGAGGAGATGGTGCCCGGCCAGGACCTGCGGGTGGTGGTGATCGACCGGGAGGTGGTCGCCGCGGCGGTCCGCCGTCCCGCGGAGGTGATCGGCGACGGCCGGAGCACGGTCACCGAGCTGATCCGCGCGACCAGCCGTCGCCGGGAGCGCGCGACCGGTGGCGAGTCCCGGATCCCCCTGGACGCCACGACCACCGAGGTGGTCGCCGACGCCGGCTACGCGATGGACGACGTCCCGCGCAACGGCGACCGCATCCAGGTGCGCCGGACGGCGAACCTGCACACGGGGGGCACGATCGAGGACGTCACCGACCAGCTCCACCCGGACATCGCCGACGCCGCGGTGCGGGCGGCGACCGCGCTCGACATCCCGGTCACCGGCATCGACTTCCTCGTGCCCGACGTCAGCGGCCCCGACTACGTCTTCATCGAGGCCAACGAGCGCCCGGGGCTGGCCAACCACGAGCCCCAGCCCACCGCCGAGCGCTTCGTCGACCTGCTCTTCCCGGAGACCCGCCGTCGCCCCTGACCCAGGACCACGTGAGGTGAGGCAGCGGACCTACAGCCCCAGCTCGGCGCGGATCTCGTCGGTGTGCTCCCCCACCGCGGGCACCCGCCCGACGGCCCCGGGCGTCGCGGAGAACCGCGGGGCGACCGCGGGCTGGACCACGCCGCCGACCTCCACGAAGACCCCGCGCTCGGTGTTGTGCCGGTCCTCGGTCGCCTCCAGCAGCGACCAGACCGGTGCCACGCAGGCATCGGTCCCCTCGAACACCTCCCACCACTGCGCGCGGGTCCGGGAGGCGAACGCCTCGGTGAAGCGCTCGCGCAGCACCGGCCACTGGCGGGGGTCGCTCCGGTCGGGCAGCGTCTCGTCACCGGCGAGCTCCAGCCCGGCGAGCAGGGCCGCGTAGAACTGCTCCTCCAGCGCGCCCACCGCCAGGAAGTGCCCGTCGGCGCAGCGGTAGACGTCGTAGAACGGCGCCCCGGTGTCGAGCAGGTTCCGGCCTCGCCGGTCGGTCCAGGCGCCGGCGTCCAGCATGCCGTGGATCATCGTGGTCAGGACGGCGGTCCCGTCGACGATCGCGGCGTCGACGACCTGACCCCGCCCCGTGGTGCGGGCGTGCAGGAGTGCGGCGAGCGCACCGAGGGCGAGGAACACTCCCCCGCCGCCGAAGTCACCGAGCAGGTTCAGCGGCGGCGCCGGCCGCTCGTCGGGGCGCCCGCTGGCGCCCAGGGCCCCGGTGAGCGCGATGTAGCCGATGTCGTGGCCGGCGCTGTGCGCCAGGGGGCCGGTCTGCCCCCAGCCGGTCATGCGCCCGTAGACCAGGCCCGGCGAGTCGGCCATCAGGTCGTCGGGGCCCAGCTCCAGCCGTTCCATGACGCCGGGCCGGAAGCCCTCCAGCAGGACGTCGGACCGCCGCACGAGGGCGCGGACCACCGCCACGTCGGCCGGGTCCTTGAGGTCGAGCGCGATCGAGCGCTTGCCCCGGTCGAGCAGGGACGTGGCGCCGAGCGAGCCGACCAGGCCCCCGCGGGCGCCTTTCCGGTCGATCCGCACCACGTCGGCGCCCAGGTCGGCCAGCAGCATCCCGCAGAACGGGCCGGGCCCGAGCCCGGCGAACTCGACGACCCGTACGCCCTCCAGCGGTCCCACGGTGGCCTCCCCTGTCCTGGGTCACCGGCGTGCGACCCTCCCCGAGGGCATGCTGCCCGACCCTGGATCGGGAAGGAGCGCCAGGTCACATGGCCTACCTGCTGGCGGCGCTGGGCGGGGCGCTGGGCTCCCTGGCCCGGTGGTCGCTCGCCGAGGCGGTGCCCACCTCCCCCGGCGGCTGGCCCTGGGCGACCCTGCTCGTGAACCTGACCGGCTGCCTCCTCCTCGGTGCCTTGCTGGCCGCCCTCACCGCCAGCTCCCCCGAACCGGGCTGGGCGCGGCCGCTCCTCGGCGTGGGCGTGCTCGGCGGGTACACGACGTACTCGACGTTCGCCGTCGAGGTCGTCGCGCTGGTGGAGGGCGGGGCGCCGGTGTGGGCCGCGGGGTACGTGCTGGCGTCGGCCGTCGGCGGCGTCGTCGCCGTCCTGCTGGGCGCGCAGGCGGTCCGGTCGGCCCGGGGGCCGGCCGGGGCAGCGACCGGGAGGTCGGACCGGTGATCCCGTTGCTGGTGGCCCTCGGTGCCGCGGTGGGCGCCCCGCTGCGCCTCCTCGCCACCCGGGCGGCGGGCCGGGACGGCCGGGACCCGGCGTCGGGGACCCTCGTGGCCAACGTCGTCGGCAGCGCGGTCCTGGGCCTGCTGCTGGGCCTGGCCGACGTCCCCGCGGGCGCCGTGGCGCTCGTCGGCACAGGGTTCTGCGGCGCGCTGACCACCTTCTCCACGTTCGGTGCCGACGTGATCCGTCTGCTGGAGGCCGGTCGGCCGGTCCGGGCGCTGGGCTACCTGCTCGCCACCGTGCTGCTCGGCCTCGGCGCGGCCGCCGGCGCCTACCTGGCCGCACGGGGGATCTGACGGTCCGGCGGGCCGCACCCCTCCCCATCACCGGATCTGCAGCCACCCGTGGAGCGGGAAGCCCGTCGTCTGGATAGGGTCGGGACGGTATGACCGAGAACGCGCAGGACAGGGTCGGGGCGGACAGCCCTGTGGTCGTGGTCGCGAACCGGCTTCCGGTCGACCAGGTCACCGACCCCGACGGCACCACCCGCTGGCAGCGCAGCCCGGGTGGTCTGGTCACCGCGCTCGAGCCGTTCGTCGCCGGACGCGGCGGGGCATGGGTGGGCTGGTCGGGTTCGGCCGGCGACGCACCGGAGCCCTTCGAGTCCGGCGGGATGTCGCTGATCCCGGTTCCGCTCACCGAGGACGAGGTCGACCGCTACTACGAGGGCATGTCCAACGCCTCGCTGTGGCCGCTGTACCACGACGTGGTGGAGAAGCCGGAGTACCACCGCGCCTGGTGGGACGCCTACGTGCAGGTCAACAAGCGGTTCGCCGAGCGGACCGCGGCGGTGGCCGCCGAGGGCGCCATCGTCTGGGTGCACGACTACCAGCTCCAGCTGGTGCCGGCGATGCTGCGGCAGAGCCGACCGGACCTGACCATCGGGTTCTTCCTGCACATCCCCTTCCCGCCGTACGAGCTGTTCACCCAGCTGCCCTGGCGCTCGGCCATCGTCGAGGGCCTGCTCGGCGCGGACCTGGTCGGCTTCCAGCGGCCGTCCGCGGCTGCGAACTTCGTCGAGCTCGCCCGGCGGCTGCACGACCTCAGGTGCCGCCGGAACCAGATCGAGTACGACGGCCGCGTGGTGACCGCCCGGGCCTTTCCGATCTCCATCGACGTCACCGCGTTCGACGAGCTCGCCCGCTCCCCCGAGGTCATCCGGCGCGCGAAGGAGATCCGCTCCGAGCTGGGCAACCCCAGCAAGATCATCCTCGGCGTCGACCGGCTGGACTACACCAAGGGCATCGGCGTCCGGCTCAGCGCCTTCGAGGAGCTGCTCGAGGACGGCGCGGTGGAGGCGCCCGACACCGTGCTCGTCCAGGTCGCGACGCCCAGCCGCGAGCGGGTCGAGCACTACGTGCACATGCGCGAGACGATCGAGCAGCAGGTCGGCCACATCAACGGCGTCTACGGCTCGATCGCCGGGCCGGCCGTGCACTACTTCAACCAGTCGATGCCGCGCGAGGAGCTCGCCGCTCTCTACCGCGCCGCCGACGTCATGCTGGTGACGCCCTACCGCGACGGCATGAACCTGGTGGCCAAGGAGTACGTCGCCGCGCGCGGCGACCTCGGTGGCGCGCTGGTGCTCTCCGAGTTCGCAGGGGCGGCGGCGGAGCTCCGCCAGGCCTTCCTCGTCAACCCGCACGACATCGCCGGGGTCAAGAACCAGCTCGTGCGTGCGCTGCGCATCGAGCCGGACGAGGCGGCCAAGCGGATGCGGGCCATGCGCCGGCACCTGTTCAAGAACGACCTGGAGCACTGGGCCGGCTCGTTCTTCGATGCCCTGAAGGGGCAGGCGTGAGCTCCCCCGGCCCCGACGCGGCGCTGGCCGAGCTGGCCACGCGCCGGCCGCTGCTGGTGGCCAGCGACTACGACGGGGTCCTCGCCCGGCTGCGCGACGACCCGGCGGCGGCCGTGCCGGAGCCCGGTGTGGCCGAGGTGCTGGCGCGGCTCGCCGCGGTCGACGGCGTGACCGTGGCCCTGGTCAGCGGCCGCGGGGTCGACGACCTGCGCCGGACCAGCGGGCTACCGGGGAACTTCCGCTGGGTCGGCAGCCACGGCGCGGAGTTCGACGGGCCGCTGACCGACGAGGATGCCGGACGGCGCGACGAGCTGGCGCGGCTGCTCGCCCCCCTCGTCGAGGGCACGCCCGGCGCCCGGCTGGAGGTGAAGCCGGCCAGCGTGGCGGTCCACGTCCGCCAGGTCGCCGACCGGGACCGTGCCGCCGCCCTGCTCGCGGAGGCGCGCGAGAAGGCAGATCCGTCACTGACGATGAAGCCGGGCAAGGACGTGCTCGAGATCGCCGTCACCGATGCGGACAAGGGCGGGGCGCTGCGGCGGCTCGTCGAGGAGCTCGGCGCGGCCGCCGCGGTGTACCTGGGCGACGACGTCACCGACGAGGACGGGTTCCGGGCACTGGGGCCCGACGACGTGACCATCAAAGTGGGCGAGGGCGAGACAGCCGCCCGCTACCGGGTCGCGGGTCCGGAGGCCGTGGTCGACCTCCTCGGCCGGCTGGCCGACCGGCTCTCCTGAGTCTCCCGCGTCGCGTGTCGCGCGGCGCCTCGGATGGCCGTCGTCGCGGCGCCGGTCACCTCTTCCGAGAGGTCGGCAGTCCGGAAATGCGCGGCTCCGACGCACGGACGAAGGTCGCCCGCTGCCCGGTGACCATTCCAGGCGTGTCGACACGTCGCCGTCCGGAAGGCGATGAGCCCGTGGTCGCGTAACGATCCTCGTTCTCAGATCGGAATGCGCTCATCTCGTTCGCCGGAGTCACAAGAATGGCTGCGTCGCCACACCGGCTGCTGGAGGGTCCACGCAGATCGCGGAGAACATCTCCGGGGTCTCCACGGCGGCGGACTCGATCACGCAGGCGCTGACCCAGACCCGCACCGCGGTCGACGAGCTGTCCCGCATGGCCGCCGACCTGCGCACGACCGTCGGGAACTTCGTGTACTGACACCTCCGCGACGCGCGTCGCACCCAGGAGACGTCGAGGAGCGTCCGGTCGACCGGCCGGGCGCTCCTCCCATCTTTTTCCGGAGCCCGGCGGGTCGACAAATCGGCCGGGCCGAGAATGGTCACCGATCGATCTCCGACGCGAATTCCGACACGGGCCTCTTAGCGCTGAGGCAAGAGCCCGGAATGGTCATGCTCAGCGCGTACCACCGGCCGAGCAAGGGATGACACGAGCATGTCCGCACCACGGCACGACCAACGCCACGGGCACTGGTATCGCGACCGGGGCATCGCCACCCGGATCTTCGCCATCAGCGCCGCCCTGCTCCTGGGCACGATCGCCGCGACCGTCACCGGGATCACGGGCACGCAGCGCGTGGCCGATCTCCATGCCGAGGCGCGGGACGCTGTCGCCGCCCAGCGAGCGGTGGAGGCGGCCCGCTACGACCTGCTGTGGGCGGCGAACTGGCAGAACATCACCGCCTGGAAGGCCCGGGTCGACGGCGGAGCGGTCGCGGCCGCGCCCGACGGCGACAACGTGGCCGCCTACCGTGACGGCGCCGCCGGCTTCGAGGGGCTCTTCGAGCTCGACCGTGCGCAGCTGGACGCCGACGCCGCGGCCAGCCTCGAGGTGATCGAGCAGAACTGGGCGCTGATGAGCGACTACAACGACCAGATCTTCCGGCTGTGGCAGCAGGGGCGCCTCGACGAGGGCGATGCGCTGTCGCAGGGTGAGAAGTGGGACGTCTTCTACGTGCTCGACCAGGCCATGGTGGAGCTCGTCGCGTCGGTCGACGCCCGGGTCGCCGAGGCGGAGGTCGCGGTCGCTGACGCCCGCACCGAGACCCGCGTCGTCTCCCTGGTGGTCTTCCTGATCGCCCTCCTGGTCGGCGGGGGCCTTGCCTGGTCCGTCTCCAGCGGGATCGTCCGCGGCGTCCGGCACGTCAAGGCAGGCCTCGAGCGGCTGGCCGCCAACGACCTGACCGTCCGTCTCCCCGTCCGCGGGCGCGACGAGGTCGGCGAGATGGCGGCGGCGCTGAACACCGCCGCGGAGGCGATGTCGACCGCGGTGAACGAGATCGTCGCCTCTGCGGACGCGGTGGCCGCGTCGTCCGAGGAGCTGAGCGCGTCGTCGCAGCAGATCGCCGGATCGGCGGAGGAGACGTCCGCGCAGTCGGGTGTGGTGGCCGGTGCGGCGGAGGAGGTCTCGCGCAGCGTGCAGACGGTGGCCGCGGGTGCCGAGCAGATGGGTGCCTCGATCCGCGAGATCGCGCAGAACGCCGCCGAGGCCAGCGAGGTCGCCGACCGCGCCGTCACCGCGGCTGCCACGACGACGGCGACGGTGGCGAAGCTGGGGGAGTCCTCGGCGGAGATCGGCAACGTGGTGAAGGTGATCACCTCGATCGCGGAGCAGACGAACCTGCTGGCGCTGAACGCCACGATCGAGGCCGCGCGGGCCGGTGAGGCCGGGAAGGGTTTCGCGGTGGTGGCCAACGAGGTGAAGGAGCTGGCGCAGGAGACGGCGAAGGCGACCGAGGACATCGCCCGCCGGGTGCAGGCGATCCAGGGTGACACGACCGCGGCGGTGGCGGCGATCGGGGAGATCTCCGCGATCGTCGCGCAGATCTCCGACCGGCAGACGACCATCGCCTCGGCGGTGGAGGAGCAGACCGCGACCACCAACGAGATGAGCCGATCGGTGCAGGAGGCCGCCGGCGGGACCACCGAGATCGCCAACAACATCACCGGGGTCTCCACCGCCGCGGAATCGACGACCACGGCGTTGACGCAGACCCGCACGGCGGTCGACGAGCTCTCCCGGATGGCCGCGGACCTGCGCACCAGTGTCGGGAGGTTCACCTACTAGTTCCGCATGTGCACGACGAATGCAGGTGACGCCGACCCGTGTCACCTGCATTCATCGTTTCTCGGAGTCGACAAATAGCCCGCGATCGTGCGGTCGTCGACCATTCTTCTGCGGCATCCACGACACGCCGCCGAGGGGCGGTTCTGTTCAATTCGATTCCGTAGATTTCGGACGCCTCACCGGGCGCCGGCGCCGCCGGGCGGTGGGGGACACGAACACGATCCGAGGAGCCACCCGATGCCCGCATCTCCGTCGTCCCGCCCCTGGCCGGTGCGCTGGTACGCCGACCGCCCCGTGGGCCAGAAGATCCTGACGGCGGTGGGGGTCGCGTCGCTCACCGCGGCTGCCGTGGGCTTCCTGGCCGTCGCAGACCTCAGCGAGCTCCGCAACGCCCGCGCCGCCGAGCTGCAGACGTCGATGCCCTACCTGAACAGCCTGCACGAGCTGGGCCTCACCGCGAAGGCGACGGCCAACGACGAGCGCGGGTTCCTCCTCACCGGCGACCCGGAGTTCCAGGCGGAGGTCGACGAGCGGCTGGAGAAGGTCGACGGCCTCTTCGCGTCCGCGCGGTCCGCCGCTCCCACGGGTGCGGAGCGGGCGTTCCTCGACGAACTGGAGGCCTCGGTGGGCAACTGGTCGGAGAGCCTGCACGCGGAGTTCGCACTGTTCCCCTCGGACCGTGCCGCCGCCGTCGCCGTCGCCATGGGTCCTACCCGGGAGCTGCGGAAGACCTACGAGGAGCAGCTCGCCGCGGGGATCGAGGCCGGTGAGGAGCGCCTGATGACCGGCGCCGGCTACGACCAGACGGTCTCCGACGCCACCCGGGCGGTGGTCCTGGTGTGCCTGCTGGGCATCGCCCTGGCCGTCCTCCTGGGGCTGGTCGTCACCCGTTCGGTCACCCGGCCGCTCGGGTTGCTCCGGGAGAGCGTGGGCCGGCTCGCCGCCGGGGACCTGACCCGGCAGACGGGCATCACCAGCCGGGACGAGATCGGCCGGACCGCCGCGTCGCTGGACGAGGCGCTCGACTCGCTGCGCGGCGTGCTGTCCTCGGTGGTCCTCTCGGCGGATGCGGTGGCGGCCTCGTCGGAGGAGTTGAGCGCGTCGTCGTCGCAGATCTCGGCGGGTGCGGAGGAGACCAGCGCGCAGGCAGGCGTGGTCTCGGCTGCGGCCGAGGAGGTCTCGCGCAGCGTGCAGACCGTCGCCGCGGGTGCGGAGGAGATGGGTGCCTCGATCCGGGAGATCGCGACGAATGCGGCGGAGGCCTCCGACGTCGCGGCGCGTGCGGTGACCGCGGCGGAGACCACGACGGCGACGGTGGCGAAGCTGGGGGAGTCCTCGGCGGAGATCGGCAACGTGGTGAAGGTGATCACCTCGATCGCGGAGCAGACGAACCTGCTGGCGCTGAACGCCACGATCGAGGCCGCGCGGGCCGGTGAGGCCGGGAAGGGTTTCGCGGTGGTGGCCAACGAGGTGAAGGAGCTGGCGCAGGAGACGGCGAAGGCGACCGAGGACATCGCCCGCCGGGTGCAGGCGATCCAGGGTGACACGACCGCGGCGGTGGCGGCGATCGGGGAGATCTCCGCGATCGTCGCGCAGATCTCCGACCGGCAGACGACCATCGCCTCGGCGGTGGAGGAGCAGACCGCGACCACCAACGAGATGTCCCGGTCGGTGGTGGAGGCCGCCAGCGGCTCGACGCAGATCGCCGAGAACATCACCGGGGTCTCCACGGCGGCCGACTCGACCACCCAGGCGCTCGGGCAGACCCGGATCGCGGTGGACGAGCTGTCCCGCATGGCCGCCGACCTGCGCACGACGGTGGGCCGCTTCACCTACTGATCGCGCCCTGGCGTCCTCCGGCCGGCGGTCCGCCGTGGCCGGCAGGCTGCCGATAGCACGACTGGCGATCGCCGCCGGCGGGTCCACCTCGAGTCCGCCGGCGGCCCGCCGATGACCCAGTGGGGACGACTGCGCCTCGTCGCAACCAGAGAGAAGGCAACAGTGGACGGTCTGGACGACATCGTCGAGGAGTTCCTCGTCGAGAGCCACGAGAACCTGGACCAGCTCGACACGGACCTCGTCGCCCTCGAGCAGGAGCCCAACTCCCGCGAGCGGCTGTCGAGCATCTTCCGGACCATCCACACCATCAAGGGCACCAGCGGCTTCCTGGCCTTCAACCGGCTCGAGGAGGTCACCCACGTCGGCGAGAACATGCTTTCCCGGCTGCGGGACGGCGAGCTCGCTCTGACCCCCACCCGGACCAGCGTCCTGCTGCAGATGGTGGACACCGTCCGGTCGCTGCTCAGCTCGATCGAGGCCAGCGGCGGCGAGGGGTCCGTGGACGTCTCGGCCGTCGTCGCCGCCATCAGCGCGGCCATGGAGGAGGCCCCGGCCGCCGCCCCCGCTGCCGCTGCAGTCGTCGAGGAGCTGCACGATGACCTGCCCGAGGAGCCACTGATGCCGGCTCCGGCCGTGGCGGGGATCGCGGTGCCCGAGCCCGCCGTCGCCGACCAGCCGGAGGCCGAGGCGTCCGCCGCCGACGCCGCCGGCGGCCAGGCCCGCCGTGCCGTCGCCGACAGCACCATCCGGGTCGACGTCGACCTGCTCGACGAGCTCATGCTGCTCGTCGGCGAGCTGGTGCTCACCCGCAACCAGATCGTGCAGAACGTCGCGCGGCAGACCGACACCGACCTGATCCGCGCCTCGCAGCGGCTCAACCTGATCGCCAGCGAGCTGCAGGAGGGCGTCATGAAGACGCGCATGCAGCCGATCGACCACATCTGGTCGAAGTTGCCGCGCGTCGTCCGCGACCTCGGCCTCCAGCTGAAGAAGTCGATCCGTCTGGACATGGAGGGCCGGGACACCGAGCTCGACAAGACCCTGCTCGAGGCGGTCAAGGATCCGTTGACCCACCTGGTCCGCAACTCCGTCGACCACGGCATCGAGGCCCCCGACACCCGCACGAAGGCCGGCAAGCCCGCCGAGGGCGTCCTCACCCTGCGGGCCCGGCACGAGAGCGGCCAGGTCGTGGTCGAGGTGGCCGACGACGGCGCCGGGATCGACCCGGTCAAGCTCGGCGCCAAGGCGGTGCAGCGGGGGCTGATCAGCCAGGAGGCGCTGTCCCGGATGAGCCCGGCCGACGTCCTGCAGCTGATCTTCCTGCCCGGCTTCTCCACCGCTGCCGCGGTCACCAACGTCTCCGGCCGCGGCGTCGGCATGGATGTCGTCAAGACCAACATCGAGTCCATCGGCGGCACCATCGAGGTCGAGTCCGACGCCGGTGTGGGCACCGTGTGCCGGCTGCGCATCCCGCTGACGCTGGCGATCGTCCCGGCGCTGACCGTCGAGTGTGCCTCCGACCGCTACGCCATCCCGCAGATCAGCCTGCAGGAGCTCGTGTCGCTGGACGCCGAGAAGGCCGCCAACGCCGTCGAGGAGGTCGGCGGGGCGCCGGTCTACCGGCTCCGTGGGGAGCTCCTCCCGCTCGTCCGCCTCACCGACGTCCTGGGCCTGACCTCCGAGCGGCACGACGGCCACGTGGTCATCGCGGTCCTGCGGTCCGAGGGCCGGCGGTTCGGCCTCGTCGTCGACCGGGTCATCAACACCGAGGAGATCGTCGTCAAGGCCGTGGGCGGGCAGCTCAAGGCCATCGGGCTCTACTCGGGGGCGACCGTCCTCGGCGACGGGACCGTCGCCCTGATCCTCGACGTGCAGGCGCTCGCCCGGCGGGCCCTGCGCACCGAGACCACCGACCGCCAGGAGGCCCGCGCCGGCGCGCTGCAGGCCGTGGCGGCGGAGACCGACCGGCAGCGCCTGCTCCTGGCCGCCATCGGCGGCGGCCGCCGGGTCGCCATCCCGCTCGACACCGTCACCCGGCTCGAGCAGGTGCGCACCGACGCGGTCGAGCGGGTCGGCAACCGGGAGGTCGTGCAGTACCGCGGCGCGATCCTCCCCATGGTGCGGCTCGACCGGCACCTGGGCGCCTACGGCGAGTCCGACCGCGAGGTGCTGGAGGTCATCGTCTACGCCGACCACGGTCGCAGCGTCGCGATCGTCGTCGAGGAGATCCTCGACATCGTCGACGGCGAGGCCGCGGTGCGCAGCGACATCGACGACATCGGCCTCCTCGGCTCGGCCGTCCTCGGCGACAAGGTGACCGAGCTGCTCGACGTCCGGGCCGCCATCCTCGCCGCCGACCCCGCGTTCTACTCGCACTCCTCCTCGGCGCCGTCCGGCGCCTCCGACTCCCTGCTGGAGGTCTGACGTGACCGCTCCGACCGGTGTCCTGTCCACCAAGAACGCCGCGCCTGCGACCGGCGGCCAGCTGGCCACCTTCCGGCTGGACGGTGACCTGTACGGCATCGAGGTCCAGCACGTGCAGGAGGTGCTGCGCAGCCAGCAGCTCACCCGCGTGCCGCTCGCCCCGACGGCCGTCGCCGGCCTGATCAACCTCCGTGGCCAGGTGGTCACCGCCATCGAGCTGCGCGAGCGGCTCGGCCGGCCGCCGCGCCCCGAGGGCACCGACCCCGTCGTCATCGTCGTCCGGCTGCACGGCGAGGCGGTCAGCATGCTGGTCGACTCCATCGCCGACGTGGTCGACGTCGACGCCAGCGACTTCGAGGCGCCGCCGGACACGCTCGAGGGCCAGGCCCGGGAGCTCATCCGGGGGGCCTACAAGCTCGACGGCACACTGCTGCTGGCCTTGGACGTCCAGAGGGCCGTCAGCGCCTAGCAGTTTGTCGTCCTCGGGACGACACCGCGGCCAGGTGCCCTCCCCCAGCGGGGCGGAGCCGCACCGTCGCCCCCCCACAGACCCCTCCGGGGCCCACTCGGGACGACACAGGCAGTGGAGCGGCGGAGCGGACGACCTCCCCGCCGCTCCGGCGTTTCCGCGGCTGGCCACGCGCGGGGAGTGGAGCATGACTCACCGTCATGTCTCGCTGACGGTGCACCGCGCGACACGCCCAGTAGGCGGATGGTGACTCCAGCGATCGGGTGATGGGCGCATGGCGCCCGAGCGGCCGGGCAGTCAGCATGGGTCCTCCTGTTCCCGGAGCTGTGGAGGCGCCGCCGTGCCCTACTCGCTGGTCAGTGCCGCCACCCTGGGCTTCGACCTCGTCCGGCTGCCCGCCGGCCGCTCGGTCGCCGAGGTGCTCCTGGCGGGGCTGGGTGCCGACGAGGGCGGGTTCTCCCGGCTGGCCGCGGTGCACCCCGCCCGCGGGCTGGACCGCGAGCGCCGCGGGGTGCGGGCGGTCCGCTCGCGCCGGGCGCGCGAGATGGCCGCGGGCGTGCCCCACATGCGCGCGGCGGCCGACGCCGGCCGCGACGAGGGTGACCGGGTGGCGCTGCTGGTCGCCCAGCTCGAGCAGAGCACCATCGGCGACGCCCCCACGCTGGAGCGGCTGCTCCGCGAGGACGTCCTGGGCGCCGAGCACCCGTTGCGGGCGCGCCGGGACGCCGACGAGTGGGACGAGGCCACCGACGTGCTGGCCGACGCCGCCGTGGGCTTCTGGGCGGCCGGCGTGCTGCCGCCCCTGGTGCGCCGTGACCTGACCGCCGCGTTCGACCGGGCGCTGGACGGCGGCCCGCTGGCCGGACCCGGTTCCTGGGGCCTCGGCCCCGCCACCGAGGAGCTGACCGCCTTCCTCGCTGCCGTGGGCGACCTGGACGACGTCGGCCGGACCCGCTGGCGGCTCGCCGTCGACGAGGGCCGGGCCGAGCGCCGCCCGTGGGCGGCGGCGATGCACGAGGCGTCGTGGGGCGCGCACGTGTCGGGACGGATCCGCGCCCTGGCCGCGGCCCAGCTGCTCGCCGTCCAGGCGTTCCTCGACGGCGGCTTCGACCTGCACGACGGCGCGGCCGGGGTGTGGAACGCGGTCTCCGGGTGCGCGCAGGCGATCGTCCTCGACGACCTGCTCGGCAGAGACGCCATCGCCGTCCTGCGGGCTCCCGGCCGCCGCACCGCCACGCTGAGCTGACCGACCGGCGCCGCACGGCGCCGAGGGACATTCCTCCAGGTGGGCCGCCATTTCCGCGGCACTTGTCGACAATGGTCGAGTGGATCACCGACACGCGGTTGTCGACAATTCTGGACGGAGAAAAGATGGGCCCGTACTTTCCGCGTGTCGCCTGTATCCCGGCTCCTCCGCGCCGAGAATCTCCCCGGTAGCACCAGCCCGCCTCGGTCCGCGGACCGTGGGGACCGTGGTGCACCGGACGCGGTGATCAGGCCGGTCGGCCCCGTTCCACCATTCCCAGGAATGCGCACGCGGGGACCGGCCGGCATTTCCACGGCGCACCGGTTCGCTGCCCGACATCCGATATCGATCACCTCGCGGCCATTTCGGGAGGCGCCGGATGCCGTACCGCTCAAGGGCTCAAGCCGGGCGCGGGAATGCCGATACAGACGACGAGCCCGCCGGTCGGCGCGGGCAGGGGCCAGGAGGACGTGTGAACCCGATCAGGGTGATGGTGGTCGACGACTCGGTCGTCGTCCGCAAGATCGTCACCGACGTGCTCTCCGCGGATCCGGGGATCGAGGTCGTGGGCACCGCCGTCAACGGCAAGGTCGCTCTCGGCAAGCTCGAGCAGCTCAAGCCCGACCTGATCACCATGGACGTCGAGATGCCGGAGATGAACGGCATCGAGGCGGTGCAGGCCATCCGCGGCGGCGCCGCGCGCGGTGGGTCGGCACGAGGACACAGCCGCGTGCCGATCATCATGTTCAGCACGCTCACCGAGCGGGGCGCCACCGCCACCCTCGACGCCCTGTCCGCCGGGGCCAACGACTACGTCACGAAGCCGGCCAACGTGGGCAGCGTCGCCCAGTCGATGGAGAGCGTCCGCGAGCAGCTCATCCCCAGGATCAAGGCGCTGACCGGCCGTCCCGTGACCACGGTGGCGCGTCCGGCCGCCCCCGTGGCCCCGCCGCCCCGGACGGCCGCGCCGCGGACCGGACCGGGCAAGAAGCCGGCCGTTCTGGTCATCGGCTCGTCCACCGGCGGACCGGAGGCGCTGGCCCGCGTGCTGCCCGCGCTGCCGGCCGACCTGCCGGTCCCGGTCCTCCTCGCCCAGCACATGCCGCCGGTCTTCACCCGTCAGTTCGCCCAGCGCCTGGACCGGCTGTCCCCGCTGCGGGTGGTCGAGGCGGTCGACGGCACCCCGCTGGCCCCCGGCACGGTCCACCTGGCTCCCGGCGACCACCACCTCGTCGTCCGCGCGAACGGCCGCGCCGGGTTCAGCACCTCGCTGAACCAGGGGCCGCCGGAGAACTACTGCCGCCCCGCGGTCGACCCGCTCTTCCGCTCGGCCGTCGCCGCGTACGACGGCGCCGTGCTCGGTGTCGTGCTCACCGGCATGGGTGCCGACGGGCGCAACGGCTGCGGGGAGATCCGCAACGCCGGCGGCACGGTCGTCGTCCAGGACCAGGCGACGTCGGTGGTCTGGGGCATGCCGGGGGCCGTCGCCCAGGCCGGCTACGCCGGCGAGGTCCTGCCCCTGGACCGGATCGCCGAGGCGATCCAGCGGCACCTGGCCGGTGCCGCACTGCTCGACACCGGAACCGCTATGGCCGTGGGAGGTCCTCGATGAGCCTGACCGCGACCAGTTTCGACTGGGTCCGTGAGCTCGTCCGGAAGGAGAGCGCCATCGTTCTCCAGCCGGGGAAGGAGTACCTGGTGGAGGCCCGCCTGCTGCCCATCGCCAGGCAGATGGGCATGGCGGACGTCACCAAGCTGGTGGAGACCGTCCGGGTGCGCCCGGACGCCGACAACACCCGCCGGATCGTCGAGGCGCTCACCACCAACGAGACGTCGTGGTTCCGGGACGGTGACCCGTTCACCGCACTGACCTCGACCGTCCTGCCCTCCCTGCTGTCGGCGCGGGGGGCCAACGAGCGGCTGCAGATCTGGTCGGCCGCCTGCTCGAGCGGGCAGGAGCCGTACACGATCGCGATGCTCCTGGACGACGCGCTGCCCAGCGCTGCCTCGCGGGTGTCCGTCACCGCGACCGACCTGTCCCGCGAGATGGTGCAGCGGACCCGCGCCGGCCGGTTCAGCCAGCTCGAGGTCAACCGCGGGCTGCCCGCGCCGATGCTCGTCCGGCACTTCACCCGGACCGGCACCGAGTGGGAGGTGTCGGCCAACCTCCGCCGGATGGTCCACGCCACCGAGTGCAACCTGGCCGCACCGCTGCCACGGATGGGCCCGTTCGACGTGGTCTACCTGCGCAACGTGCTCATCTACTTCGACCTGCCCACCAAGCAGTCGATCCTCCGCCGTGTGCGGGACCTGATGCGACCTGATGGGTGGCTCTTCCTCGGCGCCGCCGAGACCACCCTCGGGGTCGACGACTCATGGGAGCGGGTCGTCATCGGCCGCAGCTCCGCCTACCGCCCACGGAAGGGGCAGTAATGCGTGCCTTGGTGATCGACGACTCCCGCGCCATGCGGCGCATCGTCACCGGGATCCTCACCGACCTCGGGTACCAGGTCCGTCATGCCGGCCACGGCGGCGAGGGCCTCGAGGTGCTCAACGAGGGCTGGGTGCCCGACCTCGCCACCATCGACTGGAACATGCCGGTGATGGACGGCCTGCAGTTCGTCTCCGCCGTCCGCGCCAACCCGACGTGGCGCCGGATGACCATGATGATGGTCACGTCGGAGAGCGAGCACACCCAGATCGTCCGTGCCCTGGCCGCCGGCGCCCACGAGTACATGATCAAGCCGTTCACCGCCGACGCCTTCCGCGACAAGCTCGCCCTGCTCGGCCTGCTCCCCCTGGAAGAAGCGCCCGTCGGGCATCGGTCTCCCCTGCGGAGCAGTGCGCAGGAGGTCGCGTGGTGACCACGATCAACGTGGGGGAGCGTCGGCGCACGACCGACTCCCGCCCGGTCATCACCGACCTGATCGACGAGGAGACCATCCTCGCGATCGCCGGCGAGGCCTGGATCTCGCTGGTCGGGGAGGACGAGGTACTCGTTCCCCTCCCGACCGACCGGTCCGGCGACATCCTGTGCAGCTGGGTCGACGTCGTCGGCCCGTGGACCGGCAGCGTCGTGCTGACCACCGGCCGGGCCACGGCTGAGGCGCTTGCCCGGGCGCTGCTCCGGGAGTCCGGCCCGGAGCACCTCGACGCCGAGGACGTCGCCGACGCCTTCGGCGAGATCGCCAACGTCGTCGGCGGCGGCGTCAAGGCCGCGCTGCCCGATCCGTCCGTCCTGAGCCTGCCTCAGGTCGGCAACGCCCCGGTCGTGCGCAACCCGGCGGACGTCTGCCGCATCGACCTGGTGTGGCGCGGCGAGCCGCTCTCCATCTCCGCGCAGGGCGCCCTCCCGCCACTGCCGGCTCCTTCCCCCACTCGCGAGAACGAGGTGTCCTGAGTGAAGATCCTGATTGCCGACGACAGCCGCGTCATGCGGCAGATCGTCATCCGCACCCTCCGCCAGGCGGGGTACGACGACCACGACGTCGTCGAGGCCGAGGACGGCGCGGACGCGCTGGCCAAGGTGGGCTCGGAGCAGCCCGACCTGGTCCTCTCCGACTGGAACATGCCCAACATGACCGGCTTGGAGTGCCTGCAGGCGCTGCGGGCCTCGGGCTCGGCCGTGCCCTTCGGGTTCGTGACCTCCGAGGGCTCGGCGGAGATGCGGGAGAAGGCGGCGAACGCCGGCGCACTCTTCCTCATCGCCAAGCCGTTCACCGAGCACACCTTCCGGGAGAACCTGGACGGGGTGATCGCATGACCGCGCCCACCGCCGTGCACCTCCCGGCCGCCAAGGACGTCCGCGACATGCTGACCGGCCTGGTCGGCAGGCCGGTGAGCGTCGCGCCGGGCGCCCCGGTGACCCCGACGCCCAAGCGGCCGGTCTCGGTCGCCGTCTACGTCGACCCGCAGATGAGCGTCAACGCCCTGTGCCTGATGGACCTGGGCGCATCGGCCTACACCGGCGGGGCGCTGGCCCTGCTGCCGCCCGGCGGGTGCCAGGACGCCGTCGAGGAGGACGGCGAGCTGACGACCATGCAGGTCGACGCGCTGCACGAGGTGGTGAACGTGCTCTCCGCGCTGTTCAACACCCCGGGCGCCCCGCACTCGAAGCTGCACGGGCTGTACGCCCCGGGTGACGAGATCCCCGGCGACCTCGTCGGGATGCTGGCCGCCGTCAACCGGGTGGATCTCGCCATCGAGATCCCCACCTACGGCAAGGGAGCGGTCTCCTTCGTCGTCCCCTGAGGGTGTGCTCCACGTGAAACAGCAGCACGACCCCCGCCGCGACGCGACGGGGGTCGTGCTGCTGACGGGTGTGACGCACGGGCTCGGCGGGCGTCGGGACGGCACCTGACCGCGATGCGGTCCGGGGCCCCGGTGTCCCGGCTCAGGCGAGGGCGTACTCGCGCTCCGCGGTGCTGGTCGGCAGGCAGGCCCAGACGTGCTTGCGGTCCTCGTCGACGTACCAGCCGTGCGCGACCGACAGGCGGGCGACCAGCTGCAGCCCCATGCCGCCCTTCGCGGGGTCGCGGTCGACCGCCGGCGCCGGCATCGCCCCGGGCGCCCGGTCGCTCACGTCGAGCAGCCAGCCGCCGCTGCCGGCGACCACGGTGGCCACCACCGGCGACGCGCCGTGGCGCAGCGCGTTGGACGCCAGCTCGTCGAAGGCCAGCACGAGCTGCTCGCTGGCCGGGTCCTCCTCGTCGTGCGGGAGGCCGACGTCGCCCAGCCGGTGGCGCAGACCGGCGCGGGCCGCGGGCAGCTCGGCGAGGGATCGCAGCCGCCAGCGCCACACCTCGCCCCGTCCGTCGGGCAGCGGGCGCAGTGGCCACCTGAGTCGCCCCATGCTCTCCCCCTCGAGTCCGGACTCCGACCGGCTCCAGGTGTGCCCCCGGGGGCGCGGTGTCAACCCCCTGCTGCGTCGTCTTACCCCTCGATCGGGGCGGTTCCGTGCTCCGCCCGCCCCGTGGGAACCCCGCGTGTGTGCAGCCTCACGTCTCGTCCCGAGGGGGGAGCGGCCCCTCCAGCGTCGTTGTGGCCTTCCGCTCTCCCCGGTCGGGGCGGCCGCTACTCGGGGTGGCGCAGGAGGAAGCGGCCGAAGTGCGGCACCGTGAAGGCGATCTGGCCGCGCTCGGCGGAGTAGACGAGCCCCTTCTTGATCAGCGAGTCGCGGGCGGGGGAGAGGGACGCGGGCTTGCGGCTCAGGGAGACGGCCACCTCCGACGTCGCCACCGCCGCTCCGCCCGGGCCGCCCAGTTCGGCCATGGCGTGCATGTACTCCCGCTCGGCGGGCGTCGCGCGGTCGTACCGGGAGCCGAAGAAGCCGACCGCGAGCTCGGCCTCCGCGACGGGCGCGGCCATGGCGACGTCGGCGGCGGTGATGGGGGAGGAGGCCGCGACGTCCCAGGTGACCTTGCCGTAGGCCTGCACGAAGTAGGGGTAGCCGTCCGCCGCCTCGTAGAGCGCGTCCAGCGCGGCCGGCTCGAAGATCACGTCCTCCCGCTCGGCGGGGGCGATGAGCGCGCGGTCGGCGGCCTCGCGCTCGAGCCGGTCGATGCGCAGGTAGCGGAACAGCCGCTCGGAGTAGCTCTTGGACGCCGACAGGACCGCCGGCAGGTGGGGGAGGCCCGCGCCGACGACGATCAGCGGTGCGCCCTGCTGGGACAGCTCGTGGCAGGCGGCGCAGATCGCCGAGACGTCGTCGGGCTGCACGTCCTGCATCTCGTCGATGAACAGCGCGATGCCGCTGCCGATGTCGGCGGCCACCCCGGCGGCGTCGCTGAGCAGCTCGACCAGGTCGATCTCCATGTCACCGGAGTCGGCCCGCCCGGTGGCCGCGGGCACGTCGATGCCCGGTTGCCAGCGGTCACGCACCTTCGCCTCCGGTGCGTTGACCCGCTGCGCGAACGCCTTGACCACGCCGAGCACCTCCGCCACCGACTCCTGGTCGCCGTGGCGGGGGCCGAGCTCGCGCAGCGCCATGTGCAGCGCGGAGGAGACCGGCCGGCGCAGCGACTGCTCGGGGCGGGCCTCGATCTTCCCGGTGCCCCAGCCCCGCGCGATGGCGGCCGACCGCAGCTGGTTGAGCAACACCGTCTTGCCGACGCCGCGCAGCCCGGTGAGCACCAGGGAGCGCTCGGGGCGGCCGCGGGCGATCCGCTCGAGCACCACGTCGAACGCCGACAGCTCGCCGTCGCGGCCGGCCAGCTCCGGCGGGCGCTGGCCGGCGCCGGGCGCGTAGGGGTTCCGGACGGGGTCCATGTCGAGCACCGTATGGCTTCGTCTAGACGTTGCCCTAGAGATGGGTAGAACTATCTACCGCGTGTCGCGCGGGGTGAAAGGTGCGCGTCGGGCCGGACGGCCTCCCCGTCAGGTGTCGACGGTCCTCTGGCGCCGTCTAGGTGCGGAGCTAGAAACGGCCGGACGACCCGATGTCCCCCGGTGCGGGCCGTCGCGCCGCTAGCGTCGTGCGCGTGATCAAGTTCCTGCTCAAGGTCGTCATCTTCGCGGCGGCCTTCTACGGGCTGACCTACTTCGACGTACTCCCCGGGCTGGAGGTCCTGCCGAACCCCGACGGTCCGCTGGGCGAGTACGGCAGCTACCTGTGGATCGGGCTGATCTTCGGGGTCGTCAACGCGATCGTCGGCCCGATCCTGCGGCTGCTCTCGCTGCCGTTCGTCGTGCTGACGCTGGGCCTGTTCCTGCTGATCGTCAATGCGGCCCTGCTCGGCCTCACCGCGGCCATCACCGACCGCCTGACCCTCGACGGGTTCGGGACCGCCGTGATCGGCGGCCTGATCCTGGCCGTCGTCGGCTGGGTGGCCGACCAACTGCTCGACCGCTGAGCGGGTCGGCCCGGCGGCTGCCCCGTGGCGCCGTGACGTGGGTCCCAGGGGCCAGTACCGTGGCCCGGCATGGCCAGTGACATCGGTGCGGTCCCGGGGACCCGGCTGCGCGACCGGGACGGCGGTCCCGGTGGCGGCTCCCGCGCCGAGCTGGCCGCCCTGGAGGCCGGTCGGGACGAGAAGGAGCAGCTGCTGCTGGAGGCGGCCCGCGCCGCCGTCACCGGAACCGGGCGCGGGCCGGCGGAGCTGCCCCCGGGCTGCACCGCCGAGGACCTGCCGGCGTTCCTGCGCCGGTACTTCTGGAGCGAGCCCGCCGAGGAGGTCCTCGCCACCGACGCGGCCGACCTCGCTGCGCTGGCCCTGGGCCACCTGGCTCTCGCCGAGGTGCGGCCGATCGGTGCCGTGACCGTCGACGTGCGCCCGGTCACGCGGGGGCGGGGCGCCGGCCGCGCGCTGGTCCGGCTGGTCACCGACGACATGCCCTTCCTGGTCGACTCGGTCACCGCCGAGGTGGTGCGCCAGGGGTTCGCCCTGGAGCACGTCGTCCACCCCGTCCTCGTGGTCCGCCGCGACCTGCGCGGCCGGATCACCGCCTTCTGCGACAGCGCCGACCCCGCCGCCTGCGGCCCAGACGCGGTCGCCGAGTCGTGGATCGCCGTGGTCCTGGACGGCCCGCTGGACGGCGAGGCTGCCGATGACCTCGCCGCCGGGTTGCGCACCGTGCTCGACGACGTGCGCGCCGTCCAGGAGGACGCCGACCGGCTGCACGAGCGGGTCCTGCAGCTCGCCGAACGCCTCGAGCGGGCAGTGCCCGCCGGCGCTCCGGTCACCGGCGGCGACCCCTCCGACGACCCCGCCGAGGCCGCGGCGCTGCTGCGCTGGCTGGCCGACGGCAACTTCGTGATGCTCGGCGCCCGCGAGGTGGAGCTGGCGGGGGAGGGGCGCCCCGCCGTCCGCCCCGTCCCCGGCAGCGGCCTGGGCGTCCTGCGCAGCGACGTCCACATGAGCGGGCCGGCCGGGGGCACCCCGGAGGCCGGCCAGACCCCGGCCACCCACCTGCTCGACGTCACCAAGGCCGACATCCGCTCCACCGTGCACCGGCGGGCGTGGCTGGACCTGGTCACCGTCACCCTGCCGGGCGGGGACGGCGGCACCCGGCGGCAGTACCGGCTGGTCGGGCTCTTCCCCTCGGTGGCCTACACCAGCAGCGTCCTCGACATCCCGATCGTGCGGCGGCGGGCCGCCGAGGTGCTCGCCGGATCCGGCGTCCCGGCCGACAGCCACACCGGCAAGGCGTTGCTCGACGTCCTGGAGACCTACCCCCGCGACGAGCTGATGCAGGTGGGGGCCGACGAGCTGCTGCCGGTGGCGATGGCGGTCCTGCACCTGCAGGAGCGGCGGCAGACCCGGCTGTTCCTCCGGCGGGATCCCACCGGGCGGTTCTGGTCCGCACTGGTCTACCTGCCGCGCGACCGCTACACCACCGCCGTCCGGCTGGCGATGCAGCGGCTGCTGCTCGAGCGGCTCGGCGGCTCCGGCATCGAGTTCACCGCCCGCTCCACCGAGTCGGTGCTCGCCCGGCTGCACTTCGTCGTCCGGCTGCCGGTGGGGCGGCACGGCTCCACGCCGCCGGTCGACGTCGACGTCGAGGCGCTGCAGGCCGAGCTGGCCGCGGCCGCGCGCAGCTGGACCGACGACCTCGCCGCCGCCCTCTCGGCGCGCTTCGGCGCGGACGCCGAGAAGGTCTTCGCCCGGGTCGCCGACGCGTTCCCGGCGGCCTACCAGGAGGACTTCCCGGCCGACCGCGCCGTGGCGGACCTGGTCCGCCTGGAGGGGCTGGCGCCGGGCGACCTCGCGCTGCGGCTGTGGACCCCGGCCGGCGCCGCTCCGGGGGAGCGCCGGCTGTCGGTGTACCGGGTGGGGGAGCGGCTGCTGCTGTCCCAGATCCTGCCGATGCTGCAGAACATGGGCGTCGACGTCGTCGACGAGCGGCCCTACGAGATCGACCGGATCGGCGCGCCGCCCACCTGGATCTACGACTTCGGCGTCGCCGTCCCGCCGGTGGACCTGCCGCTGCTGCGCTCGCTGCCCGAGCGGTTCACCGACGCGGTGGGCGCCGTCTGGCGCGGGCAGGCCGAGGACGACGGGCTGGGCGCCTTGGTCGTGCTCGCGGGTTTGGACTGGCGGCAGGTCACGGTGGTGCGGGCCTACGTGCAGTGGCTGCGCCAGGCCGGGCTGCCGTTCAGCCAGGCCTACGTCGAGCGGACGCTCGCCGCCCACCCCGGCGTCGTCGCCCGGTTGGTCGCGCTGTTCGAGACCCGTTTCTCGCCCGGGCGCGGGAACGGTCGGGGGGCCCGGCAGGCCGAGCTGGTCGAGGCGCTGCGCCGGTCGATCGGCGAGGTCGCCTCCCTCGACGCCGACCGCGTGCTCAGCTCGCTGCTGGCCGCCGTCGTCGCCACCCAGCGGACCACCTACTACGCCACGTCGTCCCCCACCCACCCGGTGCTGGCCCTCAAGCTCGACCCGGCCGAGGTCCCCGACCTGCCGGAGCCGCGACCGGCCCACGAGGTGTGGGTCAGCTCGCCGCGGGTGATGGGCGTGCACCTGCGGTTCGGCAAGGTCGCCCGCGGCGGCCTGCGCTGGTCCGACCGCCACGAGGACCTGCGCACCGAGGTCCTGGGCCTGGTCAAGGCGCAGATGGTCAAGAACACCGTCATCGTGCCGACCGGCGCCAAGGGCGGCTTCGTGGTGAAGAACCCCCCGCCGGACGGCGCCTCCCGCGAGGAGGTCGTGGCCGAGGCCCAGGCCTGCTACCGGCTCTTCGTCGGCGCCCTGCTCGCGCTCACCGACAACCTCGTGGACGGGCGGGTCGTGCCGCCGGAGAAGGTGGTCCGGCACGACGGCGACGACAGCTACCTGGTCGTGGCCGCCGACAAGGGGACGGCGACCTTCTCCGACCTCGCCAACTCCGTGGCGCTCGAGCGCGGCTACTGGCTGGGCGACGCCTTCGCCTCCGGCGGCTCGGTCGGCTACGACCACAAGGCCATGGGCATCACCGCCCGCGGCGCCTGGGAGTCGGTGACCCGCCACTTCCGGGAGCTGGGCCTCGACGTGCAGCGGGAGGACTTCACCGTCGTCGGCATCGGCGACATGTCCGGCGACGTCTTCGGCAACGGCATGCTCCTGTCGGAGCACATCCGGCTGGTGGCCGCGTTCGACCACCGGCACGTGTTCGTCGACCCGGCCCCGGACGCGGGGGCGTCCTTCGCCGAGCGCCGGCGGCTGTTCGACCTGCCCCGCTCCTCGTGGGCCGACTACGACACCTCGCTGATCAGCGCGGGCGGCGGTGTCTGGCCGCGGACGGCGAAGTCGATCCCGGTCAGCGAGCAGATGCGCACCGCCCTCGGCCTGCCGCGCGACGTCGCGGCGCTCTCCCCGGTCGAGCTGATCCGCGCGGTGCTGCTCGCCCCGGTCGATCTGCTGTTCAACGGTGGCATCGGCACGTACGTGAAGGCCGCGGGGGAGAGCCACCTCGAGGTGGGCGACAAGGCCAACGACGCGGTCCGCGTCGACGGCGGCCAACTGCGGGTCCGGGTCGTGGGGGAGGGCGGCAACCTCGGCCTCACCCAGCGGGGCCGGGTGGAGTACGCGCTCGCCGGCGGACGGGTGAACACCGACGCCATCGACAACTCCGCCGGCGTGGACACCTCCGACCACGAGGTGAACATCAAGATCGCGCTCAACCGCGTGGTCGACGAGGGGCGGATCGACGCCGAGAGCCGGGCGGCGCTGCTCGCCGAGATGTCCGACGACGTCGCGGCCGCGGTCCTCACCGACAACCACGCGCAGAACGCGACCCTCGCGGGGGAGACCGCTGCGGCTCGCAGCCTGATGGACTCCCACGAGCGGTTCATCCGCTCGCTGGAGCGCTCCGGGCAGCTCAACCGCGCGGTCGAGGCGCTGCCCGACGACCGCGCGCTCCGGGAGCGGCGGCGGGACGGCCAGGCGCTCACCGGTCCCGAGCTGTCGGTGCTGCTGGCCTACGCGAAGCTGCAGGCCGGGGACGCGGTGCTGGCGTCGTCGCTGCCCGACGACCCGGCGCTGGAGCAGCTGCTGGTCGACTACTTCCCGGCCCCGCTGCGCACCCGGTTCCCCGCCGCGGTCACCAGCCACCCGCTGCGCCGCGAGATCATCGGCACCGCGCTCACCAACCGCGCGGTCAACACCGCGGGGGTCACCGGGCTGTACCGGCTGGTGGAGGAGACCGGGGTGCCGCTGGCGACGGTCGTGCGGGCGCACGCGGTCGCCCGAGCGGTGTTCGGCATCGATCGGATGTGGGACGCGCTCCGGCCCCTGGACAACCAGGTTCCGGCCGCCACCCAGGTGGAGGCCCGCACCGAGGCGACCCGCCTGGCGGAGCGGGCCACCCGCTGGCTGCTGCGCCAGCCGGACCTGACCGCCGAGCACCCGCTTCCGCTGGCGGAGGTGACGGACCGGTTCGCCGCGTCGGTGGCCGAGGTGCAGACCGGTCTGCCCGGCTGGCTGCTGGGTGCCGAGGCGGAGTCCTACGCCTCCCGCGCCGGGCGCCTGCAGGAGTCGGGCCTCCCCGCCGAGCTGGCCGCCCGTGTCGCGGCCGCGCCGCTGCTGCCGGCCGCGCTCGACCTCGCCGTGGTCGCCGAGCGCACCGGGGCACCCGTGGCGCTCGCCGGCCGGGTGATGCAGCGCCTCGCCGAGCGGCTGGGGCTGATGACCCTGCGCGAGCTGGTGATCGCCCTGCCGCGCGACCGCCGCTGGCCGTCGATGGCCCGCGCCTCGCTGCGCGACGACCTCGCCATGGAGCAGGCCGCACTCACCGCGGACGTGCTCAGCCGGCGCACCTCCGACGCCGAGCAGGCCGACGAGCTGGTGGGCCGGTGGGAGGAGGGCTGGGACATCGGCCAGCGCCGCGCCGCCGCACAGCTCGCGGACATCACCGCCGGCGACCGCCAGGAGCTGGCCGAGCTGCTGGTCGCCGTCCGGACTCTGCGCGGGCTGCGCCGCCGTCGCCAGGCCGGCCGCCTCCCGCACCCCGGCGAGGAGAAGTAGCCCTACAGCGGCGGTCTGACGTCGAGATGGGCGTCCGGCCGGTATCCGGCGTTCGCGATGTCGGCGTGCCGCTCATCTCAGCGCTCTCACGGGCCATAGCGCTCTCTAGCCCTGCCGCTAGAGACGCGTAGAACCGCCGAGTCACGGGACCGTGATCTCCGGTGGGGTTGGCGGTCGCCTGCGTGGGCAGGGTGCGACGGACCCTTGCCGGCCGACCCGAGGACCGCCCCGTGCCGCTCCGCCCGCTCAGCCGCACCGACGGCTACCTGCCCATCGAGGACCACGGCCTGATCGGTGACGGCCTCACCTGCGCGCTCGTGGCGCGGGACGGCAGCATCCCGTGGCTGTGCGTGCCGGACTTCGACAGCCGGCCGTTCCTCGCCGGCATCCTGGACGCCGAACGCGGGGGCAGCTTCGCCGTCACGCCGGTGGGCCTGCGGCAGTCGGCCCAGCGCTACGTGCCCGACACCGGGATCCTGGTGACCGAGCTGGAGGGCCCGGACGGGCGGCTGGAGCTCACCGACTGCCTCACCCTGCGCTCGGGCGCTGACCTCGCCGAGCCGGTGCCGTCAGGCCGCAGGGAGCTGCTGCGGCTGGCCCGCGCCGTGGGTGGCCCGGTCGAGGTCGACGTCCGGTTGGCCCCCATGGACGCCGTCCTGGTCCGGGCGGAGCTCGGCGCCTGGCGGATCCACTGGGCCGCCCAGCCGCAGCTGGAGATCCTGGTGTCCTCCTCCCACCCGCTGACCGTCGCCGGCGACGGCGCCCTGCGCAGCCGGGTGACGCTGGCCGAGGGCGAGCAGCTGACCGTCGCGCTGCAGTGGTCCGGCGACACGCACACCCGGACCCGCACCCAGCCGGAGCGGCTGATCGAGCAGACGGCGTCGGCCTGGCGCAGCTGGGCCGCCCGGCTGGAGTACGCCGGCCCCCAGCACGACCTGGTGCGGCGGTCGGCGCTCACGCTCAAGCTGCTCGACCACGCGCCGACCGGGGCGATCATGGCGGCGGCGACGTCGTCGCTGCCGGAGGAGATCGGCGGCAGCCGGAACTGGGACTACCGCTTCACCTGGGTGCGCGACGCCGCGTTCTCCAGC
This sequence comes from Blastococcus sp. HT6-30, assembly GCF_039729015.1. Taxonomy (NCBI): domain Bacteria; kingdom Bacillati; phylum Actinomycetota; class Actinomycetes; order Geodermatophilales; family Geodermatophilaceae; genus Blastococcus; species Blastococcus sp. HT6-30. The sequence goes on along the minus strand of NZ_CP155792.1, from coordinate 3,607,391 downwards.
TACGCGCTGCGCCGGATCGGAATGCAGGAGGAGTCCGACGCCTTCCTCGCCTGGACGCTGCGCAACATCGAGCGGGACGACCGCGCCAGCATCTGCTACACCCTCGACGGCCGCCGGCCGGGGATCGAGTGGGAGGACCTCGCGCTCTCCGGCTACCGCGGCTCGCGGCCGGTCCGGTGGGGCAACGGGGCGGCGAGGCAGGTGCAGAACGACGTCTACGGCGAGCTGCTCGACGTCGCCTACCAGTGGGTGCGCGCCGGCGGGCAGGTGGACCCGCCCCTGTGGCGGGCGCTGTGCGAGCTCACCGAGCAGGCGATCGCCCAGTGGTCGACCCCGGACAACGGGATCTGGGAGATCCGCGACGCCGGCCGCCCGTTCACCTACTCGGTCGCGATGTGCCAGGTCGCCGTCGACCGGGCGCTGCGCATCGGGGAGCTCTGCGGGCTGCCGTACCCGCGGGAGCGGTGGCAGCGGGAGGCCGACCGGATCCGCGCCACCCTGCTCGAGCAAGCCTGGGACGCCGATCGCGGTACGTTCACCGAGCACCTCGCCCCACCCGGCCAGGGCGACCGTGGAGGCCTGGACGGCTCGCTGCTGACCCTGCCGCTGCGCCGGCTGATCCGGGCCGACGACCCCCGCATGGTGGCGACGACCGAGGCGGTGCGGCGGCACCTCGACGCCGGCGACGGGCTGCTCTACCGGTACCTGCACACCGACTCGCCCGACGGGCTGCCCGGGGGCGAGGGCGCCTTCCTGCTCTGCAGCTTCTGGCTCGTCGACAACCTGGCCGGCCAGGGACGGCTGGACGAGGCCCACGACCTCTACGACTCGCTGTGCGGGCGGGCGACCGAGCTCGGGCTGCTCTCCGAGGAGATCGACCCGTCCACCGGGGCCTTCCTCGGCAACTTCCCGCAGGCGTTCAGCCACGTCGGGGTCATCGCCAGCGGGTGGAACCTCGCCCGGGCCGAGGAGGCGCGGCGATGAGGCGCTCCTTCCTCGTCCTGGGTGGCACCGGCGACCTCACCGGCCGCCTGCTCCTCCCCGGCCTGGCCGAGCTCGTCGACGCCGGCGTCCTGGAGCAGCCGCTGGACGTGCTGGCGATCAGCCAGGAGGACTGGTCCGACGACGAGTACCGCGACTGGGCCCGCCAGCGGCTGGCCGAGCACGCCGGGCACGTGCCGGAGGAGTCGCGCGAGCGGCTGGTCGACCGGCTGGGTTACCGGCACGGCGACGTCACCCTGGCGGCGGACCTGCGCGCCGGGCTGGAGCGGGCCGGCGGGGTGCCGGTGGTCTACCTCGCGCTGCCCAACACGGTCTTCCTGCCGACGCTGGAGGCGCTGGCCGAGGTGGGGTTGCCCGAGGGAGCGGTCGTCGCCGTCGAGAAGCCGTTCGGGCGGAACCTGGCCGACGCCCGGGCGCTCAACGCCGTCCTGCACCGGCTGGTGCCGGAGGAGGCGGTGTTCCGCACCGACCACTTCCTGGCGCTGCAGACGGTCCTCAACATCCTCGGTCTGCGGTTCGCCAACCGGATGTTCGAGCCGCTCTGGAACGCCCAGCACGTGGAACGGGTCGACATCGTGTTCGACGAGACGCTCGGGCTGGAAGGCCGGGCCGGCTACTACGACACCGCCGGCGCCCTGCGCGACATGCTGCAGAACCACCTGCTGCAGATGCTCGCCGTCGTCGCGATGGAGCCGCCGACGGCGATGGACGCCCGCTCGCTGGCGGCCCGCAAGTCCGACGTCCTGCGCGCCGTCCGGTCGCCGCAGGACATGCGCCGCGACACCGTGCGCGCCCGTTACACCGCCGGCACGGTCGGCGACCGCGCGCTGCCCGACTACACCGCAGAGGCCGGCGTCCAGGCCGACCGCGGCACCGAGACCTACGCCGAGTACACCGTCGGCATCGACAACTGGCGGTGGGCCGGGGTGCCGTTCCGGTTGCGCTCGGGCAAGGCGCTGGGCGCGGACCGGCACGAGATCGTGCTGCGGTTCAAGCCGGTGCCGCACCTGGCCTTCGGCCGGGACGACGGCGAGGGCCGGCCGGAGCCCGACGTCCTCCGCCTCCGCCTGGACCCCGATGGGATCAGCCTGGAGCTCAACCTCAACGGCGCGGGGAACCCGTTCGACCTCGAACGCCGGGCGCTCGAGGTGGACCTGCCGCCGGCCCGGCTGTCGGCCTACGGGCTGCTGCTCCAGGAGCTGCTCGCCGGGGAGGCGGCGCTGTCCATCAGCGACGTCGAGGCCGAGGAGTCGTGGCGGATCGTCGAGCCGATCCTGGCCGCGTGGGCGGCCGACGAGGTGCCGCTGCTGGAGTACCCCGCCGGCTCCGACGGCCCCGTGCGCTGACCACCGCCGTAGCGGGCGAGATCGGCGATCTCGCCGTCTCTCGACCGCTCTAGCGAACACGCAAGAGAGGCATAGACCCGGTTACAGGGCGGGACGGCGTCCGCCGAAGCGGGTGGCCTGCTCGAAGGCGTGACCGACCTCGAGGACCCGCCGGTCCATGCGCGGCGCCGCGACGACCTGCAGCCCGACCGGCAGCCCGTCCGGCGTGAAACCGCCGGGCACGGACAGCGCCGGGCAGCCGGTGGGGGACAGCAGCGTGCAGGAGCGCATCCACTCCAGGTAGTTCTCCTGCGGCACCCCGCCGATCTCGGTCGGGTACTCGACCTCCACGGGAAAGGGCAGCACCTGCGTCGTCGGCGCCAGCAGCACGTCGTAGCGGGTGAAGAACTCGACGACCCGCTCGTGCAGCGTCGTGTGCTGCTGCTCCGCACGGGCGAGGTCTGCGCCGGTGAGCGCCGCGCCCATCGCCGCGTTCCAGTGGATCGACTCCTTGACCTGGTCGGGGTGCCGGCGGACCAGGTCGCTGAACGAGGCGTCGAACAGCCAGGCCCGCAGGGTGCCGAACACGTCGTCGGCGCCGGAGAGGTCGGGGCAGTCCTCGGTGACGTGCGCGCCCAGGTCCTCGAACACCGGCAGGGCAGCGGTCAGCACCGCGGTGATCGCCGGGTCGACCGCCACCCGGCCGCCGAGGTCCGGCGCCCAGGCCACCCGCAGCCCGTCCAGCCGCTCGGGCAGGGGCGCCAGGAACGCGGCCGGGTCGCCGTCCAGGGCGATCGGCACCCGCGGGTCGGGCCCGGCGAGAGCCGACAGCTGCAGCGCCACGTCGCCGACGGTGCGGCCCATCGGCCCCTGCACCGAGAGCGTCGACCAGCCCATCGGCGCCGGCCACGTGGGCACCCGGCCCGGCGTGGGCCGCAGCCCGACGACATTGCAGAAGCCGGCCGGGTTGCGCAGCGAGCCGCCCATGTCGCTGCCCTCGGCCAGCGGCACGAACCCCGCGGCCAGGGCCGCGGCCGCCCCGCCCGAGGACCCGCCGGCGGAGAGCCCGTGCCGGTAGGGGTTGTGCGTCGCCCCGAACACCGGGTTGAAGGTGTGCGACCCGGCGGCGAACTCGGGCACGTTGGTCTTGCCGATGCGGATCGCGCCGGCGGCCTTCAGCCGGGCCACCACCAGCTCGTCGCGCGCCGGAACGGTGTCGCGGTGCAGCGGCGAGCCCCACGTCGTCCGCATGCCACCGGTGGCGTGGGTGTCCTTGTGCGCCACCGGCAGGCCGTGGAGCGGGCCGAGCGGCTCACCGGCCGCCTGCGCGGCATCGGCGGCGTCGGCGGCGGCGCGGGCGCCCTCGGCGTCCAGCGTCACGATGGCGTTGACCTGCGGGTCCAGCCGCTCGATGCGCGCCAGGTGCGCGTCGAGCAGCTCCCGCGCCGACACCTGGCGGTCGCGCACCAGCGCGGCCAGCTCCGTCGCGGGGCGGGTGCAGAGCTCGTCGTCGGCGGTCACCCCGGCAGCCTGCCAGAAGCCCGGGTGCGCGTGCCGGCGGCATCGGGGGAACGATGTCGGTGATGACCGACGAACGAGCTTCCGCGGGCGACGACGCCACCTTCGAGGACCTCGGGCTGCGCCCGGAGCTGTTGGCCGCCCTGACCACCCTCGGCTACGAGGAGCCCACCCCGATCCAGCGGGAGGCGATCCCGCCGCTGGCCGAGGGGCGCGACCTGCTCGGCCAGGCCGCCACCGGCACCGGCAAGACCGCTGCCTTCTCGCTGCCGGTGCTGCAGCGGCTGCCCGCCCACCGCAGCGACCGCGCCCCGGCGGCGCTGGTCCTGGTGCCCACCCGCGAGCTCGCCGTCCAGGTCTCGGAGGCGCTGCACCGCTACGGCCGCGGCCTCGGCGCCCGCGTGCTGCCCGTCTACGGCGGCGCCCCGATCGTGCGGCAGCTGCGCTCGCTGGAGTCGGGGGTCGACGTCGTCGTCGCCACCCCCGGCCGGGCCCTGGACCTGCTCAACCGGGGCGCGCTGCACCTCGGCCAGATCGCCACCGTGGTCCTCGACGAGGCCGACGAGATGCTCGACATGGGCTTCGCCGAGGACCTCGAGGCGATCCTCGAGGAGACGCCGGGGACGCGGCAGACCGTGCTGTTCTCGGCCACCATGCCCCGGCGCCTGGACTCGCTCGCCCGGCGGCACCTCACCGATCCGGTGCGCATCACCATCGCCCGGGAGAACGCGCAGCCCGGCGAGGCCCCCCGCGTCCGGCAGACCGCCTACGTCGTGCCGCGCGGGGCGAAACCCGCCGCGCTGGGCCGCATCCTCGACGTCGAGGCCCCGACGGCGGCGATCGTCTTCTGCCGCACCCGCGAGGAGGTCGATTCGCTCACCGAGACCCTCAATGGCCGCGGCTACCGGGCCGAGGCCCTGCACGGCGGCATGAGCCAGGAGCAGCGCGACCGGGTGATGGGCCGGCTGCGCGGCGGGACGGCGGACCTGCTCGTCGCCACCGACGTCGCCGCCCGCGGGCTGGACATCGAGCAGCTGACCCACGTCGTGAACTACGACGTCCCGTCGGCGCCGGAGTCCTACGTGCACCGGATCGGCCGGGTCGGCCGCGCCGGGCGTGAGGGCGTGGCGATCACGCTCGCCGAGCCGCGCGAGCACCGGATGCTCAAGACGATCGAGCGGGTCGCCGGCGCGCCGATCGCCGTGGAGAAGGTGCCCACGGTCGCCGATCTGCGCGCCCGCCGGCTCGACCTCACCCGCGGCGCGCTGCGGGAGAGCCTGCTGACCGACGACCTCGACCGGTTCCGCGTGGTCGTCGAGACCCTCGCCGACGAGTTCGACCTCATGGAGGTCGCGCTGGCGGCGGTCAAGCTGGCGCACGAGGCCGCTGGGCCGGTGGACGACGACGAGGAGATCCCGCAGGTCTCCTTCCGGCCCGAGCGGGACGGCGGGCGGGCTCCCGCGGGCCGGGGCGGCGACCGCAGGCCGCCGGCCCGGGAACGGTCAGGCGGTGGGCAGGGCACGCGCCTGTTCGTCGGGGCCGGGCGCGACGCGGGGATCCGCCCGGGCGACCTGGTCGGCGCCATCACCGGCGAGACCGGGCTGACCGGCCGTGACGTCGGGTCGATCGAGATCCACCAGCGGTTCGCGCTGGTGGAGGTGCCCGAGTCCGCGGCCGACGAGGTCGTCCAGGCGCTCCGGGCCACCATGATCAAGGGCCGCAAGGCGCAGGTGCGGCGGGACCGCGCCTGATCAGGTGCCGGCGGGGTCCGGCGGCACGGTGGGGGGCACCCGGGTCGGCCCCGCCTCCGCCGGCCGGGGCCGGTCCTGGGGGTGCAGCCGGACGGCGACGAGCGCGACGTCGTCCTCGGGCCGGCCGTGGACCAGCCGCTCCAGCAGCTCGTCCAGCAGGTGCTGGAGGGGGAGGCCGGCCAGCTCGACCAGCGCCTCGCGCAGCCGCTGGATGCCGGCGTCGAGGTCGGAGTCGCGGCGCTCGACGAGCCCGTCGGTGTAGAGGAGGACCGTGGTGCCCCGCTGCAGGGTCGTCACCGACTCGCGCCGCTGCGCCTGCGCGTCGACCCCGAGCAGCAGGTCGCCGGTCCACTCGCCGAGCTCCGCGATCGCGCCGTCCGGGGTGATCACGAGTGGGGGCAGGTGGCCGGCGTTCGCCCAGCGCATCCGGGTGACGCCCTCCGCCAGCTCGTCGGGCGTCTGCTCGAACCGGGCCACGGCCGCGGTGGCCAGCGTGGGGATCTGCAGCGTCGTCATGGAGGCGTCGAGGCCGCGCAGCACCTCGCCGGGACCGGCGTCGCTGTAGGTGGCCACCCCGCGCAGCAGGCCGCGCAGCTGCCCCATGGCGGCCGCCGCCTCGGTGTCGTGCCCCACGACGTCGCCGATGACCAGCATGGTCGCGCCTCCCGGCTGCAGAAAGGCGTCGTACCAGTCGCCACCCACCCGGGCAGCCTCGGCGGCCGGGAGGTAGCGCACCGCGATCTCCGCGTGGTCGGGCTCCGGCGGCTCGGTGAGCAGGCTGCGCTGCAGCCCCTCGGCCAGCTGCTGCTGGGCGCTGTAGAGCCGCCCGTTGTCCAGCGCCAGGCCCGCCCGGTCGGCCGCCTCCTGGGCGGTCGCCACGTTCTCCGCCCGCAGCGGGGTGTCCCGGTCGTAGTAGACGGTCAGCAGGCCCAGCGTGCGGTTGCGCCCGCGCATCGGCAGGACGACGGCCTCCCGCGGATCCAGCCGGGCGAGCAGGTCCCGCGCCTCGCCGGGCGCCAGCAGGTCCAGCACCTCCCGTCCGGCGTTGCGGTACTGCCGGCCGGTGCGCAGCGAGTCGGCGGCGGGGGAGTCCGCCGGCATGGAGTCCATGCGCACCTGGGTGTACCGCTCCAGCAGCGGGCGCATCTCCGGGTCGCGGTGCCAGCAGCCGACGTCGCGGGGACGGCCGTCGGGGTCCACCACGGTGACGACGCAGAAGTCGGCGAGGGCCGGGACGACGAGCTCGGGGAGGTGGGCCATCGCGCCCTGCTGATCGAGGGCGCCGGCGAGGTCGGCGCTGACGTTGGCCAGCAGCGCCAGCCGCTGGGCGGCGCGGTCCGCCTGCTCCGCCATGCGTCGCCGCTCGGTGACCTCCAGGAAGTACACCGACAACCCGTCGGGGCTCGGCCAGGCGCGCAGCTCGTACCAGCCGTCCAGCGGTGCGGGGTAGTAGGCGTCGAACGAGATGGGCTGCCCCGTGCGCACCGCCTCCCGGTAGCTCTTCTCGAAGACGCTGTTGACCGCGTCCGGGAACGCCTCCCACAGCACCCGCCCCAGCAACTCGTCGCGGGTGGCCTGCAGCAGCCGCTCGGCCTCCGCGTTCACGTGCGTGAAGCGCCACTCCCGGTCGAGGCTGTAGAAGCCGGCGGGCATCGCCTCGAGCGTCCGGGTGACGAGGGTCGCCGCTTCCCGCGCACCGGTGATGTCGAAGCCCGCGCCGAGGAGCCGCACCGCGTGCTCACGGTGGTCGGCGAGCGCCCGGCCGCGGGCGTGCATCCACCGGGTCTCGCCGCCGGGGCGGACGATCCGGTAGGTCGCGTCGAAGTCGCCGCACGTCTCGATGGCGTGCTGCAGCGCCTCGCCCACCGACGCCTGGTCGTCGGGGTGCAGGCGCGCTGTGAAGGACTCGATGGTCCGGTCGAAGTCCTCGGCGTCGTAGCCGAACATCGCGATCAGCTGCTCGTCCCAGATCAGCTGCCCGGTCACCAGGTTCCAGTCGAACGTCCCGACCTCGCCCGCCTCGGTGGCCAGCTCCCACCGCAGCCGGTCGTCCTCGTACCGGCGCAGCAGGTTGGACAGCTCCAGCTCGGTGACCACCGAGGCGGCGAGCTGCTGCAGCGTGGCGACCTCCGACGGCGCCCACGGCCGGGGCTCGGGGTCGAAGACGCAGAGGGCGCCGACCGGGCCGTCGCCCGGGGTGGACAACGCGACCCCCAGGTAGGACCCGACGGCGCCGCTGCGCACCGGGGGCAGGCCGCTGACCCGGTCGTCGGACCGGGCGTCCTGGATGACCAGCGCCTCACCGTCGGGCAGCGCCGCCGTCACGGTGCAGAGGGACTCCTCGAGCGGGCCCGTGCTGCCGACGTCGGCCTCGCCGGTGCCGGCCGCGACGAGCTGGACATCGCCCAGCAGGGAAACCTGGCTGCCCGAGGTGCCCAGGAGGCGGGCGGCGAGCGCGGCGAGGCGGTCCAGCGCGGGCCCGTCGCCGAGGGGGAACAGCCGCTGCGCGGCGTCGACACGCACGCGATCGGCGCGCAGCTGAGCCGCTGACCGGTCGCCGAGACCACGTGCCGCGTCGATCGTGCGGTCCTTCCCGTCCACCGGTGCCCTTCCGCCCCGGCGATTGCCGGATCCGACGACCAGCGCACCGCGTTGTTCGGGTGGCCTGTTCCCAGCAGTTATGTCACGGAGAGACGGTTGCGTGCAACCAACCCCCCGGATCGATCTCGCGGACATGGCCCTCAGGGCGCCGGGACGACGAGCGTGACCGCCGCTCCGCCGTTCTGTTCCACGTGCAACCCCGCCCGGCGTAGCAGCCTCCGCAGCCCCACGACGTCGTCCGGTTCGGCGGTGGTGCCGGCCAGCAGGCGGGCGATCCGGCCCTTGTGCGCCTTGTTGAAGTGGCTGACCACCGCGCGACTCCCGTCCGGGCGCTCGCTGAGCACCGTGACGGTGACCGCGCCGGCGACCGGGGCGAGCGCGGCGTACGACCCGCTGCGCAGATCGACGACGAGCCCGTCGGTGCCCGCCAGCACCGGGCCGAGCGCAGGCTTCCAGAGCGAACGCAGGGTGGGGCGGCCCGGCAGGGCCGAGCCCGCCGAGAGCCGGTAGGCGGGGATTCGGTCGCTCCCGGCCACGAGGCCGAACAGGGCGGAGCCGACGGCCAGCCGCCGGTCGGCCCGGGCCCGCTGGCCCCGGGTCAACGAGCCGACGTCGAGCGCGTCGTAGAGCACGCCGGTGTAGCGGTGCAGCGCGGGAAGCGTGCCAGAGGTGAACAGCGCCGCGTTGCGGGCGATCTCCTCGTCCTGCTTGGCCGACAGGCCCAGGGCCGCCCGCGACGCCGGGACGTCGCCGGCCAGTTCCACCAGGGCCTCGGCGAGTTCCCTGCGCACCGGCGTGAGCTGGGGTGCGGTGAGCGAGCCGAGATCCAACGGGGGCCCGTCGCCCCCGGGGGCCTTGGTCTCCGACGGGGGCAGCAGCACGAGCACGGCGACTCACACTACGTGCCTGCCCGGGCGCTTCCAGCCCGTCCAGAGGCTCACCGCGAGCGCGCGAGGGGAGAGGCCGGGTGCCCTCAGCCGGTGATGTCGACGACCACCGGGGCGTGGTCGCTGGCGCCCTTGCCCTTGCGCTCCGCGCGGTCGATGAAGGCGCCGGTGACCCGGTCGGCCAGCGCGGGCGAGCCCAGGACGAAGTCGATCCGCATGCCCTCGCGGCGGGGGAACCGCAGCTGGGTGTAGTCCCAGTAGGTGTAGACCCCCGGCCCCGGGGCGTGCGGGCGCACCACGTCGGCGTACCCGGCGTCCACGACGGCCCGGAAGGCCGCCCGCTCCGGCGCGGAGACGTGCGTCGAGGTGCTGAAGACCGACATGTCCCAGACGTCGTCGTCCTGCGGTGCGATGTTCCAGTCGCCGACCAGGGCCACCGGCGCGGTCGGGTCGTCGGCCAGCCAGCCGCCGGCGGCGACCCGCAGGGCCTCCAGCCAGTCCAGCTTGTACTGCAGATGGGGATCGGTGAGCGTGCGCCCGTTGGGCACGTAGAGGCTCCAGACCCGCACTCCGCCACAGGTGGCGCCCAGCGCGCGAGCCTCCGGGGCGGGGGCCACGCCCTCCTTCGACGACCACGACGGCATCCCGGGAAAGCCCGTCGTGACGTCGTCGAGGCCGATCCGGGACAGGATCGCGACGCCGTTCCACTGCGAGTGGCCGACGTGCGCCACCTCGTAGCCGAGGGCGGTGAACACCATCTCGGGGAACTGGTCGTCCCGACACTTGGTCTCCTGCAGCGCCAGGACGTCGACGTCGTGGCGCTGCAGGAAGGCGGCCACCCGGTCGGCTCGGGTGCGGATCGAGTTCACGTTCCAGGTCGCCAGCCGCATGGCGATCGACCCTACGGAACGGTCCTCGTTCAGACCTGGACGGGGACCTCGCCCTTGGCGGCCATGCGGGCCCGCATGCGCTCGCGGCTCTCCACGAATCTGGTGGCCTGGGCGTCGAGCCCGGCGAGGAACTCGGCCAGCCGCTCGCGCGCCTGCTCGCCCTCGGGACCGAGGTCGCTGCGCTCGAAGACCTTCCAGGTGCGCAGGATCGGGCTGACCACCTCGTCGTGGTGCAGCCGCAGGTCGTAGATGCCGGCCTTTGCGATGATCGTCGAGTTCTTCCGGAAGTTCGCCATGTTCGCGCCGGGCATCTCGAAGTTCATGACCTCGGTGGCCACGGCCTTCATCGTCTCGTCGGGGTCGATGTCGAACGCCGCGGTCACGAGGTTGCGGTAGAAGATCATGTGCAGGTTCTCGTCGGTCGCGATGCGGGCCAGCAGCTTGTCCGCGATCGGGTCGCCGGTGGCCCGGCCGGTGTTGCGGTGGGAGACCCGCGTGGCCAGCTCCTGGAAGGAGACGTAGGCGACGGCTTCGAGCGGGCTCTTGTCCCCGGAGTCGTAACCGGTGGTCATGTAGTCCATCCGGGCCCGCTCGAGCTCGACGGGGTCGACGCCGCGGGTGACGACGAGGTAGTCGCGCAGCGCGACGCCGTGCCGCCCCTCCTCCGCGGTCCAGCGGCCCACCCACTGTCCCCAGGCGCCGTCCCTCCCGAACCGGGTGGCGATCTCGCGGTGGTAGCTGGGCAGGTTGTCCTCGGTCAGCAGGTTCACGAACATCGCCGCCTTGGCCGTCGCATCCAGCCGGGATTGCTCGGGTGACCAGTCCTGGCCGCCGAGGAAGGCGAAGTTCCGCCCCTCGTCCCAGGGGACGTAGTCGTGCGGATGCCATTCCTTCGCCATCCTGATGTGGCGGTCCAGGTTCTCCGCGACCACGGGCTCGAGCTCGGTCAGCACGGCTGCCTGCGGGGACGTCTGGGGCATGGGGGCCTCCGGGTGGACTCGAACTGCGCCGTCGTGACCTGTGCGGCGTGACCTTCGGGCGTGCTCGTCGAGGGGTTCCCCGTTCGGCCCGCCGCTACCCCTCACCCAGCACAGGGAGCGGCACTTGCCGCCCGCAGGCATCTCTCCGAGCGACCCTTCTGCCGCGCAACGGTGCGATCATCGTGGCATGACCCGGCAGCGCATGGCGACGGTCGGCGCGTGAGCGCCGGCCCGGACCTCCCTGTCGACGGTTCCGCGGGCGGATCCCGCGTCCGCCGGCCCCCCCGGGAGCGCAGCTTCGGCGCAGCGCTGGGCTGGACGGTCCTGGGTGCCCTGGTGCCGGGCACCGGCTTCCTCGCGGCCGGGCGCCGTCGGCTCGGTGCCGTCGTCCTCACCGTCTTCCTGCTGCTCGTGGCCGCCGGCGTCTGGCTGGCCACCGGCGGGCAGCGGTTGGCCGCCCGCACTGCCGTCGACACCGACGTCCTGCTCTGGGCCATCGTCGGCATCGGGGTCCTGGCGCTGCTGTGGGTCGTCGTGGTGGTGGCCGGCTACCGGATGCTCGTCCCGCCCCGGACCTCCCGCGGACGGCACGTCGTCGGCGGGTTGGTGGTGGCGGTGCTCGTCGCGGCGATCGCCGCCCCGGCCGCCTTCGCCGGGCACCTGGCCGCGACGTCGCGGGACCTCATCGCCGGCGTGTTCGACGACGACCGCAGGTCGGCGACCGTCACCGTCACCGACGACGACGCGGAGGACGACGCCGAGCTCTTCGGCGGCCGCGACCGGGTCAACGTGCTGCTGCTCGGGGGCGACGGCGGCGAGGGCCGGGAGGGCGTGCGCACCGACACGGTGATCGTGGCGAGCGTCGACACCGGAACCGGCGAGACCGTCCTGATCAGCCTGCCGCGCAACCTGCAGGAGCTGCCCTTCCCGGCCGACAGCCCCCTGGGGGAGATTTACCCCGACGGCTTCGATGCCGGCAGCGAGAGCGAGAGCCTGCTCAACGCCGTCTACCGCAACGGCCCCGCCTGGTACCCCGACGCCCTGGGCCCCACCGACGACCCGGGCGCGGACTTCCTGAAACTCGGCGTGGGCGAGGCGCTGGGCCTGGACATCGACTACTTCGTTCTGGTGAACCTGGAGGGGTTCAGCCGGCTCGTCGACGCCCTCGGCGGGATCACCGTCAACGTCAACTACTACGTGCCGATCAACGGCGACCCGGGCACCGGTGAGCTGCCCGACGACTACATCGCCCCGGGGCCGGACAAGCACATGGACGGGTTCACCGCCCTGCAGTTCGCCCGTGGGCGCTTCGGCCTCACCGACTACGACCGCATGGCGCGGCAGCGGTGCACGGTCTCCGCCATCGTCGACGCCGCGGACCCGGTGACGCTCCTGCAGCGGTACCAGCGGCTGGCGGCGACGACCGAGGACATCGTCAGCACCGACATCCCGCGCTCGGTGCTCGACGACTTCGTGGACCTGGCCTTCCTGGTCAAGGACGCCGAGATCCGCAGCCTGGTGCTCGACCCGCCCCTGATCGATCCGGCCTACCCCGATTACGACCGGATCCGGCAGCTGGTCCAGGAGGCGATCGACCCGCCGGCAACGGCACCGGCACCGGCTCCCGCGGACGGGACCGACCCCGCGGCCGACACTGCCCCCGACGGGGAGCCGGACCCGGCCGATGCGGTCACCGAGGTCGCCGACGCCTGCGCCTACGACCCCGTCCGTGCGGAGGAGGCCCTGGCAGAGGGCGAGCCGCCGACGAAGCAGGGCTGAGCGGGTCGGTGCACGTCGGCGATCTGCAGCAGGGTGCCGCAAGGGTTCGAGGCGCCCGGAGCGGGGGCGGTTCCCGGGCGGTCCCGGCCGCCCCGGAGAATGAGCGGGTGCCCGCTGCTGCCGTCCGGCCCGTTGCCAGCGTCGACGCCGCGCTGCGCGCCGAGCTGCTCGCCTGCTGGACCGACGTCACCAATGCCGGGGGCGCCGTCGGGCTCGTGCCTCCGGTGACGCCGGAGGATGTCGTTCCGCTGCTCGACAAGCTGCTGGAGGGCGTCCACTCCGGTCGGAACGTGCTCGCCCTGCTCGAGGTCGACGGCGAGACGGCGGGTTTCGCGAGCATCGTCGGGTCGCTGAGCCCGCTGCGCCGCCACTGGGGCACCGTCCTGCGGGTGCAGGTGCACCCCTCGCGCCAGGGTCAGGGGCTCGGCCGGGTGCTGATGGACGGGGTGCACCGCATCGCCCGGGACCGGGGGTGGGAGTTCATCCACCTGACCGCCCGCGGGGGCACCGGCCTGGACGCGTTCTACCGGGGCCTCGGCTACCGGGAGGTCGGCCGGCTGCCCGGTGCGATCCGGGTCGCTCCCGGCGACGACCGCGACGAGATCGCCATGGTCTGCCGCCTCTGACGCACCGGGCGGACCGGTTTGGCAGGGTGGGCGCATGACCGACCCGTCCTCCGGCACGCCCGTCTCCCGCCCCGCCCGCCGTGAGCACCTGGTCGGGCTGCTCGTCCTCGGGATCGCCTTCGTGCTCCTCGTGTCGTCACCGACGTGGTTCGCCAGCGACCAGGTGGGCGTAGGTATCGCCCAGCTGCTCGTCGCCCTCGCGCTGGCGGGCGTCGGTGCCGTCCTGGTCCGCCGCGCCGGCCGCGGCTGAGCCTGCCGCTGCCCGGTTCCCGTGGCCGCCGCCGTTGCGGCCGCCGGTGTCGCGCACCACACTCCGGCCACAGCGGCGACGAAGGAGGATGCAGGTGAAGCTGGACACGCAGGAACTGGTGCGGGTGTTGCGCACCGAGGGCGACAACGACACGGCCGACCGGGTGGAAGGGCGCTTCAGTGGCCAGATCGACACCGATCGGGACGGCGACGCGCTGGCGGAGATGGGGTTGGACCGCACTCAGCTGATGAGCAAGCTCGCGGGCGGCTCGTTCGGCACCACGCTCAGCCCCTGAGTCCGGAGACGGCGGTGGCCCGGAACCGCTCGCGGTTCCGGGCCACCGGTCGTGCAGGCCTCGGTCAGCCGGCGAAGGGGCGCTCCCGCGCCAGCTCCTCCTTGGCGACGCCGCGGATGTGCACCGCGTCCGGGCCGTCGACGATGCGCAGCGTGCGAGCGCTGGCGTAGAAGCGGGCCAGCACCGTGTCGTTGCTGACGCCGGCGCCGCCGTGCACCTGGATCGCGCGGTCGATGACGTCCAGCGCGACCTTCGGGGCGGCGACCTTGATGGCCGAGATCTCGGTGCGGGCACCCTTCGCCCCGTACTTGTCGATCAGGTCGGCGGTCTTCAGCACGTAGAGGCGGGCCTGGTCGATCTCGATCCGGGAGAGCGCGATGGCCTCCCGCACGGTGCCCTGCTCGGCCAGCGGGCGGCCGAAGGCGACGCGGTTCTTGCTGCGCTCGACCATCAGCGCCAGCGCGCGCTCGGCCATGCCGATGGCACGCATGCAGTGGTGGATCCGGCCGGGGCCGAGCCGTGCCTGGGCGATCATGAAGCCGTCGCCCTCGCCGGAGAGGATGTTGCTGACCGGCACGCGCACGTCGGTGAAGCGCAGCTCGGAGTGGCCGTGCTGGTCCTGGTACCCGAACACGGGCAGGTGCCGGATGATCTCCAGCCCCGGGGTGTCGCGGGGGACGAGCACCATCGACTGCTGGCGGTGCGGCGGGCCGTCGGGGTCGGTCTTGCCCATGACGATGAAGATCTGGCAGCGCGGGTCGGCGGCCCCGGAGGTCCACCACTTGCGGCCGTTGATCACGTACTCGTCGCCGTCGCGGACGATCGAGGTCTGGATGTTGCGGGCGTCGGAGCTGGCGACGTCGGGCTCGGTCATCGCGAAGCCTGAGCGGATCTCGCCCTCGAGGAGCGGGTTCAGCCAGCGCTCCTTGTGCTCCGGCGTCCCGAAGAGCATGAGCGTCTCCATGTTGCCGGTGTCCGGCGCGCCGACGTTCATCGACTCGGGGGCGATCGTCGGCGACCAGCCGGTGATCTCGGCGACCGAGGCGTACTCGAGGTTGGAGAGCCCCCCGACCTCGTGGTGGAAGAGGTTCCAGAGGCCGCGCTTGCGAGCCTCGGCCTTGAGGTCCTCCAGCACGGGCGGGTGGTCGTGGTTGTCGTGGCCGCGCTCGGCACGCCACTGCTCGTAGACGGGCTCAGCCGGGAACACGTGCTCGCGCATGAAGTCCCACGCGCGGGCGCAGACGTCTTCGGCCTTGGGCGAGAGAGCGAAGTCCATGACCGGCAACGTAGCGCCGGGCGTGATCGCCGTCGCATCGGGGGTCCCGCGATCTCCCCGGCCGGCGCGGAACCGGGCCCGGGAACCGGAGGAGCCGGGCCCCGCCGTCCGCGTGGACGGTGGGCCCGGCTCCTCCGGGCCGGCCCCGTCCCGAAGGGACGGGAGCCTCGCTCAGGCGCGCGTGCGGCCGGTGACGGCGTCCCGGACCGGGCCCAGCGCGATGGCCAGGCCGGCGAGGGCGCTCACCAGGTGCAGCCAGTTGTCGGCCCAGTTCACGCTCAGGAAGTCCCACTCGGCGTCGACGGCGAACAGGCCGTACACGAACGCGGCGCCGTAGCCGATCGCCAGCAGCCACCCGTAGGTGCGGGCGCCGGACAGCGTCCGGGACAGCGCGAGGCCGGCCGCGCCGATGACGATGTGGACGACGTTGTGGAACGGGTTGATCTCGAAGCCGACGATGGTCTCGTCGGTGTCGTGGGCGAAGAAGTTGTCGAACCCGGTGATGAAGAATCCGACGATGCCCACCAGCAGGTAGATGGCGCCGATGGCCAGCGACAGCATCTGCGGCCAGGTCATGCCGCGGCGATCTGCGCCGGTGTTGCCGGATGTTGCAGACATGATGTGTCCTCCCACGGTGGTCGACCCGCCAAGTCCTGACGGCGGCTGACCGAGGGCTACCCGTGTCCGAGCAGGTCTAACGGCCGTCCCCCCACCGAGCGACGGTCGTTGCCGAACCGTCACCGAGGCGACGCCGACCCCCGCCCCGGCGTCCGGACCCGGCGGGCCGACCGTTCAGTCCAGGCCCGGCCGGGGGGTCGGCTTCGGCCGGCGGACGACGAACGGGCCGATCGCCAGCAGGTCGACCGGCGCCGAGCCGAAGCACTCGAGGGCGTCGCGCGGGTCGTCGACCATCGGACGCCCGGCGGTGTTCAGGCTGGTGTTCACCACGACCGGCAGCCCGGTGCGCCGCTCGAACGCCGAGATCATCCGGTGCACCAGCGGCTGGGTCTCCGGGTCGACGGTCTGGATCCGCGCCGTCCCGTCGACGTGGGTGACGGTCGGGATGCGGTCGCGCCACTCCTCCGCGACGTCGTGCACGAACAGCATGTACGGCGAGGGGATCGGGCCACGGCTGAAGATCTCCGGCGCCTTCTCCAGCAGCACCATCGGCGCCACCGGGCGGAACTGCTCCCGGCCCTTGACGTCGTTCATCCGCTCGAGGTTGGCCTCGAAGCCGGGGTGGGCCATCAGGGAGCGGTGGCCCAGCGCGCGGGGGCCGTACTCGCTGCGGCCCTGGAACCACGCGACGATGCCGTTGTCGGCCAGCACCTCGGCCACCGCCTCGGCGACGTCGTCGGGGCGCTCGTAGTCGATCGCCGCGGTCTGCAGCACCTGCTCGATCTCGTCGTCGCTCCACCCGCGGCCGAGCGCGGCGCCGGGCATCGGCTGGGTGTCCTCGCCGAGCTCGCGGGCCACGTGCAGGGCGGCACCCAGCGCCGTCCCGGCGTCACCGGCGGCCGGCTGCACCCAGACCTGCTCGAACGGGCTCTCGGCCAGGATGCGGGTGTTGGCGACACAGTTGAGCGCGGTGCCGCCGGCCAGGGTGAGGGTCTTCTCGCCGGTCTGCTCGTGCACCCAGCGGGCCAGGTCGATCAGCACCTCCTCCAGCCGCTGCTGCACGCTGGCGGCGAGGTCGGCGTGGTCGGAGGTCCACTGGTCGCCCTTGCCCAGGCGGGGGGCGAACTCGGTGAAGTCGATCTTCTCGGTGCGGAAGCCGCCGTCGTCGGTGGCGCGGATGAGCTCGGCGAGGTCGCCGACGAAGCGCGGCTTGCCGTAGCTGGCCATCGCCATGACCTTGAACTCGTCGGAGCTGCGCAGGAAGCCGAGGTGGTCGGTCAGGTCCTCGTACATCAGGCCGAGGGAGTGGGGGAGCGCCTGACCGGCCAGGATCTGCAGCTCGCCGTCGACGTAGCGCCCGGCGAGGTGGCTGTGCGCCTCGCCGCGGCCGTCCAGGACGAGGACCGCGTTCTGCCGCTGCGGGGCCGCCAGCCCGGCCGAGGCCGCGTGCGCGACGTGGTGCTTGACGAACCGGACCTTCGCCGGGTCGAGCCCGGGCAGCGCGTGGGCCAGGAAGTCCGGCGCCATCTCGGCGTACTTCTTGCGCATGACGTCGCCGTCGTCGAACAGCCCGGTCTCCTCGGGCGTCGTCATCAGTCCCGGGTCGAAGGAGTAGGCGACGGCGTCGAGCTCCTCGGGCCGGATGCCGGCCTCCTTGAGGCACCAGGCCGCGGACAGCTCCGGCAGCTCCCAGGCGCTCCAGGGCAGCGGCCGCTTGCCGTGCTTGCGCCGGCTGAAGCGCTCCTCCTCCGCCGCGGCGACGACCTTCCCGTCGACGACCAGCGCCGCCGCCGGGTCGTGGTAGATCGCGTTGATGCCCAGGACCTTCACGCTGCTGCTCCTTCTCCTGGGTCCCTGCCCGTCCGGTGCAGGCGCTGACCCGTCGTCTCCTGGATGATCATGAACCGGGTGCCGCGGTCCCGCAGGTCGAGGCCGCCGTCAACGGCGGCGGAGCAGGTCGTTGTCCAGGACCGCGGCCAGCGCGAGGGTCTTGTAGCCGACGTCGTCGAACAGGACGGTGATCCGGTCGTCCTCCACGCGCATGACGATCCCGGCACCCCACTCGCTGTGCTGCACCGGTGTCTCGGCCGGGAAGGGGGTGTCGGCGTCGTCCTCGCGATGCGAGTGGGCGGTGCCGGCGGCGCAGTTGTCGCAGTTGCCGCACGGCTGGTCCAGCTGCTCGCCGAAGTACCCCAGCAGGAACTGCCGGCGGCACTCGGTGGTCTCGGCGTAGCCGCGCATCATCTCGACCCGGCTCTGGTCGACCTTCTCGTGGTGCTCGGCGAGCTCCCGCGCGGCGGCGGCCGCGTCGCCGGGTGCCGGGGCGCCCTCGGCGGGGTGCGCGGCGCCGTCCTCGTCCACGACGACGGCGGACACCTGCTCGAGCAGGTTCAGGTCGCGGGCCAGCGGTGTGGCGGCGCGGCCGGTCTCCTCGCGCAGGGTCTTCACGTCCACACCGTCGTCGAGGCCCGCGGCCGGCGCGGCGGCGACCAGGCCGGCCACCTGCTGCAGCTCCTCCTCGGCGGGTGCGCCGGCGGCGAAGAACCGGCGCAGGCCGAGATCCTCCTGCCGGTAGACCAGGACGGCGAGCGCGGGCTCTCCGTCCCGGCCGGCGCGGCCGATCTCCTGGTAGTAGCTGTCGACGGAGTCGGCCGGCTCGGCGTGGATGACGAATCGGGTGTCGGGCTTGTCGATGCCCATGCCGAAGGCGGTGGTGGCGACGACGACGTCGAGCTCGTCCGCCATCCAGGCGCGCTGGGTGTCCTCACGGTCGGACTTCTTGAGGCCCGCGTGGTAGGCCCGAGCACGCAGCCCGCGGGCGGCCAGCGCGGCGGCGACCTCCTCGGTGCCCCGGCGGGTCGCGCTGTAGACGATGCCCGGCCCCCGGCCGTCGCCGATCTCGGCGACCACCCGGTCGAGCAGGCCCTGCTCCTTGGTGTGCGGGTCGGCGTAGTGGTCGACCTCCAGCCGGATCTCCGGGCGGTCGAAACCGGCGACGACGATCTCCGGCTCCCGCATGCCCAGCTGCTCGACGATCTCGGCGCGGACCGGCGGCGCGGCGGTGGCGGTGAGCGCGAGGACGGGAGGGTGGCCCAGCTGCTCGATGACGCCGCCCAGCCGCAGGTAGTCGGGGCGGAAGTCGTGGCCCCAGGCGGAGACGCAGTGCGCCTCGTCGACGACGAGCAGCGCCGGCTCGGCCGCGGCGATCGTGTCGACCACCTCCGGCTTGGTCAGCTGCTCGGGCGCGAGGAAGAGGAAGCGGACCGTTCCGTTCCCGATGCCCTCCAGGGCCTCGCGCTGGTCGCCGGCCGACAGGCTGGAGTTCAGCTGCGCCGCGCGCCCCGCCTCGCCGGAGAGCTCGGTGAGCCGCTCGACCTGGTCGCGCTGCAGCGCGATGAGCGGTGAGACGACGACGACCGGGCCGTCGAGCAACTGCCCCGCGACCTGGTAGACCGCCGTCTTCCCGGCTCCCGAGGGGAGGACGGCGAGGGTGTCGCGCCCGCCGACGACGGCCTGCATCGCGCGCTCCTGGCCGGGGCGGAGCTCCTCGTAGCCGAGGACGTCGCGGGTGAACTCGCGGATGCGGCGGGTGCGGACGGCGGCGGAGCCGCCTGCGGGGTTGGTCTCGTGGGTGCTGCTGGGGCTCGGTGGCACCGACCGTGGCTGCCCCCCGTCCGGGAGCAGCAAACGGTGCGGCTGCTCACGGCGCCGCACCGCCGCCCCGAGCTGCACGCCGGCTGGGAGGATGCCTGCATCGCGCCCGGCTCGACGTGGGGCGGCCGACGGGAGGGGATCGGATGTCCGGCGGCGGGGTGCCGGGCGGCGGCGGGCGGCGGGCCCGGCTGGTCGCCGTGGCAGCGGTCGCCCTGGTCGTGCTGGCCGGCGGCTGGTGGGCCCGCGTGCGGTGCCTGGGCGGTGGCTGGGTCGACGGCGAGCAGTACTACGGCTACTGCTACTCCGACGTCACCCCGCTGTGGTTCCGCCGGGGGCTGGACGAGGGGGCGGGGCCCTACGGAGCCGAGCCGCTGGAGTACCCGCCGGTGCTCGCGGTGCGCATCTGGCTGGCCGCCGTCCTCGCCCATGCGCTGCCGGGCGAGGCGACGGTCACGGTCTTCTCGGCCACCAACGGCCTGTTCGTCGTCGTCGAGGTGCTGGTGGCCCTGGTCCTGCTGCGGCGCCTGGGCCTGGGGCCGGGCCGGCTGCTGTGGTGGGCCGCGGCGCCGGCCTTGTTCCTGTACGCCTTCTACAACTGGGACACGCTGCCGATCGTCGCGCTGCTCGGGGCCGTCCTCCTGCACCTGCGCGGCCGGCACACCGCCTCGGGCGTTCTGGCCGGGCTCGGTGCGGCGGCGAAGGTGTTCCCCGGTTTCCTGGTGCCGCTGGTCGTGCTGGCTCTGCTGGCCGGTCGCCGTCCCCGAGCCGCCCTCCTGCACGGCGCGGCGGCGGCGCTGGTGTTCGGAGCGGTGCACGTGCCGGCCTACCTGCTCGCCCCGGACGGCTGGGACCGCTTCTACGAGCTCAGCGGCGACCGCGGCATGCACGTCGACAGCCTCTGGTTCCTGCTCGCGCGGCTGGGCGGCCCGGAACCCGGGCCGGCCGTGCTGGGCCTGTCGAGCCTGGCGGTGTTCGCGGCGGCCGCCGCGGCGGTCGTCGTCCTGGGCGCCCGTCGGCGGCAGCCAGAGCAGTGGTGGCAGCTCGTGCTGCCCGTGCTCATCTGCTTCGTGCTGGCCAACAAGGTCTACTCCCCGCAGTACACGCTGTGGCTGGTGCCGCTCATGGCCCTGGTCCTGCGCCGGGCCGCACCGTTCGTCGCGGTGGTGCTCAGCGACGTCCTGGTGCACGCGGTGGAGTTCCCGCACCTCGCGGCCCGTTCCGGCTTCGGGGAGGGACTGCCCTACCCGGTGCTCGGGGCCGCCGTCGCCCTCCGCGCCGCCGCGCTGCTGTGGGTGGTCGTCGAGGTGGTGCGCCGTCCGGCGGGGTCACCGCCAGGACGGCAGCCAGTAGCGGAGGTCGAGAGCGTCCCGGTCCAGCGGGATCCCTAGCCAGATCGGGGCGAAGAAGACGAAGCAGGCCACCGCGAGCACGGCCAGCGCACCCCCGACGAGGCGCG
The DNA here is from genome assembly GCF_039729015.1 of Blastococcus sp. HT6-30. NCBI lineage: Bacteria > Bacillati > Actinomycetota > Actinomycetes > Geodermatophilales > Geodermatophilaceae > Blastococcus > Blastococcus sp. HT6-30. The sequence goes on along the minus strand of NZ_CP155792.1, from coordinate 3,586,483 downwards.
GGCGGGGGCCCACCTGGACGGCGCGCACCAGGCCGAGGGCGATGAACGGCACGGCGGGGACCAGGTAGAAGAAGTAGCCGGGCTTGCCGGCGGCGAGCCAGGGCAGCCACAGCAGGACCAGCGGGACCAGGACCGTGGCGGCGACGCCGTCCCGGCGGACGACGGTGCGCCAGAGCAGCACCGGATAGGCCAGCAGCGCCGGCCACCACAGCGCGGGGTTGCCCACCAGGGTGATCCGCGCGACCGTGCCCGGGGGCACCTCGCACTCACCGGCCTCCTGCTGCTCCGTCGTGCAGCTCTCCGCGTAGACGAGGACCGGCCGCTCCAGCCAGGCCCAGCCCAGCGGGTCCGAGCGGTAGGGGTGGGTCGCCTCCAGGTCGCGGTGGTAATCTACGAGGGCGGTCTGGGTGCCCCACCAGGTCTCCAGCCGGTCCCCGGCGCCGGTCGCGCAGTCGCCGGCCTCGCAGGCGCGCGCCCCGGCGTAGCTGGCCTCGTAGTGGGCGAACCACCCGGCGTGTGCGGTGACGTAGACCGCCGCCGGCAGCACCAGCATGCTGAGCACGCCGCCCGCGGCGACGACGGCCGCGCGCCGGGCGCCGCGGGCCCGGCCCTCACCCCGCCCGGCCAGCTCGGTACCGATCACGAGCAGCGCGGCGGCGGCGATGGCGAGCACGCCCGACCACTTGGTCGCGACCGCCAGGCCGAGTGCGAGGCCGGCCAGCCACCGGTAGCGGGAGCCCAGGAACGATCGGCGGAGGGGCTCGCCGGGCCCCCGGCCGGGTCGCCGGGCGTCCCGGTCGAGCAGGACGAGCCAGAACGCGAGCACCACGCACAGGCCCAGCGTGGCGTCGAGCATCGCCATGCGGCTGGTCGTCACCGCCAGCCCGTCCAGGGCCACCAGCAGGGCGGCGAGGGCGGCCGGGGCGGTGCGCCGGAACAGCCGCAGGCCGCAGAGGTGGACCAGGAGCACGGTCAGCGACCCGGCCACGGCGACGCCGATCCGCCAGCCGAACGGGGTGTAGCCGAAGAGCTGGATGCCGAGGGCGATGACCCACTTGCCGAACGGCGGGTGGGCCGGGCGCTCCTCCTCGACGCCACGCACGACGTAGTCCAGCGCGTCCGGGCCGTAGTACTTCTCGTCGAAGAACAGCCGGTCGGGGTCACCCAGGTCCCACAGCCGCACGGCCGCGGCGACGCAGAGCAGGACCAGCGGCACCACGAACGCCGACCGCGGGCGGCGCCTGGTGGCGCCGCCCGCGGTCCGCTGCTCCGCCGACGTGGCGGCGGTGCTCACCGAGTCAGTTGCTCGTCTCGAACTCGGTCTCGGTCTCGGTGTTGACCTCGGTCTCGGTCTCCACGACCTGTTCCTCGGTCTCGGTCTCGGTCTCGGTCGGCTCGAGGGTCTCGGTGACCTCGGTCTCCGACTGCTCGGTCTCCGTGACCTCCTCGGTCTCGGTGACCTCCGCCGTGCCCTGCTCCTCGCCGCACGCGGCCAGGCCGAGGGCGAGGAAGCCGGAGAAGGAGGCGGCGGCGATGCCGCGGGTCAGCTTGTTCATGTCGTACTCCTGTTCGAGATGCGTGGATGTCCGGACGGACCTGTTCCATGTCCGCTGAGGCGCGTCGTATTCGGCATCCGTTGGTTACGACTCGATTACGAAAGAACGTGCACAAGGATCTGGCGACATCGCGCGTCGCGGTCGCCGCTCACGGGTAGGTGGCGCCGTTCTCCACAGCGGTCCCGCATCCGCGGACAGACTTGTGCGCTTGTCATCCGCTTGTGCGGATCTAGGCTGGGGGCGTGCCCGCCAGCTACCGGATCTCCGAGGCAGCCGCGCTGCTCGGCGTCAGCGACGACACCGTCCGCCGCTGGATCGACTCGCAGCGGTTGACCGCCTCCCGCCAGGGCGGTGGGCCGGCCGTCGTCGACGGCGCCGAGCTGGCGCGGGTCGCCACCGGCCTGCACGAGGCGCCGGAGCCGGGGACGACGCCGTCGTCGGCCCGGAACCGGCTCACCGGCATCGTCACCCGCGTGGTGCGCGACACCGTGATGGCGCAGGTCGAGCTCCAGGCGGGACCGTACCGGTTGGTCTCGCTCATGTCCCGGGAGGCGGCCGACGAACTGGGCCTGGAGCCGGGGGTGCGGGCGGTCGCCACCGTCAAGGCGACCCAGGTCAGCGTGGACGTGCCGTGAGGCGTGCCGGCCCGCTCGTCCTCGGCCTGCTCCTCCTGAGCGGGTGCGGGAGCTCCGGCGGTGGTGCGTCGCCCGGCGTGGCCGAGAGCGGGCCCGTGGAGCCGGGCGATCCGGCGATCGCGGGCACGCTGACCGTGCTCGCCGCGGCCTCCCTGACCGACGTGTTCGCCGAGCTCGAGGAGCGGCTCGAGGTCGCCAACCCTCAGCTGGAGGTGCGGTTCAGCTTCGCCGGGAGCTCCGCGCTGGCGGCCCAGGTGCTCCAGGGCGCCCCGGCCGACGTGCTCGCCACCGCGGACGAGGCGCAGATGGCGCGGGTGGCCGACGCCGGGCTGGTCACCGACCCGGAGGTATTCGCGGCGAACCCGTTGGTGCTGGTGGCGCCGGCGGGGAACCCGGCCGGCATCGGGCTGCCGGGCGACGTCGACGTCCGGGGCCTGGCCGAGCTCCTCCCCGAGGACGTGACGCTCGCCGTCTGCGCGCCGGAGGTCCCCTGCGGCGCGGCCGCCGCGGAGGTGCTGGCCGCCTCGGGCGCGCCGGCCGCCCCAGACACCTACGAGGACGACGTCCGCGCGGTGCTCACCAAGGTGGTCCTGGGCGAGGTCGACGCCGGGCTGGTCTACCTCTCCGACGTGCACGCGGTAGGGGACGACGTCCGGTCGTTCGCCTTCTCGGAGGGCGCGCAGGCGGTCAACCGCTACCCGATCGGCGTCCTGCAGGAGTCGGGGGCCCCGGCGGCGGCCCAGGCGTTCGTCGATCTGGTCCTGTCGGCGGAGGGGCAGCGGATCCTGGCCGACGCCGGGTTCCTGTCGCCGTCGTGAGCGGAGCCCGCGAGACCGCCCGGGTGCCGGCGCCGCTGCTGGTCCCGGCCGCGCTCGCCGTCGCCTTCCTGGTCCTGCCGCTGGTGGGTCTGCTGGTGCGCACGCCGTGGTCGGAACTCGGCGCGCAGCTCGCCGCGCCCGGTGTCGGGGAGGCGTTGCGGCTGTCGCTGGTGTCCGCCACGCTCGCCACCGGGCTGTCGCTGCTGCTCGGCGTTCCGCTCGCCTGGGTGCTCGCGCGTTCGCGGGCCCGGGGCCGCTCGGTGCTCCGGGCGCTGGTCACGGTGCCGCTGGTGCTGCCGCCGGTGGTCGGTGGCGTGGCGCTGTTCCTGGTGTTCGGGCGGCAGGGGATCCTCGGCTCCTGGCTCGACGACGCCTTCGGCATCACCCTCCCGTTCACCACGGCCGCCGTCGTGATCGCCGAGACCTTCGTGGCCATGCCGTTCCTCGTCATCAGCGTCGAGGGCGCGCTGCGCGCCGCCGACAGCCGCTTCGAGGACGTCGCGGCCACGCTGGGTGCCGGCCGCTGGACCACGTTCCGCCGCGTGACGCTGCCGCTGGTCGCGCCCGGGGTCGCCGCTGGAGCCGTGCTCTGCTGGGCCCGCGCGCTGGGCGAGTTCGGCGCGACGATCACCTTCGCCGGCAACTTCCCAGGCACCACGCAGACGATGCCGCTGGCGGTCTACCTGGCGCTGCAGCGGGACCCGGAGGCGGCGATCGTGCTCTCGGTGGTGCTGCTGGCCGTCTCGTTGGCCACCCTCCTGCTGCTCCGGGACCGCTGGCTCGGCCGGGCGCCGGCATGAGCCTGGCCGCGAGGGTGAACACGCGGCGGGGCGCGCTCGCCCTCGGCGTGGAGGTCGAGGTCGCCGGCGGGGAGGTGCTCGCCGTCCTCGGCCCGAACGGGGCCGGGAAATCCACGCTCGTGCGGGTCCTGGCCGGCCTGCTGCGCCCCGACTCCGGCCGGGTCGTCGTCGACGGCGAGGTGTGGGACGGCGACGACGCGTTCGTCCCCGCCCACCGGCGGCGCCTGGGCATGGTCTTCCAGGACGCGCTGCTCTTCCCGCACCTGAGCGTCGCCGACAACGTCGCCTTCGGTCTGCGCACCCGGGGCACGGGCCGGGCCGCCGCCCGGGCGGCGGCGGAGGAGTGGCTGGCCCGCGTCGGGCTCGAGGGGCTGGGCAGCCGGCGGCCCGCCGAGCTCTCCGGCGGGCAGGCGCAGCGCGCGGCGCTGGCCCGTGCGCTGGTCGGCGATCCCGCGCTGCTGCTGCTCGATGAGCCGCTCTCGGCGCTGGACGCGCGCACTCGGCTGGTGGTGCGCGCCGAGCTGCGCCGGCACCTGGCGGGGTTCGGCGGCAGCACCGTCCTGGTGACGCACGACCCGGTGGACGCGATGGCACTGGCCGACCGCGTCGTCGTCGTCGAGGAGGGGCGGGTGGTGCAGGCCGGGACGCCGGCCGACGTCAGCCGCCGCCCGCGCACCGACTACGTGGCCCGGCTGGTGGGCCTGTCGCTGCTGCCCGGTGCCGCCGAGGGGCGGCTGGTGCGGCTCGACGGCGGGGGAACGGTGGCGGTGGCCGAGGAGGCCGCGGGCCCGGTGTTCGCGGCGGTCCGGCCCGAGTCGGTGGCCCTCTACGCGTCCCGCCCCGACGGCAGCCCGCGCAACGTCTGGCCCGCCCGGCTGGTCGGCGCCACCCCGCACGGCGCCACGGTGCGGTGCGAGCTGGCCGGGGAGGTCCCGCTCGTCGCCGACGTGACCGTTCCCGCCTTCGCGGAGATGGGGCTGACCCCCGGCGCCGAGGTGTGGGCCAGCGTGAAGGCCTCCGAGGTCGCCGTCTACGCCCGCTGAGGTCCGGCGATGATGATCAGGTGGGGTGGATCCACGGGGCCCTGAGAGGGTGGGGGCATGAGCGCTGCCGCCGTCGTCCTCGCCGCCGGGGGCGGCCGCCGCTACGGGATGCCGAAAGCGCTGGTCGAGTACGAGGGCAGCCTGCTGGTCGAGCGGGCCGTGGCGACGGCGGCGGCCGTGTGCGACCCGGTGCTGGTGGTGCTCGGCGCCCGTGCGGTCGACGTCTGGCGCAGCGCCGAGCTGGGCAACGCCGTCGTGCTCGCCAACAGGGACTGGGAGACCGGGATGGCCTCGTCCCTGCGCACCGGCCTGGACGGCCTCCGCGGCTGGCCGGGGCGGATCGACGCGGCGCTGGTCACCCTGGTCGACATGCCCGGGATGACCGCGGAGGCGCTCGCCGCCGTCGCCGCCCACGCGGCGCCGGACGCGCTCGCCGTCGCCACCTACGACGGCGTCCGCGCCCACCCGGTGCTGCTCGGCCGGGAGCACTGGGCCGGCGTCGCGGAGACGGCGACCGGCGACGAGGGCGCGCGCCGGTACCTGGCCGGCCGGGACGTCACCGAGGTCGACTGCACCGGTCTGGCCGATCCGGGCGACCTCGACGTCCCCCCGCCAGGGGTACCTTCGGCCCCGTGATCGCCAGGGTCGTCGATGCGCCGCTGTCCGTCGCCGAGCACGAGGACGCCGTGGCCGACAAGGCCGCCGGTGCGGTCGTCTCCTTCGCCGGCGTGGTCCGCGACCACGACGGCGGCCGGTCGGTGACCGAGCTGGAGTACGTCGGCCACCCGAGCGCGCCGGACGTGATCGCCGAGCTGGTGGAGGAGTTCGCCGCGCGGCCCGGGGTGCACGCCGTCGCCGTGAGCCACCGCATCGGGCTGCTCGGCATCGGCGACGTCGCGCTGGCCTGCGCCGTCAGCACCTCCCACCGCGGCGAGGCGTTCGCCGTCTGCGCCGAGCTCGTCGACGAGGTGAAGAAGCGGCTGCCGATCTGGAAGCGGCAGGTCTTCACCGACGGCGAGGAGGAGTGGGTCGCCTGCCCGTGAGGGCCCGCGGCGGTCAGCCGGCGAAGCGGCGGACGGGGAGCCCGCGCACGCCCACGTCCGCGACGAACACGGCTCCGGCCGGCGGCTCGGCGTCCGGGGCCAGGTTCTCCCGCGAGGTCGTCACGAACAGCCGGTCCAGGTCGGGGCCGCCCAGCGTGCAGGCGGTGACCTGCGAGGCGGGCAGCTCCACGACACCGTCCAGCCGGCCGTCGGCGTCGTAGCGGTGCACGGCGCCGCTGCCGTAGAGGGCGACCCAGACACCGCCCGCGCTGTCGACGGTGAGCCCGTCCGGGTTGCCGTCGTCCGGGAAGCGCACGAACGGACGGCGTCCGGTGAGCCCGGTGTCCCGGTCGTAGTCGAAGACGTCGATCCGGTGGGTCGCCGTGTCGGCGTAGTACGCCAGCGAGCCGTCCGGGCTCCACTCCAGGCCGTTGGAGACGGTGAGGCCCCCGAAGGCCTCGCGGACGGTGCCGTCCGGATCCAGCCGGTACATCGAGGCCGCGCCGGGTGCCTGGTCGTAGGCCATGGAGCCGCACCAGAAGCGCCCGTCGGGGTCACAGCCGCCCTCGTTCATCCGCACCGAGGAGTCGCTCCACACCGGCGGCAGGGCGGTGACGGACCCGTCCGGCCCTTCGAGCGCGAAGCCGCGCTCGATGCCGAGAACGGCGCCGCCTCCCGCCCGCGGCCGGACGCAGGCGGCGACCTCACCTACGTGCAGGCGGCTGACACCGCCGTCGGGCAGCAGGCCCAGGACGTCGCCGGCGAGCATGTCGACCCACCGCAGACCGCCCCAGGACGACGACCACACCGGTCCCTCGCCGTGGTGGCAGACGGGGTCGGTCAGCTGGTGCGCGCGCACCCGGTCAGCACACCATCTCCTCGCCGGGTTCGCCCGGCAGCCCGGGCGGATCCCACCCCGCGGCCATCAGCGTGCTCAGCATGCGGGCGGTGGTCTCCACGACGGCGAGCTCGCGGGCGGCGCTGCGCGGCTTGGCCCGGTAGGCGACGCCGCACAGCGTGCCGAACAGCTGCAGGTCCCGGGTGACCAGGGGTATGCCGACGTAGGCGGCGATGTCCCGCAGGGGCCCTGTCGTGCGCGAGGCGTACTGCGGAACGGCGGCCGTCACCGTGGCCAGCCGGGGGGCGCCGCTCTCGATCATCTGGCGGCAGAAGCTCTGCTCCCACGGCAGCACCATGCCGGGGCGCACAGCCCGGTCGGGATGGGCCAGGAGCACGACCTGGCGGTCGTCGACCACCTGAGTGACCAGCCAGACGTCCCAGCCCACGTGGTCGGCCAGGAACGCGAGCGCGCCCTCCGCGGCCGAACACCAGTCCGGCCACGGCGCGACGTCCACGATCCCCGCCGGAACCATGCCGTCCGTTATTCCCTGGCAGGGCGGCGGTCAACCGTCGTGGCGGTGCTCAGCGGGCGCCGGCGAGCCCGTCGTCGTCCCGCTTTCCGTCGCGCTCGAGCTCGGCCTCCTCGGCCTCGGCCTCGAGCCGGTGCGCCTCGCCGTCGATCTTCGCGGCGGCGTCGCCGTGCGACTCGCCGTACAGCTCCTCGGCCCGGCCGTACAGCTCCTCGGCCTTGGCCTTCGCCTTGTCAAAGATGCCCATGGCTCCCATCCTCCCGGACCTGTCAGCCTCCGGTGCACTGGTCGGCTTCCACGGCCCGGTCCGCTCCTCGCTCGTTCCTCGCCGCGATGCTCCCGGACCTGTCAGCCTCCGGCGAAGGGCGGGAGCACGTCCACCACCGAGCCTGGCGACAGGGCGGCCGCCCGGTCGCGGGCCTGGGCGCCGTCGACCAGGAACGAGCAGGCGGTGAGCACCCGCTCCAGCCGCTCGCCGTGGTCGGAGACGATCTGGCCGACGAGCTCGTCGAGCGTGCCCGCCTCGCGCGCCTCGGTCGCCACGCCGGCGGCCGCCCGGGCCCCGGCGAAGTAGCGCACCGTCACCGATCCGCTCACGGTCAGCCGCCGATCGCGGACATCGGACGGACCGGCTGGAGGAACGACGGGTCGTCGATGCCGTGGCCGGGCAGCTTGCCGAGCGTCGCGATGCGCCAGCGGTCGGCGAGCTCGGCGTCGGTGGCGCCGGAGCGCAGCGCCGTCCGCAGGTCGGACTCCTCCCGGGCGAACAGGCAGTTGCGGATCTGCCCGTCGGCGGTGAGCCGGGTGCGGTCGCAGGAGCCGCAGAACGAGCGGGTCACCGAGGCGATCACGCCGACCGTCGCCGGGCCGCCGTCGACCAGCCACCGCTCGGCCGGCGCGGACCCGCGCTCCTCGGTGTCCGGCGTGAGCGTGTGGGCGGCCGAGAGCTGCGCGAGGATGTCCTCGGCGGTGACCATCTCGCCGCGGGTCCAGGCGTGGTGGGCGTCCAGCGGCATCTGCTCGATGAACCGGAGCTGGTAGCCGCGCTCGAGGCAGTAGTCGAGCAGCGGGAGGGCATCGGCCTCGTTCAGCCCGCGCATGAGCACGGCGTTGACCTTCACCGGGGTGAGGCCCGCCGCCTGCGCGGCGGCCAGGCCGGCGAGGACGTCGTCGAGCCGGTCCCGGTGGGTGAGCTGCTTGAAGCGGTCGCGGTCGACGGTGTCCAGGCTGACGTTGATCCGGTCCAGCCCCGACGCGGCCAGCGCCGGCGCCACCCGGGCCAGGCCGATGGCGTTGGTGGTGAGACTGACCTCCGGACGGGGGCGCAGGGCCGTCACCGCGTCGACGATGCCCACGAGGCCGGGTCGCAGCAGCGGCTCGCCGCCGGTGAAGCGGACCTCCCGGATGCCCAGCTGCTCGACGCCGATGCGCACCAGCCGGATGATCTCCTCGTCGGTGAGCACCTCGACCTTGGGCAGCCAGTCCAGCCCTTCGGGGGGCATGCAGTACGTGCACCGGAGGTTGCAGCGGTCGGTGAGCGAGACCCGGAGATCGGTGGCGGTGCGGCCGTACCGGTCGACCAGGCCGCCGGAGCCCGCGGGCCCCGGGTCCACGGCGGGCCGCACCGTGGGGTCGGGGAGTGAGGCGCTGGTCATGGGCCGAATGTAGCCGCGACCGCCGACGGATGCGGGCCGGATGACACGGCGACCGCACCGGCCGGCGTTGCTACCGTCGGACCGCCACCCGAGAGACCGGCGGAGGACGTCCCGCACTCGCCTGTGGCCAGGAAGCGCGAGAGAACCGTGTCGGCCCGCACCCTCTTCAGTCCCTACCGCCGTCTGTTCGCCGTACCGGGAGCGCTGCCGTTCTCCCTCGCCGGCTGGGTGGGGCGCCTCCCGGCGCCCATGCTCGGCCTCGGCGCGGTCCTCCTGGTGGAGCAGGAGACCGGCAGCTACGGGGTGGCCGGGGCGGTCTCCGGCAGCCTGGCGCTCAGCTACGGCGTCGCCGGGCCGCAGTGGGCCCGCGCGATGGACCGGCGCGGGCAGAGCGCGGTGCTGCCGTGGGCCATGGCCGCCTTCCTGCTGACCGGCGCCGGCTTCGTCGCCACCGTGGTCGCCGGCGGGCCGCGCTGGAGCTGGTTCGTGCTGGCCGCGGCGGCCGGGGCCAGCAGCCCGAACATCGGCTCGCTGGTGCGGGCGCGGTGGTCGGCGGTGCTCGACTCCGCCGGCCGGCAGACGGCGTACGCCTTCGAGGCGGTCGCCGACGAGCTCGTCTTCGTCGTCGGCCCGCCGCTGGTGACGCTGCTCGCCACGCTGATCGCCCCGTCCGTCGGCTTCCTCACCGGCGTGGTCCTGGGCGGGATCGGCGGGCTCTGGCTGGCGTTCCTGCGGGACACCGCCCCTCCGGCGCACCCTGTCGGCGGCTCGCGGGTCCGCTGGTGGGCCGTGCTGACGCCGACGCTGCTGGTCGTCGTCGTCACGTACCTGGCGGTGGGCACGGTCTTCGGCGGCCTCGACGTCGTGGTCGTCGCCTTCGCCGAGTCCGAGGGGGCGCCCGCGCTGTCCGGGGCGGTCCTGGCCGTCTTCGCCGTGGGCAGCCTGCTGGCCGGGCTGGTCTACGGCCTGGCCCCCCTGCCCGGCACGCTGGCCGCCCGGTTCGTCGGGACGGCGGTCGCCTTCGGGCTGGCCGCCCAGCTGCTGTGGGGCGTCGGCTCCCTGCCCGTGCTGGTGGGCTGCGGGTTCCTCGCCGGCCTGACCATCGCGCCGGTCCTGGTCTCGGGGACGTCCCTGGTGGAGTCCCGGGTCGTCCCGGGCGTCCTCACCGAGTCACTGGCCTGGACCATCTCCGGGCTCACCCTCGGGGTGACCGTCGGGTCGGCGCTGGCCGGTGCCGCGGTGGACGCCTGGGGCGCCGAGGCCGCGTTCGCGGTGCCCGCCGGCGCGGCCGCCGCGGCCGCGCTGCTCGCGGTGGTCGGCGCCCGGGCGGTCCGGCCCGGACCCGCGGTCGGTGGGGTGGACCACCTCCGGGTTGAGCGGCCGATCGGCGGGTAGCCGGGACCAGGCCGATCGCGCCCAACGGATCGCGCGACCTCCCCGACCGGAAGGAACGCCCGTGGCTCCCGTGCCCACCATCGCCCTGAACAACGGCGTCGAGATCCCGCAGTTGGGCTTCGGCGTCTACCAGATCCCGCCGGACCGGACCGCCGAGGCGACCCGCACCGCGCTGGAGATCGGGTACCGGCACGTCGACACCGCGCAGATGTACGGCAACGAGGCCGGGGTCGGCCAGGCCGTGCGCGAGTCCGGGATCGACCGGGCCGAGGTCTTCGTGACCAGCAAGCTGAACAACAACCGGCTGGAGCGCGACGACATCCTGCGTTCGTTCGACCAGAGCCTGTCGGACCTGGGTTTCGACTACCTGGATCTCTTCCTCATCCACTGGCCGCTGCCCGCCGCCAGCGACTACGTGGCCCGGTGGAAGGCGCTCGAGGAGATCTACGCCAGCGGCCGCGCGAAGGCGATCGGCGTCTCGAACTTCAACCCGCACCACCTGCGGAACCTGTTCGCTGCCTCGGAGATCAGGCCGGCGGTCAACCAGATCGAGGTCCACCCCTTCCTGGCCCAGGACGAGGTCCGGGCCTTCGACGCCGAGCACGAGATCATCACCGAGGCGTGGGCGCCGATCGCGAAGGGCGCGGTCACCGACGAGCCGGTCATCGGGCGGATCGCCGAGCAGCTCGGGCGGACCCCGGCGCAGGTGACGCTGCGGTGGCACGTGCAGCGCGGTGACGTGGTCTTCCCCAAGTCGGTCACCCGCAGCCGCGTCGAGGAGAACTTCGCGATCTTCGACTTCGAGCTGGACACCCAGCAGATGAACGCGATCACCGCGCTGGACCGTGGCGAGCGCACCGGGCCGGACCCGGACGAGTTCAACTGGATCCCGAGCTGACTCGACGTCCTGGCTCACCTCATGGGGTCCTGGCTCGGCGTCGACCGTGAGCCAGGACCCCTGATGACCAGGTCACCTGATCATCAGGGGGCTCAGCTGGTCGCGGTGCGCAGGAGGGCGGCGCGGACGACGGCCACCACGGTGGCGTCGTCCACGCCGTCCTCCCGCGCCGCCCGGGCCAGCGCCTCCGCGGCGGCGCGCACCCGGTCCTGCTGGACCCGGACGCCGCCGGTGACGACGGTGCCGGTGCGCCGGCGGCTGGCCACCAGCCCGGCCGCCTCCAGCTCCGCGTAGGCCCTGGCCACGGTTCCGACGGCCACCCCCAGGTCGGCGGCCAGCGCCCGCATCGTCGGCAACCGGCTGCCGGAGGGGAGTAGGCCACCGTGCACGGCCGCGGCGATCTGGCCGCGGATCTGCTCGTACGGCGGCGTCGGGCTGCCGACGTCGACGGTGAGCGCCGGTGGTTCCGGGGTCATGCCGCGGCCGGCACGCGGTCGGCCGGGACCCCGGGTGCGCGCCAGCACGCGACGACCGCGCCGCCGAGCATGCCCGCCAGGCCGGCCAGGGTCGCCGTCGCGGGGGCGCCGTCGTGCCATGGGCCGGCCGAGCCCGTGTGCAGGCCGTGCAGCGCGGTCCCGCCCACGAACAGGAGTCCTCCGGCGACGAGCAGGGTGACGCCGGCGGCGATGCGCAGCACGCGGTGCGCGGAGGCGCGGCGCAGGGCGTCCTCGATCCGCTCGTCCTCGGTCGCCACCGCCGGGCGCAGGGCGACCACCCGGAGGGCCAGCGCGGCGGCGACCGCGAGCACCAGCAGCCCGGCGGCGGCCGGCCGCCCGTAGAAGAGCCCGGGGAAGGGGCTCGCGGAGGCGGAGGAGAAGGCGTCGGCCGCGTAGCTGACGCTGCGCCCGTCGGGTGCGGCGAGGAGCGCTCCGCCCACGATGGTGAGCACGGCGAGGCCGGCGGCGAACGCGCCGGTGCGCACCAGCCACCGCGGCGCGGCGTGGAGCGGCCCCCGCCGCACCAGCCGGGCCCGCCGCACGTCCCCGGCCGGCCGCGGCCAGGTCAGCTCGCCGAGTGCCAGGACGACGACGTGCACGACCCCGAACGTCAGGAGCGTGAGCAGGATGGTCACGCCCAGCCCGCCCGGCGCGGTGTTGCCGACCTCGGCCTCGAGGACGACCAGGGCTGCGGCTGCACCGAGGACGTACGCGGCGGCGGCGGTCCGGGTGGCGTGCCGGCGGGCGGCGGCGACGGCGTGCTCCCGGCTGGGTGGCGACCGGCGCGCCGCCCCTGCACCGCCAACCGCGGCGAGGACGAGGAGCAGCAGGAGCGGCACGCCGGCCATGTCGACCTCCACACAATCAATGGCTCAAGGAATTGAGACATTGGTTGAGTGGTCGGCCAGTGTCAAGGGGCCGGGCGGTGTCCCGACGTGCTGGTGCTGCTTGCCGGCTGTCTCCCGCCTGCAGGGGGAAGGGGAGCGGCGTCCTGGCTCACCGTCCGGGGTCCTGGCTCACCGTCCACAGTGAGCCAGGACCCGGAACGATCAGGTCACCTGATCATCGATCGATGGTGACGAAGTCGATGAGCTCCTCGACGCGGCCGATCAGGGTGGGCTCGAGGTCGGTCCAGACCTTCACGCGGGCGAGGATGCGCTGGGCCCACACGTAGCCGGTGTCGTTCTCCCAGCCCAGCCGCTTGCAGACGCCGGTCTTCCAGTCCTCGCCCTTCGGCACGGTCGGCCAGGCCTCGATGCCGACGACGGAGGGCTTGACCGCCTGCCAGATGTCGATGAACGGGTGGCCGACCACCAGCGCGTGGTCGCCGGTGATCTGCGCTGCGATGCGTGACTCCTTCGAGCCGGTCACCAGGTGGTCGACGAGCACACCGAGCCGCCGTCCGGACGAGGGGCGGAAGTCGCGCACGATGCCGGGCAGGTCGTCGACGCCGTGCAGCGGCTCGACGACGACGCCCTCGATCCGCAGGTCGTGGCCCCACACCTTCTCGACGAGCTCCGCGTCGTGCTTGCCCTCGACGTAGATGCGCCCCTCGCGGGCGACGCGGGCGCGGGCGCCGACGACGTAGGTCGACCCCGAGGCGCTGCGCTGCGGGCCCGACGGCGCGTTCTGCTTCGGCCGCACGAGCACCACCGGCCGGCCGTCGACCCAGAAGCCGGGCCCCAGGGGGTAGCCGCGGACCTTGCCGAACCGGTCCTCCAGGTGGACGACGTCCTTCTCGCAGCGCACCACGGCGCCGACGAACCCGCTGCTGGGGTCCTCGACGACCACGTCCTTGAGGGCCTCGACCTCGGGGGGCGGCTTCTTGACGGTGCGCGGGTGGACGAGGTTGTCGTAGGGCGAACGGGGAGGCACCCCCCCATGCTGAGCACGGCCACCGCCCGGTCGCGGGCGACGCGCCGACCGCGCCGCGCCGGATGTGCCGCACGGGTTCGAAGGCGACACGCCCGGGCAGCGCCGGACGACCCTGAGTCACGATCGGTTCCGCTGTTGGCGCGCGCAACGGCCGGTCGGGTGACCGGCCGCGGACCCCGCCTGCGACCTGCGCCGATGCGGTCGGCCGAGCGTGCGCCAGCGCCCGAGCGCGCCGCCCGGCGGAGCCGCGGGGGCGGCGTGGCGCGCACACGATCTCGATCGTCTCGTTTCGCGGCGATCATCCCGGTCACCCATCTCTGTGACGCGTACATCCCGAGCTCAGATAGGAGCGACAACGAGATGATCGGCACCGAGGCCATCAGCCGTGTGATCGGCCAGGACGTCTACGACACCGAGGGCCAGAAGATCGGGTCGGCCTCCGAGGTCTACCTCGACGACGAGACCGGCCAGCCCGAGTGGGTCACCGTGCGCACCGGACTGTTCGGGACGAAGGAGTCCTTCGTCCCCATCCGTGACGCCGACCTGACGAACGACGGCGTCCGCGTAGCGGTCAGCAAGGACCGCGTCAAGGACGCGCCCAAGATCGACACCGACGGTCATCTCTCCCCGCAGGAGGAGGAGGAGCTGTACCGGTACTACGGCCTGGGCACCGGCACGACGGAGACCGTCCGGACGACCGAGACGACGGGCATGGCCGGCACCACCGGCCGGACCGACACCGCCGGCACCGTGGGCCACGACACGTCCGGTCCCACCACGGACGACGCCATGACCCGGTCCGAGGAGCAGCTCCGCGTGGGCACCCGTTCCGAGGAGACCGGCCGCGCCCGGCTGCGGAAGTACGTGGTCAGCGAGAACGTCACCGAGACCGTTCCCGTGACCCACGAGGAGGTCCGCCTCGAGCGCGAGCCCATCACCGACGCCAACGTCGGCAACGCGATGGACGGGCCCGCGATCAGCGAGGAGGAGCACGAGGTCGTGCTCCACGGCGAGCGCCCGGTCGTGGAGAAGGAGGCGGTCCCGGTGGAGCGCATCCGCATGGACAAGCAGACCGTCAGCGAGCAGACCCAGGTCAACGAGACCCTCCGCAAGGAAGAGGTCGAGGTCGACGGCGCAGACGACAACCGCCGTATGTGACCTCCTCCCGGCGCACGTGCGCCGGGCACGCACCTACGGCGGCCGACCGAGATCAGACTCCGGTCGGCCGCCGTTGTCGTGCCCGGGGCGGGATCGGCCCTTGCCCGCCGGGTGGTCGAGTCCCTGGCCCTCGCGCTGCAGGGCGCGGTCCTGATCCGGGAGGCGCCGCCCGCCGTCGCCGACGCATTCGTCGCCGCCCGCCTCGGCACCGACCGCGCCCTGGAGTACGGGGCGCTGGACCCCTCGCTCGACCTCACCGCGATCGTCGCCCGCGCCTGATCCCGCCGGCGACGGCCGGCGTCAGCTGCCGAGGCAGGCGGTGAGGGCGGCGACCATGAGCGGGACGTCGCGGGCGGAGGCCAGCTCGCGGCAGGAGTGCATGGCCAGCATGGGGGCGCCGATGTCCACCGTGGCGATGCCCAGCCGGGTCGCCGTCAGCGGGCCGATGGTGCTGCCGCACGGGAGGTCGGCCCGGGTGACGAAGGTCTGCACCGGGACGCCGGCCTCGTCGCACCGCTCGGTGAACCAGCCGCCGGACGCGGCGTCGGTGGCGTAGGCCTGGTTGGCGTTCACCTTCAGCACCGGCCCGCCGCCCAGCTCGGGCCGGTGCGCCGGCTCGTGCCGCTCGGCGCGGGTCGGGTGGACGGCGTGCGCCATGTCCGCGGACACCAGCACGGAGCGGGACAGCGCGCGGTGCACCGCCTGCGGGTCCGCCGGGTCGGTCGCCGCGGCCAGCCGCTGGACGACGTCCTCCAGGAAGCTGCCGCGGGCACCGGACATCGAGCCGCTGCCCACCTCCTCGTGGTCGTTGCAGACCAGCACCTGGGTGCGCGCCCCCGCGGGCGCCGCCAGCAGCGCGAGCAGACCGGAGTGGCAGCAGGCCAGGTCGTCCAGCCGGGGGGCGGCCACCCAGGAGCCGTCCGCGCCGGCCCGCGACGACGGCTGGGTGTCGGCCAGCACCAGGTCGGCGCCGACGACGTCGCCGGGGGCCACGCCCGCCTCGGCGGCGAGGGCCTCGGTGAGCCCCGGGCCGGTGCCCAGGTCGCGGTCCCAGACCGGCACGAGGTGCTGCTGCGGGTCGAGCGTCAGCCCCTCCCGGACGCTGCGGTCGAGGTGGATGGCGAGGGACGGCAGCCGCAGCGGCGCGCCGGGCAGGCGGACGAGGGCCGTGGCCGGGTGGGCGGGGGAACCGGAGCGCAGCACCAGCCGCCCGGCCACGGTCAGCTCCCGGTCCAGCCAGGTGTGCCACAGGCCGCCGCCGTAGGGCTCGACGCCCACCAACCGGTACCCCGACTGCCGGACGTCGCTGCGCGGGCGCACCTTGAACGTCGGCGAGTCGGTGTGCGCGCCGACCAGTCGCATCCCGGTCTCCGCCAGGGGGCCGCTGCCCGTCCGGAAGGCGATCAGGCTGCCGTGCCGGACCACGAAGTGCTGCGTTCCCGGGGCCGGTGCCCAGGAGTCGGCCTCGGAGAGCTCGGTGAACCCGGCGGCGCGCAGCCGGCGGGCGAGCTCGGCGACCGCGTGCGCGGGGGAGGGCGAGGCGTCGACGAACGCCCGCAGGTCGTCGCCGAGGGCGAGCTCGTCGGTCGGGGCGGCATCCGGCGTCGGCATTCCGCCATCGTGCCCGACGCCCGGGACGGCGGCGGGTGCGCGGGGAGAAGGGCGCAGGTGGGATGCTCGCGGGGTGAGCCAGCCCACGGACCCCGGGAGCCCTGTCGAGCTGTCCGCCGCCCTGGAGGGCACCGGCTACCTCCCCGACGACGGGTTGGCCACCGCCGCCTACCTGGCGCTGGCCATGCACCGCCCGCTGTTCCTGGAGGGGGAGGCCGGCGTCGGCAAGACCGCGCTGGCCCAGGCGCTGGCGCAGATCACCGGCCGGCCGCTCTACCGGCTGCAGTGCTACGAGGGCCTGGAGGCCAGCCAGGCGCTCTACGACTGGGACTTCGGCCGGCAGCTGCTGCACCTGCGGGCCGCCGAGGCCGCGCACGCCGCGGACGACCCCGCGCGGCTCGAGGCCTCCCTCTACGACCGCCGGTTCCTCCTGGCCCGGCCGCTGCTGCAGGCGCTGGAGGACTCGCCGAGCGTGCTGCTCGTCGACGAGGTGGACCGCGCCGACGACGAGTTCGAAGCCTTCCTGCTCGAGGTGCTCTCCGACTTCACCATCTCCATCCCGGAGCTCGGGACGGTGCGCGCGAAGACGCCACCGCTGGTGGTCCTCACCTCCAACCGCACCCGCGAGGTGCACGACGCCCTCAAGCGCCGCTGCCTCTACCACTGGCTGGCGCATCCGGACTTCGACCGCGAGGTGGCGATCCTGCGCCGCCGGCTGCCGCAGGTGACCGAGCAGCTGGCCCGGCAGGTGGCCCGGGCGACGTCGACCCTGCGCACCCTCGACCTGCTCAAGCCGCCCGGGGTCGCCGAGGCCATGGACTGGGCGACGGCGCTGCACACCCTGGGCGCCCGCGACCTCGACCCGGATCTCGCGGCCCGCACGCTCGGGGCGGTGCTGAAGTACCGGGAGGACACCGAGCGGGTGCAGTCGCTCGCGCCGGAGGCCCTCTTCGGTGGCTGAGAGGCGCGACGTCGTCGACACGGTGCTCGGCTTCGCCCGCACGCTGCGGCACGCCGGCGTGGCCGCCTCGCCGGACCGGGTCGAGGCGACGCTCGCCGCGTTGGGGCACCTCGACGTCCTGGCGCCGTCCGCCGTCTACTGGGCCGGCCGGCTCACCCTTTGCTCGGGCCCGGACGACCTGGACCGCTACGACGCCGCCTTCCTCGCCTGGTTCTCCGGTCGGCGGCCGCGGCCGGCTCCGCCGAGTGCGCAGGTGCCGCCCCGGCTGGCCGCGAGCGCGCCGCTGGACGCGGGCGCCGGCGAGGGCGACGACGACACCGACACCCCCGACCTGGCCGCGCGGGCGAGCGCCGACGAGGTGCTGCGGCACCGCGACGTGGCCGGGCTGACCGACGCCGAGCGCGCGCACCTGCGCCGGCTGTTCGCGCTGCTAGTGCCCGCCTCGCCCATGCGCCCGGCCCGGCGCCGGCGCCCCGCCGCCCACGGCGGGGTGCACCCGGCCCGGACGGTGCGGCGGGCCCTGCGCGACGGCGGCGAGATCAGCCGGCTGATGCACCGCCGGGCACGGCCGCGCCCCCGCCGGGTCGTGCTGCTGGTCGACGTCTCGGGTTCGATGGCCCCGTACGCGGATGCCCTGCTGCGCTTCGCGCACGCCGCGGTGCGGGCCCGGCCGGCGTCGACCGAGGTGTTCACGATCGGGACCCGGTTGACCCGGGTCACCCGCGAGCTGCGGCTGCGTGATCCCGACCGGGCGCTGGCCGCGGGCGGGCACGCGATCCCGGACTGGTCCGGCGGCACCCGGCTCGGCGAGGTGCTCAAGGCCTTCCTCGACCGGTGGGGCCAGCGGGGCACCGCCCGCGGGGCGGTGGTCGTCGTCTGCAGCGACGGCTGGGAGCGTGGGGACGCCGCGCTGCTGCGGGAGCAGATGGCCCGGCTGCGGCGGCTGGCGCACGCCGTCGTCTGGGTCAACCCGCACAAGGGCCGGGACGGGTACGAACCTCTCACCGGCGGGATGCAGGCGGCGCTGCCGTCGGTGGACCACTTCGTGGCCGGGCACAGCATGGCCGCGTTCGAGGAGTTGTCAGGAGTGATCGCCGATGCGTGACGTGCTCGATGACCTGGTGGGCTGGTGGCAGGCGGGGGAGACCGTCGGCGTGGGAACGGTGGTGGGCACCTGGCGCTCGGCGCCGCGACCCGCCGGCGCCTCGATGCTGGTCGGCCCGGACGGGACGGCGGTCGGCAGCGTCTCGGGCGGCTGCGTCGAGGGCGCGGTGTACGAGGAGGCGAAGGACGTCGTCCAGACCGGCGGGCCGGTGCTGCGTCGCTACGGCGTCAGCGACGACGACGCGTTCGCCGTGGGATTGACCTGCGGCGGGATCCTCGACGTGTTCGTCGAGCCGGTCTCGCGCGAGTCGTTCCCGGAGCTCGGTGAGGTCGCCGCGTCGGTGGGGCGGCACGAGGCGGTCGCCGTCGTCACCGTGGT
Source organism: Blastococcus sp. HT6-30 (assembly GCF_039729015.1). Taxonomy (NCBI): domain Bacteria; kingdom Bacillati; phylum Actinomycetota; class Actinomycetes; order Geodermatophilales; family Geodermatophilaceae; genus Blastococcus; species Blastococcus sp. HT6-30. Next base: position 3,567,685 of record NZ_CP155792.1, on the reverse strand, counting down.
GGCCGGCCCGGACGACCGGCTGGGCCGCCGCCTGGTGCTCTGGCCGGACCGGGCCTCCGGAACGCTGGGCTCCCAGCGGCTGGACGCCGCTGTCGCCGACGACGCCCGCGGGATGCTGGCCGCCGGGCGGACGGCCCTGCTGCACGTGGGCCACGACGGCGAGCGGCGCGGCGACGACCTGACCCTGTTCGTCAACTCCTTCGCGCCGCCGGCCCGGATGGTCGTGTTCGGCGCGATCGACTTCGCCGCTGCAGTCGCCCGGGTGGGGGCGTTCCTCGGCTACCGGGTGACCGTCTGCGACGCCCGCCCGGTGTTCGCCACGGCCAAGCGGTTCCCGGAGGCGCACGAGGTCGTCGTCGAGTGGCCGCACCGCTACCTGCAGGCCGAGCTCGACGCGGGGCGCGTCGACGAGCGCACCGTGCTGTGCGTGCTCACCCACGACCCCAAGTTCGACGTCCCGCTGCTCGAGGTGGCCCTGCGCGCCCCGGTCGGCTACGTGGGCGCGATGGGCTCGCGACGCACGCACGACGAGCGGCTCGCCCGGCTGTCGGAGGTGGGGCTCACCGCCGACGAGCTGGCCAGGCTCTCCTCGCCGATCGGGCTGGACCTGGGCGCCCGCACCCCGGAGGAGACGGCGGTGTCGATCGCGGCCGAGATCATCGCCGGACGGTGGGGCGGCACGGGGGAGCGGCTGGCCGAGGTCGACGGGCCGATCCACCGCACCGCCGAACGGTGAGGCACGCCGTCCTCCCGCACCGCCCGCCCACGAGAGGAGCCCGGTGAGCGTCGATCCCGCGGTACCCGGCCCGGTCATCGGGCTGCGGCGTGAGCGCGAGGTGCTCACCGTCGCGCTGCAGACCAACCGGCACGTCGTCCTCGAGGGGCCGCCGGGCACGGGCAAGTCCACCCTGCTGCGCGCCATCGCCGGTGCGGCCGGCCAGGACGTCGTCTTCGTCGAGGGGAACGCGGAGCTCACCCCGGCGCGGCTGGTCGGCTCCTACGACCCGGCCGCGGTCATGGTCGACGGGTACGTGCCGGACAGCTTCACCGACGGTCCGCTGCTCACCGCCATGCGCGGCTCGGGCCTGCTCTACCTCGAAGAGCTCAACCGCATCCCGGAGGAGACCCTCAACGTCCTCATCACCGTCCTGACCGAGGGGGAGATCGCCGTTCCGCGGCTGGGCACCGTGCGGGCGGCCGCCGGCTTCCGGCTCATCGCGGCGATGAACCCGTTCGACGCGATCGGCACCGCGCGCGTCGGGCAGGCGATCGCCGACCGGATGTGCCGGGTGGTCCTGGGCTACCAGGACGAGCCGGCCGAGCAGGCGATCGTCGCGGCCGTGACCGCGGCGGAGCCGAGGCCGGTCGCCCTGGCGGTGCGGCTGGTGCGGGCCACCCGCGATCACCGCGACCTGCGCACCGGGTCGTCGGTGCGCGGCGCCATCGACCTCGTGCTGCTGCTCGACGGCCTGCTGGCCCTGCGCGGCGTCGGCGGCCTGGACGACGACGGTGCGCGGGAGGCGGCGCGGGATGCGCTGCACGCGGCGCTGTCCGGTCGGATCAAGGTCACCGAGGGGGTGGCGCGGACGCCGGAGAGCGTCCTCGACGAGATCCTCGAGCGGGTCTGGCCGGTCGACGCCGGGCCGCCCTCCGACGGGTCGCCCGGTGCGCCCCCGGCCCCCGCCGGGGACGGCCCGGGAAAAGCGGGAGGCCTGTCGCCTGAGGCGGCAGGCCCGGATGCAGGGAGCCCCCGGCGGGAGCGGTCCGACCGGCGCGGCCCACGGCAGACCTCGCGGCGGGAGCTGGAGCTGCGGCACGCGTCGTTCGACGAGGTCAGCCCGGAGGTGGGGGAGCTCGACGAGGACGCGTTCGCCGCGGTGATGGGTGCCGATCCGGACGCGGCGGCCGCGCTGCTCGCCGACCTGGCCCTCGCGACGGACCGGGAGCTCCGCTCGGCCGCCCGCCGTCTGGCGGCGCGCGTCTTCGTGCAGGTCGGCCGGGTGGGCAGCGCCCGCGCCCGGGGGACCCGGCGCCTGGCGCCGATCCGGGGTGGGGACGGCGACCTGGACCTCGACCGCACCCTCGACCGCTGGAGCGGACCGTGGCCGCCCGACCCCGAGGACGTGGTGACCCGGCGGTGGACCGGCTCCCGCCGTGCGGTGTGCCTGGTGGTCGACCGGTCGGGCTCGATGAGCGGGCTGGGGGTGGCCATCGCCGCGGTCGCCGCCGCCGGGGTCGTGCTGGCCGCGGGTGAGCGGCTGGAGACCAGCGTGCTGGCCTTCGCCGACCGGGTGGAGGTGCTGCAGCAGCACGGCCGGCACCGGTCCGCCGAGGACCTCGTGCTGACCCTGGTGGGGCTGCGCGGCCACGGGACCACCGACATCGCCGCGGCGCTGCGGGAGGCTGCGGCGCAGTTGCGGACGGCCGCGCACGCCGACGAGCGGGTCGTCGTCCTGCTGTCGGACTGCCTGGCCACGGCCGGCGACGCCGCCGAGTCGGCGCTGGCCGGCATCGACCGGCTCGACGTGCTCTGCCCGTTGCCCGACGGCGGCCCCGAGGACGAGGCGCTGACCGCGTCGCGGGCGCTGGCCGCGCGCGGCGGCGGCTCGGTCGCACCGGTCCGGTCGCTCACCGACCTCGGGTCGGCGCTGACCCGCCTGCTCGCCTGACGAGGGGCACGAGCTCCCCCGCGCGCAGTCGGTCTCTGCTCACAGGAGTGAGCAGAGACCGACTGTCGCGGGAAAGGCCTACCCGCCCGGCAGGGTCAGCGGTCGGCGTCGGTGTAGACGATCATCCCGCGGATGTTCTTGCCGTCGCGCATGTCCTGGTAGCCCTGGTTGACCTCCTCCAGGGAGTACTTGGTCGTCACCAGGCCGTCGAGCTTGAGCTGGCCCTCCTGGTAGAGCGAGAGCAGCTCCGGGATGGCCACGCGCGGGCTGAACCCGCCGAAGACCGCGCCCTGCAGGTCCTTCTGCAGCAGGCTGAGCTCGAAGAGGCTGAGCTTGACGTCGATGTTCTGGGCGTCGCCCATGGCCGTGACGACGACCCGCCCGCCCTTGCCGGTCAGGCTCAGGGCCTGCTGGACGTGCTCGCCCTCGATGGAGCCGACGGTGATGATCGTCTTGTCGGCCATGCGGCCCCAGGTGAGCTGGTTGATCGGGTCGACGGCCTCCTCGACGCTCGCGTAGGTGTGGGTCGCGCCCATGTCCATGGCCCACTCCCGCTTCTGCGCGACCGGGTCGATCACCATGACCCGCTTGGCACCCGCCGCGGCCGCGCCCTGCACGGAGTTCATGCCGACGCCGCCGGCGCCCATCACCACCACGTCGTCACCCGGCCGGACGTCACCCACCTTGGTCGCCGAGCCCCAACCGGTGGTGACCCCGCAGCCGACCAGGGCGGCGACCTCGAGCGGGATGTCCGGCTCGATCCGCACCACCGAGGCCTGGTGCACCGTGATGTAGGGGGAGAAGGTGCCGAGCAGGCACATCGGGATGACGTCCTTGCCGCGGGCCTGGATGCGGTAGCTGCCGTCGGAGATCGACGTACCCGCCAGCAGGTTCGCGCCCAGGTCGCAGAGGTTCTGCATCCCCTTCGAGCACGGCAGGCACTGCCCGCATGCGGGGATGAAGGCGGTGACCACGTGGTCGCCCTCCTTGAGCCCGGAGACGCCCGGGCCCACCTTGGTGACGACACCGCTGCCCTCGTGACCACCGATCACCGGGTAGGACGCCACCGGGGTACCACCGGTCACCAGGTGCTCGTCGCTGTGGCAGAGGCCGGAGGCCGCCAGCTGGACCTGTACCTCTCCCTCCCGGGGATCACCGAGGTCGATCTCCTCGACCGACCACTCCTCGCCCACGCCCCACAGGATCGCGCCCTTGGTCTTCACCCAGGTGTTCCTTCCGTCGTCGTCGCCGCGTCTTCGCGGTGCCCGAGCACACGTCGCAACGGCGTGTGCAGTGCCTCACAGACTGCTGAGCCGGTGCCGTGCCCGTCAAGGTGGGAGACGTGCGGTGCAACGTGCTGCAGCCGGCGGGCCGGGTGTCGGTGAGACTGGTGGCATGCCCGGCGCCCCCGTCCTCGTGGTCGGTGCCGGCCCGGTGGGGCTGACGGCGGCCCTCCTGCTGGCCCGCCGGGGGCTGGCCGTCGTCGTCGTGGAACGGCACGCGGCGCCCTATCCGCTGCCGCGGGCGGTGCACCTGGACGACGAGGTGTTCCGGGTGCTGCAGGCCGCCGGGGTGGCCGACGAGGTGGCCGCGCGCTGCCGGCCGATGGCCGGCCTGCGGCTGCTCGACGGCGCGCACCGCGTGCTCGCCGAGTTCCGCCGCGCCCCGGACGCCGGGAGCAACGGCTGGCCGCAGGGGTCGTTCGTCCACCAGCCCGACCTGGAGGAGGTGCTCGCCGCCGCCGCGGCGTCGGCGCCGGGGATCGAGGTGCGGCGCGGGAGCGAGGTGACCGGGCTGGAGCAGGACGGCGGCGGGGTGACCGTGCGGGTGGCCGACCGGGCGACGGGGGTGGACCGGTCCGTCCGGGCAGCGGCCGTGCTGGGCTGCGACGGCGCCAACAGCACCGTGCGGGAGCTGATCGGCGCCCGGATGGTCGACCTCGGCCCGGCCGACCGCTGGCTCGTCGTCGACGCGCGGGCGCCCGGATCGCTGCCGGTCTGGCCGGGCGTGCACCAGGTGTGCGACCCGCACCGGGCGGCCACGTTCATGCCGGTCACCGGCGACCGGTACCGCTGGGAGTTCCGGCTGGCACCGGGGGAGACGGCCGAGGAGCTGGCCGCCCCGGAGCGGCTGGCGGTGCTGCTCGCGCCCGTCGCCCGTGCCGCCGACATCGAGGTGCTGCGCGCGGTCGAGTACACCTTCCGGGCGCAGGTGGCCGACCGCTGGCGCGACGGCCGGGTGCTGCTGGCCGGCGACGCCGCCCACCTCAGCCCGCCGTTCGTCGGCCAGGGACTGGGGCTCGGGCTGCGCGACGTCCACCAGCTGGCCTGGAAGCTCGCCGCCGTCCTCCGCAGGGAGGCGCCGGACGCGCTGCTGGACACCTACCGCGCCGAGCGGGAACCGCACGCCCGTGCGCTGATCCGGGTGGCGCTGCTGCTCGGGCGGCTCATGACCGGCGGCGGGCGCGGGGGCGCCGTCGTCCGGAGGCTCGTGCTGGCCGCCGTCCGGCGCATCCCGGCGGTGGCCCGGCTGGCCACCGACAGCCGCACCCCGCCGCTGGCTCGCGGCCCGCTGGTGGCCCGTCGGGGCCGCGCCGGCCGCAGGTTGGCCGGGACGCTGCTCCCCCAGCCCGAGGTCCTCGTCGACGGTCGTCCCCGCCGGCTGGACGACGTCCTCGGTGACGGCTACGTCGAGATCACATCCGACCTGCGGATCCGGCGGCCCGACGGCACGGCGCTCCGGATCGAGGACCCGACCGGCGCCCTGGGGCGCTGGCTGGGCGGGGCGGCGCTGGTCCGCGTCCGACCCGACCGCATCGTGCACTCCGTGCGGATGTGAGCGGCGACCGCAGCCGGGGGACGTCCGTCGGCGGGCATCCCCCGGCCGTCGCGCGTCAGGCCTCGCGCCGCCGGCGGGAGGGAGAGGTGGCCAGCAGGGCGTTCTCGACGGCGGCGCCGCCCAGCTGGCGCTCGAAGCCCGGAGGAACGACGAGGTCGTCGCGGGACAGGTCGGAGACGTTCGGGCGGCCGAGGCCGACCATCGCCGAGCCGAGACCGTCGCGCAGCAGGTCCAGGACGTTCTCCACGCCGGCCTGCCCGTTGGCGGCCAGGCCCCACAGGTACGCGCGGCCGATCAGCACGGCCTTGGCACCCAGGGCCAGGGCCTTGGCGACGTCGCCGCCGCGCCGGATGCCGCCGTCGAGGAGCACCTCGATCTGGTCGCCCACCGCATCGGCCACCGCCGGCAGCGCGCGGATCGAGGCCGGCGTCCCGTCGAGGTTGTTGCCGCCGTGGTTGGACACCGAGATGGCGGTCACGCCGGCGTCGACGGCGCGCTTGGCGTCGTCGACCCGCATGACGCCCTTGAGCATGAACGGCCCGTCCCACTGCGAGCGCAGCCAGGCGACGTCCTCCCACGTCGGCATCGGGGAGGCGCTCCACATGCCGTAGGCGCCGAAGAACGTGGGCGCCGGTTCACCGGGGGTGGCGACCATGTTGGGCACGGTGAGGTCGGGGATCTGCCCGGTGCGCGCGAAGTCCAGCAGCCAGCGCGGCTTCACCAGCACCTGCGGCGCGTACCGCCGGGCGGCCTCGAAGTTGATCTTCTCGGGGATGAACGGACTGCCCCAGTCGCGGCCGTAGGCGAACGACCAGTCGAGCGTGGCGATCATGCCCACGGCGCCGGCCCGCTTCGCGCGCTCCATGCGGGCGAGCATCTCGTCGCGGGTGCCCACCCAGTACATCTGGAAGAACGTCTGCGGGTTGGCCGCGACGACCTCCTCGACCGGCTTGCTGGCGAACGAGGACAGGCCCATCGCCACACCACGGGCGGCGGCGGCACGGGCGACGGCGACCTCGCCGTCGGGGTGGACGGCCTGCACGCCGGTCGGGCTGATCAGGATCGGCATCGACATGGGCTGGCCCATGACCGTCACGGCCATGTTCCGCTCGTTGGCCAGCCCCGCGGTGTGCGGCGCGAAGCCGATCTCGGCGAACGCCGCGAGGTTGTCCTCCAGCGTCACCCCCCGCTCGGAACCGGCGACCAGGGCGCCGTAGACGCCCTTCGGCAGCCGCTTCTTCGCGCGCCGCTGCGCCTCGGCGACCGATTCGAACCACGCGTTGGCCATCGGAACCTCCTTGTCGGCCCGGTCGACCGGGCGGGTGGGCCGGCCCGACGGCCGGTGGCACTCAGTGCCAGGCTAGCGCCGACGGTGAGACCGCGGCCACACCGGGCCGCGCGCCGATCGCCGCGACAGGTCAGCGGCGGAGGCTGGGGAAGCCCGCCGCCATCTCGTCGAACGCCAGGTGCAGGTGCGCGGCCAGGCTGGAGTCCTCGTCGGCGAGCCAGGCCTCGAACGCGGTGGTCGCCGCGGCCCGGGTGCTCGCGGCGACCAGCCGGGGGAGCAGCCCGGTCGGGGAGGTCCCGGTCCGCGCCGCCACGTGCCCCGCGACCACCCGGTCGATCTCGGCGAAGCGGAGCTGGCTGTGCGCGAGCAGCGCCGGCTCGGTGAGGATCAGCCGCATCCGCTCGCGCAGCAGCGGCAGCTCGGCGTCCGGGTAGTCGTTCACCTCGACGTAGGCGGCGCACACCGAGGTGAGCACGGGCTGGTCCGGGTCGGCGGCGGCGAGCATCTCCGCGAGCCGGGCCACGTGCCCGGTGAAGTCGCCCCACACGGCGTCGGCCTTGGTCGGGAAGTAGCGGAAGAAGGTGCGGCGGCTGATGCCGGCGGAGTCGGCCACCTCGTCGCTCGTGACGTCCTCGAAGCCCCGGACGGTGAACAGGTCCAGGGCCGCCCGCTCCACGCGGGCGCGCCCCGCCGGAGGCACGGCCGGCGCCGTCCTCGTCCCCGCCACGGGCGCATTCTGCCCCGCGGCCCCGCCCTGCGCGGCCGGGCGGACACGCGAGGCCCCGCTGTTGCTCCTGGCACCGGGTGTCACTAACGTCCGCCCCGACCATGTGATCGCGTTCACGGAGGCCCTCATGCCCGAGCCCACCCAGACCGACGTCATCGCCCCCGAGGCGCCTGCGACCGAGGAGGCCCTCGTCGAGGAGTCGCTCGTCGAGGAGGTCTCCATCGACGGCATGTGCGGGGTGTACTGATCGACGCCGTGCCGTCGACGAACGGAACCGGCCCGGCGACCGGGGGGAGCTGCGACTTCGACGCGGGGCTGCCCTGGCGCCGGGCCCGGTCCGTCGCGCTGCGGCCCGAGCCGTTCGGCGCGCTCGTCTACCACTTCGGCAACCGGAAGCTGTCCTTCCTGAAGTCGAAGACGCTGGTCGCCGTCGTCGAGGCGCTGGGCGACCACCCCAGCGCCGAGGCCACCCTGACCGCCTGCGGCGTCCCCGACGCCCAGCGCGGCGCCTACGTCACGGCGCTGGCCGACCTCGCCCGCTCGCAGATGATCGAGAGAAGGACCCCGGAGGCTTCCCGATGACCGCCGTCCTGCCGTCCCGTCCCGCCACGCCCGAGCGCCCGGTCGGCGGGCGCCTCGTCGACCAGTTCGAGTACGGCCTGGACGCCCCGATCTGCCTCACGTGGGAACTTACCTACGCCTGCAACCTGGCGTGCGTGCACTGCCTGTCCTCGTCCGGACGGCGTGATCCGCGCGAGCTGTCCACCGCCGAGGCCGAGGCGGTCATCGACGAGCTGCAGCGGATGCAGGTGTTCTACGTCAACGTCGGCGGCGGCGAGCCGACCGTGCGGCCGGACTTCTGGCACCTGCTCGACTACGCCATCGGCCACGACGTCGGCGTCAAGTTCTCCACCAACGGCGTGAAGCTGGACAAGGCGCGCGCCGCGCAGCTGGCGGCCACCGACTACGTCGATGTGCAGATCTCCCTGGACGGCGCGACCGCCGAGGTGAACGACCGCGTGCGCGGCACCGGCTCCTTCGCCACCGCGGTCAAGGCGCTGGAGAACCTGGCCGAGGCCGGGATGAAGGACTTCAAGGTCTCCGTCGTCGTCACCCGGGAGAACGCGGGCCAGCTCGACGAGTTCAAGGCGCTCACCGACCGATACGGTGCCCAGCTGCGGATCACCCGGCTGCGGCCGTCGGGCCGCGGGGCCGACGTCTGGGACCAGCTGCACCCCACCCAGGCCCAGCAGCGCGACCTCTACTCCTGGCTGCTGGCCAACGGCGACCGCGTCCTCACCGGTGACTCGTTCTTCCACCTGTCCGCCTTCGGCGAGGCGCTGCCCGGGCTGAACCTGTGCGGCGCCGGCCGGGTCGTGTGCCTGATCGACCCGGTGGGCGACGTCTATGCCTGCCCGTTCGCCATCCACGAGAACTTCCTCGCCGGCAACGTCCGCGACGAGGGCGGCTTCCAGCGGGTCTGGCAGTCCAGCGAGCTGTTCGCCGACCTGCGCAACCCGCAGACCGGCGGCGCCTGCACCAAGTGCGCGCACTTCGACGCCTGCCGGGGGGGCTGCATGGCGGCGAAGTTCTTCACCGGCCTGCCGCTGGACGGTCCCGACCCCGAGTGCGTGCAGGGCTACGGCGAGACGGCGCTCGCGGCGCGCGACCTCGGGCTGGTGGCGCCCAAGAGCCACATCGACCACTCGCACAAGGGTCCGGTCCGCGGCCAGCCCACCCTGCTCGGCATGCCCGCGCTGCCCCCCGCCAAGATCTGCGACGAGTCGCCGCTCGCGGGCCTCGACCTGCGCTGATCCCCCGGTGCCGGCTCGCGGGCCGGCACCGGGGAGCCGCCGGGCTAGAGGTCGACCTTCTTGTTGTCCCCGACGTCGATCCGCTCGCCGGTGGCCTTGGCCTTCACGAAGCTGAACGCCGTGGCCAGGCGGCCGCCGGGGCTCTCCCAGTACTCCGCGGAGTCGCCCTCGACCTTGATCAGGACGACGTCGGGGTCCTCGGGGCCGCTCGGGAACCACGCCTCCACGCCGCCGTTCCACAGCTCCTTCTTCTTCGCGGTGTCGTCGACCACCCGGGCGTGCCCGGTCAGCGACACCCAGGTGCCACCGGAACCGATGCCCACGTTGACCTGCGGGGAGGCGGCGATGTGCGCCACCGGGTGGGAGCCGCGCTCGGCGAAGAACCACAGGTCGCCGTCGAACTCCACCTGCTGCAGCGTCATGGGGCGGCTGGTCAGCTTCCCGCCGGGCGCGATCGTGGTGAGGAAGCCGAAGCGCTCCCCCTTGATCAAATCGGCGACCTTGCGGGTGTCCTCGGTAGTCATGCCAGGGCTCGTGCCCACAGGGGTTCCGCCCGACACCCTCACCCCGCGTCGAGGTACCGCCAGGCGCCGTCCTCCCGCGCGAACCGGCTGACCTCGTGCTGGCTGCCGCGCTCGCCGCCGGCGACGTACCAGGCGCGGAACTCCACCGTCCCCTCGGCGGCCAGCAGCCCGCCGCCGGTGGTGGCGAGCACGTCCAGGCCGGTCCAGCGCACCGTCGGGTCCAGCTCCGCCGTCGGCGGCCGAGTGGTGGAATGCCAGCTGGCCAGCAGGTAGGCGGCGTCGCCGACGGCGAAGGCGCTGTACCGCGAGCGCATCAGCTGCTCGGCGGTCGCCGCCGGCGCCGAGCCGTCGTGCCGCGGCCCGCAGCACTCGGCGTAGGGCAGCCCGGTTCCGCAGGGGCAGCGCCGGGGCGCTGGTCGGGTGCTCATGACCGGCGAGTCTGCCAACCGTCCCGGCGTGGCTAGGCTGCGGCGATGCCCTCCCTGGCCGGCGCCGCGTGGCCGGAGCTGCCCGAGCGGCCGCTGCTCGTCGTCCCCCTCGGCTCGGTGGAGCAGCACGGTCCGCACCTGCCGCTGGCGACCGACACCCGGACGGCCGAGGCGGTCGCGCAGGCCGCGGTGCCCGGGGTCGGGAACGCGCTGCTGGCCCCGGCGATCGCCTACGGGGCGAGCGGGGAGCACGAGGGCTTCCCGGGCACGGTGTCGATCGGCACGGAGGCGCTGACGACGCTGCTGGTGGAGTACGGGCGCTCGGCCGGCCGGTGGGCAGGGCGGCTGCTGGTCGTCAACGGCCACGGCGGCAACAGCGACGCCCTGCGGGCGGCGGTGCCGCTGCTCCGTGCCGAGGGGCGGGACGTGGCCTGGTGGCCGTGCGCCGTGCCCGGCGGTGACGCCCACGCCGGACGGGTGGAGACATCGCTCATGTTGCACGTGGAACCCGGCGGGGTCCGCCAGGAGCGGGCCGAGCCGGGGGAGACGGCGTCGCTGCGGGAGCTGCTACCCCGGATGCGCGCCGAGGGTGTGCGGGCGGTCAGCCCGAACGGGGTGCTCGGCGACCCGGCGGGCGCGTCGGCCGCCGAGGGAGCGGAGCTGGTGGCGGACCTGGCCGGGCGGCTGGTCGCGGCGGTGCGCGAGTGGCGCATCGGCGACGCGGGGCGGCTCCAGGAGCAGTGCCCCGGAGCCGCCCCGCGTCGGAGGCGGTGCCGCGTCGATCAGGCGGTCTCCTCCGTCACCGGGAACGCCGACGACGAGGTTCCGGTCGTCCCGCCGCTGGAGCGTCGGCCTCGCGGCTAGGGTCCACGGGGGACCGGGCGAGGCCCGGGCGTCGATCACGAGCACGGGGGCGGACGGGATGACCACGGCGGGCGCGGGCCAGGAGGGCTGGCTGGTCGTCGTCGACCTGCCGCACGTCCTCGGCGAGGTGGTCACGGACGCCTGCGCGGGCGCCGGCGAGGAGGAGCACGAGCGCGCCCTGCGGGTGATGGGCGGCCACGCGCCGCTGGGATCCTCCGCCACCACCGACGAGGTCCTGGCGCGGGCGTGACCCCGCCCGGCGACCGGCTGCCCGACGGGTTCGCCGTCCGGCTCGATCCCCGCGTCCACCGGCGGGACGGCGGAGCCACGCTGCTCGGCGGGTCGCCGCTGCGCCTGCTGCGGCTCTCCCCGCGCGCGGCAGCGCTGCTCTCCGCCGACCGCCTGGTCGTCGGGGACGTGACGAGCGCGGCGCTCGCCGCCCGGCTGCTGGACGCCGGCCTCGCGCACCCGGACCTCCCGCCCGACGCCGGCGGCGCGGACGTCACGGTCGTCGTCCCGGTCCGGGACCGCCCGGCCGCGCTGGCCCGGCTGCTCGCCGCCCTGCGCGCCGCCCCCGGCACCGCCGGCCTGCCGGTGATCGTGGTGGACGACGGCTCGACGGTCCCGGTGCCCGCCGCCGACGGGGTCCGGGTGCTGCGCGCCGAGGTCTCCCGAGGGCCTGCCGCCGCCCGGAACGCCGGCCTGGCCGCCGCCGGCACCCACCTGGTGGCCTTCCTCGACTCCGACTGCGTGCCCCGGCCGGGCTGGCTGGCCCGGCTGCGCCCGCACCTGGCCGATCCACGGCTGGCCGTCGTCGCGCCGCGGATCGTGCCGCTGCCCGGGGGTGCCCGCGGCCCGGTCAGCGCCTACGAGGACGTCGCCGGCCCCCTCGACATGGGACCCCGTCCGGCGGCGGTCCGGCCGCTGTCGTCGGTGTCCTACGTGCCGAGCGCGGCGCTGCTCGTGCGGCGGGCCGCCCTGGGCGAGGGCTTCGACGAGGACCTGCGGGTGGCCGAGGACGTCGACCTCGTCTGGCGGCTGACCGCCGCCGGCCGCCGGGTGCGGTACGAGCCGGCCGCGGAGGTCGCGCACGAGCACCCGGTGCGCCTGTCCGACTGGCTGCGCCGCCGCGCGTTCTACGGCACCGGGGCGGCGCTGCTGGCCGCCCGGCACGGCGGCGCGGTGTCGCCGCTGGTGATCGCCCCGGAGAGCGCGCTGACCTGGGCCCTGCTGGTCGCCGGCGGCCGGCGGGGGAGGGCGGCCGGGCTCGCCGTGCTCGGGGCGACCGGGGTCCGGCTGGCGCGCCGCCTGGCCCGGCCGGGGGAGCCCGTGCCCGCCGCGCTCGCCGCGGGGCTGGCGGTGCGGGGACTCGCCGCGTCCGGGCAGTCGCTGGCCCGTGCGGCCACCCGGCACCACTGGCCCCTGGCCGTGGTCGCCGCCGTGGGGTCGCGGCGGGCGCGGCGGTGGCTGCTGGCGGCCGCCACCGCCGACGCGCTGGCCGCCTGGTGGCCGCACCGGGACCGGACCGGGCCGGTCCGTCACGGCCTGGCCCGGCGGCTCGACGACCTCGCCTACGGGGCCGGCCTGTGGGCCGGGGCGCTGCGCGCCCGCGATCCGCGCGCCCTCCTGCCCGTCCGCCCGCCGCGCTGACCGGGCGCGACCCGCCGGGGCGCGGAATGCCGGAGCCGGTGCCCGCCTTGTCGTCGCCGTACTGCGGTTCGACCAGCGTGGGTCCCGCTCCACATCGACCGACGGGGAACCCGTGACCACCACCCAGAACCGAGTCGCCCCGCAAGCGGTTGCCGACCTGCCCGCCCGGCCGGGCGCCGCGCGCACCGCGCTGACGCTCGGCGCGTTCGTCGCCCTCGGGCCGCTGACCATCGACATGTACCTGCCGGCGCTGCCCAGCATCACCGAGGACCTGCTCACCACCTCGGCGACCGTGCAGCTCACCCTCACCGGCACCCTGATCGGCCTGGCCCTGGGCCAGTTGGTGCTCGGTCCGCTGTCGGACGCGTTCGGGCGCCGGCGGCCGCTGCTGGCCGGCACCGCGCTGCACGTGGTCGCCTCGCTGCTCGTGCTCGTCGCGCCGACCATCGGCGTCCTCGGCGGGCTGCGGGTGCTGCAGGGCCTGGGCGCGGCCTCCGGTGCCGTCATCGCTCTGGCCGTGGTGCGCGACCTCTACGACGGCCGCGCCGCGGCGACGATGCTCTCCCGGCTGTTCCTGGTGCTGGGCGCGGCGCCGGTCCTGGCGCCCACCATCGGCGGGGAGGTCCTGCGGTTCACCACCTGGCGCGGGGTGTTCGCCGTGCTGGCGGCCTACGGCCTGCTGCTGCTCGTCGTCGGGTGGGCGACGCTGCGGGAGACCCTGCCCCCGGAGCGGCGGCGCAGCGTGGGCGTGATCGGCACGCTGCGGGTCTACCGCGGCCTGCTGCGCGACCGCACCTACGTCGGGCTGGTGCTGGTCGCCGGCCTCACCATGGCCGGGCTGTTCAGCTACGTGTCCGGCTCCTCCTTCGTCTACCAGCGCGACTTCGGGCTGGACGAGCAGCAGTTCGGGCTGCTCTTCGGCGCCGGCGCCTTCGGGCTCATCGCGGCCACCCAGCTCAACCCGCTGCTGCTGCGCCGCTGGTCGCCGCAGGCGCTGCTCGTGGCCGGAACCGTGGCCGGCGCCCTCGCCGGTGCCGCGCTGGTCGTGCTCGCCGGCACGGGGACCGGCGGGCTGGTCGGGGTGACCGGTGCGCTGTGGGCGGTGCTGTTCGCCTGCGGGCTGGCGCTGCCCAACGCCCCGGCGCTGGCGCTGTCCCGGCACGGGGAGGCCGCCGGGAGCGCGGCGGCCCTGCTCGGCGCGATCCAGTTCGGCGTCGGCGCGGCGGTCTCGCCGGTCGTCGGTCTCCTCGGCAACGACGCGGTGGCGATCGGCCTCGTCGTCGTCACCGCGCTCACCCTGGCGATCGTCGTCCTGGTCACCGTCGTCCGGCCGTGGCAGCTGCCCGCGGTCGAAGAGGAGCCCGCCCCGGCCCGTTGACCAGGCCCGGGGAGGCGTGATCACTGGTGGAATGCGCGCCGACGGGTCACGATGGCCGTGTCATGAGCCACTCCCCGCGGCGCAGCCGGTGACCACTGCCGTCAACCCCTGGCTGGCGCTGCCGGACGGGGCGCCCACCGCCGCCCGGACCCGGCGGCTGCGCGCCGCGCACGAGCTGCTGGTCAGCGCCAGCGAGCTGCCCGCCGAGGGGGTCGTCCGCTCCGTCGTCCTCGACTCCTGGCGCCGCTCCCTCGGCAGCGGGGTCGACCCGGAGGACGGGTTGCCGCCGGTGGAGCTGCTCGACGCCGAGCTGCTCGCCTACCGCGCCGCCCACCCCCTGGCGCCGGTGCTGCCGGTGATCCGCCGGCTGCTGGTCCAGGACGCCGAGGCCGGGCAGATGATCGTGGCGGTCACCGACGCCGCCGGGCGCATGCTCTGGGTCGAGGGCGACCGGCAGCTGCGGGCCCGGGCGGAGGGCGTGAACTTCGTCGAGGGGGCCCGCTGGTCGGAGGACGTGGCCGGCACCAACGCCCCGGGAACGGCGCTGGCGGTCGACGCCGCCGTGCAGATCTACGGCAGCGAGCACTTCCGGCGGTCGGTGCAGCCCTGGAGCTGCGCCGCCGCGCCGGTGCACGACCCGGTGACCGGGGCGGTGCTGGGTGCCATCGACGTCACCGGCGGCGACGCCGTGGCCGGCCCGCACGTGCTCACCCTCGTCCGCGCGACCGTCGCCGCCGTCGAGTCCGAGTTGCGCTGGCTGCACCGCGAGCGGCCGGCCACCGTCCCGGCCCCGGCCGGCCCGCCGGTCGAGGCACGGTTGGAGGTGCTCGGCCGCGAGCGCGCCGCGCTCGCGCTGCCCGGACGGACCCTGGAGCTGTCGGTCCGGCACTCCGAGCTGCTGTTCCTGCTGGCCGAGGCCGCCGCGTCGGGCCAGGGCCGCAACGCCGCCCAGCTCGCCGCCGAGTGCCACGCCGGGGCCGCCGCCACCGTCACCGTCCGGGCCGAGCTCTCCCGGCTGCGCCGGCTGGTGGGCGCCGACCTGCTCGACTCCCGCCCGTACCGGCTCGTCGGCCGGCTGCGCACCGACGCCGAGCAGGTCCGCCGGCTCCTCGCGCGCGGCGACGTCCCGGCCGCGCTCGAGCGGTACGCGGGCCCGGTGCTGCCCGGCTCGCACGCGCCCGGCGTCCGCCAGGCCCGCGACCGCCTCGCCGTGCTGCTGCGGCGCGCCGTCCTGACCGGCCACCGTCCCGAGCTGCTGCTGCGCTACGCGCAGCTGCCCGAAGCGCGCGAGGACGCCGGCGTGTGGCAGGCGCTGCTGGAGGTCCTGCCGCCCGGCACGCCGCGCCGGACGGCGGTGGCCGCCCACCTGCACCGCCTGCGGCTCGCCGGTCGCGCACGCTGATCCGCCGGGGGCGGGAATGCTGAGAGCGGCTCACGACTTCGCAGCTGAGTGATCGCACCGCCCCTCGCCGACCGCCCACCCCTGAGCACCGGCCGGCTCGCCGCCGCCGTGGTGGCGCTGGCCCTCGGCGGTTTCGCCATCGGAACCACCGAGTTCGTCACGATGGGGCTGCTGCCCGACCTGGCCGAGGGCGTCGGCATCGACATCCCCACGGCCGGGCACGTCATCTCCGTCTATGCGCTGGGCGTCGTCGTGGGGGCGCCGGTGATCGCGGCGCTGGCCACCAAGCTCCCCCGCCGGGGGCTCCTGGTCGGCCTGATGGCGGCCTTCGTCGCGGGCAACGTCTTCACCGCGCTGGCTCCGGGCTACGGCTCGTTGCTGGCGGCACGGTTCGTCGCCGGGCTGCCGCACGGGGCCTACTTCGGCGTCGCCTCGCTGGTGGCCGCCTCGCTCGTCGCCCCGCACCTGCGCGGCCGGGCGGTGAGCTCGGTGATGCTCGGGCTGGCGCTGGCCAACGTCGCCGGCGTCCCGTCGGCCACCTGGCTGGGGCAGCAGTACGGCTGGCGGACGGCGTACTGGGCGGTCGCGGGAGTCGCGCTGCTGACGATGGCGGCGGTGACGGCGGTGGTCCCGGCGGCCCCGGGCAACCGCGCGGCGACCGTCCGGTCGGAGCTCGGTGCGCTGCGCCGTCCGCAGGTGCTGCTCACGCTGCTCGTCGGCGTGGTCGGGTTCGGTGGCATGTTCGCCGTCTACAGCTACATCGCGCCGCTGGTCACCGACGTCACCGGCATGTCCCGCGGCGCCATCCCGCTGGTGCTGCTCGCCTTCGGTCTCGGCGGGGTGCTCGGGACGGCGCTCGGCGGACGGCTGGCCGACCGCGCGCTGTTCCGGTCGCTGGTCGGCGCCAACGTGGTCACCGGGGTGCTGCTGGCCCTCGTGCCGGTGGCCGCCCGCACGCCGCTGACCATCGTCGCGGTCATCTTCCTGTTCGCCACCAGCGCCTCGGTCCTCGTCGTCTGCCTGCAGCTGCGGCTGATGGAGGTCGCCGGGGAGGCGCAGATGCTGGGTGCGGCCCTCAACCACTCGGCGCTCAACGCGGCCAACGCCCTGGGCGCCTGGCTGGGCGGGCTGGTCATCGCCGCCGGGCTCGGCTACACCGCGCCCGGGTGGGTCGGCGCGGCGCTCGCGGCCGCCGGGTTGGTGGCGCTGGCCGCCTCGGCGGTCCTGCGCCGCCGGGAGCTGACCGCGGCGGCGGTACCGGCCGTGGCACCGGCGCCGGCGCAAGCGGAGCCCGCCGCCGTCCGCTGAGGGCCCGGTGCAACGGGACTGCAACGTCGCCGCACGCTGGGGCGGAGCGCCGATCGCGCTCTCCGCAGCCTTCCCGCGCAGATAAGCGTGGCCTAAATCACTCCTCTCGGGTCAGACTCCGCTGCAGGTCCACGGCCGCCGTGGACGAAGACCCCCTGCTGGGGATCCCTGCAACGAGGCGGAGGACTGATGACCCGGATCAGCGTGCGGGTGGACGGGGCGTCGTACGACGACGACGTCGAGCCCCGGACCCTTCTCGTGCACTACCTGCGCGAGCAGCTCGGCAAGGTCGGCACCGTGGTCGGCTGCGACACCAGCAACTGCGGCGCCTGCACCGTGCACCTCGACGGCGAGGCCGTGAAGAGCTGCACCGTCCTGGCCGTCCAGGCCGACGGTGGCGAGGTGACGACCATCGAGGGCGTCGCCGGCAACGGCCAGCTGCACCCGATGCAGAAGGCGTTCCACGAGCTGCACGGGCTCCAGTGCGGCTACTGCACCCCCGGCATGATCATGGCGTCGCTGGACCTGGTGAAGGAGAACCCCGACCCCAGCGAGGACGAGGTGCGCGAGGGCATCGAGGGCAACCTCTGCCGCTGCACCGGCTACCAGAACATCGTCCGGGCAGTGCAGCAGGCAGCCGCCGAGATGCGCGGGGGTGCTGCCGGGAACGGCCACGTCTCACCGGCCGAGGTCGACACCGCCGCCGCGCCGCACGTGGTGGGGCAGGCATGACCGCCGTCGAGGAGCGCACCGGCACCCCGGCGCCCGAGAAGGAGATCGGCAAGGCGCGCCGCCGCAAGGAGGACGCCCGGCTGATCACCGGCCGCACCACGTGGACCGACAACATGGTCCTGCCCGGCATGCTGCACCTCGCGGTCGTCCGTAGCCCGGTCGCCCACGCACGGATCACCTCCGTCGACGTCAGCGCCGTGCGGGAGGCCCCCGGCGTGATCGCCGTCTTCACCGGCCGTGACCTCGCCGAGGAGCAGGGCTCGCTGCCCTGCGCCTGGCCGGTGACCCCGGAGATGGTCAACCCCGGGCACCCGTCGATCGCCGTCGACCAGGTCAACCACGTCGGCGAGGCCGTCGCGGTGATCGTCGCCCGCAGCAAGACCGCGGCCCAGGACGCGGTCGAGCTCGCCGACATCGACTACGAGCCGCTCCCGGTGGTGCTGGACATGGAGAAGGCCGTCGAGGACGGCGCGGACCTCGTCCACGACCACCTGGAGTCGAACACCAGCTACCACTTCGTCTTCGACGCCGGCGAGATGGGCACCGGCTCGGACACCGAGCAGGCGTTCGCCGACGCCGACGTCGTGGTCAGCCGGCGGCTGATCCAGCAGCGGCTCATCCCGGCCTTCATGGAGCCGCGGTCGGTCGTCGTCCAGCCGCAGGGCGACAACTACACGATGTGGTCGGCCACCCAGGTCCCGCACATCCTGCGGGTCATGGCGGCGATGGTCACCGGCATCCCCGAGCACAAGCTCCGCGTCGTCGCCCCCGACGTCGGCGGCGGGTTCGGCGGGAAGCTGCAGGTCAACCCGGAGGAGATCCTCTGCCTCCTCATCGCCCGGCGGCTCGGCAAGCCGGTGAAGTGGACCGAGACCCGCAGCGAGTCGCTGATGACCGCCCACCACGGGCGGGACCAGATCCAGTACGTGGACGTCGCCGCCGACCGCGAGGGCAACCTCAAGGGGCTGCGCGTCCGGCTGCTGGCCGACATGGGCGCCTACCTGCGGCTGATCACGCCCGGCGTCCCGGCGTTGGGCGCGTTCATGTACCCGGGCATCTACAAGTTCCCGGCCTACCGGTTCGAGTGCGACGGGGTGTTCACCAACAAGGTGCCCACCGACGCCTACCGCGGCGC
This sequence comes from Blastococcus sp. HT6-30, assembly GCF_039729015.1. Lineage (NCBI taxonomy): Bacteria > Bacillati > Actinomycetota > Actinomycetes > Geodermatophilales > Geodermatophilaceae > Blastococcus > Blastococcus sp. HT6-30. The sequence continues at coordinate 3,548,928 of NZ_CP155792.1, read as the reverse complement.
CGGGCGCCCGGAGGCCACGTTCGCCATCGAGCGGATCATGGACGAGCTCGCCGTCGAGCTGGGCATGGACCCGCTGGAACTGCGGCGGAAGAACTGGATCCAGGCGTCGGAGTTCCCGTTCACCACCGTGGCCGGGCTCGCCTACGACAGCGGTGACTACGAGAGCGCCACCCAGCAGGCGCTGGAGCTGCTCGGCTACGACGAGCTGCGCGCCGAGCAGCAGCGACGGCGGGAGTCCGGCGACCGGGTCCAGCTGGGCATCGGCATCTCCACCTTCACCGAGATGTGCGGGCTGGCCCCCTCCCGGGTGCTCGGCTCGCTCTCCTTCGGCGCCGGCGGCTGGGAGCATGCGGCCATCCGCATGCTGCCCACCGGCAAGGTCGAGGTGGTCACCGGCTCGACGCCGCACGGCCAGGGTCACGAGACGGCGTGGAGCCAGCTGGTCGCCGACTCCCTCGGGGTGCCGTTCGAGGACGTCGAGGTGCTGCACGGCGACACCGCGATCTCCTCCCGCGGACTGGACACCTACGGCTCGCGCTCCCTGGTGGTCGGCGGTTCCGCCGTGGTCAAGGCGGCGGACAAGGTCATCGCCAAGGCCCGGAAGATCGCCGCGCACCTGCTCGAGGCCAGCGAGGACGACCTCGAGTTCGAGGGCGGGAAGTTCTCCGTGCGGGGGACGCCGGGCACGGGCCTGGGCATCCAGGAGATCGCGCTGGCGGTCTTCGCGGCGCACAACTACCCCGAGGGGATCGAGCCCTCGATCGACGCAGAGGCGACCTTCGACCCGGAGAACTTCTCCTTCCCCCACGGCACGCACCTGTGCGCGATGGAGGTCGACACCGAGACCGGGTTCGTGAAGATCCGCAAGTACGCCTGCGTCGACGACGTCGGCACGATCGTGAACCCGCTGATCGTCGAGGGGCAGGTGCACGGCGGCCTGGCCCAGGGCATCGCGCAGGCGCTGTACGAGGAGGCCGTCTACGACGCCGACGGCAACCTCACCACCGGCACGTTCGTCGACTACCTGGTGCCCTCGGCGGCCGACCTGCCGCACTTCGATACCGGCAACACCGTGCACAGCGCGCCCGGCAACCCGATCGGCGCCAAGGGCGTGGGGGAGGCGGGCTGCATCGCCTCCACGCCGGCGGTGGTGAACGCCGCGCTGGACGCCGTCCGGCACCTGGGGGTCGCCGACATCCGGATGCCGCTGACGCCCGAACGGGTCTGGCGGGCCATCCACCAGGGCGGTGACGGCGGGGACCGCGCCACCGCCGGCTCCAACGCCTACGGCGGGGCGCAGACCGAGACCACCGCCGGCGTGTCGACCGACGCTTCCTCGCTGGGAGGGGACCGATGATTCCTGCACCGTTCGCCTACGCCCGACCGACCACCGTCGACGAGGCCCTGCAGGCCATCGCCGAGGGCGGCGAGGACGTGAAGGTGCTCGCCGGCGGGCAGTCGCTGATCCCGGTGATGCGGCTGCGCCTGGCCGCACCCGAGACCGTCGTCGACCTCGGCCGGGTCGCGGAGCTGCGCGGGGTGCGGGAGGAGGACGACGCGATCGTCGTCGGCGCGATGACGACGCACTCCGACGTCCTCGCCGACCCGCTGATCCGGCGGTACGCGCCGCTGGTCGCCGAGGCAACGGCCACCGTGGCCGACCGGCAGGTGCGCCACCGCGGCACGTTCGGCGGCGCGCTGGTGCACGCCGACCCGGCCGGTGACCTGCCGGCGGTGGCCCTGGCCCTCGACGCCGAGTTCGTCATCGTGGGCCCGGGCGGGCGCCGCACCGTGGGGGCGTCGGAGTTCTTCGTCGACTACCTCACCACCGCGGTGCAGGAGGGCGAGCTGCTCGTCGAGGTGCGGGTGCCCAAGCTCGCCGGCTCGTGGGGCATGCACTACGAGAAGTTCAACCGGGTGGCCCAGGCGTGGTCGATCGTGGCCGTCGCCGCGGCGGTGCGCCGGGAGGACGGCCACATCGCCGAGGCCCGGATCGGGCTGACCAACATGGGGCCGACCCCGCTCCGGGCCCGGCAGGTCGAGGAGGCCCTGGCCGGGGCCGAGGCGACGTCCGAGGCGGTCGCGGCGGCAGCCGAGCACGCCGCCGCCGGGACCGACCCGAGCAGCGACCTGAACGCCCAGGCCGACTACCGGCAGCATCTGGCCACGGTCCTGACGCGCCGGGCGGTGAGCACCGCCGCCGGGCTGTAGCTTGGAGGACCCCGTCCTCCCCACCCCTCGCAGGCCCGGGGCGGTGCCCCGGACGGGGCCGCGCCCGGTCCGAACTCGTCCGTCGCGGCGTCCCGTCGCCCGGTCGCTCCCTCCCAGGAGGTCCTGCAGTGCAGCTGGAGAACTCGTTCACCGTCCCGGTGCCCGTCGACGAGGCCTGGCGGGTGCTGCTCGACATCGAGCGCATCGCACCCTGCATGCCGGGCGCCGCGCTGGACTCCGTCGACGGGGACGACTTCACCGGGCGGGTGAAGGTCAAGCTCGGGCCGATCAACCTGACCTACCAGGGCAAGGCGTCCTTCATCGAGAAGGACGAGGCGGCGCACCGCGCGGTCATCGACGCCCGGGGCAAGGACCAGCGCGGCAACGGCACGGCGGCGGCGACGGTGACGGCGATGCTGCGCGCCGAGGGCACCGTCACCCGGGTCGACGTCCTCACCGACCTCAACATCACCGGCCGGCCGGCCCAGTTCGGCCGCGGGGTGATGACCGACGTCGGCAACAAGTTGCTGGGCCAGTTCGCCGACAAGCTGGCCGCCCAGCTCGGCGCGGGCGACGCACAGGGCGACGCCGAGCGGGCGGGCGCCGTGGAGGCCGAGGGGCCGGCGACGAAGGCCGCGGCGACCGCCGCCGGCGTCGTCGAGGAGGTCGCCGCGTCGGCCGAGCAGGCCGCCGGCGAGGGCACCCCGGTCGAGAAGGCAGCGGCCGCCACGAAGGAGGCCGCGGCGTCGGCCACCGACAAGGTGTCGGCTCCGGCCGACGGCGGGCCCGCGGCGAAGGAGGCCGCCCCGGCGGCGAAGCCGGCGGAGGGCGAGCCCGCGTCCGGCCCCGCCACCGCCCCGCTGGTCGCGGCCGTTCCGGAGAACGGTGCGCCCGCGGCCGCCGACGCCGCACCGGCGGCCGCTGACGCCGCACCGGCGGCGCGTGACACCGCACCGGGGGCCAAGGCGCCGAGCGGTCCGCCCAGCGCTCGCACCGCACCCCCGACGCGGCCTGCCACGGGTGCCCCGCTGCGGAGCGTCCCCGGTACCGGGCCGTCGACCGACCGTGCCGAGCCGGCGCAGACCGAGCCGGAGCCGATCGATCTGCTCGAGGTGGCCGGCGGAGCGGCGCTGTCCCGCTACGCGGCCCCGGCCGCGGGGGTGGCCGCCGTCGTCCTGCTGGTCACCCTGATCATCCGCCGGCGCCGCCGCTGAGCCAGCGAACGCGTGGTGTGGCCGGGCCTGCACCCGCCCGACGTCGCCTCAGCTCGACATCGGGCGGGCGCATCGCACGGCCGGAAAGTGTCCGACCCCCCGCCTAACCTGCGGACATGTCGTCGGGTGGCGGGTTCGCGGTCGGGGTCACCGTGGTGCCCGTCGACCAGGCGCCTTCGCCGTGGGAGCTGGCCGATCCGGAGCCGGCCCGCTGGGACGACCCGCTGGGTGAGCTCCTGCCGTCCCGGCGGACCGCGGCGGAGGCGGCCGCGCTGTTGCAGCAGATCACCGTCGCGGAGAGCCGGCTGGCCGCCCTGAAGGTGGAGCTCGTCATGGACCGGGCCGCGGCCCGCCCGGCGCCGGACGACCCCCGGCCGGGCGGAGAGGGCGCGGCCGAGGTCGGGCCGGAGGGGACGAGCGAGTTCCTGCCCGACGAGCTGGCCATGATCCAGAACTGCAGCCGGGCGGCAGCGGTGACGCTGCTGGAGCAGTCGGAGACGCTCGTGGTGCGGCTGCCTGCGACGCGGGCCGCACTGGCTGTCGGCCGGCTGGACTGGCCGCGGGCCCGGGCGATGGCTGCCGAGCTGGGACGGCCGGCGGACCAGAGCGACCCGGCCATCGTGGCGGCGGTGGAGGCCGCGGTGCTGCCGGGCGCGGGAGAGCTGGGGGTGCACCGGCTGCGGGAGGTCGTCCGGGCCGAGCTCCTGGCCCGGGACGCAACCGCGGCGGACCGGCGACGAGAGCAGGCCCGACGGGGTGCGGACGTGACCGTGCGGCCGGTCGGGGACGGCATGAGCGAACTGAGCATGCTGTTGCCGCACCCCGAGGCCGTGGCCTGCCGGGATGCCGTCGATCAGCACGCCCGCGCCGCGAAGCACGCCGGTGATCCGCGCCCGATCGGCATGCTCCGTGCCGGAGTCGCCGCCGACCTGATGCTCCGCCCCTGGCAGGACCGCCCGCCGGTGACCGCGCACCTGACCGTGACCGCCCCGCTGCACGCGCTCATCCCCGGCCGTTTCCCCGCTGCCCGCGGCATCCACCGCACCGGAGCCGGTCGCCGAGGTCGACGGGGAGCCGATCACCGCCGCCCACGTGGCGGAACTGCTCACCCAGCTCGAGGCGGTCTGCCCGGCGGGCTCCGCGCGCCAGCGGGCGGCATCCTGGACATCGCGATCACCGACGCCACCGGCGCCCTGCTGGCCCTCACCGGCCGTGCGGAACTCCAGCGGCTGGCCCGCCGCGGCTGCCCCGACCACCTTGACGCACCCTGCAGCTGCCCCCTGCTGCCCCCTGCTGGCCCCGCCCGGCCCGGTCGACCGCTACCGCCCCTCCGCCGCCCAGCGGCGCTTCCTCGAGGTCCGCGACCGGAGCTGCCGGCACCCCGGCTGCACCGTCCGCGCCGGCTGGGCCGACCTCGACCACGTCGTCGCCCACGCCACCGGCGGCCGGACCAGCTGCGACAACCTGGCTAGTTGCCAGGACGACCCCTAGCGGCGACAGCCGCGTCGTCTTCGCCACCTGGGTGCGCTGCCAGGCGGTCCGGTGACATGTAGCTGGGCGACAGCGCTCATCGGTAATACACCCGCGCCCTGGAGACGCCTAAGGCGAGAGCCTGGAGCTCTCAGCAACTCAGCAGGGTTGCCTCTGTCTCAGTAACTTCGACGAGTGGCTACTTGGAGAGAAGACATCGTTGCGGCTCTCACCAAGCTGGGCGGCGTTGGCGCTTACGAGGAGATCTACGCCGAGGTGGCGGCACGGCGTGGGAGCCTGCCGGAGTCCTGGCAAGCGACTGTAAGAGGCACCATCGAACACGCATCGTCCGACTCAGCAAATCATCGGCCAGGCGCTCCGGACATCTTCCACTCCGTGGACGGGCTGGGAAGGGGCGTCTGGGGCCTACGTCGTGTTCCCGAAGTCGGACCAAACATTGCAGAGGCCCCTCAGGGCGGATCGGCCTCCATGTCACAGGGGTATGCGGTCGATTCCGTGGTTCGAGCGGCGGTCGAACGTCACGCCGTAAAGCGCGCCTGTCAGCACTACGAGATGCTAGGCGCCGCCAGCATCGAAGAGCTCGGAAAGCCCTTCGACCTCCGCGTTGACCTGCGAGGAACGGAGATTCATGTCGAGGTCAAGGGATCGACGCACGATCTTGAGTCCGTGACCTTGACCAAGAACGAGGTCGAACACGCAAGGGCCACGAGGGGCACCCATCTCTTCGTGGTCGATCGAATCGGGCTCACGACCCGCATAGATGGATCGACTTCCACTCGCGGTGGTCGAGCGCGTGTGTGGACCAACTGGATACCGTCAGACGGATCGCTTACGCCGATCACTTATAGGTATCAGCTAGGCGACGGCAAGCTGACACCGCTCACACACCCGTCGCAGCCGCCCCCGCGAGACTTGAGGTAGAGACGAGCCTGGGCACAGAGGCGCGCCAGCTACGACTACTTGGCAGGACGGTCGGGGCAGGGTTGTCACCAGCTGCCACCTTGGCGGGCAACCTGGCTAGTCGCTATTGCGTCCGCGATGCCTTCGACCGAAGACTCACTTGGCTCCGCCCTCCTGTGGGAGGAGTGACGATCTTGTGCTCTTGACAGCCCGGAGCTGTATTGCACGCGTCTCCCCGTATGGAGTGAGAGTCCAATACGTCCCCGTGTCGTTCACGCTTCGCTTTCGCTCGCTGCGCTGAATCAGGCCGAGAGCCATGAACTGAATCAGCACGGTGCCGAACTCGTCGTCGTCGACCGTGCAGCTGAAATCAAACAAGTCCTCGATCTTTGGACTGCCGCCGGCATCCTTCGCCAGCTCTACCAACTTCGCTGCCAGCGGTCCATAGTTCTCTAATTCGAGGTACTCACTGATCAACTTCTTGAGTTCCTCCTCGTCGCATTCCTGGAGTAATCTAGGGGCGACGGTAGCGAACAGATTATCCCAGGTCACGTCCACGTGCTGCCATGCGCTCACTGAAGCCAATTGCCCATTTCGCTTCCGATACTTGGCATGCGTAAGGACGGGCACACTTGTCAGCTCTTCGCCTTGAGCTAGTAACTCGGCACCCGCGGGAGCGGTAGTTCGCAAGGTTCCCAGTTGCTGCTCAAGCTCGTCGATACGACTCCTGGCGTCTGACAGTGCCTGCAGCGTCTCGGCGGAGGCTGCTCGATCTGCTCGGATCCATCCGACGGCCGGGTAAAGACGTACGAACTTGTTGTACGTGAGGGCCACTTGCCCAGCTAGTTGATCCGAAGACGTCCAGTGCTTCACGTGCTTAGACGCCTTCACCTTAGAGCGGAATGTGGCGAGTTTCTTCCGCGCGTCCTCAGTAGTCTCGGAAGCAGCAACGGTCAGCTCGCCGGGATCTCCATGAAGGAACGCCATGACCGGCTTCTTGGCGGAGACGGCATAGTCGTACTCCATCTCGGTATAGCTCAGGCCCGTAACGTCGTCAACGGACCCGTACTTCCCCGCAATCACCAGCAGGTAGTAGTCGCACTCATCAATCACCTTTTTGATGAGCGTCCACGCATCCTCGTCTGTGGCGGGAAAAAGCTCCATGCCAGTCGGAATTGCGTCGGCCTCTAGGAGCGTCGCGGTGACGGCCTGACGTTCCTGCCGAAGGTCGAGGTAGGTGGAACTGACGAAAACCTGGTACCTGCGCTGCGCTTCAGTCAACTTAGGAAGCTCCACCTCCGAGCGGTGGGCGTGGCGGCGGAAGCCGCCGCGCCCAGCGCTCTCAACTTGAAGTAGCAACGTAACTCGGGTCGTGGTTCTAGGTCGCTCCGGCGGGGCGTCGTCGCGCCTGCGTGGGGTTCCCACACGGAGGCGTCCTTCCCATAGGCGCCGATGTAGGGCCGGGGGGAGCTGGTCAAGGGCGCGAAGCGGCGAAGCGGACCCTTGACCGGCGGAGGACGGGCCGGAGACTGCGCCGCCGGGGAAGGGCGACGACGCCCGCGCCGGGCCTGTCGTGTCTTGGGCGTGGCGGCTTGACGAGGAGCGCTCCGTCCGGTGGGCTGCTGTGGCTCGCGGATAAACGGATCGTGCAACCCACACTGCGCGGCCGGAGTAAGGCCCCAATTCCCGCGGGCGCCACTCATCACGGGTGTGGGCAGCAGGCTGCTGATGCTGAAGCAGCAGACGACTAGTTGCGAGGGCGTAGCCGCCGGGGCCGATCAGATTGCTGATCGGTTGCTCGGAGGCTTGTCGTGGTTGCCCCGCCGTTGTCCGTGTCCAGCCCTGCGGGCTGGTTCGTCACGCTCTATCCCGGTGCCGGTGAGATTGGCGGGTCCTTCCGCTACTCGGTCCCGGTGCAGCGGTCGCCTGGTGGTGGTGATCCGGAGCGGTCGCGGGAGGAGGCGGCGCGGCGGGCGGCGCGGAAGGTGCGCCGGTACTGCGCGCACAACCGGCTCAACCGGCTGGGCACGCTGACCTACCGGGGGGCTGGCCGTCACGATCCGCGCCTGCTGCGCCGGGACGTTGCGGAGTTCTTCCGCTCCCTGCGGGACCTGCTTGGTGGGGCGCCGTTCGCCTACCTGTGGGTGCCGGAGTGGCATAAGACCGACCACGGGCTGCACGTGCACTTCGCCGTGGGCCGGTTCATCCCACGGGGGTTGATCGAGCGAGCTTGGGGTCACGGGTTCGTGCACATCAAGCTGCTGTCGCCGCCGTCGGGGGCTACGACGCGGGACGAGGCGCGAATCGCGGGCCGGTACCTGTCGAAGTACGTTCGCAAGAGCTTCGATGCCCGCCGCATCGCGGGTCTGCACCGCTACGAGGTGGCGCAGGGCTTCCAGCCGGAGGCGCTGCGGCTACATGGTCGAACCGTCGAAGACGTCATGGCCCAGGCGGCCGAGGCGATGGGCGGGGACCCGGCCGAGGTCTGGACCTCCGATGAGGCGATCGGCTGGCAGGGGCCGCCTGCTGTCTGGGCGATGTGGCCATGAGCCCGCAGGAGTTGGCGGCTCGCGTCGCGGCGTCGTGTGCGGCGTCGGGGGTGCCGCTTCGTGTGGAGGATTCCTTGGCCGTCGAGCGGATTGCTGCGCTGCTGCGGGTGCCGGCGGAGCGGCCACGGGCGCGCGCCCGGAGGGCGTAGCGCGTGGCCGGCCGGTGGCGGTCACAGTCGCCAGGTCACCTGCGCGCGGTCGGGGTTGAACCGCTGAGCGCCACGAGCGCCGGAGCCGATGGTGATCGTGGTGATGAGTGTGCGCAGGATTGCCGCCTGCCGGTCGAAGTTCAGCTGTGCCCACTGCACCCGCAGGGCATCGCCGGTGCCCAGACCGGTGAGGGCATCGGTGCGGGTGACCGCGGCCAATTGCCGCTCCACGTTCTCGGCTCGGGTTCGGACGGGTCGACGCGCCGCCTCCCACTCTCGCCGGTCGATCTCTCCGGCCCCGAACTGCTCCGCGAGATACTCCAGCGTCTCCCGGGCCTGTGCGAGCTGCTGCCCGAGTGCTGAGGTTTCCTTGTCGGCGCTGTCGCGTCCGGCGAGAGCGTCGGCGAGCGCCGGGCTGTCGAGCCGGAACAGCGCATAGTCGGTGATCAGCTCCTCAAGGGGCCCGGCCACGACGGTGCAGCCGTTGCAGCCGCCATGGTCAGGTCCGGAGCGGCATTCGTAGCGGCGGACGTCCTCACGGCGAGCGGAGAACAGCGTTCCGCCGCACTTACCGCAGCGCAACAGGCCCGTCAGCAGGTAGGCGCGCGGGGTGCGCCGCCCGGACACCCTGCGAGACTCGATGGTGGCCAGAACCTTGCGATGCAGGGCGTCGCTGATGATCGGCTCCCACACCGCCTGGCCGATCACCTCGCCCTTGTAGGCGCGTAGCCCGGCGACCCGGGGGTTGGTCAGTACCTGCCGCAGGCTGTGGGTTTGCCACGGCGCGCCCTTCACCGTGCGAATGCCTCGGTTGTCGAGGTCGGTGCACAGCGAACGCAGTGACTCGCCCGCAACGAAACGCTCAGCCATCTCACGGATGATCGCGGCCTCGTCCGGCCGGTGAGCAATCGCGTCATCATCGAACCCGAACGGTCGCCGGGACCGACCGTGCGGCAGGCCGCGCTCGGCGTTTTGGAGCATCTTGCGCTTGACGCGCTCGCCCTTCGCCGCGCTCTCGTCAGCCGCCATGGCACCCATGATTCGCAGCATGGCGATCCCGCTGCGGGAGGCCAAATCCACGCCCGCGAGCCCCGTGACGAACTTGATGTGCTGCACCCCAGCCGCCTCGGCGGTGTCCAGGAACAGCTCGAGCTCCCGAGGCTGGCGGGTGAGCCGGTCCGGCGCCCACATAACCACTCCGTCGCACGCTCCGGCCGTGAGGTCATCGAGCAAGCGCTGGAACGCGGGTCGCCTCTTGCCGGAGTAGGCAGAGAAGTCGTTGTCGACGTACTCCTCGGGAGTGGGCCACCCCAGGCCAGCAGCCTGCTTGCGGCAGTCCTCCAGCTGGCGAAGTACGCCCAGTCCTTCACCAGCCTGGTCGCGGCTGATCCGGGCGTAGATGGCGGGGCGGGTAGGCGTGGGCACGAGCGGTCACATTAGCGACTAACGGGCAACCTGTGCTGTCTGTGCCGCCGCCACCACCGGCTCAAGACCTGTGCGCCCGGCTGGACGTACGCGCTGGGTGACGACGGCGTGCTCACCGTCATCACCCCGACCGGCGTCATCAGGAGCAGCCGACCACCCGGCTGGCGCGTCCTCACCGCACCCGGACCGCCGCCACCCCGACCGGACCCGGCCGCCGACCCACCGCCCTTCTGACCCGCCCGTCAGCCCGCGAGCACCTCGGACAGCCAGGAGGCGGCGGCCGCGCCGACGACGTCGGGGTTCTTCTTCAGCGCGTGGTCACCGGGCACGGCGTACACCGACGCGTGCGCCCGCCCGTCCAGCACCGCGGCCACGTCGGCGGGCGCGCCGAAGGCGTCCCGCTCACCTTGCACCACCACGACAGGGACGGCGACGCCGATCAGCTCGGCGGCCCGGCTCTTCTCGGGCCGGCCCGGCGGGTGCAGCGGGAAGGCCAGGGCGAGCACGCCGTCGGCACCGACCTGGGCCGCTGTGCGGCAGGCCACCCGCGCCCCGGCGCTGCGACCGCCCACCACCAGCGGCCCGGCGAGGTGGCCGGTGCCGGACAGGTGGGCGAGCACGGCGCGCCAGCCCTCGTCCAGCCGCGCCGGCGCGGGCGCGATGCGCTTCCCGGCCACCCGCCAGGGCTGCTCGACCCGCAGCACCCGCCAGCCCGCCTCGGCGGCGTCCCGGGCCACGGCGAGCAGGTCGGCTGATTCGACGCCTCCGCCGGCGCCGTGCCCGAGCAGCAGCGTCCCGCGGGCGCCGCCGTCGGTGAGGTGCGCGCGGGCCGGGCCGTGCGGTGTGGCGACGTCGAGCGCGGTCACCGAACCGGCAGCGCCAGCAGCGCGTCGACGGCGGCGGCCAGGTCGCCGGCCTCGACGTGCGGTGGGTCGTACACGGCCGGGTAGACGCGCTCACCCCGCGGGAACCACGCCCCGGTCAGCCCGGCGCGCTGCGCGCCGTGGACGTCCCACCCGTGTGCGGCGACCAGCGCGAGCTGCTGCGGCTCGACATGGCAGACCCCGGCCGCCCACAGGTACACCTCGCGCGCCGGCTTCCACACCTGCACCAGCTCGCTGGAGAGCGAGCGCTCCACCAGCGCACGGACCCCGCCGCGCTCGAGAGCGGCCTCGGCCACCCCGGGCGTCCCGTGGCTGAGCGTCACCACGCGGACGCCGGCCGATGCCAGCCGGCGCAGCACGGGCTCCACATCGGGGTGCGGGAACGTCTCGGCGAAGGCGTCCGCGACCTGTGACCGCTGCGCCTCGGACAGGTCGGTCAGCTGGGCGAGCGCGGAGTCGAAGGTCGCCCGGAACGGTGCCCACGAGCCCACGGCGACGCCGGCGAACCCGGTCTGCAGGGTGCGGGCGAACACCGTCGGCAGCAGGGATCCGGGCTGCCCGGCCTCCTCGAGCGCGGCGCGCACGGGAGCCAGGTCCAGCAACGTCTCCATCACGTCGAAGGCGACCACGTCGGGCCGGTTGCGGGTCATCCCGTCATGCTGCCGGGCGGCCGGGATCCCCGCCCCTCCTCCCCGATCCGGGCGCGACCGTCCCCGCCCGCCGGTGCCGGCGGACGTCGCGGTACCGCTTGAGGATCAGGTACCCGACGCCCAGCACGGCGGCGGCGACGATGGCGTAGTCGACGTACTTGAGGTTGTCCTGGATGAAGTTGCCGGCGAGCACTCCGAGGCTGACCAGCACGGTGTTCCAGATCAGGCTGCCCGCGGCCGAGTAGATGATGAACTGCCAGAACGGCATCCGCACGACGCCGGCCGGCACGGAGATGAAGCTGCGCACGATCGGCACCATGCGGCCGAAGAAGACCGCCGCGCGGCCGTGCCGGGCGAACCACTCGAACGTGCGGTCGACGTCCTCCGTCTGCACCAGGGGCAGCCGGTCGAGGAAGAGGTGCGACCGGCGCGGGCCGAGCGCCCGGCCTATGTAGTAGAAAAAGATGGCGCCGAAGATCGAACCGAGCGTGGCGAACAGGACCACGGCGACGGCGTTCATCTCGCCCTGCCGGATCAGCACGCCGGCCAGGCCGAGCACCGCCTCGCTCGGGATCGGCGGGATGACCGTCTCGAGCAGGATGCTCAGCCCCACGCCGACGGGCCCGAGCTGCTGGACCAGGTCGAGCAGGAATCCGGTGATGCCACCCTCGTCGGAGGCTGCGGCGGCGAGGGAGGACATGGCGTCCACCGTATCGGCGCGCCGGCCCGCCGCCGCGCTCCCGGGCCGGTGCGCGGCTAGGTTCGGAGCCCATGCGGCAGCGCTTCACCGCCCGGGCCGTCGTCGTCGGCGACCGCGTGGGGACCGTCGTCCCCGACGGCGTGGTCGACGTGGTCGACGGCGGGATCACCTGGGTCGGCCCGGCAGCGGAGGCCCCGCCGCCCGGGGACGCCGACGTGGTCACCCTGCCCGGCGTTCTCACCCCCGGCCTGGTCAACGCCCACTCGCACGCGCCGATGGTGCTGTTCCGGGGCCAGGGCGATGGACTGCCGCTGGACCGCTGGCTGCGCGAGGTCATGTGGCCGCGCGAGGGCCGGCTCACCGCCGAGGACGTCGAGGTCGCGATGACCGCGGCGTCGGCGGAGATGCTCGGCAACGGCGTCACCACCAGAGTGGAGATGTACTTCCACCCGGAGCGGATCGCCGCCGCGGTCGCCAGCACCGGTGCGCGGGCGGTGATCGCCACCCCGCTGCTGCCGCTGCCCGGCATGCCGCCGATCGACGAGCAGCTCGACGCCGCCGTCGCCCTGGCCCGGAGCGCCCCGGCGGACGGCGTGGTGGAGTACGGGCTGGGCCCGCATGCCGCCTACACCGTGCCCCTCCCGGTCCTCGCCGACGCGGCGGAAGCAGCCCGGGAGCACGGGCTGCTCCTGCACCTGCACGTCGCCGAGACCACCACCGAGGGCGCGGACCTGCTGGCCGCGCACGGGCTGTCGGTCCCCGCGCTGCTCGGCTCCTACGACGTGCTGGGCGGCCGGGTGCTCGCCGCCCACTGCGTGCACATGGACGACGGTGACCTGGACCTGTGGCGGGAGTACGACGTCGCCGTCGCCCACTGCCCGGCGAGCAACGCGAAGCTGGCCAGCGGGGTCGCGCCGGTGCGGCCGATGCTCGACCTGGGCCTCCGGGTGGGCCTGGGCACCGACGGTCCGGCCTCCAACGACTCACTCGACCTGTTCGCCGACCTGCGGCTGGCCGCGGGGATGGCCCGGCTGCGCGAGCGGTCGGCGACCGCGCTCACCGCCGCGGAGGCGTTCTGGCTGGCCACCGGTGGTGCCGCCGAGGCCCTGGGCCGTTCCGACCTCGGGCAGCTGGCCGTCGGCCGGCGGGCCGACCTGGTGCACGTCGATACCCGGGACCTGGTCTTCGAGCCGGTCGGCGACCCGGCCGACGTGCTGGCCCACCTGGTGTGGTCCGGCGCGGGCCGGCACGTGCGCGACGTCTGGGTGGGCGGGCGGCCGGTGGTGCACGACGGCGCGTCGACCACGGTCGACGTCGCCGCCCTGCGCGCCGGCGTCGCCGACCGGGCCGCCCGGCTCGCCCGCGGCTGAGCCGTGCACCGGCCCGGCGCTCCCGGCGCCGGGCCGGTCAGGCGCGCAGGCTGATCGTCTCGCCGCGGTAGGCCGGGCGCACGGTGCCGGGCAGGTCGCGGCGGGCGACCTCGGCGACGAACTCGCCCAGCGGGGAGGTGAACCGGTCGTAGTCGTCGTAGTGCACCGGCACGGTGACCGGCGGCTTCAGCAGCTCCACCAGGTCGGCGCCCTGGCGGCCGTCCATCGTGACCGTCAGCCCCAGTGCCTTGGTGCCGCCGAGGTGCGGGATGACGACGTCGAGCGGGCCGCACCGCTGCAACACCTCGCCCAGGAACGGCCGGTAGAGGGTGTCGCCGCTGACGTAGCCCCGCCAGCTCACCTCGCCGTCGCGCACGAGCTCCAGCACGCTGCCCATCACCTGGGGGAGCAGGCGGGCGAGCGGGCCGGGGCCGTGCACGCCCGGCACGGAGGTGATCCGCAGCGTCTCCCCGCCCCGGGTGAACGTGTGCGTCTGCCACGCGCGCAGGTCGGCGGTGGCGGTGAACCCCCGGTCGGACAGGCACCTCGCCGCCTCAGGCGTCGTGACGACGGGCGTCTCCTTGGCGAGCTGCTCGGTGGCGACGCGGTCCCAGTGGTCGCCGTGCATGTGCGACAGCAGGATCCCGTCGAGCTCGGGCAGCTGCGTCGGCTGCAGCGCCGGCTCGGTCAGCCGCGTGCTCCGCAGCCCGTATCCGAGGTACGCGCGCTGGCCCCGGTGCAGGAAGTTGGGGTCGGTCAGCAGGGTGAAGTCGCCGATCCGCAGCAGCATCGTCGCGTTGCCGCCGAAGGTCATGGTCACGTCGTCCGCGGGCTGTCCAGGTGACTGAGCCATGCGCAGGCGCTTACCCGGAGCATTCCTCCTCACCCCTGCCCCGGCGCTGGTAGACAGGGGTCCGTGCCAGCACCCCGCGCCATCGACGAGGCGTTCCTCGCGCTCCCGCTGTCCGCGCTGACCGACGCCGCGCTCACCCGGGCGGTCGACCTGGGCTGCGAGCACGCCGACATCCGCGTCGAGCGCATCCGGACCCAGACGATCAGCCTCCGCGACGCCCGCCCCGAGGCGTTCGCCGACGGGGAGGACCTGGGCCTCGCCGTCCGCGTGGTGCACGAGGGAACCTGGGGGTTCGCCGCCGGCGTCGTCCTCACCGCCGCCGAGGCCGTCCGGCTCGCCGAGGAGGCCGTCGCGGTCGCCCGGGTGGCCGCGGCGCTCAACTCCGACCGGATCGAGCTCGCGCCCGAGCCGGTGTACCCCGACGCCACGTACGTCTCCGCCTACGACGTCGACCCGTTCTCGGTGCCGGACGCCGACAAGACGGCGCTGCTGACCGAGCTGTCGGAGCAGCTGCTGGCCGCCGACGGCGTCGAGCACGTGCAGACCGCGTGCATGCTGGTCAAGGAGCAGAAGTACTACGCCGACACCGCCGGCACCCGGACCCGCCAGCAGCGGGTGCGCACCCACCCCAGCCTCACCGCGCTCACCGTCGACCGGGCCACCGGCTCGTTCGAGAGCATGCGCACGCTGGCCCCGCCGGCCGGGCGCGGCTGGGAGTACCTCACCGGCACCGGCTGGGACTGGCGCGCCGAGCTCGCCGAGATCCCCGAGCTGCTGCGGGAGAAGACCAAGGCTGCCTCGGTGCAGGCCGGGCGGTACGACCTGGTGATCGACCCGTCCAACCTGTGGCTCACCATCCACGAGTCGGTCGGGCACGCCACCGAGCTGGACCGGGCGCTGGGCTACGAAGCCGCGTACGCCGGCACCTCCTTCGCCACGCCCGACAAGCTCGGCACGCTGCAGTACGGCTCACCGCAGATGAACGTGACCGGGGACCGCACCGCGCTGCACGGGCTGTCCACCGTCGGCTGGGACGACGAGGGCGTCGCCGGGCAGCAGTGGGACATCGTCAGGGACGGCGTCCTCGTGGGCTACCAGGTCGACCGGAACATGGCCCGGCTGCGGGGCATGGAGCGGTCCAACGGCTGCGCCTTCGCCGACTCGCCGGGGCACGTGCCGGTGCAGCGGATGGCCAACGTCTCGCTGCAGCCGGCTCCCGACGGCCCGTCGACGCAGGCGATCATCGGCGGGGTGGAGCGCGGCATCTACGTCGTCGGTGACAAGAGCTGGTCGATCGACATGCAGCGCTACAACTTCCAGTTCACCGGGCAACGCTTCTACCGGATCGAGAACGGCCGCCTGGCCGGGCAGCTCCGCGACGTGGCCTACCAGGCCACGACGACGGACTTCTGGGGGTCGATGAGCGTCGTCGGCGGCCCGCAGACCTACGTCCTCGGTGGCGCGTTCAACTGCGGCAAGGCCCAGCCGGGGCAGACGGCGGCGGTCAGCCACGGCTGCCCGACAGCCCTGTTCGAGGACGTGTCGGTGCTGAACACCGTCGAGGAGGCCGGGCGATGAGCCGCTACCAGCGTCCGCAGGACGTCGTCGAGCGGGCGCTGGCCGCCTCCACCGCGGACGGGCAGGTCACCGTCGTGGTCGAGGGCTCCGAGGCGAACCTGCGGTGGGCGGGCAACAGCCTCACCACGAACGGTGCGATGCGCTCGCGCCAGGTCGTCGTCATCTCGTTCGTCGACGGCGGGGCGGGCATGGCGGCGGGCACGGTCAGCCGCTCGGGGACGCCGGACGTCGCCGAGCTCGTGGCGGCCAGCGAGCGGGCCGCCCGCGACGCGGGGCCGGCCGAGGACGCCATGCCGCTGGTCTCCGACCCCCCGCCCGGCGCCGGCGACTGGGACGCCGACCCGGCCGAGACCTCCATCGACGTCTTCGCCGAGTTCGCTCCCGCCCTCGGCCAGGCATTCGGCGAGGCGCGGGACCGCGACGAACTGCTCTTCGGCTTCGCCGAGCACAGCATGCGCACCACCTACCTGGGCAGCTCCACCGGCCTGCGGCTGCGGCACGACCAGCCGACGGGCCGGGTGGAGCTCAACGGCAAGACGCCGGATTTCGGCCGCTCGGTGTGGGCCGGCACCGGCACCCGCGACTTCACCGACGTCTCGGTGGACGAGCTGGCGGCGGAGGTGCAGCGGAAGATGGTCTGGTCGCGCCGCCAGGTGGACCTGCCGGCCGGCCGCTACGAGACGCTGCTGCCGCCCTCGGCGGTCGCCGACCTGATGATCTACCTCTACTGGACGATGGAGGCGCGCGACGCCGACGAGGGGCGAAACGTCTTCGCCCGGGCCGGCGGGGGCAACCGCACCGGGGAACGGCTGGCCGCGCTTCCGCTGACCCTGCGCAGCGATCCGCACGCGCCCGGGCTCGAGGCCGCGCCGTTCCAGGTGGTCGGGGCGTCGTCGGGGTCGGCGTCGGTCTTCGACAACGGACTGGCCGCCCCGGCGGTCGACTGGATCTCCGCCGGCGTCCTCACCAACCTGATCCGCCCGCGGGCCTGGGCGCTGAGGACGACGGCGCCGGCCACGGTCGCCGTCGACAACCTCATCCTCGACCAACCGGGCGCGGTCGCCACCCAGGAGGAGATGGTCGCGGCCACCGACCGGGGGCTGCTGCTGACGACGCTCTGGTACATCCGCGAGGTGGATCCGCAGACCCTGCTGCTCACCGGCCTCACCCGCGACGGCGTCTTCCTGGTGGAGGGCGGTGAGGTGACCGGCGCGGTGAACAACTTCCGGTTCAACGAGTCCCCGGTCGACCTGCTCGGCCGGGCGGTGCAGGCCGGCGTCACCGAGCGCACCCTCCCGCGCGAGTGGAACGACTGGTTCACCCGTACGGCGATGCCGACGCTCCGGGTGCCCGACTTCAACATGAGCAGCGTCAGTCCGGCCAGCTGAGCCCGGCGAGTCGAATGACGACGGCGTAGTTCTCACAAGTGGACCGCGGCAGGGCTGGCGGAAACTGACGGCGACCAACAGTACCGACGGGATTACGCTCGGTACCGGAAGTTGAGCTGATCGAGGGGTTCACCCCAGACCCGATTCTGCCGACACCTCACGTAGCTCGAGAACTTCCACAAGCCGCACGCAGGCCCCGCTCCCACGGGGCTGTCGAGGGGAGGACTCCGTGAGCCGGAGTCGCAAGCCATCCGTCTTCCAGGTGGGCAAGGTCCGCGACGACGGGTACACCGTCGTCATCTCCGGCTGGGGCCTCGGTCTCTGCGCCGCAGCCTGCGCCTGCCACCGTTCCCCGTCCGCCGGCCACCTCGCCATCGCCGAGGACCAGGCCGGTGGGTCGATCGGCCTGGCCAGCTTCCGCGACGGCGGCTGCGACTGCTGCGAGCCGTGGACCGCCGAGGAGCTCACCGCGATCCTGCGCGACTTCTCGGTCGTCGACGGCCTGGAGGTCCAGGAGCCGCTCGCCGGCTGAGAGGGCACCACCCTTCCTGAAGGCTGGCCGCCGGCGAGGTGTCCGCAGCCCCCGGTCGGGTAGGCCCGCTCCCATGTTGGGACGCGCCGCCCTGCGGGGCGCACTGGCCGGCCTCGCCGGCGTCGCCGTGATGACCCTGGGGGAGAAGGCCGAGCAGGCCGTCACCCACCGGCCGGACAGCTACGTGCCCGCGCGCACGATCACCGCGCTCGTGACCGGCCGGCGGCTGCCGGAGTCCGCCCGCCCGCTCGCGCGCAACCACCTCATGCACTGGGGCACCGGCGCCGCTGTCGGCGCCCTCCGCGGCATCTGGGCCGCCTCCGGGCTGCGGGGCTGGCGCGCGTCCGCCTGGCACACCTCGATCCGGCTCGCCACCGACCAGACGCTGGAGAACGCCACCGGCGTCGGCGCCCCGCCCTGGACGTGGTCCCGCCGCGACCAGGTCGTCGACGTCACCCACAAGGCCGTCTACTCGTTCGTCACCGGCGCGGTCGCCGACCTGCTGGTGCCGCTCGCGTCCGACCGGCTGCCCGACGGCACCGCCGCCGGCCCCCGTCGTCGCTGACCGGAGCCCCGTCCGCGCGTGACGGGTGACTGCCTCCGGTGCTCATGTGACGGGCGGGGCGACCCCGGTCGTCCGCCCCCGCGCGCCACCCACTACCTGCGGATACCGGGTCCCTACGTTCCGTGCTGACGCGCATGGTTGCGGCCCCTTCCCCGGGCCCGGCGCAGGTGATCGGAGGCTCCGGTGCAGTCGCAGCGCTCGACCACCCGTCGCCGCTCGCGCGCCGTCCTCGCGGTGGGCGCCGCGCTCGTGGCGGCCGCGACGGCGGTTCTCTCCCCGGCGATGACGACGACGGCGAACGCCGAGCCGGGCTCGGTGGCCGAGGCCGCCTCGCTGATGGCGAAGGCAGCGCAGCAGCTGACCACCATCGAGGCCCAGGTCCACGAAGCCGAGGAGATCGTCGCCGCCCAGCAGCGGACCGCCGCGGCGGCCGCCGCTCAGGCCCAGACCGCGCGGGACGCCCTGGCGGTGCACGAGCCGCAGATCCGGGCCATCGTGCAGAGCAGCTTCACGGAGAAGACGCAGTCCCGGGTGGCCGCCTTCCTCACCAGCGAGTCCGCCGAGGACCTCGTCCAGCAGATGACGACGCTGGACATGATCGCCGCGCACACCAACTCGGTCATCACGCAGGTCGCCGCGGCGCGCGCCGCCGCGGAGGAGGCGCAGGCCACGGCCGACCAGGCCGCCGCCACCGCGCAGGCGGGCCTCACCGAGCTGCAGGCCCAGCACGCGGAGGTCGAGCGACGGGCCGCCGAGTACCGGTCGAACTACGATCAGCTCTCGGCGGCGGAGCAGGACCGGGTCTCCACCCTCGTCGCCGGCCCGAAGCTGGCGACGCCGTCGGTGGCGGAGCTGCCGGTCGCGTCGGGCAGCCCGGCGGCGACCGCGATCGGGATCGCGCTGTCGAAGGTCGGCTCCCCGTACCGGTCGGGCGCCACCGGCCCGGACGCGTTCGACTGCTCCGGGCTGACGTCCTACGCCTACGCGGCCGCCGGCATCACGCTGCCGCGCACCAGCAGCGGCCAGTCGAAGATGGGCCCGCAGCTCTCCCGGTCAGAGCTCCGGCCCGGCGACCTGGTCTTCTACTACTCGCCGATCAGCCACGTGGCCCTCTACATCGGCGACGGGATGATCGTGCACGCCCGGACCTACGGGACGCCGCTGTCGGTCACGTCGGTCGACCAGGGCGGCTTCCGGTTCGGCGTCCGTCCCACCGGCTGACGCCAGGTCGAGCCGACGGCACGCCGGAGCCCTTCTCGGCGATGGGCACGGAGAGGCCGGGTGCCGTGCCGTGGTCGGCTCCGGCATGGTCGGCATGGTGGTGGCCGGGGGGTGTGACATCCGGGGATCCACCCGGCCCCGTCCCGCCGATGTCCCGCGACCGACGTACGTTGCGCAGGAGGAGCGATCGGCGCGAGAGGGGCACGTGGTGAGTGGCGAGGTTCCGGAGACGGTCCAGGCGATCTACGACGAGGTGCTGCACCGCAACCCCGGTGAGACCGAGTTCCACCAGGCGGTCCGCGAGGTGCTGGAGTCGCTGGCCGTCGTCCTGGACCGGCACAGCGAGTACTCCGAGATGAAGACGGTGGACCGGATCTGCGAGCCCGAGCGGCAGATCATCTTCCGGGTGCCGTGGCAGGACGACCGCGGCGAGGTGCAGATCAACCGCGGCTTCCGCGTGGAGTTCAACTCCGCGCTGGGGCCCTACAAGGGCGGGCTGCGCTTCCACCCGTCGGTGAACCTGGGCATCGTCAAGTTCCTGGGTTTCGAGCAGATCTTCAAGAACGCGCTCACCGGCATGCCGATCGGCGGCGGGAAGGGCGGCTCCGACTTCGACCCCAAGGGCCGCTCCGACGCGGAGATCATGCGGTTCTGCCAGTCGTTCATGACCGAGCTCTACCGGCACCTGGGGGAGTACACCGACGTGCCGGCCGGCGACATCGGCGTCGGGGGGCGGGAGATCGGCTACCTGTTCGGCCAGTACAAGCGGATCACCAACCGGTACGAGTCCGGCGTCCTCACCGGCAAGGGCCTGGGCTGGGGCGGGGCGCTGGTCCGCACCGAGGCCACCGGCTACGGCGCGGCCTACTTCGCCGAGGCGATGATGACCGCGCGCGGGCACTCCTTCGACGGGACGCGGGTCGTGGTCAGCGGGTCGGGGAACGTCGCGGTCTACGGCATCGAGAAGGTGCACCAGCTCGGCGGGACCGTCGTCGCCTGCTCGGACTCCAGCGGCTACGTCGTCGACGAGAAGGGCATCGACCTCGACGTCCTCAAGCAGGTGAAGGAGGTCGAGCGCGGCCGGATCGACAGCTACGCCGAGCGGGTGCCGTCGGCCACCTTCGCGCCGGGCGGCATCATCTGGGACGTCCCCTGTGACGTCGCCATCCCCAGCGCGACCCAGAACGAGCTCGACGGCGACGCCGCCGGCGTCCTCGCCCGCAACGGGTGCCGCTACGTGGTCGAAGGCGCGAACATGCCCGCCACGCCGTCGGCGGTGAAGGTCCTCCGCGAGGCGGGGATCGCGTTCGCCCCCGGCAAGGCCGCCAACGCCGGCGGCGTGGCCACCTCCGCCCTGGAGATGCAGCAGAACGCCTCCCGCGACCGCTGGACCTTCGAGCACAGCGAGGCCCGGCTGGCCGAGATCATGCGCGACATCCACACCCGCTGCCACGAGACCGCCGAGGAGTACGGGTCCCCCGGTGACCTGGTGCTCGGCGCCAACGTGGCCGGCTTCCTGCAGGTGGCCGAGGCGGTGCACGCGCACGGCCTGATCTGACCCGGGTGGCCGAGAACGCCTGTGCCTCGATCGCCCCGGCTGGCCGGCGGGCAGCGGCTTGTGCTGGGGTGGCGGTATGGCGGACAACTTCATCGGCGCCCTGGAGTTCGGCTCCCCGCACATCGACGACGAGGCGTTCGTGGCGCCCACGGCCGTCGTGGTGGGGGCGGTGACCATGGGTCCGCGGTCGAGCATCTGGTACGGCGCGGTGGCCCGGGCCGACGCCGAGGTCATCGAGATCGGCGCCGACTCCAACATCCAGGACGGCTGCACGCTGCACTCCGACGAGGGGTTCCCCCTGGTGGTGGGCGAGCGGGTCTCGGTGGGGCACCGGGTGGTGCTGCACGGCGCGCGAATCGACGACGACGTGCTCGTCGGCATGGGCAGCATCGTGATGAACGGCGCGCACATCGGCTCCGGCTCCATCGTGGCCGCCGGCGCCGTCGTGACCCAGGGCAAGGTCTTCCCGCCCCGCTCGCTCATCGCCGGCGTACCCGCGAAGGTGATGCGTGAGGCGACCGACGACGACCAGCTGCACATCCAGGGCAACGCGATCAGCTACACCGACCGCCTGGAGTCCGCCCGCCGGGTGCAGCGGCTGGGCTGAGCGTCAGCCGGCCAGCCACCCCCGCAGCCCGTCGAGCAGCCGGTCGACGTCGTCGGCGTCGCTGTAGGGCGCCAGCCCGGCCCGGAGGCCCCCGGTGTCGCCGAGCCCGAGCCACCGGCTGGCCTCGATGGCGTAGAAGTGCCCGGCCGGTGCGTTGATGCCGCGGGCGGCGAGGAACCGGTAGGCGTCGGCGGCGTCCCGCCCGTCGAAGGTGAGCAGCAGGGTCGGGGTGCGGTGCGCCGCCCGTGACCACAGCCGGACGCCGGGCAGCTCGGCCAGCCCGGCCTCCAGGCGCTCGCGGAGCCGGTCCTCGTGCTCCTCGATCGCGGCCATCGCCGCGAGGAGCCGCTCCCGGCGCGTCCCGGTGCCCCCGAGGTCGGCCAGGAAGTCCACCGCCGCCGTGGTCCCGGCCAGCAGCTCGTAGGGCAGCGTGCCCAGCTCGAAGCGCTCCGGCACCGCGTCCGTCGACGGCAGCAGCTTGGCCGGCCGCAGCGTCGCCAGGAACGCGGGATCGGCCGCCAGGACGCCGCAGTGCGGGCCGAGGAACTTGTACGGCGAGCAGAGGAAGACGTCGGCCCCGAGAGCCTGGACGTCGACCGGGGCGTGCGCGGTCAGGTGCACGCCGTCGGCGACCAGCAGCGCGCCGGCCGCGTGCACCTGCTCGGCGATGGCGGCCAGCGGTGGCCGGGTGCCGATCAGGTTGGACGCTCCGGTCACCGCGACCAGCCGGGTCCGGTCGGTGAGCGCCGCGGCGACGTCGTCGGCGGTCAGCTCGCCGGTCGCCGGGTCGAAGCCCACCCACCGCACCGTGGCGCCGACCGCGGCGGCGTCCAGCACCCACGGCCGGATGTTCGCGTCGTGATCCAGCCGGGTGACGACGACCTCGTCACCCGGACCCCAGCCGGCCGACAGCGTGCGGGCCAGGTCGAAGACGAGCTGGGTGGCGCTCCGGCCGAAGACGACGCCGGCGGGGTCGGTGCCGAGCAGGTCGCCCATCGCCGCCCGCGCCCCGAGCACCGTCTCGTCGGCGAACCGCTCGGCGGCGGTCACCGCTCCCCGATTGCTGACCGGGGCGGTGAGGGCCGCGGCCACCGCCCGGCCGACCGCGGCCGGTACCTGGGTACCGCCCGGACCGTCGAAGTGGGCGGTGCCGCTGGCCAGCGACGGAAAGGAGGCGCGCAGCACGGCGACGTCGAGGCTCACGGCCGCGACGCTAACCGCCGGCCGGGCGGCTCACCCGGCGAGGGGGCGATCGTGGCGCGGAGCTCGCCGAGGTCCAGCGCCGGCGTCCCGTCGCCGACGCCGGAGCTCCACCCGCGACGCCGGGATCACTCGCGGGCGCGGGCCACCTGGGCGGCCAGGTCCGCGTGCTCCTCGGCGTTCATTCCGCAGCCAGCAGCTCGGCCAGCAGCGCCCCGACGGCGCCGGTTTCGATGAGGAAGCCGTCGTGCCCGTACGGCGAGGGGATGACGCGCAGCGGCACGCCCAGCGCGTCGGCCACCCGGCGTTGCTGGTCGAGCGGGTAGAGCCGGTCGGTGTCCACACCGGCCACCAGCGCGCGGGCGGTCACCCGGGACAGCGCCGCCTCGACCCCGCCGCGGCCGCGGCCGACGTCCCAGCTGTTCATGGCCTCGGTGAGCACCACGTAGCTGCCGGCGTCGAACCGGCGGGCCAGCTTGCCGGCGTGGTGGTCCAGGTAGGAGGCGACGGCGTAGCGGCCGTCGTCCTGCACGCGGGCGGCGAAGCGCGCCTCCAGCTCCAGCCCGCTGCGGTAGGTGAGGTGGGCGATCCGCCGGGCGACCCCGAGGCCGTCCACCGGCGGGGCGTCGAGCGGGTAGTTCCCGCCCGCCCAGCGCGCGTCGGCCCGGACGGCGGCCTGCTGGGTCGTCTGCGTGCCGATCTGGTCGGCCGAGGCCACGGCGCCGGACGCCAGGAAGAACAGCGCGCCGACCCGGTCGGGCTCGGCCACGGCCCACTCCAGGGCCCGCATGCCGCCCATGGACCCGCCGGCCACGGCGGCCCAGCGCGCGATGCCCAGGGCGTCGGCCAGCGCGCCCTCGGCGCGCACCTGGTCGCCCACGGTCACCTCGGGGAAGCGCGAGCCCCAGCGGTGGCCGTCCGGCGCGGTCGACGACGGCCCGGTGGTGCCCTGGCACCCGCCCAGGACGTTCGCGCAGACGACGAAGAAGCGGTCGGTGTCCAGGGCCGCCCCCGGCCCGACGATGCCGCTCCACCAGCCGGCCGTCGGGTGTCCCGGTCCGGCCGGGCCCACGACGTGGCTGTCGCCGGTGAGCGCGTGCGCGACCAGGACGGCGTTGTCCCCGCCGGGCGCGAGCGTTCCCCAGGTCTCGTACGCGATCCGCACGGCCGGGAGGGCCCCTCCGCGCTCCAGCGGGAACGGGGCGGGCAGGTCGAGGAAGTGCCGGTCGCCGACCGGGTCCCCCTCGACCCACCCGCCCATCGCTCAGGCGCCCTTGGCGGCGCGGAAGCCCGCCTCGAGGTCGGCCAGGATGTCCTCGATGCCCTCCAGCCCCACGGCCAGGCGCACCAGGCCCGGCGTCACCCCGGTGGTGAGCTGCTCCTCCGGGGTGAGCTGCGAGTGCGTCGTCGACGCCGGGTGGATCACCAGGCTGCGCACGTCGCCGATGTTGGCCACGTGGCTGTGCAGCTCCAGCGCCTCCACGAACCGCTTGCCGGCCTCGACGCCGCCGTGCAGCTCGAAGGTGAGGACGGCGCCGGCACCCTTCGGCGCGTACTTCTGCTGGGCGGCGTGCCACGGCGAGGAGGTCAGCCCCGGGTAGTTGACCCGCTCGACCGAGTCGTGGGCCTCGAGGAACTCGGCCACCCGCTGGGCGTTGCTCACGTGCCGCTCCATGCGCAGCGACAGCGTCTCGATGCCCTGCACCACCAGGAAGGCGTTGAACGGGGAGACCGCCGGCCCCAGGTCGCGCAGCAGCTGCACCCGCGCCTTGAGCGCGAAGGCCGGCGCCCCCAGGTCGGCGTAGACCACGCCGTGGTAGGTCGGGTCGGCCGTGGTGAACATCGGGTGCCGGCCGCCGGTCCAGTCGAACCCGCCGCCGTCGACGATCAGGCCGGCGATCACCGTGCCGTGCCCGCCCAGGTACTTGGTGGCCGAGTGGACGACGACGTCGGCGCCGAACTCGAGCGGGCGGATCAGGTACGGCGTCGCGATGGTGTTGTCGACGATCAGCGGCACCCCGTTCCGGTGGGCGACGCCGGCGACGCTCTCGATGTCGAGGATGTCGCCCTTCGGGTTCCCGATCGACTCGGCGAAGAACGCCCGGGTGTTCTCCTGGACGAGCGACTGCCAGTTCTCCGGGTCGTCGGGGTTCTCGACGAAGGAGACCGTGATGCCCATCTTGGGCAGCGAGTGGTGCAGCAGGTTGTAGGTGCCGCCGTAGAGCGAGGCCGACGCGACGACGTGGTCGCCGGCCTCGGCCACGTTGAGGATGGCCAGCGTCTCGGCGGCCTGGCCCGAGGCGACGGCGAGCGCGGCGACGCCGCCCTCCAGCGACGCCACGCGCTGCTCCAGCGCGTCCTGCGTCGGGTTCATGATCCGGGTGTAGATGTTGCCCATCTCGGCCAGGGCGAACAGGTCCGCGGCATGCTGCGTGTCGCGGAACTGGTACGCGGTGGTCGCGTAGATCGGCAGCGCGCGGGCGCCGGTCGTGGGGTCGGGGCTCGTGCCGGCGTGGATCTGCCGGGTCTCGAAGCTCCAGCTCGCGGGGTCGCTCATGCGCCGTCTCCTCTCGCTCGCGGAGACCCGCGGCGCACGGGAGCTCCGTCGTTTGCCGGAGGCGGGCGCCTTCCGGCCGGCTCTTCCCCTGGAGCACCTCGGACGGAGTAGAGGTTGCCGGGCAGCCAGCCAGGTGCTTCGCGCTGCCTCTCAGGAGCCGATGTGATCCTAGGGCGTCGACCCCCTCACCCGCACATCGCCCGGGTGCTGCGGGCGGGTGACCCCGACCGGCGAGGCGATGTCCCACGTGAAACACCCGCTCCGGCGCTCAGCCGGTCGGCGACTCCGGCGAGGCCTCGTCGCCCGGCCCGGCCGATCCGCCCGTGGGCACCGGCTCGGTGGCCCCCGGAGCCGTCGGGGTGGCGCTGGTGCCCGGGGACGGCGAGCCGGTGGTGGTCGGGGTGCTCGACCGGGTGGTCGGCCCCGACGGTCCGGTCGTCGGCACGGGCTCGGTGGTCGTCTCCGCAGGCTCGGTCCCGGTCGGCTCGGTCCCGGTCGGCTCGGTCCCGGTCGGCTCGGTCTCCGCAGGCTCGGTCTGCTCGACGGTCTCCTCACGGGAGGCCGGCGTCCCCGGAGCCGGCGGTCGCACGTTGAGGTAGAGCGCGCCGATCGAGAGGAACAGCACGACCAGGACCACGGTGGAGGTGCGGGCCCGTCCGAGGTGCCGCGGGATCGACGACCACCAGCGGTGGGCGGGGGCGACGTCGGGCGCCGCGGTGCCGGTGGTGGCGGGGGCGGTGCTCACCGTGGGCTCGCCGGGGACGCCGTCGCCGGCCCGGCCGTGGTCGGGGCTGCTCATCGGACTCCCTCCTGCACCGTCGTGGCGCCGTCGCCGGACGGCGCGCTGGTGGTCGGCTGCGGCACCTGCATCCCCTGGCTGCGGAACGCCTGCACCACCCGGGCGCGCAGGTCGCGGCCCACCTCGAACTGCTTGCCCGGCAGGGTGCGGGCGACGACGCGCACGTTCACCTCGTCCAGGCCGAGGGTCTCCACGCCCATGACGGTGGGTGGGTCGAGCAGCAGCGGGCGCATCGCCGGGTCGCGGAACGCGTCCCGGCCGACCTGGCGCAGGATCTCGTTGGCGCGGTTGACGTCGACGCTCGTCGGCACCGGCACGTCCACGACGGCGCGGGCCCAGTCGCGGGACAGGTTGACGACCTTGACGATCTGCCCGTTGGGGACCGTGACGACCTCGCCGTCGGGCGAGCGCACCCGGGTCACCCGCAGCGTGACGTCCTCCACCGTCCCGGTTGCGGCGTCGCCACCGCCCAGGACCTGGATGGAGACGACGTCGCCGAACCCGTACTGCCGCTCGGTGATGATGAAGAACCCGGCCAGCACGTCACCGACGATGCGCTGGGCGCCGAACCCCAGGCCGACGCCGAGCACCGTGGCCGGCGCGACGAGGCCGGTGACCGGAACCCCGAGCCGGTCCAGGACGAAGAAGACCGCGATCGAGTAGATCAGCACGATCGCCGCCCAGGTGAGCACCTGGGTGAGCGAGTGCCGGTGCTTGGCCGCCTCGGAGCGGACCAGCGCGTCGCCGCCGGTGGAGTTGCGGTCGATCCGATCGGTGATCCGCGTTCCGGCCCAGGCCACGAACCTGGCGAGCAGCACCGAGCCGAGGACGATCAGCACCACCTCGAGACCCCGCCCGGACAGCCAGTCCAGCAGCTCTCTCAACGCGTCCACGGGTAGCAGGCTCCGATCGTGGGGAAGACGACCCCTCCACAGTGCGCACCGGTGCCCGTCCATGCCAACAGGTCCCGGCCGGTACCGCGGTCGCGGGCGCGCGACGGGCCGCTGACCTGCGCCGGAGGAGCACGGAGAGATGACTCACGCCGGCGGGCGGGGCTCCACGAACAGCGACTGGGTGGACCGGCCGATCGGCCCGACGGCGTCGAAGAGGACGGCGAGGCACTGCGCCGCTCCAGTTCCGCCGTGGACCGTGGTGGCGTCCATGCCGAGCCACTCGCCCCGCGGCGGGCGGTGCAGCGCCACGGACAGGTCGACGTTGGCGAACGTGGCCTGCGTCCAGTCCAGCGTCGCGGAGATGCCGCTGGCGGCGTCGGTCATGACCAGCAGGTGCTGCAGCGGGGTCATCGGCTCCCCGGCGACCAGCGTGCACTCCGGCCGGGTCCACGCGGTGGCGGGCCCCGGGCTGTTGAACGTCCCAGCGGCGAACCGCCAGTCCAGGGCCCGGTGGTAGGCGATCTCGGTGGTGAAGAACGCCGCGCGCTCGGCCCGGCTCTCCTCCGGCCCGGCCGGCGCGGGGTGCGGCTGCGCGGTCGCCGGAGCGGCGTCGTTCCGGGACCGCATCCGCCAGGCCGACAGGCGCATGAGCGGACGGCCGTCGCCGCTGTCGAGCACCGCCTCGACCAGCTCGATCCGGCGGCCCGGGCGAACCACCGACGTGGTCGCCCGTACCGGGCCGACCGGCACCGGCCCGAGGATGTCGTAGGCCATGCGCACGGTCTGGCCGCCCGCGATCCCGCTCGCCTGCTCGGCCGCGCGCAGCAGCAGCGCGGCCGGCGGCCCGGCGTGCTGGTGTCCGGCGTCCCACGGGCCGATGGTGAGGGCGGTCGCGGTGAAGCCGTCGCCGTCGGGCAGGTAGAGGGCCTCGGGCACGTCCATGACCGTGAGTCTCGCCGGGCCGCTGTCTCCCGTCTGCGCCGGGTATCCGGGCCGGGACGGGCGGACGGAGGCGGATCGCCCGATGACGACGCGTGACAGCGCGCCCGCCGTGTGGCACACCGGTCGATGCCGTACCGGAATCCGTTGTATCGCCGGGGCGGGCTGCCTACGGTCCGGACGACGGGGGTCGGGCCGTCGGCAGGTGGGGGAACGGGCATGGTGCGGGCGCACGAGTGGGACGGGGCGCGGCGGCTGGCGAGGCCGCCCGGACGGCGCCGGCCGTGGTGGGTGTCGCAGCCGCCGCCCGAGCCGGCCGCGCTGCGGCTGGAGTGGGAGACCGCCGGCGGGCACGCGCTCGTGGTGGTCGAGGGCGACATCGACCTGGTCACCGCTCCGCGGCTGGAGGCGTTCGTCGCCGCGCGCCCGCTGGCCGGCTGCACCGTGCTCGAACTCGACCTGGGCGGGGTGCCCTCGATCGGCTCGGGAGGCCTGTCGGTGCTGATCGCCGTCCGGCGGTGGTGCCAGCAGCGGGGCATCGAGCTGCTCCTGCGGAACGTGCAGCCGTCGGTGTGGCGGGTGTTCGAGGCGACCGGGCTCGACGAGGCATTCACCGCGTCCGGTCCCGCGCCACGCCCGCCGGTCCAGGAGCTGGCCCTGTTCTGAACCGGTAGGCGGCTCGACGGGGGTAGCCCGCTACCGTGCGCGGGTGGACCGCGTCGCCCGCCCCGCGCTGGGGTATGCGCTCACCCTGGCGGCCGCAGGCCTGTTCGCCGTCAACGGCACGGTGTCCACGCTGGCCCTGCAGGCGGGGATCTCCGCCCCGCGGCTGACCGCGTTGCGGTGCACCGGTGCGGCCGTGGCCCTGCTCGCGGTGCTGCTGGTCGTGGCCCCGGGCCGGCTGCGGGTCACCCGCCGGGAGCTCCCGCTGCTCGCCGTGCTCGGCGTCATCGGCATCGCGATGACGCAGTACCTCTTCTACGTGTCCATCGGACGACTACCGGTGGGCATCGCGCTGGTCTTCGAGTTCACCGGGACCGTGCTCATCGCCGTCTACGTGTGGCTGGTCCGCCGGGAGAAGGTGCGCAGCCGGGTGTGGGCGGCGCTGGTGCTGTCGCTGTCCGGGCTGGCCCTGGTCACCGGGGTCTGGACCGGAGAAGGCTCGCTGGACCTGATCGGCGTCGCGGCAGGTCTCGGCGCCGCCGTGGCCCTGGCGACCTACTACCTGATCGGCGAGCGGGGCACGGTGTCGCGGGACCCGGTCACCCTCACGTGCTGGGCCTTCGTCGCGGCTGCGGTCTTCTGGGCGGTCGCCGCGCCGTGGTGGCAGTTCGACGCCGGGGTGCTCGGACGCGACGTGCTCGTCTCGATGGGCTCCCTGGAGCTGCCGCTGTGGGTGCTGGTGGCCTGGATCGCGGTGATGGGAGCGGTCATGCCGTTCTGGCTGTCGATCGCGGCGCTGCGCCACCTGTCGCCGACCGCGGCCGGGCTGGTGGCCACGGCCGAACCGGTGTTCGCCTCCGTGGTCGCCTGGTTGTGGGTTGAGCAGGTGCTCACCGGCTGGCAGGTGGCCGGCGGCGCCGTCGTCCTCACCGGGATCGCACTGGCGCAGACGGCGCGGACCACCCAGCCACCGGTACCGGAGACCCCGGCCCCGCTGTCGTCGTGAGGCGGAGCCGGGGGCTCTTCCCCAGGGCGTGACGTCGTCGGCCGCCCTGGCGATCCACCAGCCGTCGCCTCCCCCCTGACTCGGTGGGCGAGGCGGTCCGGCGGGGTCACTTCTTCTGCCGGCGGCTCCCGCCGTGCCAGTCCTCCTGCACGCCCGACTCCCCGGGCCGCACCCCGAACGCGGGCAGCTGGGGCCGCTCGCGCAGGCTGCGCTTGAGCTCGGCGAAGCCCGGGAACGAGGCGAGCCCCACGACGTGGTCCCAGAGCGCGACGGCCTCGTCCTCGCCGGGCAGCCGGCTGATGACCGGCCCGAAGAAGGCCACCCCCTCCGGCGGCCGGAAGTGCAGGATCGGCGTGCCGACGTCCTTGCCGGTCAGCGCCAGCGCCTCGTCGGTCTCGGCGCGCAGCGCGGTGTCCCAGGAGTCGTCGTCGAGGGCGGCGGCGAGGTCGGCCGGCAGCCCCACCTCGGCGAGGATCGGCTCGACGAACTCGCGCGTGCCGCGGCGCACCTCGTGACCCGGCTCGTTCGGCGTCTCGAAGATCTGCGCGCCGAGGGCCGCGTACAGGGGGCCCACCGCGTCGGGTCCGTGCTCCTCGCGGGTGCGGGCGGCCATGCGCAGCAGCCGCAGGCCCGCGGTGTGCCCGGCCTCGTACTCGGGCGGGAAGTGGGCGTCGTAGTCGATGTGCGCGTTGAGCAGCCGCAGCGAGATGAACCGCCACTCGACGGCGTACTCCCGCTGCTCCGCCACCATGCGGACCCACTTGCTGGTCATCCAGGCGAACGGGCAGACCGGGTCGAACCAGAAGCGCAGATCGGCCATGGGGAGAACCTAGGCGCTCCCGCCGGACCTCGCCGGACCACGTCGAGGTGCCGGGCCGCGGTCAGCCCGGGAGGACCGACTCGATCGCGGCGCGGACCTCGGGGTCGTCGGGCTCGGTGCGCGGCCGGAAGCGGGCGACCACCCGGCCGGTGCCGTCGATCACCCACTTCTCGAAGTTCCACTGCACGTCGCCGGCGGCCCCGTCCAGGTCCGGGGTCGCGGTCAGCTGCCGGAACAGCGGGTGCGCGCCCGGGCCGTTCACGTCCACCTTCTCGGTGAGCGGGAAGGTGACGCCGTAGGTGGCCGAGCAGAACTGCTCGATCTCCTCGGCGGTGCCGGGCTCCTGGCCCATGAACTGGTTGCACGGCACGCCGATGACGGTGAAGCCGCGGGGGCCGTACTGCTGCTGGAGCGCCTCCAGACCGGTGTACTGCGAGGTGAGCCCGCAGCGGCTGGCCACGTTGACGACCAGGGTGGCGCGCCCGCCGGCCAGCTCCCGCAGCGTGGTGGCGGTGCCCTGCAGCGTGGTCACGGGCACGTCGAGGAGGTCACTCATGCCGGCGCCAGCACCCCCGGCGGGGGGTTCATTCCGATCGGGCGTCAGCTGAGGTCGCCGATGTCGTCGGGCACGTCGACGGCGTACCGGCGCAGCGCCTCCAGCGGGACGACCTCCAGCGCCCGGGCGTTGGTGGCGGCGAGCACGACCCCCGACGCCGCCCCGGCCTGGTACGCCTGCAGCCAGCGGATGGCCACGACGCACCAGCGGTCGCCCGGCCGCAGCCCCGGGAAGCCGTACTCCGGGCGCGGGGTGCTCAGGTCGTTGCCCAGCTCCCGCTGCACGGCGAGGAATTCCGTGGAGACGACGGCGCAGACGGTGTGCCGGCCCCGGTCCTCGGGGCCGCTGGTGCAGGAGCCGTCGCGGTAGAACCCCGTGACCGGGTCGGTGCCGCAGGGCTCCAGTGGTCCGCCGAGGACGTTGCGCTCGTCGGTGGGCTCGGGCAGCACGGGGCCTCCTGCGGTCCGGGGACGGCGACGCCGTGGCCGTCGCGCGCCCAGGATGGCATCGTGCGGGCGTGCCCGCTCCCGAGATCCTCTGGCAGCCCACCGCCGAGTCCGCTCGCGCCACCCGAATCGCCGCCTTCGCCCGCTGGGTGGCGGAGCGCCGCGGCCTGTCCTTCGGCGATCCGGTCGACTACGACCGGTTGTGGCGCTGGTCGGTCGAGCACCTGGACCGGTTCTGGGGCGACGTCGCGGAGTGGACCGGCGTGCTCCCCGGCGTCCCGGACGAGCGGGTGCTCACCGACCGGAGCATGCCCGGCGCCGTCTGGTTCCCCGGGACGACGGTCAACTACGCCGAGCAGGCGCTCCGGCACGCCACGGAGGAGCACCCGGCGATCATCGCCGTCGCCGAGGACCGCGAGCCGGTGGAGGTCTCCTGGGCCGCGCTGCGCGGGCAGGTGGGCGCGTTCGCCGCCACGCTGCGCCGGCTCGGGGTGGGTCGGGGCGACCGCGTCGTGGGCTACCTGCCCAACGTGCCCGAGGCGATCGTGGCCTTCCTGGGCGCGGCCTCGATCGGAGCGGTGTGGTCGGCCTGCGCGCCGGACTTCGGCACCCGCGCCGTCCTGGACCGGTTCGCCCAGATCGAGCCCACGGTGCTGGTGGCCGTGGACGGCTACCGCTTCAACGGGCGGGAGCACGACCGGCGCGACGTCGTCGCCGAGCTGCGGGCGGCGCTGCCGACGGTGCGGACGACGATCGCCGTCCCCCGGCTGTTCCCCGACGAGGTGCCCGACGGCGCGCTGCCCTGGGCCGACGCCGTCGCCGACGAGCAGGACCCCGCGTTCGAGCCGACGCCGTTCGACGCCCCGCTGTGGATCCTCTACTCCTCGGGCACCACCGGGCTGCCGAAGGGCATCGTGCACGGCCACGGGGGGGTGGTGCTGGAGCACCTCAAGTGGGGGCTGCTGCACCAGGACCTGGCGCCCGGCGACCGTTTCTACTGGTACACGTCCACCGCCTGGATGATGTGGAACGTCGTCGTGTCCTCGCTGCTGTCGGGCGCCACGGCGGTGGTCCACGACGGGGCGCCCGCCTACCCGACGGTGGACGCGCAGTTCGCCCTCGCCGCGGAGGTCGGGATCACCTTCCTGGGGACGAGCCCCGGCTACCTGGGCGCCTGCCAGAAGGCCGGCGTCCGTCCCGGCGACGACCACGACCTCTCCGCGCTGCGCGTGCTCGGCTGCACCGGCTCCCCGCTGCCCGAGGCCTCGTACTTCTGGGTCTACGACGCCGTCGGCACCGACCTGCAGCTGACCTCCGCGTCGGGCGGCACGGACGTCGTGACCGGTTTCATCGGCAGCGCGCCCCTGCTGCCGGTCACCGCGGGAGAGCTGCAGCGCCCCATGCTGGGCGTGGCCGTCGAGTCGTGGGGCGAGGACGGCCGGCCGGTCGTGGGCGAGCTCGGCGAACTGGTCGTGACCGAGCCGATGCCCTCGATGCCACTGCACTTCTGGAACGACCCCGACGGCTCCCGCTACCGCGCGGCCTACTTCGAGCCGTGGCCCGGCGTCTGGCGGCACGGCGACTGGCTGGAGATCACCGAGCGCGGCACCTGCATCATCACCGGCCGCTCGGACTCGACCCTCAACCGAGGCGGCGTGCGCATGGGGACGGCGGACATCTACGCCGCGGTCGAGTCGGTCCCGGCGGTCGTCGACTGCGTCGTCCTCGGCGTCGAGCTGCCCGGCGGCGGCTACTGGATGCCGCTGTTCGTCCAGCTCGCGCCGGGGGAGGAGCTCACCGACGAGCTGCAGGCGCAGCTGCGGACGGCGATCCGGGAGCAGGCGTCACCCCGGCACGTGCCCGACGAGATCATCGCCGTCCCCGGCGTGCCGCACACCCGCACCGGCAAGCGGCTGGAGGTGC
Organism: Blastococcus sp. HT6-30; assembly: GCF_039729015.1. NCBI lineage: Bacteria > Bacillati > Actinomycetota > Actinomycetes > Geodermatophilales > Geodermatophilaceae > Blastococcus > Blastococcus sp. HT6-30. Next base: position 3,515,281 of record NZ_CP155792.1, on the reverse strand, counting down.
CCCTGAAGAAGCTGTTCCAGGGCGTCGACCCGGCGAGGGCGGTCAACACCGGCGCCGTCGACGACGCCTCGCTGGTCGAGCACTACATCCGGCTGGCGCAGGAGCGGATCAGCTCCTGAACGGGCCGCGCAGCGCAGCGGGTGAGGCTGGTCACCTGCACGGATGACCGAGGCGTGCGGCGGGCACGTCCAGCCGCCACGGTGGTTGCGATCAGCCGCCCTGAGCGAGGAGGGCCGACGATGGCGTCGAGCGAGAACGAGGTCTGGCAGCCCCAGCCGCCCGCGGTGCTGCCGCCGTGGCACACCCCCGAGCGGGAGAGGCTGCAGGAGCAGGCCCGCCGGTTCGCCATGGACGAGGTGCTGCCGGTCGCCGACGAGCTCGACCCGCAGAAGGGCGAGATCCCGTCGTCCCTGCTCGCCCGGCTGGCGGAGCTCGGGTACTTCGGCATCACCGTGCCCGCCGAGCAGGGCGGCCTGGGGCTCGGGGTCTTCGAGTACTGCATGGTCAGCGAGGAGCTGGCCCGGGCCTGGATGTCGACGGCCAGCATCCTGGCCCGCTCCCAGGGGCTCGGCACGGCGGTCCTCGACGCCGACCGCCGGCACGAGCTGATGGCCCGCAGCGCCCGGGGCGAGTGGATCGGTGCCATCGCGCTGTCCGAGCCCGACGCCGGATCGGACCTGGCCGGCGTCTCCACCCGCGCGGTGCTGGACGGCGACGAGTGGGTGGTCACCGGGCACAAGCGCTGGTGCGGCAACGCCAAGGCCGCCGACTTCATCCAGGTGCTCGTGCGCGAGCGGGAGCCGGAGGAGGGGGAGTCCCGCTCGGCCGGCCTGATCAACCTGCTGCTGGAGAAGAAGCGCGGCGAGTTCCCCGAGGGCCTCACCGGGCACCCGATCGACAAGATCGGCTACCACGGGTTCCTGACCTGGGACCTCACCTTCGACGGCGTCCGAATCCCGAAGGACAACGTCATCGACCAGGCCAAGGCCGCGCAGGAGGACAGCGCCGAGGAGGGCGACGCCGCCAAGCAGGCCGGGTTCGCCGAGGCGCAGAAGTTCCTGAACACCGCCCGCGTGCACACCGCGGCGCGCGCGGTGGGTCTGGCGCGCGCCGCGCTGGAGGACTCGATCCGCTACCTGCAGGAGCGCGAGCAGTTCGGCCACCCGATCGCCGACTTCCAGGCGCTGCGGTTCAACATCGCCGAGATGGCCGCGCAGATCGAGCAGTCCCGCGCCTTCTACCGCCAGGTCGCCCACCTGCTCGACCTCGGGCTGCCGGTGGCCAAGGAAGCGTCCATGGTGAAGCTCGAGGCCACCGAGATGTCCATCCGGGTGACCAACCAGGCCATGCAGCTGCACGGCGGCAACGGCTACACCACCGAGCGGCAGGTGGAGCGGCACTGGCGCGACGCCCGGCTGACCACGATCTTCGAGGGCACCAGCGAGATCCAGAAGCGGATCATCAGCGACCGCCTGCTGCCCCGCTCGCCCCTGAGCTGAGGCCATTGCGTGCAGATCGACCTCTCGCACCCCGCTGAGACGTCGGTCAGCGCGCACTCACGCCGGCCGGGCGGACCGTGGTCAGGCCGTCGTCGATGCGGGTAGGGGCGAGCGGTGACGATGACCGCGCACCGCGCCGGATCCGGACCTCCGCTCGTGCTGGTGCACGGCCTGGGCGGCTCCTGGCGCACCTGGCGGCCCGTGCTCGCCGGCCTGAGCGCGCAGCGCAGCGTCGTCGCCGTCGACCTCCCGGGGTTCGCCGGCGGCACCCCACCGCTGGCCGACCCCTCGATGGCCGGCCTCACCGACGCCCTCCAGGAGTGGCTGCGCGCCGAGGGGCTGGCCGACGCGCCGCTGGTCGGCAGCTCGCTCGGTGCCCGCATGGTGCTCGAGCTCAGCCGCCGCGGGGTCGGGCGCGACAACGTCGCCCTCGATCCGGGCGGGTTCTGGACCGACCGGGAGGCGGCGGTCTTCCGCACCAGCATCGCCGCGTCGGTGGGCCTCGTCCGCCGGATCCGCCCCGTCCTGCCCGCGTTGCTGGGCAATCCCGCCGGCCGGACGGCGCTGCTCGCCCAGTTCTCCGCCCGACCCTGGGCCCTGGACGCCGACGTCGTCCGCACCGAGCTCGAGGGCTACCTCGACTCGCCGTCCTTCGGCGTCGTGCTCGACGACCTGGCCCGCGGCCCGAAGCAGCAGGGCGCCCCGGCCGGCACGCTGCCCGGGCGGCTGACCATCGGCTGGGGCCGCCGCGACCGGGTGACGCTCGCCCGACAGGCGGCCCGGGCCGCGGCGGCCTTCCCCGACGCCGAGCTGCACTGGTTCGCGCGGTCCGGCCACTTCCCGCTGTGGGACGAGCCCGAGGAGACCGTCCGGCTCGTGCTGGACCGGACGGCGGGCGGGGTCAGCCCAGCCTGATCGGCATCAGCATGCTGAGGTCGCCGGCGCGGCCCGGTGCCCGCATCACCAGCGGCGCGATGGGGCCGTCGAGGTCGAGCACCAGCTGGCCGGCGTCCTCGGCGTCGAGGGCCTGGAGCAGGAACTCGCGGTTCACGCCCACCTCGACGTCCCCGAAGCTCAGCACGGTGGCGGCCTGCTCGGCGCCGTCCTCCGGGCTCCGCACCGTCCGGGTGGGGGCGGCGGCGAGCTGCGCGCGGAACCGTGCGACGTCGACCTCCACCTGGTGGGCGCCCGACCCCCGCACGATCCGGCGGTAGTCGGGGAAGTCGGCGTCCATGCGGCGCCCGCGCAGCGTCCGGTCGCCGGCGGTGAGGACGACGTCCGCGCCGTCCACCGAGACGGTCAACGGGCCGGCGTCGGGGGTCAGGGTCGCCAGCGCCTCGTCGGCCAGCGCCACGGGGACGACGACGCTCACCGCCGGGCCCTCCACCGCGGCGCCGGCCAGGGTGCGCACCGCCAGGCGGTAGCGGTCGGTGGCCACCAGGCGGACGTCGTCGGCGTCGGCGTCGATCAGGACACCGGTGAGCACGGGCAGCCCGGGGTCGCGGCCGACGGCGAAGCGCACGCCGCGCAGGGCGTCGAGGAAGGCGGTGGTCGTGGTGCGGATGCTGGTCACAGGGCTCTCCGGAACGAGTAGGGATCGGGCGGCGGAGAGTTCACGGCGGGCGTCGGCCAGGCCGTCCTCCAGGCGCGCGAGATGCGCCCGCAGGACGGCGTCGACGACGTCGGGGTCGTCCCGGTGCTCGATCACCCGGCTGATCTCGGCGAGCGGCATGCCCACGCGCCGCAACCGGGCCACGAGGCGCGCGACGACGACCTGCTCGTCGCTGTACCAGCGGTAGTTGCTCCGCGGGTCCACGCGGGCCGGCACGAGCACGCCGGCGCCGTCGTAGAACCGCAGGGCGCTCACCGTCAGGCCCGATTCCCGTGCCAGCCGGCCGATCCCCCGCATGCGTCCCTCCACGCCCGGAACCCTCGGGCCTCGACCAGGTCGAGGGTCAAGCATCGTCCGCCGGCCGGACCGCGGCCAGCGAGCGGCGGACGTTGTCGACGATGTTCCCGGCCTCGAACAGGTCGTCGTCGGTGGTGGTCCGGGCGCGGCGCAGCTCGGCGGTGAACGCGTCGAGGGCGGCGTCGGCCCGGGCGACCGCGTCCCGGTCCGCCTCCGCCCCGTCGACCGACCGGAGCACGTCGGCCAGCGCGGCGAGGGCCCGGGCCGCCGCCGGGCGCAGGTGCGGTCCGAGCGCCACCCGCTCGCTCTCCGCGATCTCCGTCTCGGCGATGACCAGGGTGAGGTCCTCGACCAGCAGGGTCAGCCGCTCCAGCGCCCGGGCCTGCCGGTACAGCCGGTCGGCGGCGAGCCGGTAGCGCGCGGCGCGGGGGTTCCCGCGCCGTGCCTCGTCGCTCTCCTGGACCGCGGCCCTCATGTGGGCCAGCAGCGGGTCGATCGTGCGGATCCGCCCGCGCCACTCGTCCTGCGTCGGCGGGTGCTCCTGCTGCAGTCCGCCGACCACGTCGTCCAGCTGCCCGGCGAGGGTGTCCCGCAGCGTGCCGAGCGAGTGCTCCGCGGGCGCCAGGGGCAGCGGCGGGAAGGCCGCGGCCACGGCGACACCGACGAGCGCTCCCATGAAGGTCAGCCCGGCGTAGCCCATGACGTACGCGCTCGGGTTCTCGTGGCCGATGATCAGCACGAACAGTGCCGAGGTGGGCACCCAGGCGCTGGAGCTGCCCAGCAGCGGCCAGCCGGTCAGCACCACGCCCAGGCCGACGACCACCGCCAGGGTCAGCAGCCGGTGGTCGATCAGCGCGTCCCCGGTCAGGGCGACGGCGGCGCCCAGCCCGATCGCGGCGACCGTCTGCGCCGAGTCCCGCACGGAGCCGGCGAGGGTGGAGGAGGTCGTGGCGATGACCGCCCCCAGCGGGGCGTAGTAGGGGTAGTCGGCGAGCGGGCCGGGGACCAGCAGGGCGAGCCACCAGGCCGCCGTCGCGGCGAGCGACGCCCGGACGGCGAGACCGATCCGGGGGTGGCGGGCCAGGGCACGCCGCACCGACGCCCACCCGCGGGAGCGGCGACCGGCGTCGGCCGTGCTCTGCTGCATCGTCGCCCTGCCCGTCCCCGGTCGCTCGTCCGCCCGGCCTGGCATTGCACCACGGGGTCCGGCGCGTCCGCCCCCGGTGGGGGGCGGGCCGCTCATCCCGTGGGCGCGGTCTCGTCGGCGTGCGCGATGTGTGCCAGCTCGCGCCAGATCAGCGCCAGGATGACCGCGGAGCCCGCGAAGGCGAACCAGAAGGGCGCGGTGAGGCCCCACGCCTCGGCCAGCAGCCCGCCGATGAGCTGGCCGAGCACGATGCCGCCGACGACGCCGATCATGTAGACGCTGCCCACGCGGCCCTGCAGGGCGAGCGGGACCGCCCGCATGCGCACCGTGCGCGACGTCGTCCCCCAGACGAAGGCGTGCGCACCGAAGACGAACAGGATGGCCGTCGCCACCCAGGCGGTCGTGGTCAGCGCCAGCCCGAGGTGGGTGAAGGTCTCGATGACCAGGCCCACCCGCATGAGGGCGGCCAGGCTGACGTGCCGGGCCAGCCAGTCGTAGGACGCGGTGCCCAGGAGCCCGCCCACCGCCGTCACCGAGGTCAGCAGGCCGAACCCGATCGCGCCCAGGCCCAGCCGCTCGGTCGCGTAGAGCACCAGGACCGACCACGCGGCGCCGTAGGTGACGTTGAAGGTGACGATCGTGAGGGTCAGGGTGCGCACCGGGCCGTTCCCCACGTCCAGCGCAGGCCCTCGGCGATCTCCCGGCCGAGGTGCCGCTCCCCGGTCGGCGGCGGCAGTGGCGGCAGGACCATGCGGGAGACCAGGAGGGCGCCGAGGGCGACGCACATCGCCTGCACGAGGAAGGGCCAGGCCGTGCCGGCCGCGAACAGCACCGCGCCGACGGCCGGGCCGGCGAGCTGGTTCATGGTCAGCGCGCCGGCCATGAGCCGGGCGTTGCCGATGCCCAGGTCCGCGCGGTGGACCACCATCGGCAGCAGGGTGCCGGTGGTGGTGTCGGCGAACACCTCCGCCGTCCCGAGCAGGAACATGGCGCCCAGCACCACCCCGATGTCCACCGCGCCGGCGACCAGCACCACGGTCAGCACGGCGAGGACGCCGGTCCGCAGCACGTTGACGGCGACCACGAGCAGCCGGCGGTCCACCCGGTCGGCCAGCACCCCGGCGTAGAGCCCGAAGAGCAGCCACGGCAGCCGCTGGAGCAGGGCGGCCATCGCCACGAGGAACGGGTCGGAGGTCTGCGCGGCGATCAGCAGCGGCCCGGCGGCGAGCGCGATGCCGTCGCCGAGGTTGCTGACCCAGGAGGAGCCGACCAGCCAGCGGAACGGCGTCCCCATGCGGGTGGGCAGCACCGCCTCGACGACCCGCCCCACGAGGAGGGGAGCTTACGGCCCCGCCCGGGCCGGCTCTCCGGCCGCGCGCTGTCCAGCTCTCCGGCCACGAACCGCCGGGCTCACCAGGCGGGTGGCGTGAGGCCGTAGCGCCGGAGGAGGTCGGCCTGCCAGTCGGGCTCGCCGAACTCCAGGCCGTAGGAGGCGGCGAGCGCCACGAACGGGGCCGGGTCGGTCGTCCGGGCCTCGGCGAGGTCGGCCACGTCGCGGAAGAACAGTTCGAAGCCCGCGGGGCTGATGATCTCGATCATGCGGGCCGGTGCCGTCCCGGCGTTCCACATGGCATGCATCTCGCCCCGGGGCCTGGTGATGTAGCTGCCCGGCCCGAGGACGGCCTCCCGGTCGCCGAGCGGAAGCCGATCTCCCCCTCGACGACGATCGAGTACTCGTCCTCGCGTGTGCAGGTGGGCCGACACGTACGCCCCCACCGCGAACGGGTGCTCGACCACGGCCACCGAGCCGCCGGTGTCCGCGCCCGCCAGCTTGACGGCGACGCCGACGCCGTCCCCCAGGTCGGCCGTGCGCCCCTCGCCCGGGGGCACGATCGTCAGCGGCGGTGGCTCGTCGTCCATGGCCCCTCCCGGATCCTCCCGACGATGCTGGCCCGCCGCGGCGGCGTGTCGAGGGCTTGCCGCACCGCCGGAGCTCAGGGCAGCCGCAGGACGCGGGCCTCCCACGGGCGCAGCTCGGCCGGGTCGTCGCCGGGGAGATTGCCCAGCACCAGCTCGGCGGCCGGCGCGTCGGGCAGCAGCCCGGCCAGCCGGAACGCCGTCCGGGACAGGTTGCAGACGACGAGCAGCGTGACGTCGTCCAGCGAGCGGGTGAACGCGTACACGTCGTCGTGCTCGGGCAGCAGCATCGCGAAGTCACCGAGGGCCACCACGGGCAGCTCGTGCCGCAGCGCGATCAGCCGGCGGTAGTGGGCCAGCACCGACCCCTCGTCGTCCCGCTGCGCCGCGGCGTTCCACTGGACGTGGTCGGGGTTGACGGCCAGCCACGGCGTCCCGCTGGTGAAACCGGCGTTCGGGGAGGCGTCCCACTGCACCGGTGTGCGGGCGTTGTCCCGGCTCATGGTGCGCAGCGCGACCAGCACCTCCGCGGGGTCCTGGCCGGCCGACACCGCCTGCACGTGGTGGTTGAGCGACTCGACGTCGCGGAAGTCCTCCAGCGAGGTGAACGGGAAGTTCGCCATCCCGAGCTCCTGGCCCTGGTAGACGTACGGCGTCCCCCGGTGCAGGTGCAGCAGCGTGGCCAGGCAGGTGGCGGAGTCGCGGCGGAACTCGGGGGAGTCGTCGCCGAAGCGGGAGACCGCGCGGGGCTGGTCGTGGTTGTCCCAGTAGAGGGAGTTCCACCCGACGTCGGCCAGCCCGGCCTGCCAGCGGCCGAGTGAGGCCTTGAGGTCGCGCATCCGCAGCGGGCGGAGGTCCCACTTCGACGTCCCGTGGTCCAGCCCGACGTGCTCGAACTGGAAGACCATGTCCACCTCGCCGCGGGCCGGATCGGTGAACAGCCGGGCCTCCTCGACGGTGACGCCGGGCATCTCGCCGACGGTGAGGAACGCTCCGTCCCGCCCGGCGAACACCTCGCGGTGCATCTCGGCCAGGAACTCGTGGATCCGCGGCCCGCACAGGTAGGACGCCGAGCCGTCGCCGAGGGAGGAGCCGGGCAGGGGCGGGCCGTCGTGCAGGTGCCCGTCCTCGGCGACGTCCTTGCTGATCATGTTGATGACGTCCATGCGGAAGCCGTCGACCCCGCGGTCGAGCCACCACCGCATCATGTCGTGGATCGCCGCCCTGACCTCGGGGTTCTCCCAGTTCAGGTCGGGCTGCCGGCGGTCGAACAGGTGCAGGTAGTACTCGCCGGACGCCTCGTCGAGCTCCCAGACCGGGCCGGAGAAGAACGACTGCCAGTTGGTCGGCTCGGCTCCGGGGTCGCCGGCCGCCATGCCCCCGCGCGGCGGCCGCCACCAGTACCAGTCGCGCTTGGGGGAGTCCGTCGACGAGCGCGACTCGAGGAACCACGGGTGCTGGTCGCTGGTGTGGTTGACCACCAGGTCCATCAGCAGCTTCATCCCGCGGGCGTGCAGCGCGGCGATCAGCTCGTCGAGCTGCTCCAGCGAGCCGAACAGCGGGTCGATGTCGGTGTAGTCGCTGATGTCGTAGCCGTTGTCGGCCTGGGGCGAGGGGTAGACCGGCGAGAGCCACAGGACGTCGACGCCGAGGTCGGCCAGGTGGTCCAGGTGCAGCAGCACGCCGCCGAGGTCACCGATGCCGTCGCCGTCGGAGTCCATGAACGAGCGCGGGTAGACCTGGTAGACGACGGCACGGGTCCACCACGCGGGCTGGTCAGCGGCCATGGGCCCAGCCCAGCACGCCGTGCCGCCGTCCGCTCGGTCAGGGCGTCGGGAACCAGTGAGGGGGCCGGGTGTCCGGCACCCCTCGCGGTGCGCTGCTTGGATGGGGAGCGACGGCGCCGGGACCGCCCCGGCGCGGAAGGGAGAACCGTGGCCGAGCTGACCCGACCCGAGGTCGAGCCGCCGACCGGACCGGCCCCCGACGACCTGGTGATCGAGGACCTCGTCGTGGGCGAGGGCCAGGAGGCCAAGGCCGGCGACCTGGTGAGCGCCCACTACGTGGGCGTGACGCACGACGGCGGCGAGCAGTTCGACGCCTCCTGGGACCGTGGCGACCCGCTGGAGTTCCGCGTGGGCGTCGGCATGGTCATCCAGGGCTGGGACGAGGGCATCGTCGGCATGAAGGTGGGCGGACGTCGTCGGCTCACCATCCCGCCGCACAAGGCCTACGGCGACCGCGGCGCCGGCGGCGTCATCAAGCCCGGCGCCACGCTGGTCTTCGTCGTCGATCTCGTCGGCGTGCGCCCCTTCACCGGCGGCTGACCCTCCACGGAATCGTTGAAGAGGCAACGACGTTGGGCCAGGCATGCAGGTAGAGGTCTGGTCCGACGTCGTGTGTCCGTGGTGCTACATCGGGAAGCGCCGTCTGGAGGCCGCGCTGGAGAAGTTCCCGCACCGCGACCAGGTCGAGGTCGTGTGGCGCTCCTTCCAGCTCGACCCCAGCGCCCCCGAGGGCGAGGTGCACCCGACGCTCCCGGCGCTGGCCGCCAAGTACGGCACCAGCGTCGAGCAGATGCGGCAGAACATGGCGCAGGTCGAGCAGGTCGCCGCCGGCGAGGGCCTGGAGTACTCCCTGACCGACGCCGTCAGCGGCAACACCCTGCTGGCCCACGAGCTGCTGCACCTGGCCGCCGGGCACGGCAAGCGCAACGAGCTCAAGGAGCTCCTGCTGCACGCCTACTTCGAGCAGGGGAAGTCCGTCTTCGACGTCGACTCGCTCGTCCCGTTCGCCGTCCAGGTGGGCCTGGACGAGGCCGAGGTGCGTGAGGCGCTCGGCGACCGGCGCTACCTGGCTGCTGTCCGGCAGGACAGCGCCACCGCCCAGTCGCTCGGTGCCACCGGCGTCCCGTTCTTCGTGGTCGACCGCAAGTACGGCGCAGCGGGTGCCCAGCCGGCCGAGTTGCTGCTCCAGATGCTGGAGCGCGCCTGGGCCGACGCGAACCCGCTGATCACCGTCCCCGCGGCCGAAGGGTGCGACGACGGCAGCTGCTCGGTCTGAGCCGCAAGGGCCGCCGCGGCGCGCTAGTCCAGGAGCTCCGCCACCCGCCGCAGCGCCTGCTCGGCGCTCGCGGTGAGGTCGCGGACGACGTCGGTGGCCGAGCGCTCCCCGGTGACCAGGCCGACCGACTCACCGGCGTAGAGCGGTGCCTGCTCCAGGTCGTCGGTCTTCCGGGCGTCGACCACCCGCTGCGCGGCGGCCTCGTCCCGGGCCAGCTCCGCCTCCCGGCCGTGCCACGTGCGGGAGAACTCGTTCGCCAGCGCGCGGCCCGGCCAGCGCGCGGCCAGGCCAGGCGCTGGGCGACGTCGAAGGACCGGGTGAGCACCGTGTCCTCCCCGGCCGCGGCCCGCACCCGGGCGCGGGCGGCGGGGGAGTTGAGCCCCTCCGGGCAGAACAGCAGCGGCGTGCCGATCCAGGCGCCCGCCGCACCGAACGAGACCGAGACCAGGTCCGGGCTCGCATCGATCGTGGCCTCGAGCAGGTCGGGCCGGTCGGGAAGCGCCCAGGCCATCAGCCCGACACCGAAGGGTCGGCCGTCGGCGCGGGGGATCGCGCACTCCTCCACGACGAAGGACGCCGGCGTCGTGCTGCCGACGCCGATCATGCCGAGCCCGCCGCCGAGGGAGACCGCCCGCGCGAGCGCACCCCCGGCGACGCCGGCCATCGGCGCGCCGACGACGGGGGTGGACAGGCCGAACCGGCGGGTCAACGGGGTCGTGAGCACGCGCCCATCGTCCCGCCGACCCGCCGCGGCGTCACTGGGTCGCCGGACCGCCCTGCTCGGTGCCCTGGAGCCGGCCCAGGAACTCGTGGCAGCGCCGGGCGCGCTGGGAGTCCTGGTCCATCACCTCGCGGAAGAACGCGGCGACGTCGTCCAGGCCCGCGTTCTCGGCGTCCCGGACGTACTGGCCGTAGTCGTGCCCGGCCTTGAGCGAGTGGTACTGGACGGAGACGAGGTCGTAGAAGACGTCCTCGAAGCCGGTTTCACCGGTTGCCATCGGTCCTCCTCGGTCGTGCGGGTTCGGACGTCCCGGTCAGTGCCCCGCGGCACCCCGGATCGAAACGGACCGCTTCGTCACGGGCGACTGCAGGTCAGGTCGACGGGCCGTCGGAGAACGCGCCGCCGGTGACGTCGCCGCCACCGGGCCCGTCCTCGGGCGTCGCGCTCGTGGCGAGCTCGTCCTCGCCTGCGGCGACGGGGTCGTCGGCGGCGGAGGCGAGGTCCTCGCCCTCGCCGAGCGCGCCGGGGTCCGCCTGCAGGGTGCGCGGGTCGTTGAGCGGGTCGGGCACGTCCGGATCGGTGACGGTCATGGGCTCCTCCTATCCGCGGCCGCCGCGCGGCAACCCCTCGCGGTACCCGTGAGCCGCCCGGCGATCAGCCGGCACCTGCGGGCGCCGCGCGGGTCGGCCGGCGGCCGGGCCCGGTGGCCGGGACGCCTTCTCCGCCCGGATCGGGCCCGGCTACGGTCAGGACTGACCGGCGGCCGGGCCGTGATCCGATCGCGCTCCGGTCGTCCGGAGTCGCGATGGCGCAGGCTGCCCCCCTGTGCGCGGTGTGCCTCCGGAACCCGATGGGCGGCCCGGAGCGCGGCCGACGAACCCCTGGACCATCCACCTCCGTCCAGCGGTAGACGTCCTATACGTAACATTCGTCTCGGTTACAGAGGCATGACCCCGCTAGTACCCTGACCCGATCCGATCGACCGCGCAGGCGGCCGAGCGACCGTATGGCACCACCGCCGGTGCAGGACTCCGCCCCGGCAACCCATGAGGATGGAGACGCCGTGACCACCGTGGCCACCCCAGGTCTGGAGAATGCCCCCACCACGCACGCCCGCCTGCTGGCCTGGGTGCGCGAGATGGCCGAGCTGACGACGCCGGACCAGGTGGTCTGGGTCGACGGCAGCGAGGAGGAGTCGGCGCGACTCACCCAGAAGCTGGTCGACGCCGGCACCTTCCGGCCGCTGGAGAAGAAGCCCAACTCCTACTGGTGCGCCTCCGACCCCAGCGACGTCGCGCGCGTCGAGGACCGCACCTTCATCTGCTCGGTCGACGAGGCCGACGCGGGTCCCACCAACAACTGGATGGACCCGAACGAGATGAAGTCGATCATGACCGAGCTGTACCGGGGGTGCATGCGCGGCCGGACCATGTACGTCATCCCGTTCTGCATGGGTCCGGTCGAGGCCGAGAATCCCATGTTCGGCGTCGAGATCACCGACTCCGAGTACGTCGTCGTCTCCATGCGCGTGATGGCGCGCATCGGCAGCCGCATCCTCGAGGCGATGGGCACCGACCGCCCGTTCGTGCCGGCGATGCACTCCCTCGGCGCCCCGCTGGAGCCGGGGCAGTCCGACGTCCCGTGGCCGTGCAGCCAGACCAAGTACATCGTGCAGTTCCCCGAGGAGCGCATGATCTGGTCCTACGGCTCCGGCTACGGCGGCAACGCCCTGCTGGGCAAGAAGGCCTACGCCCTGCGCATCGCCTCGGTCATGGCCCGCGACGAGGGCTGGCTGGCCGAGCACATGCTGATCCTCAAGCTCACCAGCCCGCAGCAGAAGGTCTACTACGTGGCCGGCGCCTTCCCCTCGGCGTGCGGCAAGACGAACCTGGCGATGCTCGAGCCCACCATCCCCGGGTGGAAGGTGGAGACGATCGGCGACGACATCGCCTGGATGCGGTTCGGTGAGGACGGCCGGCTCTACGCCGTCAACCCGGAGTACGGCCTCTTCGGCGTCGCCCCGGGCACCGGCTGGGACACCAACCCGAACGCCATGCGCACGATCGACAAGGGCAACTCGGTCTTCACCAACGTCGCCCTCACCGACGACGGCGACGTCTGGTGGGAGGGCATGACCGACGAGCCGCCGGCCCACCTGACCGACTGGAAGGGCCGGGACTGGACGCCGGACAGCGACGAGCTCTCCAGCCACCCGAACAGCCGCTTCTGCACCCCGATCGCCCAGTGCCCGATCCTGGCGCCGGAGTACGAGGACCCCAAGGGCGTGCCCATCTCGGCGATCCTCTTCGGCGGCCGTCGCAAGACGACGATCCCACTGGTCACCGAGGCCCGGGACTGGAACCACGGCGTCTTCATGGGCGCCACGCTCTCGTCCGAGACCACCGCGGCCGCGACCGGGGCCGTCGGCGTGGTCCGTCGCGACCCGTTCGCCATGCTGCCGTTCATCGGCTACAACGCCGGTGACTACTTCTCCCACTGGGTGAACACGGGCAAGCAGGCCGACGCGACCAAGCTCCCGAAGATCTTCTACGTCAACTGGTTCCGGCGCGACGAGGACGGCGGCTTCCTGTGGCCGGGCTTCGGCGAGAACAGCCGCGTGCTCAAGTGGGTCGTCGAGCGCCTCGAGGGCACCGCTGCCGCCGTCGAGACCCCGGTCGGCCACGTGCCCACGGTCGACTCGCTCGACATCTCCGGCCTGGACACGACCCCGGACGAGGTCGAGAAGGCCCTCGCCGTGAAGCCGGAGGAGTGGCGCGAGGAGATCCCGCAGATCACCGAGTGGTTCGAGAAGTTCGGTGACAAGCTGCCCAGCACCATGTGGGACGAGCTGGAGATCCTGAAGAGCCGTCTGGCCTGAGCGACGCCCCTCCCGCGTGCGGGAGGGCCTGGACCGGGGCCCGGAACCGTCATGGTTCCGGGCCCCGGCCGTTCGCGGCCTGGTCCGCTCTCACAGCGTGTCCGCCGCGGGTCGGTTAGCGTGGCTGCCGCCCCTTCCCGTTCTGCGGAGGCAACCCCCCTCGTGCCCAATCCGTACCTGCAGGTGCTGCGGACGCCGCACGCCCTGCCGATGGTGCTCGCCGCCTTCATCGGCCGGCTGCCCCTCTCGATGGTCGGGCTGGGTTCGGTCCTGCTGGTCGCGTCGGAGACCGGCTCCTACGGACTCGGCGGCGCCGTGGCCGCCGTGGGGGCGGTGACGACGGCGATCGCGGGGCCGCTGCTGGGGCGGTGGGCCGACACGCACGGCCAGCGCGGGGTGCTGCTGCCGGTGCTGGCCGTCTTCGTCCTCTCCGGCCTGGTCTTCCTGTTCTCCGTGCGCGAGGCCTGGCCGCTCTGGATCGTCTTCACCTCCGCGGGCCTGGCCGGGGCCTGCATCCCGCCGGTGTCCTCGATGATCCGCGTCCGCTGGACCCACCTGCTGCGCGGCAGCCACCGGCTGCACACCGCGCTGGCGATGGAGTCCGTCGTCGACGAGTTCGTCTTCATCGTCGGCCCGGTGCTGGTCACGTTCCTCTCCACGACGGGACACGCAACCTCGGGCGTGGTCACGGCGTTCACCCTCGCCACCGTGGGCAGCCTGCTGTTCGCCGCGCAGCGCCGCACCGAGCCAGAGCCGCACGGGCACGCGAGCCGGCAGGGTCCGTCGGCGATCCGCACCACGGGTCTGCGCGTCCTGTTCGTCGTCGGGGCCGCCGTGGGCGCCATCCTCGGCACGCTGGAGATCGCGCTGGTCGCGTTCGCCGACGAGCGGGACGCCATGTCGCTGTCCGGCGTGCTCATCGCCAGCCTGGCGGTGGGTTCGATGGCCAGCGGCATCGGCTGGGGGGCCATCCACTGGCGGCTGCCCCTCCGGCTCCGGCTGGTCGGCGCGCTCATCCTGCTCACCGTGCTGGTCGTCCCGCTGCTGTTCATCGACGACATCTGGGTCATGGTGCCGTTCGTGGTCGTCGCGGGCGTGGCGGTGTCACCCTCGCTGATCAGCTCCTTCACCCTGGCCGAGCTCCTGGTTCCCCGGTCGGCGGTGACGGAGGCGTTCACCTGGATCGGCACCGCACTGGGCCTGGGGGTGGCCGTGGGCGCCTCGGCCGCGGGTAAGATCGTCGACGTCGCCGGAGCCAACCTGGCCTTCGTGGTGGCGGTCGTTGCCGCCGCGGTCGGGGCGGTCGTCGTCGCCGTCTTCCAGCAGCTCCTGCATGTGCCCGCCGAGCACGCCGCCGAGCCGGCGCTCGCCGGCTGACCGGTTCGGCGCGCGGCCCGGGCGCCGCCGCCCCTGCGGTCATGGCCTCCACCGGTCACGGAACACGCCACCTCATCATGGGGTGACCCTCCGGGCTTGGTGACGGAGACCACGTGTATTACGGTTCCAAGCTCATTGGCCTAATGGTCCGACCGGGCTCCCGCGCGGGTCCACGTGGTCGCGCCAGCGGGCCTGGAGCACTGTGGGCGGAAGTGGAGAGGGGCACCATGCTGTCCGACCTGATCAGTGGCCTCACTCAGGTGTTCCAGCCGGCCCCGCTGGCGCTCATGCTGCTCGGTGTCGCCATCGGTTTCGTGGTCGGCATCCTTCCGGGCCTCGGTGGCGCCGTCACGCTGGCGCTGATGCTCCCGTTCACCTTCGACATGCAGCCGGTCGAGGCGTTCGCCTTCCTGCTGGGCATGTGGGTGGTCACGTCGACGACGGGCGACATCACCTCGGTCCTCTTCGGAGTGCCCGGGGAGGCGACCTCGGCGGCCACGGTGCTCGACGGGCATCCCATGACCAAGCGCGGCGAGGGTGGCCGTGCGCTGGGGGCGGTGCTGTTCAGCTCGGCCCTCGGTGCCGTCTTCGGGGCCGTGGTGCTCGCGCTGGCCATCCCGGTGATCCGCCCGGTCGTACTCGCCTTCGCACCGCCGGAGTTCTTCGCCCTGACCTTGCTGGGTCTGACGTTCGTCGTCGCGCTGTCGGGCAAGCACCTGCTCAAGGGCTTCGTCATGGCCGCCTTCGGGCTGCTCGTCGCGCTCGTGGGGCTGGACCCGCAGGAAGGCACCCAGCGCTACACCTTCGAGCAGCTCTACCTGTGGGACGGCATCGGCATCGTGCCCCTCGTCGTGGGCCTCTTCGGTGGCGCCGAGGTGCTCCAGCTCATGCTGAGCAAGCGCAGCATCGCCCGCGCCGAGCCGGGTGACGCGCCGGAGGCATCCCTCTCCGGAGTCGGCCAGGGCATCCGTGACGTCCTGCGGCACTGGCCGCTCGTCATCCGTTCCAGCGCCATCGGCACCGGCGTGGGGATCGTCCCGGGCCTGGGTGGCTCGGTGGCCCAGTTCATGGCCTACGGCGCCGCGCAGCAGAGCTCGAAGACGCCGGAGATGTTCGGCAAGGGCGCGGTCGAAGGGGTCATCGCCTCGGGGGCGGTGAACAACGCCAAGGACAGCGGGTCGCTGATCCCGACGATCGGCTTCGGCATCCCCGGCGGTGCCGGTAGCGCCGTCCTCCTGTCGGCCTTCCTCATCGTCGGCCTCAACCCCGGCGAGGAGATGCTGACGACGTCCCTCGACGTCACCTTCTCGATGATCTGGGTGACCGTCCTGGCGAACTTCATCGCGGTGGGGGCGGCGTTCTTCGTCCTCAAGCCGCTCACCCGCCTGACGTTCATCTCGGGCCCGCTGCTGGTGCCGTTCCTGCTGCTCCTGCTGGCGCTCGGCGCCTACACCGCCAGCAACAGCTTCGCCGACGTGATCGTGATGATCGTGGCCGCGATCGTCGGCGTGGTCTGCATCCGCTACGACTGGCCCCGGGTGCCCTTCCTGCTCGCCGTCGTGCTGGGCTCCCTCGCCGAGCGGTACCTCTTCCTCTCCTACTCGCTGTTCGAGTGGTCGTGGCTGACCCGGCCGATCGTGCTGGTGATCGCCGCTGTGATGCTGCTGGCGATCGTCGCGCCGGTGGTGCGCCGCGCCCGTGCCCGCGGGCGCGCGGAGAAGCAGCGCGACCAGCAGAGCGGTGTGTCGGTGTGAGCGCCGCCGAGTCGAGGCACCTGACCGCCCCCGCCCGCACCGAGGAGAACGGCATGGCAGACCAGGCCCCGCAGGCGCCGTCGCGGACATCGGCGAGGGATGTCGTGGCCGACGTCGTCCTCGCCCTGCTGCTGCTGGCTCTCTTCGGCTGGGCCTTCCTCGAAGCCGCCGACTGGTCGTTCAAGGCGGCACTCTTCCCGCGCATCGTGACGGGCCTCGGGTTCACGATGGCGGCTCTGCAGCTGGTCCAGTCACTGCTGCGGCTCGCGCGCGGCCGCCGCGCCGCGGGCGCTCCCGAGCCGGTCACCAGCCCGGCCGGTCCCATCGAGCCGGTGCCGGCGGCCACGCCCGCGGAGTCCGTGCCCCAGGCGGCGGGCGCGACCACCGAGGACGACGTGAACGAGGACGACGTCGAGTACGTCTTCCAGACCGCGGGCGCCCGGCGCTGGACCGAGGCCGTCACCTGGGTGACGGCGTTCTTCGTGCTGCTCTACGTCGCCGGCCTGTTCGTGACGGCGCCGTTGTTCTCGTTCCTGTACCTGCGCTTCGCCGGCCGGCGGTCCTGGACGTTCTGCGCGATCTACGCCGTCGTGGTGGGGGTGGTGCTGTACGTCGCCTTCGAGGTCCTACTCGGCATCCCGGTGCCGCCCGGCCTCTTCCTGGACTGAACCACCCTTCGTTCTGCCCCGTCACCGTCTCCGAGAGGGAAATCGATGAACACTGCCCTGCCGTTCCGGCGGAGCCTCCGGTCCCTGGTCGCGCTGGGCCTCGGCGCCGGTGTGCTCAGCGGCTGCTCGAGCGACTCCGACACCGCAGCCTCCGGAGGAGGTGACTGCGCCTCGCTCGAGGGGGAGACCATCACCATCGTCGTCCCCTACGAGCCCGGTGGCGGCTACGACTCCTACACCCGGCTGGTCGCGCCCTATCTCGAGGAGGAGATCGGGGCCACGATCGCCGTGCAGAACCAGCCCGGAGCGGGCGGGCTGCTGGCGCTCAACAGCCTGCTCGCCGAGGACGCGGACGGCACGAACCTCGCGATCATGAACGGCGTCGGTGCCGGCGGTTCGTCGATCGCGGGCGCGGACGGCGCCACCTTCTCCCTCGACGACTTCACCTACATCGGCCGGGTGGCCAGTGACCCGTCCCTGATCGTCACCAGCGCGACCGGCCCCTACCAGACGTTCGACGACGTCCGGACCGCGGACGAGTTCCGCTGGGGCTCGACCGGGCCGGGGGCCGAGGACTACGTGACCTCCTCCCTGATCAGCGCCGTCTTCGACATCCCCGGTGAGGTCGTCACCGGCTTCCCAGGCTCGGGTGAGACGGAACTGGCTGTCATCCAGGGCTCGATCGACGGGATGTCCGGCAACCTCACCAGCCGCCGCGGCGCGGTGGAGGACGGGACGCAGACCCCGGTGCTCGTCGTGGGCGAGGAGAGGCCCGACTGGCTGCCCGAGGACGTCCCGACGGTCGCGGAGCTCGACACGACCGAGGAGCAGGCAGAGCTCCTCGACGCCCACCTGGCGCTCATCGAGCTCGGCCGTCCCTTCATCGGCCCGCCCGGGATGGACGAGGCTGCGACGTCGTGCCTGCGCACCGCGATGGCCGCTGCGATGGAGAACCCGGAGCTGGTGGAGGAGTCCGTGGAGCAGGAGCGCGAGCTGGCCTTCCTGCCGGGTGACGAGCTCGAGGGCCTCGTCCAGGACCTCATGGACGCGCCGCCGGCCTACAGCGAGCTGCTGGCCACCCTGTACTGACCCACGCGGCGGCAGGCGGTGCCTCACGGCGCCGCCTGCCGCCGCGTCCGCGCCTCGGGTCCGGGATGACGCACCCGACCCCGCCGGTCTCTGAACCGTCCACCACCTGCCCCGGACCCGCCACCCGCGCGGACCGGGCATCCTGCGTCCGGAGGAGTGGTCCATGGACCCGCAGCCCGAGCGGCACTGCTGGGACGACGTCATCGGCGACGACGAGCGCCTGGTCGCGACGCGCTACCGGCCCCGGCCGCCCGGCCGGCGGCCGGCGCTGCTGCTGATCGACTGCTACCGCAAGGTCTTCGGGGACCGGCCACAGCCACTCGCCGAGGCGATCGAGGAGTTCCCCTCGTCCTGCGGGCTGGCCGGGTGGGCGGCACTGCCGCACCTGGAGGGCCTGCTGGCGCGGGCCCGGGCAACCGGGGTGCCGGTACTGCACACGACCGGTGACGCCCACGTCGGTGTCCCGGGTGGCGGGGTCACCCAGCGGGCCCCTGTGCCCGGTCAGGACGATGCGGCGGGACTGGAGTTCGTCGAGTCACTGTGTCCACGCGACGGCGAGATCGTGGTGCGGAAGAGCCGGGCCAGCGCCTTCTTCGGCACGCCGCTGTCCACCTGGCTCCGGGAGCTGGACGTGGACACGCTGGTGGTGGCGGGCGAGACCACCAGCGGGTGCGTGCGGGCGACTGCAGTGGACGCCTACTCCTCCGGCTACCGGGTGGTGGTGGTCGAGGAGGCAACCTTCGATCGCAGCCCGCTGTCGCACAAGATGAGCCTGTTCGACCTGAGCCTCAAGTACGCCGCGGTCGTGCACACCGACCGTGCCCTCGAGCTCTTCGGCGCCGGCCCGGGCTGAGGGGCGCGGAGCTCCGTGGAGCCTGCGTCAGCGGGTCCCGACGAACTCACGAAGCACGGTGCGACGGGCCGAGGCGCCGCGGGCGCCCTCGTAGGCCCGCGCCGAGGCGAACGAGCGCCCGACGACCGCCGCGGTGGCCGCAGCTGCCGTGCGGGCCCGCGCGAGGAAGGACCAGTCCGGCGCCCCGATGAGGCCGGTTACGTGGGGCTGTGCCCCGGTGGTGCTCGTCACGTGTGCTCCTTCAGGTCCTGACCATTTAGCTGACCTAACGGTAGGACCATCAGAATGCGCCGTGCCGCCCGTGAATGCGTGAATGCGGTCACGCGCTCTCACCGCGCCATTACCTGGGTCACACAATGGCGCGGAATGCGACCCCGAATTGTGTCGCAGGCCTCAGCGGGTACCCGTCGCCGTCCGCAGCACCTGCTCCGGGTCCGCCGGGGACTCGTCGCCGGTCCAGGCGACGAACTGGTCGGGCCGCACGAGGACGAGCTTCGCCCCGTAGTCGGCCAGCTCGCCGGCCGCCGCGTCGCGGAGCACCGTCAGCGGGACGCCGAGGGACCGGGCGGCCTCCTCGAAGCCGGTCACGACGGCGTCGTCCACGTCCAGGGCCAGCAGGGTGAAGCCGCTGCCGAGCTCCTCGAAGACCACTCGCCCGGAGCTCATCCGCCGCGGCGGCAGATGGTGTCCCGGGCGGGCCTCGAAAGTGTGCTCCCCGTGGGCGCTGGTCATGCCGCCGGGCGGACCGAACACCACCGGTGAGCCCTCGTAGTGGGGCTCGAAGCCCCGCAGGCGCCGGCCGAACCCGCGGGCCGCCTCCTCGAAGGCGCGGGCGAACTCCTCGCGGTCGTCCTCGGGGCCGTACTTCTCCAGCATGGCCCGGTCGTCCCGGATCCAGCCGCCGATGATGTCCTCGCCCACGTCGCGGAAGACCGGCTGCCGCTCCAGGCTGTAGGACTCCAGCAATGCGTCGCCGCCCCAGCCCTGCAGGGCGGCGGCCAGCTTCCAGCCGAGGTTGGCGGCGTCCTCGAGGCCGTTGTTGAGGCCGAAGCCTCCGTAGGGGGGGTGCGTGTGCGCGGCGTCGCCGGCAATGAAGGCCCGACCCGCGCGGTAGCGGTGTGCCACCTGGACGCGCAGGTCCCAGAAGCCGACGTGGTCGATCTCCAGGGCGAAGGGGAAGCCGGCGGCCCGGTGCAGCAGCTCGACGATCTCGGGACCGTCGGCGGACGTGCCCGGGGGGACCGGAGCGTGGAAGAAGAACTCCGCACCGACGTCGACCCGGCCGAAGAACATCCAGTACCCCTTGAGGTCGGGATGCATCACGCGGTACGTCGACCGGGCGGGGAACCGGTTCAGCGCCTCGTGCAGCTCCGGCGAGCGGAAGACGACCAGGGCGACGAGCTCGTTCCAGTCGGTGCCGCTGCGCTCGATGTCGGCCTGCTCGCGGACGAGGGAGTGGCCGCCGTCGCAGCCGACGACGTAGTCGGCCTCCAGGACCTCCTGCTGTCCGTCCTTCACGACGGTCACGCGGACCCCGGTGTCGTCCTGCTCGAGCCCGGTCGCCCGCCAGCCCAGGCGCAGTTCGACACCCGGCACCTCGGCCAGCCGCCGGCGCAGGACCTCCTCGGTGCGGTACTGGGGAAGCCGTTCGTTGGCCTGTGCGTAGTAGTCCTGGACCAGCTCGCGCGCCGGTGGGGCGCTCCAGAAGTCCCCGAGCAGGTTGTCGTAGACCGTGACCTGCCCGATCGGATGCCCCTCGGGCATGCTGCGGGCCGCGCGCAGCTCGTCGGCGACGCCCCAGCGCGCGGCGTGCTCCATGGTCCGCTGCGACAGTCCCTGCCCCTTGGGGACGGCGGACAGTTCGGTGCGTCGCTCGACGACGACGCACCGAACCCCGCGGAGCCCGAGGTCTAGCGCGAGGCCCACCCCGACCGGGCCGCCGCCGACGATGATCACCTGGGGTCGCTGGGTCATGCCGTCCTCCGTCGTGGCCGGTCCGATGGGCGAATGATTAGACCACGGGTTCGCGCGACACCGAACCGTCTCACGCCCGCCGGGGCGCCGACCGTCGCCGGTGCCCGGTGCCCGGTGCCCGGTGCCCGGTGCCCGGTGCCCGGTGCCCGGTGCCCGGTGCCCGGTGCCCGGTGGTCGACGTGCGCGACGGTCCGCGACGGGTCGGTCCGCCGAGCAGCGGGGAGGATTGTCGAGTGGCCTTTGACACACCCGCAGGGTGGTCTTATGGTCCTACCGATCATGCTCGGTGGCTCGCGCACCGTGCCGTTCCGGAGAGCACCCGACCGTCGAACAGGGAGGCCCCATGGCCAAGGACGCCATCGTCAACGAGAGCCTCGCGGCGAAGTTCGCCACCGAGAAGGACTCGCCGTACACCCGCTGGGTGGCCGACGAGGGCTTGGACATCATCGCGGCGCACTACGTGCCCGACCTCAAGACCGTCGAGCTCAAGGACTGGGCCCGCCGCGGGGGCCGAGGCGTCTTCATCAACCACGAGGCCAGCCGCACCTCGAACGACTGCTACGTCGCCGAGATCGCGGCCGGCGGTCAGCTCGCTCCGCAGCGGCAGCTGTTCGAGGAGATGATCCTGGTCCTCTCCGGGCACGGCTCGACCAAGGTGTGGAACGACGCCGGCGCCGAGGTGACCTTCGAGTGGGGCCCGGGTGCGCTGTTCGCCATCCCGCTGAACGCCAACCACCAGCACTTCAACGCTTCGGGCACCGAGGTGGCGCGCTTCGTCTCCTCGACGAACGCCCCGGGCATCATCAACCTGTACGACGACATCGACTTCGTCTTCGGCACCGCGCACGACTTCCCGAAGCGCTTCAACGGTGAGCCGGACTACTTCGCGCCCAAGGGCGAGCAGAAGGGTCTGCTGCTCGACACCAACTTCGTCGCCGACTCGATCAACCTGCCGCTGATCGAGGCCAAGGAGCGCGGTGCCGGGGGCGGGCACATCCGCTTCAACATGGCCCGGGGCTCGATGAACAGCCACATCTCGCAGTTCCCGACGGCCACGTACAAGAAGGGTCACCGGCACGGCCCGGGCGCCCACGTGATCATCCTCTCGGGCGAGGGCTACAGCCTGATGTGGCCCGAGGGGGAGGAGCCGCGGCGCTACGAGTGGCAGGCCGGCAGCATGATCGTGCCGCCGAACATGTGGTACCACCAGCACTTCAACACCGGCACCGAGCCCGCCCGCTACCTGGCCTTCAAGCACGAGGTCGTGTCCATCCGCAACGCGCAGGGCGTGCCGAAGGCCTGGATCAGCCAGCGCATCGGTGGCGACCAGATCGACTACGCCGACGAGTCGTCGTACGTGCGGGAGACCTTCAAGGAGGCGCTGGCCAAGCACGGCCTGGAGCCGAAGATGGACGCCGCGTACGAGCAGGAGAAGGAAAACCTCCCGCCGAAGCCGGCTGCCTGATCTCACCCCTGTCCCACCTCGACGTGCGGTCCGCCCTCCGTTGGCGGGCCGCACGTCGTCGTCTCTCCCCTTTCCGGAGCGCACGTGACGCACACCCACTCCTCCGAGCCGGTCTACGGCCGCGAGCACGCCGAGCCGCAGACGGTGTACTCGCCGCACACGCCCGACCACGACCACGACCACGACCACGACGAGCTGCCGCTCGAGGACAACCCGATCTGGCAGCAGGACAACGTCACGCTGCACAGCGTGGGGATGGACATCGGCTCCTCGGGCACGCAGGTGATCTTCTCGCGGCTGCACCTGCGCCGGATCGGCGAGGACCTGACCAGCCGCTACATCGTCGTCCGGCGGGACACGGTGTACCGCTCGCCGGTGGCGCTCACTCCATACGCGAGCGCCGAGCACATCGACGCCGAGGCTCTCGGCACGATCATCGACCGCGCCTACGGCGAGGCCAGGATCGGCCCCGAGGACATCGACACCGGGGTGGTGATCCTCACCGGGGAGGCGCTCCGCCGTCGCAACGCCGAGGCCATCGCCGGCGTCCTCGCCGAGCGTGGCGGGGAACTGGTGACCGCCACGGCGGGGCACCACATGGAGGCGATGCTGGCCGGCTTCGGCTCCGGCGCGGCCCGGACGTCGTACGAGACCGGCCAGCGGATCCTCAACGTCGACATCGGGGGCGGGACGACGAAGCTCTCCGTGCTGGAGCGCGGGCGGGTGGTCGCCACCGCAGCGGTGCACATCGGCGGGCGGCTGCAGGTGGTCGACGAGGCGGGGACGATCGTGCGCCTGGAACCCGCGGGACGCGCCCATGCTGCCCGCGCCGGCTTCTCCTGGGCCCTGGGCGACGTGGCCCGCCCCGACGAGATCGCCCGGGTGGCCGAGGGCATGGCCGACGCCCTGGTGGCCGCCCTCGGCGCGGAGCCCCCGTCGGACGTGGCCGCGCTGTACCTGACCGATCCGCTGCCCGATGTCGGGCCGCTGGACGGGGTCGTCTTCTCCGGCGGGGTGGCCGAGTACGTGTACGGACGGGAGAGCGCGTCGTTCGGCGACCTCGGCCGGCCGCTGGGTGAGGCCGTCCGGCGGCTGGTCGACGCCGGGGCGCTGCCGTACCCGCTGCTGCCCGCCGGCGAGTGCATCCGCGCCACCGCGCTCGGGGCCTCGGAGTACAGCGTCCAGCTCAGTGGCAACACCGGGTGGATCTCGGCCCCCGACGCCCTCCTGCCGCGGCGCAACCTGCAGGTGGTGCACCCCGTCCACGAGCTCGGGGACGTCGTGGATGCCGACGGGGTCGCGGCGGCGGTCCGCCGGCACCTCGTCGCTCTCGATGCCGCGGCCGCCGACCAGGACGTCGTGCTCGCGATGTCGTGGTCCGGCCTGCCCAGTTACGACCGGGTGTCGGCCTTCGCCCGTGGGGTGCGCGACGGGCTCGCGGAGCGGATCGCCGCCGGCCGACCGGTGTACGTCGTCCTCGACGGGGACGTGGCGATGACGGTGGGCCGGTTGCTCCAGCACGAGCTCGGGGTGACCGTGGACCTGCTGGTCGTCGATGGTCTCGCCCTGCGGGACTTCGACTACGTCGACATCGGTCGGCTGCGGTACCCGTCGCGAACGGTCCCGGTCACGATCAAGTCGCTGGTGTTCGGGGACGAGCCCGGCGCCTGACGGCCCGCCGGCTCACGTCCGCTCGGCCGACTCCATCCCGCTCACGCGCTCGGCCGTGCGGAGGAGGTGGGTGCGCATCAGGTCCGTCGCCGCTCCGGCGTCCCGGGCGGCGACGGCGTCGACGAGGGCGCGGTGCTCCTCGACGCCCTGCCGGCCGTGCAGCGGCGCCACCTCCCGGGCCCGCTCCAGGGAGTGGACCAGCGGGTCGTGCAGCGACTCGACCAGCATGGCGACCGCGCGGTTGTGCGTCGCCACCGCGAAGCGGGTGTGCCACTCGGCGGAGAGCTCGAGCGGGTAGTCGTCGTTCTCGAGCGCAGCGCCGCTGCGGTCGCAGATCGCGCGGAGTGCGGCGACGTCCTCGTCGGTCGCCCGCTCGCACACCAGCGCGACGATGCCCAGCTCGAAGACCATGCGCGCCTCGGTGATCTCGACGGCGGTGAGTGTCGCCAGCGAGATGAGATCGGCGATCCCGGCTCCCACCAGGCGGCTGCTCGGGGCGGTCACGAACGCGCCCCCGCGTGCGCCGACCCGGATCTCGACCAGGCCGTTGGCCTCCAGCACCCGCAGGGCCTCGCGCACCGTCACCCGGCTGACGCCGAACCGCTCGCACAACTCGCGCTCGGAGGGCAGCCGGTCGCCGGCGCTCAGCTGTCCCTGCCGGATGAGCATCCGGATCTGGTCGACGATGACCTCGGAGATGCGCCCGACGCTCACCCGGCTGAGCAGATCGCCCTTGCCGGTCGGGGAGCTCTCGACGGTCGCCACGGTCGGATCCGGCATCATCACTCCCGCATCGTAGGTGACCCTCACAAGCGGCGAGCCCGTCCGAGACCGGGCGGTCACGCCACCGGGTGGCCCGGCGGGTCCGTGTTTCATCGGGCGGAGATCGGCCGGACGTACCGGCCGCCGGGTACGAGCGGCCTCAGGTCGTCGTCCAGCAGGTAGTGCAGGGGCTCCGCGATCGGGACCTCCAGAGCCGGCACCTGATCCGGCCCCACCCGGTCCAGGAGAGCGATCAGCGCCCGCAGGGAATTGCTGTGGGCGGTCACCAGCACGGTGAGTCCGGCCCGGAGATCGGGGGCCAGGGCGTTCTCCCAGCAGGGCCGGAGGCGCGCAGAGACGTCGGCGAGGCTCTCCCCGGGGCGGGGAACCTCGCCGCTGTGGCTGGGGGGTGGCGACGCGTCCCACGACCGGCGCCACCGCTGGTACTGCTCGGCCCCGTGCCGGGCGAGCACCTCGCTGCGCGACAGTCCCTCGAGCGCCCCGTAGCTGCGCTCGTCCAGTCGAGGGTCCTGACGCGTCGGGGTGTGCGGGCGTCCGGCGGCCGCGACGGCGAGTGTCCCCGTGCGGACGGCGCGGGTCAGCGTGGAGGTGTGCACGCGGTCGGGGAGCAGGCCCGCATCGCGCAGGAGGAGTCCGCACCGCCTGGCCTGGTCCTCGCCGTGCGGCGTGAGGTCGACGTCCGACTGGCCAGTGAAGACGTCCCGCGCGTTCCAGATGCTCTCGCCGTGCCGGAGAAGGACGAGACTGGGCATGTCGTGACCCTAGACACTATGTGGTCTAATGGACATACCAATGCCGGGAGGCCGGACGACGGCCCCAGCGACCATGGAGGGGGCGCGCCGTGCCGAAGGTGGTCTACGTCGAGAGCGCGGGTCGAGAGCACACGGTCGACGCGACCGTCGGTGAGTCGGTGATGGCGGCCGCCGTGAAGAACGGCGTCCCCGGGATCATCGCCGAATGCGGTGGGAACGCCTCCTGCGGGACCTGCCACGTGTGGGTGCGCGACGAGTTCCTGAGCGCCGTCGGGGAGCCGAACGACCTCGAAGAGGACCTCCTGGAGATGGCGGTGTCCGAGCGTCGGGACGGCAGCCGGCTGAGTTGCCAGGTCCCCGTCTCCCCGGAGCTGGACGGGCTCGTCGTCGACGTCCCGTCGCAGCAGCCGTGAATCGACAGTTGACGCCGTCCGTGATCGGTATGACAGTCAGCCCCATCCGCGGCTGAGGAGAGAGAGACACTCGTGCTTCGTCAGGACATCAACGAGCTGCTGACCCGAACGGGTCCGGGAACGCCGATGGGCGAGCTGTTCCGCCAGTACTGGATGCCCGCATGCCTCGCGGAGGAGCTCCCGGAGGACGGCGCCCCGCCGGTCCGCCTCAAGCTCCTCTCCGAGCGGCTGGTCGCCTTCCGGGACAGCTACGGCAACTACGGGCTCATCGACGAGTTCTGCGCACACCGTGGCGCGTCCCTGTGGTTCGGCCGCAACGAGGAGGGTGGCCTCCGCTGCCCGTACCACGGCTGGAAGTACGACACCACGGGCCAGTGCGTGGATGTGCCCTCCGAGGCCGACAACTCGAGCTTCGCCGAGAACGTGAAGCTCACGTCGTACCCGCTGGTGAAGATCGGCGACGTCCTCTGGACCTACATGGGCGACCCGGCGAAGCAGCCCCCCCTGCCGGAGTTCGAGTTCGCCCTGACCCCGCCGGAGCACCACTACACCTCCAAGCGCTGGCAGCAGAGCAACTGGCTGCAGGCCTTCGAGGGCGGTATCGACTCAAGCCACGTGACCTTCCTGCATTCCGGCGGCCTGAAGAGCGACCCGCTGTTCAAGGGCGCCAAGGGCAACCAGTACAACCTGAACGACAAGAAGCCGTTCTTCGAGGTGGCCGACAGTGAGGGCGGCCTGTTCGTCGGCGCCCGGCGCAACGCCGAGGAGGGGTCGTACTACTGGCGGATCACGCCGTGGGTCATGCCGTCGTTCACGATGGTGCCCCCGCGCGGTGACCACCCGATCCACGGGCACTTCTGGATCCCGATCGACGACGAGAACTGCTGGGCGTACAGCTTCGACTACCACCCCATGCGGCCTCTCACCCAGACCGAGCGGCAGGCCATGATCGACGGCCACGGCGTGCACAGCAAGAACATCCCGGGCACCTACCGGCCCGAGGCGAACATGGACAACGACTACCTGATGAACCGCGAGAAGCAGCGGACCGGGGAGTGGTACTCCGGCGTCGAGGGCATCGCCATCCAGGACTCCTC
Source organism: Blastococcus sp. HT6-30 (assembly GCF_039729015.1). Classification (NCBI taxonomy): domain Bacteria; kingdom Bacillati; phylum Actinomycetota; class Actinomycetes; order Geodermatophilales; family Geodermatophilaceae; genus Blastococcus; species Blastococcus sp. HT6-30. Next base: position 3,488,251 of record NZ_CP155792.1, on the reverse strand, counting down.
GCTGCAGGAGAGCATGGGCCCGATCGTCGACCGCACCAAGGAGCGCCTGGTCCCGGCCGACAGCGGCATCATCAAGGCCCGGCAGAAGCTGTACCGGGCGGCCACCGCGCTGCGCGACAAGGGCGTGACCCCGCCCGGGGTCGACCCGGCGCACCACCACGTGCGTTCCGCTGCCGTCGTCCTGCCGCAGAAGGAGTCGTTCCTCGACGCCGCCCGCGACGACGTCACGGTGCGTCCCGGCATGCCGATCTCCTCGGTGTGACCATGGCCGCGGGAACCCAGACCCTCAGCAGCTGTGCCCGTGCGGCCACCGCCGCGGAGGCGCGCTACCGGATCGACCGCCCGATCGCCCCCTCGCGGGCCGGCCGGGTCATAGCCCTGGACCAAGGGGCTGCCGACGTGCTGAGCCGCACGGCTCAGCACGCCTGGGCCAACGCCCGCTTCTACGTGTGCGAGGCAGGGGCCGGTACCGAGGACGTCGTCCTGCGCGCTATCGACGGCGGCCCGGCGACGCTGGCCGACGAGCTGGCCAGCGCCTCCGTCGTCGTCATGGTCGCCACCAGCGACGCCGGCGCCGACTGCGCCTACGCGCTCGGCAAGGCCTGCTGGGAGCGCGGTGTCCAGACCGCGGGCCTGGTCCTCGGTGACGGCACGCACGCCGGGACGGCGGCCTCCGCCGCCGTGGCGGCGTTGCGACCGCACGCCCGGGTGCTGCTGCCCTCGGCCGACGAGAGCGACGTCATCGAACTGCTGAGTGCGCTCCGTGTCTGAGCGGGTGGGGTTGCGCGACCTGCAGCGCATGAAGGACGACGGGCGCAAGATCGTCGGCGTCGTCGCCTGGGACTACCAGATCGCCCGGATCGTGGACCGCGCCGGAGTCGACCTCGTCTCCGTGGGCGACACGGTCGGCGTCAACCTCTGGGGCCACTCGAACCCGTTCGAGGTGACGATGGACGAGATGCTCGTCGTCGCCAAGGCGGTGCGCCGTGGGGTCTCCCGGGCGCTGGTCAGCGTGGACTTCCCGTTCGGCCCGTTGCAGGAGGGCACCGACTCCGCGGTCCGTGCGGCGATCCGGTTCGTCAAGGAGGCCGGCGTCGACATGGTCAAGCTCGACGCCGCCTCGGACTACCCGGAGGCGGTCGAGGCCGTGAACCGGGCGGGCATCCCGGTGTTCGCGCAGTTCGGTATCACACCGCAGACGGCGCTGCGGTACGGCGTCGAGTACAAGTCCGTGCCGTCGGCCGCCGATGCGGTGCCGGCGGAGCTGCTGGACGAGATGGTCGCCGAGGCCAAGCGGCTGGAGGATGCGGGCGCCACCCTGCTGAACTTCACCAACTCCGGCCCGGTGGTCGGGGCCGCGGTCGCCGACGCCGTCTCCATCCCGGTCGTCGGCGGTTTCGGCGGGGGCCCGTGGCTCGACGGCCGCATGCGGATGGTCAACGCGGCCATCGGTTACGCGGCCTCGGCCCTCGACGGGGCGCGCGACACCTACGTCAACGTCGCCCAGCTGACGCTGGAGGCGATGACCGCCTACGCCGGGGACGTCCGTGCTGCCCGGCAGCTGCCCGGGGGCATCCCGGTGCCGGCAGCGACCTGACCCGACCGACCGAGAGGACTCCCACCGTGCCCACCGCCGTCGTCGACGGGATCCAGACGCGATACGAGGTGACCGGCTCGGGGCCGGCCCTGCTGATGTTCTCCCCCGGTGGCTTCGACTCCACCCTCGAGAGCTGGCGGACGGTGGGCGTCTACCGGCGGCTGGCCCTGCTCGACCACCTGAGCACCCGCTACACGTGCATCACCTTCGACCGGCGGGAGTCGGGCCGGTCGGGTGGACGGCTGCAGCGGATCCGGTGGGAGGACTACGTCGCGCAGGCCGTGGGGCTCCTCGACCACCTCGGTATCGCGTCGGCCCACCTCATGGGTGGCTGCGTCGGCTGCTCCACTGCGGCCGCCGTCGCCGTGGCGCACCCGGACCGGGTCGACAGCATGGTGCTGTACTCGCCGGCCGGTGGCGTGAAGTACCGGATGAAGCAGCACGCCCGCTTCGCCCAGCACCTTGCCTTCGTGGAGGAGCACGGCCTGGCCGGGGTGGTCGAGCTGGTGGGCGACACCGAGGCCGGCTTCTCGAAGGACCCGCGGGTGGGCCCCTGGAACAGCGTCGTCCGCACCGATCCGGAGTTCGCCGCTTCGTACGCGAGGACCGACCCCGAGCGCTACGCCGTGCTGGTCAGCGGGACGGCGCGGCTGATGTTCGACCGCGACACCGTGCCCGGCGTGGAGCCGGAGGACCTGCTCGAGCTGACCGCCCCGACGCTGATCGTGCCGGGTCAGGACGACTCGCACGCCCCGTCGGCAGCCCGCTACCTGCAGGAATGCCTGCCGCACGCCGACTACTGGGACGCCCCCGTCGCAGAGCAGACCGAGGACACCGCGCCAGCTCGTATCCTGCGCTTCCTCGACGCCGTCCAGCTGCCCGCTGGTTGACCGACGCCGGGCCCCCGACCCGCACCACCCACTGAACGTGAAGGAGCCGTACCCGATGCGAACGATCAGGAGCTCACGGCGGCCGGCCGGACGTATGGCCGTCGCGATGGCGCTGGTGGGGGCACTCGCCGCCTGCGGGGGTGACAGCGGGTCCGAGGCCTCGTCCTCCGGCGCCGAGGGGGGCTTCGAGGGCGAGGACATCGATCTGGTGGTCCCCTACGAGCCCGGTGGCGGCTACGACGCCTACGCCCGGGCCCTGGCCCCTTACCTCGAGGAGTGCACGGGCGCCCGCGTCGTCGTCCGCAACGAGCCCGGTGCCGGCGGCCTGGTGGCCACGAACAAGACCGCGGCCGCCCCGGCCTCGGAGAACCGGCTGCAGATCGTGAACACGGTCGGCCTGGTCTCCGCGCAGATCGCCGGCGCCGAGGGTGCCGACTTCGACCTGAACGACCTCAACTGGATCGGCCGGGTCTCCGCCCCGCCGAACGTTGTGGTCGTGTCCCCGGACAGCCGGTTCCAGACCTGGCAGGACATCGTCGAGTCCGGGGAGACGGTGCGTTTCGTCGCGCAGGGGCCCGGGGCCAACGACTACATCGCGCCCAACATCCTCGGTGAGGCCTACGGGTTCCCGTTCGAGATCATCACCGGGTTCGCCGGGTCGACGGAGGCCCGTCAGTCGGTCGTCGCCGGGGACGCCGACGCCCACGCGCTTCCGGTGGACAGCCAGCTCGGGGCCATCGAGTCCGGTGACGTCCGCCCCGTCGTGACCGTGGACGAGGAGCCGGACCCGCTGCTGCCCGACACCCCCGCCATCAGCGAGACCGAGGCGCCCGACGCCGATGCGCAGGCGATCGTGGACAGCCTCATCGCGATGGGGGAGACGGGGCGCTCGCTGATCGTCTCGCCGGAGATGGAGCAGGCGCGGGTGGATGCGCTCCGCGAGGGCTTCCAGTGCGCGGTCGAGAACGAGGAGCTGCTCGAGGAGTTGGAGAGCCAGCAGCGGCCCATCAACGCGCTGAACGGCGAGGAGGCTGCCGAGCTCGTGCGGGAGGTGCTCGACTCGCCCGAGGCGTTCCAGGAACTGGTCGTCGCCAGCTACTGAGCCACATGCGTCAGGGGGCGGTCCCCCGGGTCACCGACCCGGGGGACCGCCCCCTGACGCATGTGCGCCGCACCTGGTGCATGTGCGCCGGGCCCCCGGACACGTGACGGCGCCCCGCGGAATCCCGCGGGGCGCCGTCCGATGCTGCGGAGTGCCGGTCGGCGGTCAGGCCTGGCCGGCGAGCTCACCGATCTGCGACGTCGAGGCCGTGTACTCCGGCGCGTCCTCCAGGTAGGCGACGTTGTCGTAGCCCAGGTGCTTGAACAGCCGGTTCTGGAAGGACAGCACCCGCAGCGGCGTGCCGTCCGCGGCGAAGATCTGGCAGACGTGGTTCTGCGGGACGTAGACCGTGTCGCCCTGCTTGAACTCGTGGCGGGTGGGCTCCTTGGCGATCCGCGCGTAGTACTTCTCGGCGATCTCGGCCTCTACCTCCCACATGAGCGCGTAGCCCTCGCCCTCGAGGATGTAGTGAACCTCGTCGGCCATCTTCCAGTACTTGCCGGACCGGCTGCCGGCGGGAACCTGCAGCTCGAGGGCGTCCACGGAGAACTGGCGGGCGTCGGTGCGCTCGGGGGCGTTCATGACGCGGACGCGGCCGAGCTGGGTGGTTTCCCAGGTGCAGTCGGCCGGCTTGATGACCTTCTTGCGGTCCAGGACCCCCGGGGTCCAGATCGCCGACCAGTCCTCGCGGGGCCCGAACTTCTCCTCGTTCTCCACCGGGCCGCTGCGACCCTGCTGGATGAGCCCCATGAACATCCAGGAGCACTTGGCCTTGACGACCAGGGCGACGGCCTTCTCCGGGTACGGGTTGAAGTGCCGGTGCACCGAGTCGGTGTGGACGAACACGAGGTCGTCCTTCTCCCAGTCGTAGCGCTGGTCGTCGTGGATCTCGTAGCCGCGGCCCTCGAGGATGTAGAAGGCGGCCTCGTTCTGGTGGCCGTGGCCGTGGTTGCTCGACTCGCCGGGCAGCTCCACGAAGTGGACCTGCAGCGTCTGGGTCAGGAAGTCCTCGTCGCCCGGGCCGATCCGCCACCAGGTGCGGCTCTTCTCGCTGTCGCCCGAGTGCCCGATCTTGGCGTCGTCCACCACGATGCTGTCGTCGCGGACCCGCTCGGCGGCCAGCTGAGCCTGGCGGAAGTCCCCCAGCCCGTAGGTCTCGGAGGTGAGTCCCCTGACGAATACGCGGCCCTTCTTGCCCATGTGTGCCTCCTCGTCGGCCCGGCACACGCTCGTACGCGTCGCGTCCCGATGGCCGTACTATGCTCCGAAATGGTCTGACCATCATGCCATGGCGCACGTCACAGTCCAAGGTTCTTCCGTAGGTCCCCCCAATCCGTCCGGTCGCCCGCGCTGCACGAGGCGCGGGGCCTCGGCGAGAGGTGCGCGATGCTGCTGATCGACAACGAGGCGACGGCGAGTGTGCTGGAGATGCCCTCGGTCATCTCCGTCCTCGAACAGGCCTACCGCGAGCTCGTCGCGGGAGAGGCCGTCTGCCGGCCGCGCATCGACATGCGCCTGCCGGTCGACGACCGGTCGGTCTACCAGTGGGGGACGATGGAAGGCGGGTCGGCGGCGTCCGGGTATTACGCCATCCGCATGAAGTCCGACGTGCTGACCGAGACCGAGTACGGCGGTACACGGACCCAGGAGAAGCACTGCGTGCGCCCGGGAACCTTCTGCGGGCTGATCTTCCTCCTCTCCGCCCGGACCGGCGAGCCGCTGGCGATCCTCAACGACGGGGTGCTGCAGCACATGCGCGTGGGCGCGGACTCCGCGATCGGCACGAAGTACGCCGCCCGGCAGGACGCCCGCGTGCTCGGGATGCTGGGTTCGGGTGGCATGGCCCGCAGTCACCTGGCGGCCCTGCTGACGGTGCGGCAGTTGGAGCGCGTGCAGGTCTACAGCCCCACCAGGGCCCACCGGGAGCGGTACGCCGGCGAGGTGGCCGAGGAGTACGGCCTGGAGGTCGTCGCCGTGGACGAGCCCCGGGATGTCTTCCGTGGTGCGGACGTCGTGGCCGGCTGCACGGACGCGGCGGCGGACGTCATCGTCGGTGACTGGCTCGAGCCCGGCACCCACGTGACCTGCATCGGTGGACGGCCGGACGCCCGCGCCCGCCAGGTGTTCGACGTGTGGCTGCGCCTGGGGACGGCGCCGGCGCCCCTGACCGACCCGACCTGGCGTCCCACCGACGAGTACATCGCGTACGCGGCGCGCCAGGACGACCCGGTGTGGGGCCGGCACACGCACGGCCGGGGCCGCCGGCCGCCGGCCGGTCCGGACGCCCCGCGCATGGTCGGCCTGGAGGACGTGCTGAGCGGCGCCGACACCGCGCGGTCCGACGACGCGGAGATCACGTTCTCGGAGCGGGGGAACATCCAGGGGGCGCAGTTCTTCGCCGTCGCGGGCCATGTGTACGAGCAGTGCCGTCGCCGCGGCCTGGGGCGTGAGCTGCCGACGGAGTGGTTCCTGCAGGACGTGCGGGACTGACGGTGGAGTCGCTCGGTACGGAGGACGGGGCCGGGGCGCCCCCGGGGATGGCCCGGCCGCCGGCGCCGGGGCGCCGCGCATGAGGGGCGTCCTGCGGCTGCTCGGCGTGTTCGGCGTCTTCCTCCGGGTCGGCGCGACCACCTTTGGGGGCATGTGGGCGGCCACCGACAAGCTGGAGCGTGACCTCGTCGACCGCGCCGGCTGGCTGCCGAAGGAGGAACTGCGGGCCTCCTTCGTGCTCGCGACGTTGATCCCGGCGCCACGTTTCCTCGCCCTCGGTGGCCTGGTCGGCTTCCGGGTGGGTGGCTGGCTCGGGGCGTTCCTGGCGGCGCTCGCCCTCGTCCTGCCGGCGTCGGCGCTCGTCGTCGTCGCGGCTGTGCTCGTCGGGCCAGAGCTCCTGGCCGGGCCCCTCGAGCCGCTGACCCGCACCGTGAGCATCGCGATCGTCGGCATCCTGTTCGGTAACGCCTACCGCCAGGTCCGGGGGGAGAAGGGCAGCCGTCGGCACCGGCGGGTCGGCGTCTTTCTGAGCGCGTCGATCCTCGTGTCGGTCGTGCTCGGCGTGCCGCTGATGGTGTCCGCAGTCGTCGGGTTCGTCCTCGGGGCGTTCCTGCTCCGGCCCGGGCCGGCAGACGGCGAACGCTAGTGGACGGCGTCGGCGTGCTGGAGATCTTCCTGCTGATGCTGGCCTCGGCGCTGCTCTCCTTCGGCGGGGGCAACGGCCAGATCCCGCTGATCCAGGGCCGCTGGGTCGAGACCGGCCAGCTGGCGCCGGAGCTGTTCACCTTCTCCCTGGCGGTCACCTACCTGGGCCCCGGCCCGCGCGCGGGCTTCCTCGCGGGCGTGGGTTACTACCTCGCCGGGTTGCCCGGGGCCGGGGCGGCCGTGCTGGGCATCCTGGTGCCGACCGTGCTCGGGGCCGGGGCGGTCAGTGCGGGGCTGTCACGGATGCGGCGCATCCTGCGCCGGATCGGGCCGTCGTCCGGGTTCGTGATCGCCGGGCTCATCGCGGCGGCCGCCTGGGGCATCGCCGTGCCGTTGGGTCTCCTGCCGGTGGAGTGGGTGGCCGTGGCCCTCGTCGCCGTGGTGGTCGTCCGCTGGGACATCGATCCCCTCACGGTGGTCCTGGCCGCCCTCTCCCTGGGGCTCGTCTGGTCGCTCGTCCAGTGACCGGGGGAACCCGGGCCGGCCGTGGGGGACCAGCCGCACCGCTCACGTGAGGGTCGTCCGCGTACCGGGTTCGACGGCCGCGGCGGGAGCGGCGGGCTCGTCGGCCCGGCGGCGCAGGCGGCGCAGCGTGGGCAGGAGCGCGAGGCTCGCGATCGCGGGGGCCAGGCCGCTGAGGAACAGCCCCGCCCGGGCGCTGAACTGCTCGCAGACCCAGCCGAGCAGTGGCCCGCCGATCGGTGTGCTGCCCAGGAAGACCGTGGCGTGCAGCGCGATCACGCGGCCCTGCATCGAGGCATCGACGCTGAGTTGCAGCAGGACCCGCGCCAGGGTGTTGAAGCAGATGTTCGTGACGCCCAGGCCCACGAGCAGCCCGAGGGCGACGGCGAGGCCGGGCGCCCCGGCCAGCAGCATGCTGGCGACGGCGAAGCCGCCGGTCCACAGCAGGAGCGACCACGTGCTGACCCGTTCCCGGGCCGCGCTGCCCAGGGCGCCGATGACGGCCCCGGCGCCGAGTGCGGAGGTCAACCACCCGTAGGTCTCCGCGCCACCGCCGAGGACGTCCCGCGCGAACAGGGGCAGCACGACCCGGAAGTTCTGGCCGAAGAGGGCGACGACGGCCACGAGCAGCATGCAGGCCCGCAGGTCGGGGCGGCGCCAGACGTAGCGCAGGCTCTCCATCGCCTGCCCCTTGCGGCGGGGCGCCGGCTCGCCGCGGCGGAGGCGGTCGGGGTCGATGCGCCAGAGGCTCGCCAGCACTCCCACGAACGAAGCGGCATTGACGGCGAAGGCGAGCCCGCTGCCCGCCCAGGCGATGAGGAGCCCGGCCGCGGCGGGGCCCAGCAGACGTCCCAGGTTGTGGATCGTCGAGTTGAGCGACTGCGCGTTTACGTAGTCCTCGGGCCCCACCATCTCGGTGATGAAGGCCTGGCGCGCCGGCACGTCGAGCACGGTGACCAGGCCGAGGCCGAGAGCCAGGGCGAAGACCATCCACAGCTCGACGGCGCCGGTGAGGGTGAGGACGGCGAGGACGGCGGCCAGGGCGGCGCTCACCGCCTGGGTTCCCATGATCGTGCGGCGGCGGTCGAGTCGGTCGACCAGGACCCCGCCCCAGACCCCGAGCAGCAGGGTCGGCACGGCCTGCAGGGCGGTGGCCACCCCTACGGCGATCGCGGAGTCCGACAGCTCCAGCACGAGCCAGTCCTGGGCGACCCGCTGCATCCAGGTGCCGGAGACGCTGACGGCGTGACCGGCGAAGAACGTGCGGTAATTCGGTACCCGGAGGGACCGGAAAGTCCGTTGCCGCCATGACCGCAGTCGCTGGGTCGCCGGCACACCCTGTCGCCGGCGGGGCGGCAGCAATCGCACGTACGCCCCCTTGACGGCCGGTCTGAAGGTATTACCTTATGCGAAACGTGACGGCGAACACGCTGGCGCCTGCTCCGAAGGAGACCGATAGTGGCCGATCCCTCAGCTGTCGCCGTCATCGGGTTGGGCGCGATGGGTGCCCCGGTCGTGCGGCACCTCCTCGCCGGCGGCGTCCCCGTGCAGGTCCACGACCTCGACGGCGCCGCCGTCGAGCGAGCCGTGGCGCTCGGGGCCCGCTCGGTCGCGTCGCTGTCCGACGTGGGCCGGGGGGCCGCCCTGGTGGCGGTCTTCGTCCCGACCGACGAGGACGTGCGCAGTGTGTGCCTGGGTGGCGACGGCCTGCTCGCCGGCTGCGCCGAGGGCGCGGTCGTGCTTCTCTGCTCCTCGGTGCGGCCGCAGACGTGTCGGGCGGTGGCCGCCGCGGCGCCGCCGGGGGTGGCCGTCCTCGACGGGGCGCTGACCGGCGGGGTGCGCGGGGCCGAGGCCGGGGAGGTCAACCTCCTGGTCGGCGGGGACGCCGACGTGCTCGCCGGCATCCGGCCGCTGCTCGGACCATGGACGAAGGCCGTGCACCACCTCGGTCCGCTCGGAGCCGGCCAGGTCGGCAAGACGGCGAACAACCTCGTGCACTGGGCGCAGATCTCGGCCATCACCGAGGCGCTGGAACTGGCGCGGCGCGGCGGTGTCTCGGTGCCGGTCCTGCGGGCCGCCCTGCAGGACGGGCCGACCGACTCCCGGACGCTGCGTGAGCTGGAGCAGATGCGGCTGACCTGGCACGCCAAGGACCTCGCCAACACCGCTGACCTGGCCGAGCAGGTCGGCATGGACATCCCGGTGGCGTCCACCGCACGCGAGGTCATGGCCCGCACCACCGTCGACGACGTCGCGCGACTGCTCGCCGACGGGCCCTTGCGGGCCTGCGAAGGCCGATAACAGTCCGATAACGCTTGGGCGAATGGTTAGACCAAGTCGCCTTGGCTGTGTTGACTGCCTCACACCCGAGAGGGGCCCGGGGTCGCCCGGGACGGCACAGGAACAACCCCGTTCACGGGCCGACAGGCCCCGTCCTCAATGGAGAGGCACATGCGGAACCGCCCCCTGGTCCCCCTGGCCAGTCTTGCCGCCGTGGCGTTGTTGACGTCGTCCTGCGGTGGCTCCCCCACCGCGTCCTCCGATGGCGGTGACGGGAACTCCTCGGAGGCCACCGCCGCCACGGAGACCTACGACCGCTTCAACGACATGTCGGGTCAGGAACGGACCGACGAGCTCGTCGCCTGCGCCGAGGAGGAGGGCGAGCTGAACATCTACACCTCCAACACGGACATGGAGAAGCTGATCGACGGCTTCACCGAGGAGTACGACATCGAGGTGAACAACTACCGGGCCAACTCCGAGTCCGTGCTGCAGCGGATCCTGCAGGAGGACGGGGCCGGCTACTACGGGGCCGACGTCTTCGAGACCAACGCCCTCGAGCTGGGCGTCGCCTCGGACGAGGGACTGCTCTACCCGTACGAGAGCGAGCTGCGCGACTCCGTCCGTGAGGAGGGCCGCGAGGACGAGAACTGGACCGCGACCCGGTTCAACGCCTTCGTCGTCGGCTGGAACACCGACCTCGTCCCGCCGGGCGCGGAGCCGACCTCCTTCGAGGAGCTGGCGGAGCCGCAGTGGAAGGGGCGCATCTCCCTCGAGGTCGGCGACGTCGACTGGTTCGCCGCCCTCCACGACTACTACGTCGAGGAGCAGGGGATGAGCGAGGACGAGTTCACCGACCTCATGACCCGGATGGCGTCCAACGCGCAGGTCGCCAAGGGCCACACGACGCAGGGCGAGCTGCTGTCGGCCGGCCAGTTCGCCGTGACCGTCTCGTCCTACAGCCACACCATCGACAAGGCCGCCGCCGGCGGAGCGCCGGTCGCGTGGCGACCGGCCGACGGCGAGCCGGTGCAGCCGATCGTCGTCCGCCCCAACGGGATCGGACTGGTGAGGACCGCCACGAACCCGTGCGCCGCGATGCTCTTCGTCGACTACGAGCTGACCGGTGGTCAGGAGGTCTTCACCGACGCCTTCCGGATCGGCGCCATCGAGGGCGGCGAGGACCCGCTCGAGGGCCTCGCGGTGTTCCCCGTGCCCGAGCGGAAGCTGCTCGAGGACCCCGACACCTGGAACAAGGCGTACGAGGACGTCGTCGCCAACGGCCAGGCGCTCGACTGACCATCCCACCCATCGTCCGACCGAACGTCCCGAACCCCTCGAGAAAGTGAGAACCACCATGCGGAAGCCCCGCACCCTGGCCCGCACCGCTCTGGCGGCCGGGGCCGTCGTGGTCCTGGCCGCCTGTGGCGGCAACCCGGCCTCCTCGCCCTCCGGCGGGTCGAACGGCGATGCGGCCTCCGGCCCGACGGACGCGGAGCAGCTGTACGAGGAGCTCGGCGAGCTCACCGGTCAGGAACGTCGCGACCGGCTCGTCGAGCTCGCCGCCGAGGAGGACGGGCTGAACCTCTACACCTCGATGAACGCCGACATGGTGGACGCCGTCACCGAGGCCTTCAGCGACGAGTTCGACATCGACGTGAGCACCTACCGCGCCGGGTCCGAGACCGTCCTGCAGCGAATCCTGCAGGAGCAGGACGCCGGTTTCGCCGGGAACGACGTGGTGGAGACGAACGCCACGGAGCTCATGGCCCTCCAGCAGGAGGACGTCATGGCCCAGTGCTCCTCGCCGGAGCGGATCGCGGAGGTGCCCGAGGCGGGCGTGTACGAGGACTGGGTGGCGACGCGGTTCAACCTCTTCGCGCCGAGCTGGAACGTCAACCTCATCCAGGACCCGCCGGAGGTGTGGGAGGACCTGGCCGACCCCAAGTACGACGGCCAGCTGGCCCTCGAGCTCGGTGACTACGACTGGTACATGGCGCTGACCGACTACTGGCTCGAGCAGGGCAGGAGCCAGGAGGAGGTCGACCAGCTCTGGGCCGACATCGTCGACGGCGCCAAGGTGGTCAAGGGCCACACGGTCATGGCCGAGCTGATGAGCGCCGGGCAGTACGGCCTCGCCTCGTCGAACTACACCTACATCGTCGAGGCGGCCAAGGCCGATGGCGCCCCGCTGGAGACCCAGCCCTACGTCAACCCGATCATCGCCCGGCCCAACGGGGGCAGCTGCATGAAGACCGCGCAGAACCCGGCCACGGCCATGTTGTTCATGGACTGGCTGCTCACGGAGGGCCAGGAGGTCCTCGCCTCCGCGGAGGCCACCCCGTCCACCGTCGAGGTCGAGTCCGAGCTCGTCGCGGTGGACGGCCAGAAGCTGCTCGACGAGGGCTCCGAGTGGAGCCAGCGCTACGACGACCTGCTCTCGGGCGTCGAGACGATCGGCGACTGACCCCGGACCGGGGCGGCGTCACGCACCAGCGTGGCGCCGCCCCGGTCGAGCGCCTGAGGCCCGGTCCGGGCCGGTTCCCCACCTTGCCCCACCCCCAGACATGAAGGAGTGATCCCCCGGGATGACCGCCAACCTGGCCGATCCGGCGGTGACGCCGGAGGAGTTGCGCCGGCCCAGCGACGGCCCGCCGGAGCGTAAGAAGGCGCGGTGGCGGGGGCCACTGACGCCCAAGATGTTCATCGTCGCCGGGGTGGCCGCCGCGATCGGCTACCTGGCGCTCGTCCCCCTCGGCTACCTCGTCTGGGGCACGTTCTTCGACGCGGAGGGCCTCGACCTCGGCAGTTTCCAGCGTGCCTACGGCGATGGCCGGATGGGGGAGCTGTGGGGCAACTCCCTCGCCTTCGCCGGCGGGGCGGCTCTGCTGTCGATCACGGTCGGCACCACGCTGGCCTACCTCAACGTGCGCACGGCGGTGCCCTTCAAGGCGCTGTTCTTCGCCGCGTCGATCGTCCCGCTGATCATCCCCGGCATCCTCTACACGGTCTCCTGGATCTTCCTGGCCAGTCCCCAGATCGGGCTGCTGAACGCGTTCTTCGAGCCGATCCTCGGCGACGCCCCGTTCAACATCTTCAGCATCTGGGGGATGATCTGGGTCGAGGGGCTGCACTCCTCGCCGATCGTCTTCCTGCTGATGGTCGCGGCGTTCCGGTCGATGGACCCCTCGCTCGAGGAGTCCGCGCTGATGTCGGGTGCCTCGCGCATGCAGGCGCTGCGCAAGGTGACCCTGCCGCTGGTGCGGCCCGCCCTGCTGTCCTCGGTCCTGGTCATCCTCATCACCAGCCTCGAATCGTTCGAGGTGCCGGCGCTGCTGGGCCTGCAGAACGGCATCTACGTCTTCACCAGCCGGATCTACTTCGTGCTGCGCAGCTACCCGCAGGACCTCGGCGCGGCCGGCGCCCTCGCGGTGAGCCTCCTCGCGGTCGCCGTCATCGGTGTGGCCGTCAGCCGACTGCTGGCCGGCAAGGGCAGCAAGACCTACCAGACCGTCACCGGCAAGGGCTTCCGTCCGCGGCCGCTGGACCTGGGCAAGTGGAAGCCCGTCGTCGGCGTCGGCATCCTGTTCTACTTCTTCGTCACGGTGCTGGGCCCGCTGCTGGTGCTGATCTACGCCGCCCTGCTGCCCTACTACCAGGCACCGTCGTGGGACGCCTTCTCCGCGTTCACCTTCGACAACTTCATCCAGGTGTTCGAGATGAACTCCGCCGCGCGGGCCCTGAGGAACAGCCTGATCCTGGGCATCGGCTCGGCGACGATCGTCATGGCCCTGATGGCGATCGCGGCCTGGATCTCGGTGCGGTCCACCCTCCCGGGGCGCGGCATCGTCGAGCAGCTCAGCTTCGTGCCGCTGGTCATCCCCGGCATCGTGCTCGGCCTGTCGATCTCGTTCGTGTACCTGCGGTTCCCGCTGCCGGTGTACGGAACGTTGCTGATCCTGCTGATCGCCTACTGCACCAAGTACATGCCGTACGGCATGCGCTACGCGACGACGTCTATGACGCAGATCTCCTCGGAGCTCGAGGAGTCGGCGATGGTCAGTGGCGCCAGCTGGTGGACGACGTTCCGCCGGGTGCTGCTGCCGCTGCTGTCACCGGGCATCACGGCCGGCTTCATCTACATCCTGGTCGTCAGCTTCCGCGAGCTGTCCAGCTCGATCCTCCTGTACAGCCCGGGCAACGAGGTGCTCTCCATCCTCATCTGGGAGCAGTTCGAGAACGGGTCGTTCAACGTCCTGGCCGCGATCGGCGTGCTCATGGTGCTGGCGCTGATGGTGATGGTCACGATCGCCTACAAGCTCGGCGCCAAGGTGGGTCTGCGTGAGGACTGAGCCGAGCGCCCGTACCCGTCAGAACAGCGACACCCATTCCATTCCACCGCACGTGCTCCGAGTCGGAAAGGACTCCTGAATCCCATGCTGAGGATCGACAACCTCGTCAAGTCCTTCGCCGGCGAGAAGGCCCGAGGCAAGAAGAAGGACGAGGCCGGGCACACCACGGTCTTCGCCGTCAACGACGTCAGCTTCGAGGTCAAGGAGGGTGAGCTGTTCACCCTGCTCGGCCCGTCGGGTTGCGGCAAGACCACCACGCTCCGGTCGATCGCCGGTCTGGAGAAGCCGGACAGCGGGACCATCGCCGTCGGAGACCGGGTGATGTTCTCCTCCACCGGCACCGGGCGCACGGTCAACCTGCCGGCCAACCAGCGGGGTCTGGGCATGGTCTTCCAGTCCTACGCGATCTGGCCGCACATGACGGTGTTCGACAACGTCGCCTTCCCGCTGCAGGTCCGGCCCCGCGGCCAGCGCCCGGCGAAGAAGGTGATCGCCGAGAAGGTCGAGCGGGTGCTGGCGACGATGCAGTTGTCCGAGCAGGCCGGCCGGCAGGCGACCAAGCTCTCCGGCGGTCAGCAGCAGCGCCTGGCCCTCGCCCGCGCCCTGGTGATCGAGCCCCCGCTGCTGCTCCTCGACGAGCCGCTGTCGAACCTGGACGCCAAGCTGCGGGAGTCCCTGCGCTACGAGCTGAAGCGGCTGCAGCGGGAGATGGGCATCACCTCGGTCTACGTGACGCACGACCAGGTGGAGGCGCTCGCCCTCTCCACGCAGATCGCCGTCATGGAGCGGGGCGGCGTCGTCCAGCTCGGCAAGCCGCGCGAGGTGTACGAGCAGCCGGCCAACAAGTTCGTGGCCGAGTTCATCGGCACGTCGAACTTCATCCCGGGGAAGGTCGCCTCCCAGCAGGCGGGTCGGCATTGCGTGGACACCTCCAACGGCATCCTGTACCTCGAGTCGCCCCACCACCTGCCCGTCGGCTCGGACGTCGTCGTCTCGATCCGCCCGGAGGCCGTCGAGCTGACGACCAGCAGCCAGGGCGACCGGGCGGCCAACGAGTGGGGCGGCACGGTCGTGGCCCGGGCGTTCCTCGGCGACGCCGTCGACCACGTCGTCGCCGTGGGCGAGCACGAGATGCGTGCGCGGGTGAACCCGTCGGTGTCCATCGAGTCGGGCACGCCGGTCTACCTGCAGCTGGACCCGTCGAAGATCTCCCTCGTGCCGGTGAACTGAGTGCCTCTGCCAACCCTCTTCCGGAACCGCGACTTCACGCTCTACTGGTCGGGGGTCGTCCTCAGCCAGATCGGCACCCGGGGCACCGTCGCCGCGAACTACTTCCACGTCTACGCGCTGACCGACTCCATCGCCTACACGGGGTTGGTCGGCGCGGGGCAGGCGGTGGCGCTGATCCTGCTCAGTCCCCTGGGTGGGGCGCTCGCGGACCGGTACGACCGTCGCCGGCTGCTGCAGGCGGCCCAGGCGGCGGCGCTGGTCGTCGCGCTCGCGCTGACCGTGGTGACCTTCTCGGGAGCGGTCCAGGCCTGGCACGTCGTCCTGAGCGTGCTGTTCACCACGGCGGCGGCGACGTTCGACCAGCCGGCCCGGCAGGCGCTGATCCCGGCGCTCGTGGGGCGCAAGCACATCGGCGAGGCCATCGCCCTGCTCAACCCCTCGCGCGAGGTGGCGGTCCTGCTCGGTCCGCTACTGGCCGGGCTGCTCATCGCCGTGGGCGGTCCGGAGCTGATGTACCTGGTCGACGTGGTCACCTACGCGGTGCTCGTGGTGGTGCTCGCCTTCATCAGGACGCCACCGCTGGTGAGTGGCCAGGCCCCGCCGACGTCGATCTTCGCCAGCATCGCGGAGGGCGCACGCTACGTCGTCCGCCGTCCGCTGATCACCAGCCTCATGGGGCTGGACCTGTCGGCGACGGTGCTCTCCGCCTACCGGGTGCTCCTGCCGGCGATCGCGACCGACGTCCTCGCCGTCGGTGCGACCGGGTACGGAGTGTTGTCCAGTGCTCCCTCGGCGGGGGCGCTCCTGGCCACCTACACGATCTTCAGGGTGGTCAAGGACTCGCGGCGGCAGGGCCGGGTGCTGCTGGTGTCGACGTTCCTCTACGGCATCGCCGCGATCGGCCTGGCCCAGTCGCCCGTCGTCTGGCTGGCAGTCGGGGCGGCGCTGCTGCTCGGTGCCTTCGACGCGATGGCCACGACCATCCGCCACGCGGCCGTGCAGATCGACACACCCGACGAGATCCGGGGGAGGGTCACCGCCTTTTACCAGATGTCGTCCCGCGGTGGTCCGGCGATCGGTGACGTGGCCATGGGCGCCTTCGCCGGGGCGGTCGGCCCGGTGCTCGCCCTCACCCTGGGGGGGATCGGCCCGATGCTGGTGGCCCTGGCGTTCTGGTCGCGGCCCAACGTGGTGCGCGACTACCGGGGCGTCATCGAGGACGACGGCGCGGAGGAGCCGGTGGCTCCGCCGGACGCGCGACCGATCGCGAGCGAGACTCCCGGACCCACCTGATCCGCCCGATCGGCAGAGGGCCCGGCGCCGTGCGGCGCCGGGCCCTTCCGTTCGCTGCCCACGGGGGGCGCCGCCGGGTGATCGGCGGCGCCCCCGTGGGCTGCTACTTCGGCTGGCAGATCACGTCGACCAGCGCTGGGGTCCCGGTCCGTTGCACGTGCTCGGCTGCCCGGCGTACCGCCTCCTGGACGGCGTCGGGGTCGCTGATCGGCCCTTCGGCCCACCAGCCGAAGGATCGCGCAAGTGCGGCGAAGTCCGGCGCCGGGGTGTCGATCGCCATGCCGATGTGCGCGCGCTCCCGGGGCGTCCCGCGGTGGCGGGCCAGCCGCTCCTGGTGCTCCCAGTCGTTGTAGTACGCGCGGTTGTTGAACATGACCACCAGCAGGGGTAGCTCGTAGCGGCTGGCCACCCACAGCGCGCCGGCGTCGAACATGAGGTCACCATCGGGCTGCAGGTCGACGACGAGCCGCCCGGTGCCCTTGTGCGCGAGCGCCACGCCCAGGGAGATGCCGATCTGGGTCGCCGTGCCCAACTGCTTACCCGGGTGGCGGTAGGCCGCATCGAAGTCCCATGTCCGCAGCGCCCATTCGGCGGCGGTGCCGGCCGTGAGCACCCAGTCGTAGTCCCGGACGACCTCCCACACCTCCTCCGCCAGCCGCGCGGTGGACACCGGGCTCTGGTCCCGGACGGCCGCGGCCTTCCGGCGCCACCCCTCCCAGGTCTCGTCGTGGTGCGTGGTCAGCGCGTCGCGCCACTGCTGGCGCTCCGCGGCCCGGTTCTCGCCGTCCGCGGTCACGAGTTCCCGGCAGAGCTCCAGCAGCAGCGGTAGTGCGACCGCGGTGTCGGCGGTGACCTGGAGGTCGGTGGGGAGCAGCTCGGCGTAGTCCTCGCTCCAGGAGGAGATCCCGACGTCGTTGAAGCCGAGGTCGAGCACGGTGGTGCCCGGGGCGAGCTTCGATTGGATGGTCCGCGTCGCGGACTCCAGCTTCTGCGTGGGCTTGCCCATGTCCTTGACGTCGAGGAACAGCACGCAGTCCGCCTCTTCCAGGGCGCTGCTGCCGGTCACGTTGAGCGGGTGCCGGTTGGGGAAGTTCAGCCGCCAGTGGGTCTCCACCACACCCGCGCCGACGAGCTCGGCGAGCTCGACCAGGGTGGTGAAGCTCTGCGGGTCCCGGCCGGAGTAGGCCGGCACGATCACCGGGCGCCGGGCCGCGCACAAGGCGGTGGCCAGTTCCGACAGGGCGCCGGGCTCCGGCGCGAGCCGGGTGGGCACCGCGGCAAGCCGCGGGAGGTCGTCCAGCGGGACCGGCTCGGTCAGGGCCGTCTCCTGCAGGCCGGCGTCGAGCGCGACATAGACCGGGCCGCGCGGCTCTTCCATCGCGATCCGGTAGGCCCGGGCCAGGACCGTCTGCACCGAGGCGACGCTGCGCGGTTCGTGGTCCCACTTCGTGTACGCCCGCACCGCCTCGCCCTGCACGTTGGCGGAGTGGATCCAGTCGATGTTCGGCCTGCGGCGGTCGTGCTCGGCGGGTCCGGACCCGCCGAGCACGACGACAGGCGTCCGGTCGATGTAGCTGTAGTAGACCCCCATCGTGCCCTGGAGCAGCCCGACCAGGTCGTGCAGGAGCACCGCCATCGGCTCGCCGGTGGCCTTGGCGTAGCCGTGTGCCAGCGCCACGGCGATCTTCTCGTGCGGGCACTCGATCATCTCGATGTCGTCACCGCCGTAGTTGACCAGGGAGTCGTGCAGTCCCCGGAACGAGGAGCCGGGGTTCAGGGCCACGTACCGCAGGCCCAGACCGCGCAGCACGTCCACCATGACGTCCGAGCCCCACTGCGGGTCGTCGTAGGGGGCGAAGTTGGCCCCGCGCGGGTGGTGCTGCTCCTCGGACGCGGGGTGCTTGGGCCCGTCGGTCTCGGCGTGCGTCACGGTTCGGCTCCTGTCGTGGGCGGGAAGCGGTCGAGCGCCGCGAAGAGCTCGTCGGTGGAGCGCACGCGGGCAGTGCGGGGGAACACCTCGTCGGCGAAGAAGGTCCGCTGGGGCGCACGCCCGGTGAGGCCCTCGGGAACGACGAACACCTGCAGGTCGAGATCGCGCGCCGCGTACGCGGTGGAGGCCACGCCTACGTGCGTGGAGCCGCCGACCAGGACCAGCGTGTCCGCCCCGCGAGCACGCATCGCCGGGTGCAGGCAGGTGCCGTGCAACGCGGACCAGCGGTGCTTGGGGACGTCGAGGTCCTCGGGCCGCTGGCCCAGCTCCGCCAGCGTGCGGTACCCGGGGTCGCCGCCGCCGTGCGGTGGCGTGACCGGCCGCGGGTGGTCGGGGCCGAACGCCACGTGTCCGCCGTCCACGTCGGTCAACGCCAGGGCGAAGTCCAGACCGTCGGCCCGGTGGTCCGCTCGCGCCCACGCGACCAGCACGCCGCGGCGCCGGCATCCGTCGACGAGCCGCCGGACGTGCGGGATCGCGCCGGATGCCTCCGCGCCCGGGCGGTAGTGCTCCAGCAGATCGAACACGCACAACACCGTGCGGGCCGGGTCGAGGACCTCCCTGCCGCGGAACAGCTCGGGATCGGCGGCGGGACTGGCTCCGGGTGGCCTCACAGCAGCGTCACGGTGACGGCCTTCTCCCGGGTGTAGGACACCAGCTCCTCGGGCCCGTTCTCCTGGCCGAGGCCGCTGCGCTTCCAGCCGCCGAAGGGCATGCCCGTGGGCCGGCGGCCGCTGCCGTTGACGTACACGTAGCCGGCCTCTACGGCGCTCGCCGTGCGCAGCGCGGTGCTCACGTCGTTGGTCCAGATGTTCGCCGTCAGGCCCAGCGGAAGGGCGTTGGCCCGGCGCACCACCTCGTCGACGTCGCGCCAGGGCAGCACGGTCATGACCGGGCCGAAGATCTCCTCACGGACGGCGGTCATCCCCTCGTCGAGGTCGGTGAGCACGGTCGGCCGCAGGTAGAAACCACGGTCCAGGCCGGCGGGCCGGTCACCCCCGTAGGACACCGTCGCGCCTTCGCGGCGTGCGCCCTCCACGAACCCGGTGACCCGTTCGTAGTGCGCCCGGAAGGACAGCGGCCCCACCTGCGTCTCCTCGTCGTGCGGGTCCCCGATGCGCAGCTCGTCGAGGCGACGGTGCAGCGCGTCCAGGAAGGGCCCGCGGACGTCGTCGTGCACGAACAGCCGGGTGCCCGACCCGCAGGACTGCCCGGTGGAGCGCACGATGTTCATGCCCGCCACGGCCGCCCGCGCGGCCCGCTCCGGATCGACGTCCGGGAAGACGATGACGGGGTTCTTGCCGCCGAGTTCGAGGCTGACGTGCTTGATCTCGTCGGCCGCGCCCCGCAGCACCGCCCGGCCGGTGGCCACCGAGCCGGTGAAGGCGATCCGTGGCACGCCGGGGTGCTCCACCAACCGGCCGCCGACGACGCCCCCGGCCCCGGTGACCACGTTGAGCACGCCGGGCGGGAGGACGGCGTCGGCGATGCGGGCGAGTTCGAGCGCCGAGAGCGAGGTCTGCTCGCCGGGCTTGAGCACGACAGCGTTGCCGGCGGCCAGGGGCGCCGCGCACTTCCCGGCGGCGAACTTCAGCGGATGGTTGTAGGGCACGATCCGCCCCACCACCCCGTAGGGCTGGCGGAGCGTGTAGCTGAACGACCCCTCCGCGGGCGGCGCGGTGCTGCCGCGGGTCTGCGAGGCGATGCCGGCGAAGTACTCCAGCTCGGTCACCGCGCCGTCGACGTCGGCGCGCATCGCGGTGATCGGCGAGCCGCCGTCACTGGTGTCCAGCCGGGCCAGCATCTCCCGCTCCTCGTGGAGCGCGCCGGCCAGCTCGCGCACCAGCGCCGCCCGGCGGGCCCAGCCCAGGGCTGCCCAGGCGGGTGCGGCTTCCGCCGCTGCGGCGACGGCGGCGTCCACATCGGCGGCCGTGCCGGCGGGGAAGGTCCCGATGACCTGCTCCGTGGCCGGGTCCTCGGCCGCCAGGACGCCACCGTCGCCGGCGTCGCGCCACTGCCCGCCGACCAGCATCCGCCGGTGGGGGGCCGCCCCGCCCTGCCCGGCGGTCATCGCGGCGACGTCCGGACGTGCACGACGGCGACCGCGCCGTCGAGGGCGGCCCGCCGGCCGCGATCGAGCGCGGCGGCGAGGTCCTCGGGATCCTCCACCGGGCCCTCGGCCCAGCAACCGTACGAGCGGGCGAGGCCGGCGAGGTCCACGGCCGGGTCACTGATGCGCATACCGATCCAGCTGTTCTCCTCCGGCCGCCCGCGGTGCCGGGCCACCTCCGCCTGGTGCGGCTCGTCGTTGTAGAAGCTCGAGTTGTCGTTGACGACGACCAACGCCGGGATGCGGTAGTGCGCCGCGGTCCAGAGCGCGGACGAGGCCATGAGGAGGTCGCCGTCGCCGATGATCCCGACGCCGAGCTGTCCCCGGTCGCGGGCGGCCAGCGCGCCGCCCACCAGGGCACCTGGGCCGTAACCGACACCCCCGCCGCCGGAGTGGCCCAGGTAGCTGCCGGCGCCGGGCAGCTGCCAGACACCCTCGGGCCAGGTGCGGGTGTTGCGCAAGCACAGCAGGTGGTCGACGTCGCGGACCGCGGCCCAGGTCTCGGCGACCAGCCGGGCCGGGCTGATCGGGTGGTCGTCCCACCGCCGGGCCAGTTCAGCGGCCTGCGCCTCGCGCAGTCGCCGCACCCGCTCCGCCACCTGAGCGGTCCGCCGCTCGGCGGCTGCGCTGTCCACCTGGTCGCGCAGCGTGGCAACCAGCTGGGCCAGTCCGGTCAGCGGGTCGGCCAGCACCTGGACGTCGCGGGCCAGCGGGCTGCCGAAGGCGTGGGTCCAGGACGGCTGGCCGAGGTCCCCGTGGGAGAGGTCGATGACCAGCGGGCCGGTCCGCTGGTCGGCGGAGCCGGCACCGCGGGGGCCACGGTCCCGGCTGCGCAGGAGCGCGTTCAGGTCGACGACGTCGATGGCGAGGACGACGTCGGCGTCCTCGAGGAGACGTGCGTCGCCCGTGCAGTTCTGCGGGTGCCCGGTGGGCAGCACCACCGTGTTGCGGTCGTCCCGGTACGCGGCCCCGAGCAGCTCGACGACCTCGGTCACGGCGGCTGTGGCACGGGGGTCGAGGCCGACGCGCCCGGCCACCACGACCGGGAACCGCGCGGCCGCAAGGGCCTCGGCCGCCCGCTCCACCGACGCGGGGTCGGCCGCCATCGGGGGTGCGGGGGCGTGCCGGGCCAGATCGGGCAGGGGGACCTGCCGGTCGAGCGCGGCCTCCTGGACACCAGCGTCCAGGCTGACGTAGGCCGGTCCGCACGGCGCCGACAGGGCTCGCTGCCGGGCCCGGGTGACGTCGGCGACGAACGCGGCCGGGGTCATCGGCTCGGCGTCCCAGACGGTGAAGTCCCGGACGAGCTGGGCCTGCGTGCTCGCCGAGTGGATCCAGTCGACCGGCCGCCGCTGTGCGGGGTCGGCCGGGCCGCTGCCGCCGAGCAGCAGCAGCGGGGTCCGGTCGCAGAAGGCGTCGTAGACGGCCATCGAGGCGTGCTGCAGGCCGACCAGGTCGTGCACCGCAGCCGCACCCAGGCGCCCGGTCGCCTTGGCCCACCCGTGCGCGAGGGAGACCGCGACCTCCTCGTGCAGGCAGAGCAGCAGCCGGGGACCGGCGTTGCCGCCGTGGTTGACCAGTGAGTCGTGCAGGCCGCGGAAGGAGGACCCCGGGTTCAGCGGTAGGTAGCTGAGATCCATGGCGGCCAGGAGGTCCACGACCACGTCACTGCCCCAGGCGGCGGGCTGCCGCCCGGCGGGTAGGCCGGCCGGGCGCTCCACGCTCACCGGGAGCGGGCCTCGGCCAGGGCCGCCCGCTCCGCGTCCGCCGCCGCCCGCAGGTGCTCGCCGGTCAGCCGCCCCGGATCCGAAGCGAGCTCCGGATGCGAGCCCATGGCCGCCAGCACCAGCTTGCGCACCCGCCGGCCGTCGAGACCGGTGCAGCGGTCGGCGAGGTCGGCGATCAGCTCGTCGTCGAGGGCGACCGCGAGGAGGCCGGGGAAGACCGCCGCGGCCTCGGCCAGGGCCTCCCGCAGGATCCGCTCGACCGTCGGCCGGTCCGGCAGACCCAGGCGCAGCACGAGGTCGGCCCGGTCGAGGAAGGCCTCGTCGACGGCGGCGGCGAAGTTCGTCGTGCCGAGCACGAGCACCTGGGGGCAGGTCCGGCGCAGCAGGTCCAGCCCGGACAGCAGCGCGTCGGTCGCCCGGTGCACGTCGACCGGGTTGGTCTCGAAGCTGGCCGTGCTGCGGCGCACGGCCATCGCCTCGATCTCGTCGACCAGCACGACCGTGTGCGGGCGGCGAGCGGCCAGCTCCGGCAGGCTGTCGGAGAACAGCCGCCCGATGGCCCGCGGCCCCTCGCCCAGCATGTCGCTGGGGAAGGCGTGCGGATCGATCTCGACGAACGTGGTCGCCCCGCGCGGGGCCAGGGCCAGGGCCACCTTCTGCGCCAGCCCCTGGCACAGCGTCGTCTTGCCGGTGCCCGGCGGGCCGGAGAGCAGGATCAGCCCGTGCGGGGCCCCGTTGAGCTCACCCAGCGCACGGCCGTGCCGCAGCACGAGCAGCGCGGTGCCGAGCAGCCGGTCCTTGACGCCGCTGGGCGTGATGATGCTGTCCCAGGGGCCGTCGTGGTGGTCGGCCGGCAGGGCGTGGACGCCGATGATGCCGGGGGGCAGGGTCGCTGCCGGCCGCGTCGCGTTCAGCGCCATCGGTCAGGGCCAGGTCGGGCGCTCGAGCGGAGGCCAGTCGATCGTCGTCACGTCGCCGGCCTGCGCGTCGCGGATGTGGTCCGGCGGCTCCTCGAACAGGACGAGCGGATCGGCGAGTACCCGCATGGTCTCCAGGAGGCTGTCGAACATGTGGATGCGGACGACCCTGGCGGTGTTCTCCGGGTCGTCGTTGAAGTGCTGGTGCCAGAGGAAGTGGTCGACGACGATCAGGTCGCCCTTCTTCCACTCGTGGTTCTGCCCGCCCTCGGGCTCGGTGCCCAGGTAGGAGTGCCCCCGGCCCTCGAGCACGTACAGCCAGGCCTCACCGGGGTGCCGGTGCATCGACTGACGCCGGCCGGGGCCGATCTCGAACATCGCCATGGTGATGCCGGATGCCTGGTAGCCGATGGCCTTGTCCAGGAGGAAGGTCGTCCGGGTGCCGCGGGGGCTGTTGTGGAGCTCCAGGGAGTCCCAGTCGGTGTGCAGCCGGCCGCTGCGCCGCTCGTTCTGCTGGCGGGCCACCCGACGGAGCCGGCGGGCGTAGGGATCGTCCCCGTCGATGCCCTCGGCCACCGGCGGTCGGGGCGGCAGCGAGGCGAACTCGGCGTGCCCGGCGTCCTCGATCACCGACAGGCCCATCGTCTCCAGCATCGGTTCGCTGGAGAACGTCAGGTACCGCAGCGGAGTCGCCTCGCCGGCTGCCGCGTCCACACCCGTCCGGTGCCAGGCCCAGGACGGCAGGTGCACCGCGTCACCGGGCGCCACCTCGATGTGCTCGCCGTCGATCTCGAACCAGCCCCGGCCGCCCACGACGAGGACCATCGCGTCCCACGAGTGCCGGTGGACGGTGGTCGTGACGCCGGGGTCGATCTCGTGCACCAGCGCGTCCATCGTCCGGGTCTGCCGGTCGCCGTCGGCGCCGACGTAGACCCCGACCCGCGATCCGCGGGGGGTGTCGACCAGGGGGGCGTCCTCGACGGCGACGACGGTGCGCCAGTTGGCCCGCCACTCCTCCGCGAACTTCTTCCGGCGGCTCTTCTGCACGTAGTAGTGGCTCACCGACGTCGTCGTCTTCGTACTCATTCGGGCACCGACCTCAGCTGGAGTAAAGGACAGACCATTAGTCCCGCGATCGTGTCAGTGACGAGGGTAGGTGTGCAAGACCACAGCGTGATCAAGAGCACGCATCCCTGCGGGGCAGCTCACATGCCGAACCGTCGAACCCGCAGGTCAGAGGCGCTTACAGTCGGGTTCGAGCGGCCCCCCGGGTCAACGGAGACGTCGGGAGCCGGACCGCACACGCCGTGCGGCCGAGCCCACTCCGGACCTATCGAGGAGACCTGTCATGACCTCTGGAATGTTCATCAGCGAGGGTGTCAGCACCGACCTGATCAGTAGCGGCGAGCCGCGCCTGCGCCGGCACCGCGAGGCCGACGGCTCCTGGTTCACGCGGGCCGCGGAGTTCGTCCGCCGGGTGAGCCCGGCGTCGGTCCGGGTGCCTGTCCTCTCTCGCTGACCCGCGCGCGGGGCTGCGCGCTCAGAGCAGCGACTCGCCCCGTTCCAGCGCTTCGATCATCGCCACGCGCCGGGCGTGCACGTCGCCCTTGAACGGCGTCGTCAACCAGGTGTGCAGCACCAGCGCGGCGGTATCCGGGGCGATGACCTTCGCCCCCAGGACCAGGACGTTGGCGTCGTTGTTGCCCCGCGAGATCTCCGCGTGCCACACGTCCGGGCACACGCCTGCACGGATGCCGGGGAGCTTGTTGCAGGCGATGACCTCCCCCTGGCCGCTGCCGCCGACGACGATCGCCCGATCTGCCCGGCCGTCCGTCACGCGCCGGCAGACGTCCTCGCACAGCGGCGGGTAGTCGACGAGCTCGTCGGACGAGGCCGGCCCGCGGTCGTCGACCTCGTGGCCCTCGGCCAGGAGCGCCTCGACGAGCCGGGCCTTGAGCGCGACGCCGTTGTGGTCGGCGGTGATGGCGATCCGCACGTCGCTGCCTCAGCCGGTGACGTCTCGGGTACCCGGGGCGAAGACGTCCTCGAGGCGCGGTGCGCGGTCCAGGATCTTCTGGTCCACCGCGGTGCGCAGGAGGCCCTCGAGCACCGATCGGTTGGGCTCGATCCCGTACGGCAGGGGGTCGTCCCAGCCGGTCAGCTCCATGACGGTGCGGTGCATGCGGTCGGCCGACGTCTCCTGCGGCAGGGCGCCGCTGCGCAGTTGCTCGACGTACCGCCGCTTGGACTCGGTGAACGCGTCGAACACCCGGCGTCCGAGGTCGGGGTGCTGTTCGAGCAGTTCGTCCCGGACGACCACCAGGTGGTTGATCGGCCACAGGCCCCGCTGCAGCGCCGCGTGTGCCGCCTCCTCCGGGAGCAGCGGCCGGGCGTCGGGGGAGTCGATCGTCACGCCGACCACGGCGGCCAGGTCCCCGCTGGCGAGCATCTCGTCGAGGGTGCGTCCCGGGGAGATCGGGACGACGTTCGCCGGCGGCCGGTAGGCCTGGACGTGCTCGTCGCCGGAGAGCACCCAGGTGATGGAGTCGAGGTCCACCCCGTGCTCCTGGGCCAGCACCGACCGCGCCCACACCCCGGTGGTCACCGTGTAGCCACGGTTGACCCCGACCTTCTTGCCCTCGAGGTCCTTCGGGTGGGTGATGCCGTGCCGGGTGTCGACCGTGATCGCGTTGTGGTGGAACCCGCGGACGAGGAACGCCGGCACCGCCGTGAACCGCACGCCGTGGGCCTTGGCCACCAGGTAGGTGGTGAGGGCCATCTCGCAGACGTCGAACTCGAGGTTCCGCACCATCCGGCGGAAGCCCTGGACCAGGACGGGGACTTCTTCGAAGTCGAACGTCGCGCCCTCGGGGGTGACGGTTCCGTCCAGGAGCGCCCGGTTGTTCCCCTGGGCGCGTGTGACGGTGCGCAGGTGCAGGTCGGCCATGCCGGCGGACGCTAGCACGGTGGTGGTCAGACCAATAGACCGTCGATTAGAGTGCTCCACGACACAAGGCGCGGGAGGAGCAGCAATGGCGGAACAGGTGCTTGCGGCGGTCCGGACCGCACCGGGGACGACGGAACTCAGGGAGTTCCCGATGCCCGAGATCGCGGATGACGCGGCGTTGCTCAAGATCGAGGTGGCCGGCATCTGCGGCACCGATGTGAAGCTCTATCGCAAGCCCACGATCGACGAGCCGGTCATCATGGGCCACGAGAATGTCGGCATCGTCGCCAAGGCGGGTGCCAAGTGGTCGAAGATCCACGGGCTCGCCGAGGGCGACCGGATCTTCGTCGAGCACTACGTGGGCTGCATGCACTGCCAGTGGTGCCGGGCCGGTGAGTACCGGCACTGCGAACTCACCGACTGGCGCACCAACCCGGACGCCCGGCGGTACGGCTACACCTCCTCGGACAACCCGGGCCGGTTGTGGGGCGGGTTCTCGCAGTACATGTACCTGCCGTGGAACGCCGTGACCCACAAGGTGCCCGACGGCGTCTCCGCCGAGCTCGCCGGGCTGGTCACGCCGCTGTCCAACGGCATCGAGTGGGCGCTCAACGCGGGCAAGGTCGGCTACGCGACGACCGTGCTGATCCAGGGTCCCGGCCAGCAGGGACTCTCCCAGGTCGTCGCGTCCAAGCAGGCCGGCGCCTCGCTGATCGTCGTCACCGGCACCACCCGTGACGCGACCCGGCTGCAGCTGGCCAAGGACCTCGGTGCGGACGCGGTCATCGACATCCAGAAGGAGGACCCGCTGGAGCGGGTTCTGGAGCTCACCGGCGGCGTGGGCGTCGACGTCGTCCTGGACTGCACCTCCGGGGCCGGGACCGCGCCGGTGCTGCTGGGCATCGACGCGCTCAAGCGACGCGAGGGGATCATGGTGACCCAGGGCGAGGAGGCCGCGTTCCCCGACTTCCCGCTGAAGAAGATGACCGAGAAGTGCATCACCCTCGGCAGCGCCCGGGGGCACAGCTACCGCTCGGTGGAGCTGGCCCTGGACCAGCTGGCGTCGGGCCGCTTCCCGCTGGAGCGGCTGGCCACGCACAGCTTCGGCCTGGCGGACGTCGACCACGCCATCCGGGCGCTCGCCGGCGAGACCGGTGAGGACGCCATGCACATCTCGCTCAAGCCCTGGGGCGACGCCTGATGAGCGAGCGTGCGAGCGCATCCCGGGACACAGCCGCGGTCCGCGGCGCCGTCGTCGTCACGGGCATCTCCCGGGCGGACCGTGCGACCGTCGACGGGCTCGCGGAGTGCGGCGTCGCGACCGTCCACGAGGCGCAGGGGCGCACCCACCTGCTCGACCCGGCGCTGCGGCCGGTGTACCCCGGGGCCCGGGTCGCCGGCACCGCGGTCACGGTGAGCCTGCCGCCGGGCGACAACTGGATGGTGCACGTGGCGGTGGAGCAGTGCACCGAGGGCGACGTCCTCGTCATCGCGCCCACGACGCCGTCGCAGGCCGCCTACATCGGTGACCTGCTCGCCACCGCCCTGGCGACCCGCGGTGTCCGCGGCGTGGTGGTGGACGCAGGTGTCCGTGACGTCGCGGAGCTGACCGACATGGCGTTCCCGGCGTGGTCCCGGCACGTGTCGGCGTTCGGCTGCATCAAGGAGACGCTCGGCAGCGTCAACGTCGGCGTCGTGTGCGCCGGCCAGTGGATCGAGCCCGGTGACGTGGTCGTCGCCGACGACGACGGTGTGGTCGTGGTCCCGCGGGGCCGCGCACCCGAGGTGCTGGCGGCGGCTCGTGCGCGTGAGCAGCGCGAGGCCGGCATCCGGTCCCGCTACCGCGACGGCCAGCTGGGACTGGACATGAACAACATGCGCGAGCCCCTGGCCGCCAAGGGGTTGCGCTACGTCGAGCAGGAGCCCCCGCGTTGATCATCGACTGCCACGGTCACTACACCACCGAGCCGGAGCAGCTGAAGCTGTTCCGCCGCGCGCAGAAGGCCGCGCTCGACAGCGGCGGCGCGGCGCCGCAGCTCGGCAGCATCAGCGACGATGAGGTGCGCGAGAGCGTCGAGAACAACCAGCTGAGGGTTCTCCGCGAACGCGGTGGCGACATGATGATCTTCTCCCCGCGGGCATCGGGGATGGAGCACCACGTGCCCGACCCGAGCACCGCCGTCGCCTGGGCCCGCGCCAGCAACGACCTGGTCGCCCGGGTCGCCGACCTCTTCCCGCAGCACTTCGCGGCGGTCTGCCAGCTCCCGCAGACGCCCGGCGGAGCCCTGGACGACGTGGTCGCCGAGCTGCGGCGCTGCGTCGAGGAGCGCGGTTTCGTCGGGGCCAACCTCAACCCGGACCCCTCGGGCGGCAACTGGACCTCCCCTCCGCTCACCGATCCGTACTGGTATCCGGTGTACGAGGCGCTGGTCGAGCTGGACGTGCCCGCGATGGTGCACGTCTCCAGCTCCTGCAACCCCAACTTCCACGCGCTCGGCGCCCACTACCTCAACGCGGACACCTCCGCGTTCATGCAGTTCCTCGAGGGTGACCTGTTCGAGCGCTTCCCCACGCTGCGGCTGGTGATCCCGCACGGTGGGGGTGCGGTGCCCTACCACTGGGGTCGGTACCGGGGGCTGTCCATGCGCATGGGCTGGAAGGACCCGTCGGAGCTGCTGCGCAACGTCTTCTTCGACACCTGCGTCTACCACCAGCCGGGGATCGACCTGCTGACCCGGGTCATCCCGACCGAGAACATCCTCTTCGCCTCCGAGATGCTCGGCGCGGTGCGTGGCGGGGATCCGGAGACTGGCATTGCCTGGGACGACACCAAGCGGTACCTGGACGCGGCCGGCCTGGGGGAGGCCCAGCTGCAGGCGGTCTTCGAGGACAACGCCCGCCGGGTCTACCCCCGGCTCGACGCCCGTCTGAGAGGGAAGTGACCCCGTGTCCCGACTGCACCTGACGTTCGCCTGCGGCGACTACGACCGCACCCGCGCCCTCGAGGAGGGCACCGTCCGCCCCGACGGCATCGACCTGACCTACCTGCGGCTGCCGGTCGAGGAGACCTTCTTCCGGATGATGCGGTACCGGGAGTTCGAGGTCGCCGAGATGTCGATGTCCTCCTACGTGAAGTCCCTGGACCTCGACGACCCCCCGTTCGTCGCGCTGCCGGTCTACACCTCGCGGCAGTTCCGGCACACCGGCATCTTCGTGAACGCGGAGTCGGGCATCGAGAAGCCCGAGGACCTGCGGGGCAAGGTCGTGGGCACGCCGGAGTGGCAGCTGACGGCGAACGTCTGGATCCGCGGCTTCCTCGCCGACCAGTACGGGGTGCCGGTCGACTCGGTCGAGTACCGGACCGGCGGCCAGGAGACGCCGGGCCGGATCGAGAAGGCCGCGGTGGATCTCGGCGAGCGCATCCGCATCTCGCCGATCGGTCCCGGCCAGACGCTGGCCGGGATGCTGGCCGACGGCGAGATCGATGCCTTCCAGGGCCCGCGGGTGCCGTCGTCGTTCGTGCCCGGTGGCAACGTGCGCCGGCTGTTCGCCGACCCGGTGGCCGCCGAGAAGCAGTACTTCGCCGAGACCGGAATCTTCCCGATCATGCACGTCGTGGTCGTCCGGCGGGACGTCTACGAGAAGCACCCGTGGGTGGCCCAGACGCTCACCAAGGCCCTGTACCTGGCCAAGCAGAAGGCGGCGGCCGAGCTGTACGACGCCTCGGCGCTGCGCTTCATGCTGCCCTGGCTCATCCCCGGCCTCGAGGAGGCGCGGGCCCTGATGGGCGACGACTACTGGTCCTACGGGCTGCAGGCCAACGAGCACGTGCTCAGCACGTTCCTGGGCTACCACCACGAGCAGGGGCTGTCCCGGCGGCGGTACGAGCCGGCGGAGCTGTTCGCGCCGGAGGCCACCGAGACGTTCGTCATCTGATGGCCGCCGTCGAGGAAATCCGCACCGTCGGCGTCGTCGGCTGGGGCCGCATGGGCGCCGAGATGGGCCGTTGGCTGGTCGAGCGCGGCTGGCCGGTGCTCGCCACCGATCCGGCGCCGGGCGCCGAGGAGCGGGTCCAGGCCGCGGGTGCGCAGTTCCGCGGGTCGGCCGGCGACGTCGCCCGGGAGGCCGATCTGGTGCTGCTGGTCGTCGTGGACGACGCGCAGGTCGAGGAGGCGATCGTCGGCGGGGGCGGTGTCCGCGACGTGGCCCGGCCGGGCACCGTGGTGGCGATCTGCGCGTCCGTGCGACCCGACACCTGTGTCCGGATGGCCGAGGCCGCGGCCGACCGGGAGATCGCGGTCGTCGACGTCGCGCTGGTCGGTGGTGAGCGGGCGGCCGAGCAGGCCGGCCTGACGTTGATGTGCGGCGGTGACGCCGCGGTCCTGGACCGCTGCGCACAGGCCTTCGCGGCCTTCGCCACCGACGTCTGCCACATCGGGGGGCCCGGCACCGGGCAGGTGGCGAAGAGCGCCAACAACGTGCTCATGTGGACGGCCCTGCGTGCCGACGTCGAGGTCCTGCGGCTGGCCCGCTCCCTCGGCGTCGCGCCGGGGCGGCTGCGCAGCATCCTGGGGGCCGGTACCGGGGGCAACCAGGTGCTCGCCGACTGGGGGCTGCACCGGCTGCGCTGGCCGGCGAAGGACCTGGAGGTCGCGCTGGCCATGGCCGAGGAGGCCGGCGTGGACGTGCCGCTGGTGCGGGCGCTCCAGCCGCTGGTGACGGAGCTGACCCGCGAGGACCTGGCGGACCTGCGCTGACGCCCGCATCCTCCGCGGCGGGGCCCAGGCGCGGCCGCCGCGGAGGGCGGGGGTCAGGCGGCCGCGGCGAGCAGGCTCTTGAGCGGGGTGTCGGTGTCGGCGACCAGGTCGGCCGGCAGCGGCTTCCCCTGGGTCAGTGCCTTGCGCACCGCCAGGTAGTCGGCGGGGGCGTTGACCGCGTCGACGGCCAGCAGTTCGCCGCCGCGGTAGTAGAGGACCGAGAAGCTCTCGGTGTCCGGATCCCCCCGGACCACGTGCTGGTCGAACCCGGTGGAGAGCCCGGCGATCTGCAGTTTCAGGTCGCCCTGGTTCGACCAGAACCACGGAACGCTGCGGGTGTGCGCCTCCCGGCCGAGCAGGGTGGCGGCGGCCAGCGTGGCCTGCGCGACCGCGCTGGGCACCGACTCCAGCCGGACCCGGCCCTCGCCGGTCATCGGGTGCGGCAGGACGGTGCAGTCCCCGGCGGCGACCACGGACGGCGCGCTGGTGCGAGCGTGCGCGTCCACGACGATGCCGCCGTCGCACTCGAGGCCGAGCTGCTCGGCCAGCTCCGTTCGCGGGATCACACCGATGCCGACCATCACCAGATCGGCGGGCAGGCTGCGGCCGTCGGCGAGCAGCACGCCGTCGACCCGGCCGCTGGTTCCCTGGAAGCCGACGACGCCGGTCGAGAGGAGGACCGTGCTGCCCCGGCGTTCGTGGGCGCGCCGGTAGAACTCCGAGACGACGGGTGCCACGGCCCGGCCGACCAGCCGGTCGGCCGCCTCGACGATGGTGACCTGCTTGTCCATGGCCTGCGCCGCGGCCGCGGCCTCGAGGCCGACGAACCCGCCACCGACGACGACGACGCGGGAGGCCCCGGCCAACTGGTCGCGCAGGGCGACCGCGTCGTCGAGGTCCCGGAGGTACAGGATCCCGCGGAGGTCGGCGCCGGGCACGTCCAGACGCCGGGGGCGGGCGCCGACGGTGAGCGCCAGCCGGGCGAAGGGCAGCTCCCGGCCGCTGGACGTGCGGGCCAGGCCCGGCCGGTCCCCGGAGGGGAGGGCGATCTCCTCGACCCGCTCGCCGCACAGCAGCTCGATGTCGTGGTCGGGGTAGAACGAGGGACTGCGGAACGCCAGCGTCTCCTGCGTCGCCGTCCCGGCCAGGAACTCCTTGGACAGCGGGGGCCGCTGGTACGGCGGGTGTGCCTCCGCGCCGACGAGCGTGATGGGTGCGGTGTCGCCGAGCTGCCGCAGGGAGGTGACGAGGTGGGCCCCCGCCTGGCTCGCACCGACGACGAGTGTGCCGGCCTCGTGCTCGGAGCGCGGCATGATGGCCTCCCATGATCGCCAATAAAAATGGTATTACCATTCTGCCATACTGGGCCGAGGAGGGCGAGACATGACCGACGACCTGCGCCGACTGGTCTCCCTGGGGTGCCGGGTCCTCGGTGCTGCGGATCAGGGTGACCTCATCTGGGGGCACCTCTCCGCCCGGGACCCCGAGGGGCGCGGCATCTGGATGAAGGCCTCGGGGCTGGGCTTCGAGGAGGTGGGTCCCGAGAACGTCATCCTGGTGTCCTGGGATGGCGAGGTGCTCGCTGGCGCCGGTCGCCGGCACGCCGAGTACCCCATCCACACCGAGGTGATGCGGGCACGCTCCGACGTCGGCAGCGTGATCCACACGCACTCGCCGGCGGCGGTCGCGCTGGGTGCCCTCGGGGTCCCGCTGCGGCCGATCTCGCACGAGGCCAACCTGTTCGTCCCGCCGGACATCGCCCGCTTCACCGGGACCGGCGACCTCGTGCTGACCGCCGAGCTCGGCCGCGCGGTCGCCGCCGCCCTGGGCGACCGCAACGCCTGCCTGCTGGTCAACCACGGCATCGTCGTCGCCGCGCCGGACGTGCAGACGGCGACGGTGACCGCCTACCTGCTCGACCGCGCCTGCCGGATGCAGTTGACCGCCATGGCCGCCGGCGGATGGGCGACCTGGTCCTCGCCCCAGGAGTCCCTCGCCAAGCGGGAGCACTGCTACCCCGATCCGCTGCTGCAGGGGGCGTGGGACTACCTGGTCCGGCGGCTCGAGCAGAGCTGAGCGGAGGGGGCTACGAGGCCCTGCCCAGGCGGCGCAGGGCGAGAGCGGGGAGGAGCATGCCGGCGCCCACGACCGCCATGGCCGGCGTCAGCGGCACGGCGACCACCAGGCCGGCGACGGCCAGTGGCGCCGCGAAGAGGGCGGCCGCCCGGAAGGTGCCGCTCGCCGCGATGGCCTCGCCGCGCTCCTCCGGATGC
Source organism: Blastococcus sp. HT6-30 (assembly GCF_039729015.1). Classification (NCBI taxonomy): domain Bacteria; kingdom Bacillati; phylum Actinomycetota; class Actinomycetes; order Geodermatophilales; family Geodermatophilaceae; genus Blastococcus; species Blastococcus sp. HT6-30. The sequence goes on along the minus strand of NZ_CP155792.1, from coordinate 3,455,129 downwards.
ACGGCCTCCGCGGCGATGGCGGGCCCCAGCACCTGCACGGCCCCGGCCGCGATGCCACTGACCACGAGCACCGTGGCGGAGAGGGCCACGCTCCAGGCCACGACGCCGGTCAGCCCCGTCGCGACGCCGGTCAGGGCGATGCCTGCGCCCAGCATCGGCATCGTCCACCGGCCACGCACCCGGGCGGCGACGGCGGTGCCGACGAGCGAGGCGCCGTTCGCGGCGGCGACGAGCGCCCCGATCGTGGTGGCCGACTGGCGCGCCTGGTCCAGCGCCACCGGCACGTAGGAGGTCAGCAGGGCGCGCCAGGCGCCCGCGGTCATCCCCGCCCAGCACGCGACGTCGACGCCCGGTCGGCGCCAGACCCGGCCCGGGGGGCGGTCGGCGGGGGGCACGAAGGGTGGCAGTCGGTCGAGCAGGGCGTTGGGGACCAGTCCGAACAGGGCCACGACGGCGGCGACGACGAGGGCGACCGCCGGGCTGTCCTCGGACAGCACCCCGGCGATGAGCGGCCCGGTCAGCAGTCCGACGGAGGCGGCCAGGTTGACCTGGGCGAGGGCCCCGGCCGCGCGGCCCGCCCCTCGGACGACGTGCGTCTGGCTGCCGGTCCAGAAGAGGGCGCGCGAGGCGCCCTGCAGCAGCTGGGCCGCCACGAAGGGGATCAGTGCTGCGGAGACGGCCACCACGGCGCAGCTGACGGCGAGCAGCACTCCGGCGACGGCGATCAGGATCCAGTCCGGCCAGCGGCGCATGGCCCAACCGAGGCCCAGCCGCACCAGCATCTGGGACAGGGCCGAGGCTGCCGTCAGCGCGCCGATCTCGAAGGCTGAGTACCCGGCTTCGATGGCCAGCAGGGGCAGCGCGACGCTGGCGATGCTCAGCGACACCGAGTAGATGCCGGCACCTGTCGCCGACGCGAGGGAGTCCAGCCGATGTGCCACGCCCACCCCCGCTCGTCGTCCGGCACGCTAGCACCCATGGTCTAATGGTCTGATAGCTGGCCGATGCGACGGGCTAGAGGGCCTTGCCGCACGATCGCCGTCTGCCCGGCCCGTTCGGCGGTCAACGCGGGGTCGGTGTCGAGGATGCCGAGCACAACTTCGCGTTTCGTCGGCCCCGACGCCCATAGCGCAGCCAGCGGGTCTCGCTGGGGGGATCGGCCAGAGCCTGCAGAACCGCCCGCGTGATCAGCTCAGCGTCGCTGATCTTGGGGCGATTCCGACCTTCGACCGGGGCGGTGCCTGTCACCCGATCACGCCACGTCGGGCCGCCCGACAGGCGTTCCCGCGGGAACGCAGTCAAGGCGCACGGCCCTTGGAATAGGTCATCTCGGCGGCGAACATCCCGGGTGCGAGCTGCCGCGTGGCCGGAGCCGGGAGCGTGCCCCCTGGTGGGACAACTAGTGTTCGGTGTCAAATGGTCATACCACGGAGCCACCAAGGAGGCGCTGCATGGAGCAGGAACGAACGAAGTCCCAGAGCCGCGAGCAGACGGCACAGAACGTGCACGTGTACGACGACCACTACAAGAAGGCCCGCATCTACGTACGGGAGCTGGCCAGCAACCGGTACACCCTGACCGAGGAGCGGCGCGAGCGCGTCACGACCGTTCCCCGGGTGTGGACTCCCACCCTGGGGGAGGGGCTGAGCCTCAAGGAGAACTGGAACATCATCGATCCCGGTGATGAGCAGTTCCGCACGCAGAGCCTGCACCTGCACTTCGTCGTGATCCAGCCCAACGGGCGCAACGACGGGCACGGACACCAGAACGAAGCGTTGTTCTATGTGCTCGAGGGCAACGGCTACGAGACGCACGACGGCAAGGACTACCCGTGGAGCGCCGGGGACGCCGTCGCGGTGCACAACGACTGCGTGCACTGGCACAACAACCCGGACCCCGAGAAGCGCGCGGTCTGCCTGGTCATGAAGCCCAAGCCGCTGTCGCTGTTCCTCGGCCTCACCTTCCAGGGGAAGATCGGCACCAAGCCGGCCGACGAGGACCAGTGGGAGCCGCGCACCGAGTGGCTGACCGCCCGTCCCGAGGGTGACGAGCTCGTCCCCAAGGTGCTCACCCCTGCCGACACCGAGTGGCAGTGGACCGAGTTCGGCCGCATCCGCCAGATCGCCGGCAAGGGCGCCCCCCTCCGGATCAAGGGCACCGACGCCTACCTGCACGAGATCCCGGCCGGCAGCCGTTCGGGCAAGCGGTGGCAGATGGCCGATGAGGCGGTGCACGTCCTCGACGGCGAGGGTTACGACCTGCACTGGGACGTCGAGGCCGAGATTGCCGACCAGTTCTACGCGCGCGTGGCGAAGAAGCCGACGCGGTGGGACTGGAAGAAGGGCGACATGATCTGGGTGCCGCACAACACGATCGTCCAGCGCTTCAGCACCGGCACGGGCTCGGCGAAGCTCATCGGGGCGTCGAACAGCATCTACGCCCAACTGGGCTACTCCCGCATCGTCCACTTCGAGAACGCGCCGGAGTTCGACGACGCGTCGTTGCGGGCCGCTGCGGGCGAAGGGTTCACCGCGCCGCCGGTGGCTTGAGCCGACACGACCGCGACCGCGCCCGGGATCGCCCCGGCGCGGTCGCGGTCGCGCTCTCCGGTCAGCCGGTGGGTGCCGTCTCGGCCAGCACCGCGTCGAACGTCGCCAGGTCCAGCCGCGGGTCGGGCTCGGCGTGGTCCAGGTCGAGGGCCGCCAGCTTCGCGTTCTGCACGAGGAACGCGAGGTCGGCGCCGGTCATCCCCGCGGTCCGCGGGACCAGGTGCTGCACCACCCGGTCCAGGGTCAGGTCGCCGTCGAGCGCCGCGCCGGCGAGGTGGATCCGGAGGATCTCACCGCGACCGGCGTCCTCCGGCGGGCCGACCTCAAGGTGCACGCCGAACCTGCCCGGGCGCAGCGCCGCAGGGTCGACCATGGTCATCCGGTTGGTGGCGCCGATGACGAGCACCTGGCTGCGCTGCTCCATCCCGTCGAGCTCGGCCAGGAGCTGGTTGACCACCCGTTGCGGCGCCCGCGTGCCCTCGTGCTCGAGGTCGCTGCGCTTGGGGACGACCGCGTCCAGCTGGTCGAAGAACACGATGCACGGCGCCGCACGCCGGGCGACGTCGAACACGCGACGCACGCTCTCCTCGGACTCGCCCAGCCACTGGGAGAACAGCTCCGGGCCGTTGATCGGCAGGAAGTTCACGCCGGCCTCCCGGGCGATCGCCTGGGCAAGCAGCGTCTTGCCGGTGCCGGGTGGCCCGTAGAGCAGGACGCCGAGATTGCTCGACAGCCCGATCCGCTCGAACACCTCTGGGTGCCGCAGGGGCTTCTCGACGAGGTCGCGCAGCCGGCCCTTCACGTGCTCGAGGCCGCCGATGTCCGCCCACGTCACCCGGGGGTAGGTGATTAGCGACTCACGCATCGCGGCCGGCTGCACCACCCGCAGGGCGGCGTCGAAGTCGTCTCGGGTGACGACGAGGTCGGCGGCGTCGGGGTAGGTCGCCATGGAGGGCGACTCGACGAACCGGGTCGATGCGCGGCGCAGCGCGTTGAGCCCTGCCTCCCGGCTGAGCTCCATGATGTCGGCGCCCACGAACCCGTACGCGCGCTCGGCGATCGCCGGCAGCCCGGCCAGCGCATCGTCGGCCAGCGGCATCTCACGGGTCTGCACCCGCAGGATCTGCTCGCGCGCCTCGGTGGCGGGCGTGGGGAAGTAGATCTCCCGGTCGAAGCGCCCCGCCCGGCGCAGCGCCGGGTCGATCGCCTCCACCCGGTTCGTCGTGCCGATGACCAGTACGCCCTCGGCCTGCTTCAGGCCGTCCAGCAGCGCCAGCAGCTGGGTCACCGTGCGCGCCTCGGTGGTGCTCGTGGCCATCCGCCGCGCCGGGGCGATGGCGTCCAGCTCGTCGACGAAGATGATCGACGGCGGGTTCAGGCTGGCCTCGGCGAAGATCTTGCGCAGGTTCGCCTCGGTCTCGCCGGAGAACGTGCCGACGACCTCGGGCCCGTTGATGTAGAAGAGCTCGGCGTTGATCTCGTTGGCCACGCTGCGGGCCAGCAGCGTCTTCCCGGTGCCCGGTGCGCCGTGGAAGATCACGCCTCGCGGCGGGTTGATGCCCAGCTGGCGGTACACTTGGGGGAAGACCAGCGGCAGCTCGACGAACTCGCGGACCTCACGGATCTGCCCCGTCAGCCCACCGACGTCCTCGAACGTCGTGTCCAGCACGGTCTCGGACGACTTGTCGTGGTCGTGCTCGTGGTCACCCGGTCCGTGGTGGTGGTCGTTCTGAACCATCCAGATCGTCGTCTCACCCGTGACGACGCCCTCGGTGCCGTCTCCGTCCGCCGGCGCGACGAAGTGGACCTCGTACGTGACGCCGGCCAGGGCCTCGGGCATGCGGACGTAGAGCAGCATGCCCGGGCGGACGGCGACCTGCTGCTCGGCGAGGACGCGCCGCAGTGCGGGGACCAGCTGGGGGTCGAAGCGCTGGCTCATGTCCAGCCCGGGCACCAGGGCGACCTCCCGTGCCGGCGCCGGCTCCGCCCGCTCCAGTGTCACCTGCTCGTGCGGGTAGGCCTTGAGCGCCTGCCGGGTGAACCGGTCGATGCGCACCGACCCGGCTCCCGGCTCGTCGACCGGGCCTGCCACCCGACACAGCGCGCTGCGCCCGCGCTCCGTGGCGATGCGGACGACATCGCCCTCGGCTGCTCCGACGGCCGCGCGGACGTCCGGGGCCAGAACGGCCGCGCACAGGTGGGCGACCCGGTAGTCGATCGGGCGGGAATCGACGACGGCTGGCGATGGCATGGGACTCCGTTCGACGGGGGGCCTCCGGTGATTGCCCTACGGGCCCACCGGTGGTCAGACCATTCTGCCGAGTGGCCGAATGCTCGGGGTGCCCCCCCTCGTTCCTCTTGTCGCGGCGTTCTCCCGTTGAGGTTGCTCGCGGCGTTGCGACGAGTCTCCGGCGAGGTCGAAGAAGGCGCGTGGGCACCGACGAGGGCGAGCAGGACGGCTGTGGTGGCGCTCGCCTTTCGGCCGCCGACGCCGCTGGGATGCCGATGACGCTAGGTGTACCCGGCCAGGACGTTGGTGACGGCCGCCGGACTTGAACGCAGGAGAACCTCCGAGTGAGGTGTGGCTTGTCTAAGGCCCAGCACCTGCTCGGAGGTTCTCGTGTCCCACGGTAATGCCCGCACTACGTTCCACGACGACCCGGCGCCCGGCTACCCGTTCCCCGCCGACGTTCTCGGGCAAGGCATCGCTGCAGGGCCGGACCGCGCCCCCGGCTGTGCTCCTGTCAGGGCATGTGGTCGGTCTTCGCAAGAAACCCGGTCTCAATCGGCAGGTTTCCCCACTCGTGCACGACCTGGTCGACCGCCAGGTTCACCGTCACCGCCTCCAATGTCGTGTGATGGATTGAGGGAAAGAGCAGTGGTCGGTCTCCCAACCCGATCGCTGGTATATCTAGGGTGCCCGTATGACCCGCCCCCGGCCCGCCGCGGGCGGTGGCCGGCGGCTCGGCGTGGCGCCCGAGCGGCTGGGGCGCTGGCTGGATGGCGTCGCCACCCGGCACGGGGCCTTCACCGAGGTGCAGCCGGCCGACGACGGACTGCGCATCGTCTGCGCCGACACCACCACCGTCGTCCTGCGGGCCCCGTTCGGCTGGGCGCCGGAGGCGCCGCTGCTGGCCGCCTTCACCGCCGCCGCGGGCCGGCCCCGTCGGGCCGCGGTGCTGCTGGTCCGCCGCGGCCGCTGGGTGGTCGGGGTCTTCGACGGGGCCCAGCTGGTGGTGTCGAAGGTGGACGCCCGCCAGGTGCAGGGCCGGACAGCGGCCGGCGGGTGGTCGCAGCAGCGGTTCGCCCGGCGGCGCGCCAACCAGACCGACGCCGTCGTGAGCCATGCGGTCGAGACCGCCGCCCGAGTGCTGCTGCCGCACGCCGACGGGCTGGCGGCGCTCTTCGCCGGCGGCGACCGGGGGCTGGCCGACGACGTGCTGGCCGACCCCCGGCTGCGCCCGCTCGCCGCCCTGCGCCGCGACCCGCCCCTGGAGGTGGGGGAGCCGACCAAGGCCGTCCTGCTGGAGACGCCGAAGCAGTTCCGCGCCGTCGACGTGCACATCGTGGAGCCCCAGGACCGCTGCTGACCGGCGTCAGCCCACGGCGCCGGCGGGCACCGACGCGGACATCGACTGCGGGAACGACGAGGCGGCTCATCGGGCGCCGGAGAGCGAGCCGGATCGGCGGGCCGACGCCGGGCGGCTGGGCCTCGCCGGCACCGGCCGGCGCGCAAGGCCTACGGCGTGATGACCAGGCGGATGGGGTCGCCCTCCTTCTGCGCCAGCCGCTCCACGCCTTCGGCGGCGTCGGCGAGCGGCAGGGTGCCCGAGACGGAGCGGGTCAGATCCAGGCGGTGGTGCCGGATCAGGTCGACCAGCTCCACCACGTGGGCGGGCTCGGAGCCGTAGTGGCCGAGGATCCGTTGACCGAAGTAGCTGAACTGCGTGCCGTTGCGGATCTCCAGCGGCTGGTCGGTGAGGCCGACGAGCACCAGCGCGCCGTCGCGCTCCAGGCAGCGCACCGCCTGCTCGCGGACCGGCGCGACGCCGGCGAAGTCGAAGGCGAACGCGAGCCCGGCGCCGCCGGTCAGCCCGCGGACGCGGGCGGCGATGTCCTCGGCCGGGTCCAGCGCGAGGTCGGCGCCGAAGTCCAGTGCCCGCTGCCGGGCGGCCGGCACCGGGTCGACGGCGATGATCGGGGCGGCCCCGGCCAACCGCAGCAGCTGCACCGCGTGCGCGCCGAGCCCGCCGATGCCCCAGACGCCGACGGGCTGGGCGGCCCGCACCTGCGCCGTCCGCACGATCGAGGCCCACGGCGTGGACACCGCGTCGGGCACGATGCAGGCCTGCTCCAGCGGCAGGTCGTCCGGGATCGGGACGACCGTGTCGGCGGTCGCCCGAGCGTACTGCGCCCAGCCGCCGTCGTAGTCGACCCCGCGGGTGTGCACCCAGCCGCCCTTCTCCTCGCCGGCCTGCAGCAGCACCCGCTGCCCCTCCGTCCAGCCGGTCACGCCCGCGCCCAGCTCGGCGACGGTGCCGGCCACCTCGTGGCCGAGCGTCACCTCGTCACCGGCGAGGAACAGTGGGGAGAGCTTGCCCTCGATGAGGTGCACGTCGGACAGGCAGATGCCCGCCGCCGCCACCTGGATCAGGACCTCGCCCGGGCCCGGCGTCGGCTTGGGCACCTCCTTCACCACGAACTCGCGGGTGCGCACGTTCAGCCGGCCGGCCAGCATCGAGTCAGGCATGCCCCCCATCCAACGCCGCCGACAGGGAGCCGGCACCTGGCGTGACGACCCCTCCGGCCGTGTCTCCCACCGCATCGCCCCCCACCCGGGCCGAGCCCGTCCTCCCGGAGGGCCCGGCGACGCCCGACTCAGAGCTGCTCGGGACCTGGTCCGAGCGCCTGACCACGTGGCCGCGTCCCCGCTGACCGGCCCCGCCAGCGCTCGTCCAGTGACTGGGTGACCAGCCAGCCGAGCAGGACGACCAGGTGCAGGGCGAACAGCCACAGCCCGAGCGCCACCACCCCGCCGACGACGTCGAGCCCGCCGAAGGGGGCGCCGAGGTCCAGCGGCAGGGCCAGGAACAGCACGAAGCCCTGCAGGAAGCCCGACAGGCACGCCGCGGTGAACAGGGCGCCCGCCAGGAGCGCCGGCCAGCGCACGCGGCCGCCGCCGACCACCCGGAAGCCCCAGGCCAGGGGGATGGTGAGCGCCGCCAGGACCGAGTAGTAGCCGACGGCCACCTGCCCGACGGTCGCGAGGAAGCCACCGCGCTCGGCCAGCTCGGCCATCAGCGCCCCGGCCAGCAGCAGCGGGTAGAGCAGGACCGGCGCGAGCAGCAGGAGCGGCAGGGCGCCCAGCCGGCCGCGCCAGCCGGTCAGGCCCTCGTGCCGCGAGCTGAAGCGCAGCAGCGCCCGGCGCAGACCCTCCCCGTACAGCGACATCGGCAGCAGGGCCAGCAGGGCGCCGAGCGGGTCCAGCCCGACGCCCGCGTCGACCAGCCGGGCCACAGCGTCCGGCGCGCCGAGCTCGCCCGGCAGCAGGTCGCCCAGCCGCAGGCCCAGTTCGTGCACCCGTTCCGGCGAGGTGAGCCAGGCGGTCAGCCCGAACGCCAGCACCAGGAGCGGGACGACGGCGATGCCTGCGTAGAAGGTGAGGCCCGCGGCGATGAGCGCGAGGTCGCGCCCCCGCAGCCGGAACTTCACGCCGGGGACGACGTCGCGGACGAGGGACACCAGCCGGCCGGAGCGCTCCGGGGCTGTGCCGTCCTCCGGCATCGCGCGCCCTGGGGGCGCCGCCCGGCTCACCTGCGCCGGGTCAGTCGGAGTCGTCGTTGACGCCGGTCTCCTGGCAGCTGGCGTCGTGCGGGTTGTTCGCCTCGGCCCCGCTCGAGTCGCAGTTGGTCTCACCGCGTTGGAGGTCGGTGTTGTCCCCGCAGGCGACGAGGGAGCCGGCGAGCGCGAGGAGCAGCAGGGGCTTGCGGAGGTCCATCCACTCGTAGTGGTCCGGCGGTGGCGCGCCGAAACCGTGCGGACGGGTTCCGTTCCCGGTCGGTGGGCGCAACTGGCGGGTGGCGGCGCGTGCCCGGCGCGCAGGATGGGGCGGGTGTGCCGCGTGCGACAGGGCGCAGGCCGAGTCACACGATTGTCGTTCGGGGGATTGTGACGAGCTGGTCACGACCCCTACGCTGAGTAGGCCCGCCGGGGCTTTCTGTCACTGCCGAGTGGCGCCCGCCGGGCGCCGTCGAGCCGGTCACCCGCACAGGCGTGGGTGCCGGACCGAGCCCCTCCACCGCGGCGGAGCGTCGTCGTGCCCGGAGGGCGCCGGTAGGCGGCTCGTGGAAGAGGAACGGAGCGCCGCCGCACCATGGCGACCCCCCTGCGCACGCCCACCCGCCGTCGTACCGCGCGGCGGGCCGGTCTGGCCCTCGCGGGCGCCCTCGGCGTCCTGCTCGCCACGGTTCCCGCGTCGGCCGCACCGGGGAACCCGGCCACGTCGGCCGAGGCGGCGCAGCTGGTCGCCGAGCGGGGGCACCAGCTCGAGGTCGTCACGGAGCGGTTCAACGAGGCGCGGGACGCGCTGGCCGCCCAGCAGGCGGCTGCCGAGGCCGCCGCCGCCCAGCTCGAGCAGGCCACCGCCGACCTCGCCCAGGCGCAGAAGGCGGTGCGCGGCATCGCGCGCAGCACCTGGACCGGTGAGGGTCTCGGGTCCTTCCAGGCGCTCCTGACCAGCGGCTCGGCCGACGAGTTCGTCAGCCGGGTGGCCATGCTGGAGACGATCGCCGGGCACCAGAGGGGGATCCTCGGGAAGGCGGCCGAGGCAAGCGTGGCCGCCGCCCAGGCCCAGGCCACCGCGCAGCAGTCCGCCGCCGAGGCGCAGCGGACCTACGACTCCGTCGCCGGGCAGCAGGCCGAGCTGGAGAAGCAGGTCGCCGACTTCCGGGCGCAGTACGAGCAGCTCGGCGCCGCGGAGCGCCAGGCCGTGGCCGACGCGCACCACGCGGAAGAGCGCAGCGCCCAGCCGCAGCGGGCCAGCCGCAGCGACCGCGAGGCCCCTGCGCCGTCGATGCCGGTGGTGGCCGGAAACGGTGCCGCGCAGGCCGCCGTCGACGCCGCGATGGCCCAGCGCGGCAAGCCCTACGTTTGGGCGGCCTCGGGCCCGAACGCCTTCGACTGCTCGGGCCTGACCTCCTACGCCTACCGCGCCGCCGGCATCAGCCTGCCGCGGGCGAGCCGCAACCAGGCCGCCGTCGGCCAGCAGGTCTCCCGCAACCAGCTCCAGCCCGGTGACCTGGTGTTCTTCTACAGCCCGATCAGCCACGTGGGCATCTACATCGGCAACGGCCAGATGGTGCACGCGCCCACGTCCGGCGACGTGGTCAAGGTGGCGAGCATCGACTCGATGGGCGGCTACAGCGGGGCGCGGCGCATCGCCGGCTGATCGTGCCGGGTGACCTGCTGGAGCAGGCCCCACACGAACACCGCCCGCGCCCCGCCGGGGAGGTGCACCTCCCGGCGGGTGACCACGCCCGGATCCACGGCGCGGGCGCCCCGGAGGCCGACGACGTCGTCGAGCACGTGCTCCCACACCAGCAGGCGGCGCGACGTCGCGGCCGGGACGGGCGATCCGGGCGCGCGCGCCAGCTGCTCGTCGAGCACCGAGCCGCCCGGCCCGCTGACCACCTGCCACCACAGGTGCGGCCACAGCGGCAGCGGCCAGCGGCGCACCTGGAGGTCCAGGTCGCCGAAGCGCCGATCCTCCAGCTCCTCGGGCGGCCCCAGGACCGCCGCGCGCAGCGCCAGCCCGCGCGGCGCCCGCGCAGAGTGCTGCAGCGCCTGCCACCGGGTGTGCGCGGCATGGGCCTCCGCCCGGGTGGCGCCCAGCCGGGGGAGCGCTTCGGTGGTCAGATCGGGTCGGACGTCGGCCATCCGGCGCAGCAGGACCAGGCAGAACTCCCGCCGGGCCAGTCCGCGCACGGTGCCGACCCTGCCAGGTGGCGCACTGCCGCGAAGGTCACACCCGCCGCGGGGACCCCGCGCCCGGCCCGGTCGTTGACCACCGGAGAGCTCCGCCGACCCGAGGACGCCCGTTGACCCCGCGCACCGTTTCCACCGCCTTCCGCATCGTCGCCGTCGCCGAGGCGATCACCTGGATCGGCCTGCTGGCCGGGATGTTCGTGAAGTGGGTCCTGCAGGCCTCCGAGGTGGGGGTCCAGGTGTTCGGCCCCATCCACGGCGGGGTCTTCCTCGTCTACGTGCTGGTGGCGCTCGTCGCCGCCCGGGTGCTGCGCTGGCCGGCCGGCACCACGGTCCTCGCGCTCGTCGCCTCCGTGCCGCCGCTGGCCACGGTGTGGTTCGAGCGTCACGCCACCCGCTCGGGCCGGCTGCCGCGGCGCGAGGCGCTGACCGCCTGACCCCCAGGCGGGGCGGCTCGCTACGGTCGCCGCCATGGCCGAGCCCGTCCTGTCCAGCACCGCCCGCCTCCTGCTGGCGCGCACCGCCCGCGTCCAGCGCGACGGCCGGGCTCCCAGCCTGGTCGCCGGGGTGGTCCGGGACGGCGGGCTGGCCTGGTCCGCGGGCCGGGGCGCCGTGCCCGAGCCGCACACCGACGTCCAGTACCGGCTCGGCTCGATCAGCAAGACCGTCACCGCGGTGGTCGTCCTGCGGCTGCGCGACGAGGGGCTGCTGCGGCTCGACGACCCGCTGGAGCGGCACCTGCCGGGGACGCCGTTCGGCGACCGCACCGTCGGGCAGCTGCTCTCCCATCTGGCCGGCGCCTCCGCCGAGAGTCCCGGCGGCTGGTGGGAGCGCACCCCGGGGGGCACCCTCGACGAGCTGGGCATGGCCGACAGCGACGTCGTGCTCGGAGCCGCCCGCCGGTTCCACTACTCGAACCTGGGCTTCGGCCTGCTGGGCGAGCTGGTCGCCCGGCAGCGCGGCCGGAGCTGGGAGGAGGCGGTGACCGCCGAGGTGCTCGCGCCGCTGGGCATGTCCCGCACCAGCCCCCGCCCCGTCGCCCCGGCGGCCGAGGGCTGGGCGGTGCACCCCTGGGCCGACGTCGTCCTGCCCGAGCCCGAGCACCACGCGGGGGTCATGGCCGCCGCCGGGCAGCTGTGGGCGACCCTGGCCGACCTCGGGCGCTTCGCCGCCTTCCTGCTCGGCGACACCGGCGAGGTGCTCGACCCCGCGACGCTCGAGGAGATGACGGTGCCCGCGGGGGTGGACTCCTCGGCGTCGGGCTGGTCGGCCTACGGGCTGGGCGTGCAGGTGGTGCGGGTCGACGGCCGGACGCTGGTCGGGCACGGCGGCTCGATGCCCGGCTTCCTCGCCGGGGTCTTCGTCGACCGGGAGGAGCGGACGGGCGCGGTCTCGCTGGCCAACGCGACCAGCGGCGTCGATCCGCTGGTTTTCGGGCTGCTCGCCGACCTGCGCGGTGCCGAGCCGCGTGTCGTCGAGCCGTGGGCCCCGTCGCCGTCGCCGGTATCACTGGAGACCCTCGGCGTCTGGTTCTGGGGGCCGGCTCCCTACGTCCTGCGGGCCGTCGCCGGCGGGCTGCTGCACCTGGGCCCGCTGCCCGGCCGCAGCGGGCGGGCCAGCCGGTTCACCCGCCGCGACGACGGCACGTGGCTCGGGCTGGACGGCTACTTCGCCGGCGAGACGTTGCGGATCGCCGACGACCACCTGGACCTGGACACGTTCGTCTTCACCCGGACGCCCTACGACCCGCAGGCCCCCGTGCCCGGTGGGGTCGACGAGCGGGGCTGGCGGTAGCCCGCACGTGGTCGGGTACCGGCCCGCCCAGCAGGTGGTGCCGGCGGAGCAGCGCGGGTGACCTCGTGCACGCGGGAAGTGTGCCCGGCGAGATCGGCGATCTCGCCCCTTCTCCGGCTGCGAAGCGGGCCAGATCGCCGATCTCGCCGAGCGGCGGTGGTCAGGGGCGGTCGAAGGCGTCGATGGTGCACTTGGTGACGACGCCGTAGACCAGGTGCGGGACCAGGTCGCTGAGCCAGTCGGCCGCCGACCAGGTGCGGGGATCGGTGACGCCGAGCGCCGTCATCGGCCCGTTCGCCGCGACCATCGCACCCAGCCCGGTGAGCAGCGTCCCGACCGGCTTCGCCGAGCGCAGGCCCGACGCCCGGGCCAGCCCGCCGACCACCCCCACCCCGATCCCCGCCACCAGGCCGGTCATCGGCCCGAGCCCCTCCACACGGTTCCGGCGCGTCTCGTCGTCCCCGGGGATGGGCACGTGCGCTGTCTCCGCGAGCCGCTCCACGGTTCGCTGCGGGGTCGAGCTGCTGCCACGGCCGCGCACGACCATGTCCAGGTACGTGACGGCGTTGAGCGCCGTTGTCCCCGCTGCGCCGGCCGCCGCCCCGCGCAGGGCCCACCCCAGGGTGCTGATCCCGCGCTTGCCCTTGCCCGCCACGCCGAACGGTGTCCGCTTCTCCATGCGCGGGCCCGTACCCGCCGCGCAGCGAGCCCACCCACCGACCACGGGCACGGGCGGGGTGGGCGTCAGCGCCGGTGCGTCCGCCACCACCACGCCGAGACCGGCGAACGCACGGCTCAGCAGCCGTGCGAGGGGAGCTGGGGGACGGTCGCGAGCAGCCTCCGATCGGGCCGTGACCACCAGCACCGCTGGCGGGCCGGCACGGTCCGCCCACGCCGAGCGGGTGGACGACGTCCCCGCCGGGCTGGACCGCCCGGGGACCCGCGCGGATCCGCGGCCCCGCTAGCCGGTGCCGGCGGCGCGGTCCAGCAGCGGGCGTGTACGGCGCTCGACGAAGCGGCGCATCGCCAGCGCGGTGTCCACCCGCTGGACGCCGGCGATCGACAGGACGGCCTCGGTGATCCGCCAGAGGTGGTCGGCGTCGGTGGCCACCACGTGGACGAGCAGGTCCGTGGCGCCGGACAGGCCCGTCACCTCCAGCACCTCCGGCAGGCCGGCCAGCGCATCGCTGACCTCGCCGAGCCCCCGTTGGGCGACCTGCACGGACATGTAGGCCGCCAGGCGGTACCCGAGCGCCTCCGGCCGCACCCGCTGGTCCAGCGGGGCGAGCACGCCGTTGCCCTCCAGCCGGGCCAGCCGGGTCTGCACCGTGTTCCGGGCGAGCCCGAGCCGCTGGGACAGGGCCATCACGCTGGCCCGCGGGTCCTCGGTCAGCACACGCAGCAGCCGCGCGTCCGTGGCGTCGATCTCCGGCATGCTGCGCAGTCTGACAGTTGCCGAGGGTCCGTGGGTGGCTTTCTGCGCAGTCCCCGGCGATGCCCCTGTGCAGATCGCTGCACGCCAGGGCTGGTCCTCGGCGGGTGTGGCGTGCCAGGATGTGTGAGGACCGCCACATCCGGCGGACCGGAACGTCCAGCACCGCCGCACCGCCGGTGACCCCGGCCGCGGTGGCCGACGGCGAGGAGCGCGACCCGTGACAGCGAAGACCTCGACCACGGAGATGGTCGACCCCGTCCCGGGGGCCGCCGCGCCCCACCACGCGCCGCGCACCGAGCTGGTCCAGTTGCTGACGCCGGAAGGCGACCGGGTCGAGCACCCCGACTACTCGCTCCAGATGGGCGACGACGAGCTGCGCGCCGTGTACCGGGACCTCGTCCTGGTCCGCCGATGGGATGTCGAGGCGACCGCGCTGCAGCGGCAGGGCGAGCTGGGCATCTGGGCCTCGCTGCTGGGCCAGGAGGCCGCGCAGATCGGCGCCGGCCGGGCGATGGCCGCATCCGACATGGCGTTCCCGACCTACCGGGAGCACGGCGTCGCCTGGGCGCGCGGCGTCGACCCGCTGCACGTGATCAGCCTGTTCCGGGGCGTGGACAACGGCGGCTGGGACCCGGTCGCCACCGGCTTCAACCTCTACACCGTCGTCATCGGCGCGCAGACGCTGCACGCCACCGGCTACGCCATGGGCATCCAGCGCGACGGCGCGGAGCAGGCCGTGCTGGCGTTCCTGGGTGACGGCGCCACCAGCCAGGGCGAGGTCAACGAGGCGATGATCTGGGCGGCCAGCTTCTCGGCTCCCGTCGTCTTCTTCTGCCAGAACAACCAGTACGCGATCAGCGTCCCGCTGGAGCGGCAGTCGCGGGTGCCGCTGTACCAGCGCGCCGCCGGCTTCGGCTTCCCCGGCGTCCGGGTCGACGGCAACGACGTCCTCGCCGTGCTGGCGGTGACGCGGCAGGCCCTGCAGGCCGCCCGCGAGGGGCAGGGCCCCACCTTCATCGAGGCCTTCACCTACCGGATGGGCGCGCACACAACCTCCGACGACCCCACCCGCTACCGGCTGGCCAGCGAGCTGGAGGAGTGGAAGCTGCGCGACCCGATCGCCCGGCTCAAGGCCCACCTGTCGCGCAGCTCCATCGCCGACGCGGCGTTCTTCGAGTCCGTCGAGGCCGAGGCCGACGAGCTGGCCGCCCGCATCCGCAGCGGCACCCTCGACATGCCCGATCCGGCACCGACGGAGATGTTCGACCACGTCTACGCCGAGCAGACCCCGCAGCTGGCGCAGCAGCGCGCCGACTTCGTGGCCTATCAGGAGTCGTTCGAGGGGGGCGAGCACTGATGAGCGAGACGCTCACCATCGGCAAGGCGCTCAACCTGGGGCTGCGCAAGGCCATGGAGGACGACGCGAAGGTCGTCCTCATGGGTGAGGACATCGGCAAGCTCGGCGGGGTCTTCCGGATCACCGACGGCCTGCAGAAGGACTTCGGCGAGGCCCGCGTCGTCGACACCCCGCTCGCCGAGGCCGGCATCCTCGGCACCGCGGTCGGCCTGGCCATGCGCGGCTACCGGCCGGTCTGCGAGATCCAGTTCGACGGGTTCGTCTTCCCCGCTTACAACCAGATCGTCACCCAGGTGGCCAAGATCCACGCCCGCTCCCGGGGCCGGCTGGCGATGCCCATCGTCATCCGCATCCCGTTCGGCGGCGGCATCGGCGCCGTCGAGCACCACAGCGAGAGCCCGGAGGCCTACTTCGCGCACACCGCGGGGCTCAAGGTGGTCGCCGTCAGCAACCCGGTGGACGCCTACTGGGGCATCCAGCAGGCCATCGCGCACCCCGACCCGATCGTCTTCCTCGAGCCCAAGCGCCGGTACTGGGAGAAGGCCGAGGTCGACGTCGAGGCCACACCCGACCCGCTGTTCGCCTCCCGGGTGGTGCGCGGCGGGGACGACGTCACCGTGCTCGCCTACGGCCCGATGGTGAAGACGGCGCTGCAGGCCGCCGCGGCCGCGGCGGAGGAGGGGCGGTCGGTGGAGGTCGTGGACCTGCGCACCGTCTCCCCGCTGGACCTGGCGCCGGTCCACGAGTCGGTGCGCCGCACGGGGCGCTGCGTGGTCGTCCACGAGGCCCCGGTGACCCTGGGCCTGGGCGCCGAGATCGCCGCCCGGGTGACCGAGGCCTGCTTCCACTCCCTGGAGGCGCCGGTGCTGCGGGTGGGGGGGTACGACACCCCGTACCCGCCGTCGAAGCTCGAGGAGGACTACCTCCCCGACCTCGACCGGGTGCTGGACGCCGTCGACCGCGCGATGGAGTTCTGAACCGATGGCGAACTCGACGCCAGTGCTGCGGCAGTTCCGTCTCCCCGACGTCGGTGAGGGCCTCACCGAGGGGGAGATCCTCCAGTGGCTCGTCGCCGTCGGCGACCAGGTCGCGATCAACCAGCCGCTGTGCGAGGTCGAGACGGCCAAGGCGGCCGTCGAGCTGCCCTCGCCGTTCGCCGGGACCGTCGTCGAACTGCTGCACGAAGCCGGGACCATGGTCGACGTCGGCACGCCGATCATCACGATCGACGTCGGAGGCGGGGCGCCCGCGGACGAGCCGGCCCCGGCGGACGATGCCGAGCCCGCCGCCGGCCTGATCGGGGGCACCGCGCCCGGTGGTCGCACGGCGGTGCTGGTCGGCTACGGCCCGCGGACGACCGAGGCCCGGCGCCGGCCACGGCGCTCCGGCAGTGTCGCCGCGGCCCGCGCGACCCAGCGCCCGGGCGCCGAGCACGGCTCCGGGGGCGCCGACCGCCCGCCGCAGCCCTCCGACGACGGCCCGCCGTTGCTGGCCACCGCGCCCGACATGCGCAGCAAGCCGGTCCGCCACGGCGGCCTGGAGGTCGGCCGGCAGGCCGAGGCCGCCGCGCTCCGCGACGACGCCGCTCCCGCCCGGGGCGTCGCGCCCGGCCGCCGTGGCCCGCGCCCGCTGGCCAAGCCCCCGGTGCGCAAGTACGCCAAAGACCTCGGGGTCGACCTGACGACGCTGACCGGCTCCGGCACCGACGGCTGCATCACCCGGGCCGACGTCGACGCCGCCGTCGCCGCCCGGACCGCCCCTGCGGTGGAGAAGGCCACCTCGGCCGGGACCGGCGGGGAGCAGCGCATCCCGGTCAAGGGGGTGCGCAAGGCGACCGCCGCGGCCATGGTGGCCAGCGCCTTCACCGCGCCGCACGTCACCGAGTTCCTGACCGTCGACGTCACGCGGATGATGAAGCTGCGCAGCCGGCTGGCCGGGCGCCCGGAGTTCGCCGGCGTCAAGGTCAGCCCGCTGCTCTTCGTCGCCAAGGCGGTGCTGCTGGCCGCCCGGCGCCATCCGATGGTCAACAGCTCCTGGGACGAGGCGGCGCAGGAGATCGTCGTCCACGGGCAGGTGAACCTCGGCATCGCCGCGGCCACCCCGCGGGGGCTGATCGTGCCCAACATCCCCGACGCCGGCCGGCTCACCCTGCCCGAGCTCGCCGCGGCTCTCGGTGAGCTGACGGAGACCGCCCGCGCCGGCCGCACCGCACCGGCCGCGATGAGCGGGGGCACGCTCACCATCACCAACGTCGGCGTCTTCGGCGTCGACACCGGCACGCCGATCCTGAACCCGGGTGAGGCGGCCATCCTGGCCTTCGGCGCCGTCCGCCAGATGCCGTGGGTGCACAAGGGGAAGGTCCGCCCGCGCCAGGTCACCCAGCTGGCGCTCTCCTTCGACCACCGCATCGTCGACGGCGAGCTGGGCAGCCGGTTCCTCGCCGACGTCGGCGCACTGCTGCACGATCCCGGGAGCGCCCTGGCGTTCTGACCCCCGCGAGGAGGTCTGTCGACCCCGGTCGCAGGCCCCCCGCGGGGGCCGCGACGGCGCTCCGCTGACCTGCTAGTTCGAGGTGTCGCACGCACGTCGGTCGGGTAGCTGGTGCGCGATCGAACACGCGACATCAAGGAGCTGAGAACGTGGCCAGCGTGCAGGAGTCCATCGACGTCGACGTCCCGATCCGTGTCGCCTACGACCAGTGGACGCAGTTCGAGACGTTCCCGCAGTTCATGGGCGGTGTCGAGAGCATCACGCAGATCGATGAGACGCACACCCACTGGGTGACCAACGTCGACGGCGTCAAGCGGGAGTTCGATGCCGAGATCACCGAGCAGCACCCCGAGGAGCGGGTGGCCTGGACCAGCACGACCGGTGAGGCCAAGCACGCCGGCGTGGTGACCTTCCACCGCCTCGACGACGCCAAGACCCGCGTGATGATCCAGATCGACTGGGAGCCCACCGGGCTGGTGGAGAAGGCCGGCGCAGCGCTCGGCTTCGACGACCGCCAGGTGAAGGCCGACGCGAAGAAGTTCAAGGAGTTCATCGAGAGCCGCGGCACCGAGACCGGTGCGTGGCGTGGGGACGTCGAGCGCCCCAGCTGAGGGAGCAGGGTCCCCGCTGCCGCAGGGCCACGACGGCGCCCGTCCCCGCCCGGGGACGGGCGCCGTCGGCGTTTTCGGGAGCCCGTCAGGTCGGAGGGGCGTCCGCGTGACGACTCTCACCCGAAGGGGCGGGGAACCTTCGGTGGAAACCCCAGTATGCCGATGTTTCGTCGGATTAGATTGGTGCGCGCCTGCGCTGCTACGGCTGCAGGTGTTTCACTCCGACGAAAGAGGCAGTAACGATGAGCAGCGTGACGACCAGCTGGCGGCAGCGTCGGCAGCTGGCGCGTACCCGGCGGGCACTCGCCAAGGCGCTGGCGCGCAGCAGCAGCCCGGCCATGCGGGACGAGCTCCTGACGATGGCCAACAACAGCGCCTTCCTCGGCCGCTGAGCGACGGTCGCACCCCGCGCGGCCCGCGAACATCTCGACCCCGGTCTCCGCTGAGACCGGGGTCGCATGCGTTTGCGGGCAGCCGCTTCCAAGGACGCCTCTCTGCTGGCATCCTGTAGCCGTGCGCGTACACCGGGTGCGCGAGAGGCGAGCTGGCCTCCTTCGATCGAGGGGATGCGCTCCGGCCGCCGGGGCCGTGCGTCCATCAGAGGACGTGGACATGAAGGCCTGGCGACGACGGTTGCGCCTGCCGTGGCGCCGCCGGGCGGCCGTGGCGGTCGACCCGGAGCTGCTGGCCCTGCGCGGCCAGCTGCAGATCTTGCAGTCGGCGGCCACGGAGCTGGTCGCCAGCGAGGACGTCGACACGGCGCTGCGGATCGTCTCCCGGGCCGCGGAGGCGGTCCTGGCGCCGGCCTACCTCGTGGCTGTCCACGCGCCGGGCGGCGGCGCGCCCCTGGTGCACGGGTCCGGCCTGCCGGCCGAGCGGCTGCCCGAGTTGGCCGCCGCACTCCTCGACGGGGACGACATGGGCCCGGGTGCGGTCGTGGTCGACATCGCGTCGGCGCGGCGATCCCACGGCAGGCTGGCTGCCCTCTACCGCCCCGGCGATCCGGCGATGGGCGACGAGGCAGCCATGCTGGCCGTCTATGCCGGCCACGCGGCGGCCGCCCTCGACCTGATCATCGCGCTCGAGGACGCCCGTAGAGAGGCCGACCGGGCCGGCGCGCTGCTGGCGCTGTCGCACGAGCTGGCGGCTGCGGCCGATCCGGCCGAGGTGAGCGAACTGGTCGCCGCGGCGCTCGGGCGCGTCGTCGGCTGCAGCCGTGCCAGCCTTCTTCTGTGGGACCCGGGCGCGGGGGTGCTCCGGGCGTCCTCGACCGCCGGCATGTCCGACGAACAGGCGGCGCTGCTGGCGGGGACCGTACTGCGCCCGGAGGACACCCCGGAGCTGGTGGGGATGCTGACCGACCGGACACCCCTCATCCTCGACGACGCGACGAGCAGCCCCCGGCTGAGAGCGGTCCTCCGGGGCATCGGCAGCGCCGACGTCGTCGCTGTACCGCTGCTCGCCGGGACGACGTTCCTCGGTGTGGCGACGGTGGGCTGGCAGACCGGGGAGGCGCCCGCCTCGCTCGCCGGGGACGTGCAGGTCCGGCTGCGCGGCGTGGCGGACCAGGCATCCACCGCCCTGCAGAAGGCCCGGCTGCTCCAGACCGTCCGGCACCAGGCCACCCACGACGCGCTGACCGGTCTCCCCAACCGCGTGCTGTTCCTCGACCGGCTCGCCGAGGCGATCGCGGCGGAGGACCGGCGGTCCCACGCCGCCGTGCTGTTCTGCGACCTCGATCGGTTCAAGCAGGTGAACGACACCCTGGGCCATGCGGCCGGCGACGAGCTGCTGCGCCAGGTGTCCGCCCGGCTGCGCGCCGCCGTCCGGCCCGGCGACGTCGTGGGCCGGCTCAGCGGTGACGAGTTCGCCGTCGTCATGCCCGGTCTCGCGGAGCCGTCGGATGCCCACGGCCTGGCTGGCCGGGTCGTAGAGTGCTTCCGCGAGCCGTTCCGGCTGGAGGGCACCGACGTCCTCGTCGGCACCAGCGTCGGGGTGGCCGTGTACCCGGGCGACGGCGGCACCGCCGAGCAGCTGCTGCGCACGGCGGACGCGGCGATGTACCGGCACAAGCACGCGGACCGGCCGACCCCGGCACGTGGCTGACCTGGCCGTCTCACCGAACCGGTCGGTTCCGCGCGACCCGCGACCCGCGCCGCGCGCCGAGCCGTCAGTCCCGCAGCCGGGCCCGCAACGCCGCCTGCTCCTCGGCACCGAAGCCGTGGGCGTCGAGCCAGCCGGCGGGGCCGCCGTACCGCTCGTCGAGCAGGGCCAGCACCCGCTGCATCGTCTCCGCGCGCGGGGTGTGGCTCGCTACGTCACGGCTGACCATGTCCTCGGCGTACGTCGGGGAGGCGGCCAGCTTCGCCACCAGCGCGTCGATGATCTCCGCCGTCAGCGCGTAGTCGGCCACGACCTCCTCGTGCGGAACGCCCGCGACGGACAGCGCGAACGCGCACACCACACCGGTGCGGTCCTTCCCAGCCGCGCAGTGCACCACCGAGGCGCCGTCCTCGGCCCGGCTCAGTGCCCGCAGCGCACCGACGACGTTCTCCGACCGCTGGCCGAGGTAGCCCAGGTAGGACCGCACCGCCGGCGGCTCGCCCTCGTCGTGGGCGGCCACCTGCCGGGGCAGCAGCGACTCCAGCCACCCGGCCGGCAGGTCGGGCCGCTCGTCGGCCTCCTCGACCGCGAACACGTCGGTGTGGTGGCCGCGCTCGGGCAGCAGGGTGAAGTGCCGGTGGGTCACCTCCGGGACCGAGCGCAGCGGCCCACGGCCCTCCAGGAGGATCTCCGCCGTCGTGCGCAGGTCGATGACCTGCCGCAGGCCGATCTCGTGCACCAGCCGCCGGACGTCGGCGTCGCTGAGGGTCTGCAGGTTGTCGCTGCGCAGGATCCGCCCGGTCGCCGTGCGCCCGCCGTCGGTGGTCGGCAGCCCGCCGAGATCACGCATGTTGGTCGTGCCGTCGAGCCGGATCCAGCGGCCGGTGTGCGGAGAGGTCACCTCTGGGACGGTACGGCCTCGGCCGGGAGGTCACCGAGCAGCCGCTCGCACACCGCGACCAGCCGGCGTCGCAGCGCCGCGCCCCGGTCGGCGAAGGTCCGCTGGGCGGCCACGTACTGCGCCTTCCCCTCGGGCGTCTCGACGGGCACCGACTCGTACCCGTGGTCGCGCAGGTCGTAGGGCGAGGCGCGCATGTCCAGCACGCGCACGTCTACGGCCAGGGCGAAGCAGTCGGCCAGCAGCTCGCCGGGCACGGCGGGGGAGAGCTTGTAGGCCCACTTGTAGAGGTCCATCGTGGCGTGCAGGCAGCCCGGCTGCTCCAGCTCCGGCTGGTCGGCGCGCGTCGGCCGGAGCGTGTTCAGCGGCCGGCCGCGACGGCTGAAGAAGCGGTAGGCGTCGAAGTGACTGCACTGCACGCGGTGGCCGTCCACGACCTCGGCGGTGCCCTCGACGCCCAGGCGCAGGGGCACCGCGCCGTGCCGCACCTCGCCGTCGTCCGGGCGGTAGACCATCGCCCACTCGTGCATGCCGAAGCAGCCGAACTGCGCCGGTCGTCCGGCGGTCGACCGGAGCAGGTGCACGACCCGGGCCACAAGCTCCCCCCGGGCGGACCGGAAGGCCTCGGCGTCGAGGCCGACGGCGCCGTCGGCGTGCTCGGCGTGGAAGGGCCAGTCGAGGCGCTCGCGGGCGGCCGGGCCGGCCAGGGCCACACCCGTGCCGGGGTGCCAGCGGGCCAGCCGGCCAGGCGTCTCGGAGTAGTAGGTGAACAGGAAGTCCAGCACCGGGTGCGCGACGCCGGCGCGCCGCCGATCCGCGTGCGGACCGGTCCAGACCGCCATCCGCTCCGCGTGCGCCCGCGCCCGCGGCAGCCACTCGTCCTGGGTGAGGACGGTCCGAGGCGGGTGCGGCACGGCGTCCAGCGTAGGGGCGGCTTCCGCTGCGGCGCCCCGGAGGCCGCAGCGGGGACGGCCTCAGTCGGAGGCGTTCCCCGGGCGAGCGACGCCGTCGTCCCGTTGCGCGTCGTCGTCGGTGGTGAGCGTCGCGTCGCTCTCGGGCGCGTCGCCCTCCTGCGCCTCGGCGACCGGCCCGTCCGTGGTGTCGGGGGACTCGCGGTAACCGGTCGGCTGGGACTCGCTCATCGGCCGTCGTCTCCGGATCGGTTGGTGGGGGCCGGGACCTCGCCGGAGGCGCCGGCCCGCGTGGCGCGGGCGATGTCGCCATCGGCGTTCGCGGGGAGGTCGTCGCCCTGGGTGGCGTCGCGCTCGATCGCCTCGTCGGCCGTCAGGGGGACGTCGTCGAACGACGAGCCCAGGTCGCTGTTGGCGCCGGTGCCGGACGAGGTGGGGATGTCCTGCTGGATGCGGTCGCTGCCCTGCGGGTCGGTCATGCCGGCCTCCTGTCGGTCGGGGCTGTTCCCGACCCCATGCCCGACATCGCCGCTACGAAACGGTGGAGGCCGCCTCCCCGGGACCGGGGCGGCGGCCTCGACCGTCGGCGCAGCACTCAGAAGCAGCCCTCGTCGATCTCCATGAGCGCGTTGTCGGTGGCCTCGACGATGGCCCGCTCGGAGGCCAGCCGCGGCAGCACCTGGGTGGCGAAGAAGCGGGTGGCGGCGAGCTTGCCCTCGTAGAAGAGCCGGTCCCGTGCGCTGATCTCGCCGGCCAGCGCGGCCAACGCGACCTCGGACTGGCGGATCAGCAGCCAGGCCGTCACCAGGTCGCCGACCGAGAGCAGCAGGCGGGAGGTGTTCTGGCCGACCTTGTACAGGTTCGCCATGTCCTCCTGGGCGGCTGCGAGGTGGCCGAACATCGCCGTCAGCATGCCCTGGACGTCGTCCAGCGCCGCCGCTAGCAGCTGCCGCTCCTCCTTGAGGCGGCCGTTGCCGGCCTCGGCGTCGATGGTCGCCTGGATCTGCGAGGCCAGCCAGGTCAGCGCGACGCCGCCGTCCTTGACGATCTTGCGGAAGAAGAAGTCCTGGCCCTGGATCGCCGTGGTGCCCTCGTACAGGGTGTCGATCTTGGAGTCGCGGATGTACTGCTCTATCGGGTAGTCCTGCAAGAAGCCCGAGCCGCCCAAGGTCTGCAGCGACTCCTGGGTGAGCAGCTGGGTGGCGCGCTCCGAGCCGAAGCCCTTCACGATCGGCAGCAGCAGGTCGTTGACCTTGGCGGCCAGCGTGGCCTCGGCGCTGTCCGCGCTGCCCTCGGCCTCGGCCTGGGTGATCTGGTCGCGGAAGCCGGCCGCGTACAGGTACAGCGCGCGCATGCCCTCGGCGTAGGACTTCTGCAGCATCAGCGAGCGACGGACGTCCGGGTGGTGGGTGATGGTCACTCGCGGGGCGTCCTTCGACGTCGCCGTGAGGTCGGCGCCCTGGACACGGGTCTTCGCGTAGCCCAGGGCCACCTGGTAGCCGGCCGAGAGGGTGGCGATCGCCTTGGCGCCGACGAACATGCGGGCGTGCTCGATGACCTGGAACATCTGGGCGATGCCGTCGTGCACCTCGCCCACCAGCCAGCCCTTCGCCGGCACGGGGCCGTCCCCGAAGGTCAGCTCGCAGGTCGTGGAGACCTTCAGCCCCATCTTCTTCTCGACATTGGTCACGTACGCGCCGTTGCGCTCGCCGAGCTCGCCGGTCGCGAGGTCGACGTGGAACTTGGGGACGACGAACAGTGACAGCCCCTTGGTGCCGGCCCTCGCTCCCTCCGGACGGGCCAGTACCAGGTGGATGATGTTGTCGCTGAGGTCGTGCTCGGCGGAGGTGATGAACCGCTTCACGCCGCTGATGTGCCAGGAGCCGTCGGGCTGCTGCACGGCCTTGGTGGTGGCGGCGCCCACGTCGGAACCGGCGTCGGGCTCGGTGAGCACCATGGTGGCGCCCCAGCCGTTCTCGAGCATCAGCTCGGCCATGCGCTTCTGGTCCGGTGTGCCGAGCTCGTGAAGGATCGCGGCGAACGCGGTTCCGGAGCCGTACATGAACGCGGCCGGGTTGGCGCCGAGGATCATCTCGAAGGCGGCCCAGGTCAGGGTGTGCGGGGCGCCGAACCCGCCGAGGTGCTCGGGCAGGTCGAGGCGGTACCACTCGCCGTCCTCGATGGCCTTGACCGACTTCTTGAACGACTCGGGGAGCGTGACCGAGTGCGTCGCCGGGTCGAACACCGGCGGGTTGCGGTCGGCGTCGGTGAAGGAGGCCGCGACGGGCCCTTCGGCCAGTCGGCGGACCTCGGCCAGGATCCCGCGGGCGGTCTCGGCGTCCATCTGCTCGAACGGCCCCGTGCCGAACCGGTCCTTCGTGTCGAGGAACTCGAAGAGGTTGAACTCGAGGTCCCGCAGGTTCGCGGTGTAGTGGCTCATGTGCGCTGGCTCCCGTGCTCATGCCGATGGACGGCGATCCCTACCGGCCGGTAACAAACGTTATTACCGGTCGGTAGGACGGAGCAAGGTATTGAGCCGACACGCCCACTCGGGGTGTGCCGGGACGCACGTCCGTACCGGTCGTGCGTCCCGGTCGTTCCTCCGCCGCCTCAGCGGCGGCGGCGCCGCGCCCGGAGCACGATGCCGGCCAGCCAGGCCAGCAGCCCGCCGAGCGCCGCGGCGATCAGCAGCGCCACCACCAGCGGGCCCTGCACGTCGCCGAACACCAGGCTGATCCGCACCGTCTGGCCGTTGAAGACGATGAACAGCACCAGGACGACGGTGAAGAAGATCAGCAGAGCGAGCGCCAGCGACCGGCCGATGGTCCGGCCGGTGTGCCGCTCCTTCTGCGGGGCCTGCTGCGGCGGCGGCGCCGGGGCCGGCGCGTCCGATCCGCCGTCGGCGGAACCGGTCGAGCGGTTGCCCAGGCCCACGCTCAGCGGGTCTCCGGCCGTACCGGGCCGGTGCGGGTCGGGGGCGGTCACTGCGCGTCCGGTTCGGTGTCGGCGGGCGGGTAGGCCGGGCCGGCGATGCCGTCGGCCGGGCCCTCGGTGGCCCCCAGGGAGTCGCGGTCCTCGCCCGGTGCCTTCTGGGCGCCGAGAGGCTGGGCCTTCCGTTCCGATCCGGCATTGTTCTCATCGGGCATGGTCATCCTCAGGATCTGCCCGGACCCGTGGGCCCGGAAACGGCTCGCCGCGGTGCCTGCATGGGCCAGCCCCGACCTGCGGGCGGCGGGCCGAGGGGGTGCGCGTTCAGTCCTCGAGGGCGGGTCCGGCCTCGTGGGCGGGGTGGCCGGAGCTGCGCTCGCGTTGCTTCATCCGGGCCTCGTAGACGTGCCGGTCGCCGCCGGAGAGCTCGTCGCGCGCGCGGGCGTCGTAGGCGCGGAAGGTGCCCCAGTAGTTCTCGTCGAAGTCCTCGACGATCTGAAAGGTCCACCGGTCGGCGATGACGTTGCGGCCGACCAGGTCGCGGTCGATGTCCTGGGCCAGCCGGTCGGCCCCTGCGCGGCCGAACAGCTCGACGGACTCCTGGAGGAGCCGGTCGGCCTTGCCGGTCAGCTGGTGGAACGCGTACAGGAAGCCGCGCGCCTGGTCGACGGTCTCCAGGGCCTCGGACAGCTTGCCGAGCGCCTCCACCGTCGTGTCGTCGAGGTCGAGCCGGGTTCGGTCGTTGCTCACCCGCCCATCCTGCGGTCAGCCCCGGGTGACCGCGATCTCGATCAGCCGCTCGGCCAGCCGGCGGCCGTGCGCGGCGGGGCCGTCGGGGCCCAGCAGGCCGCCGGAGAGGTACATGCCGTCGATGATCAGGTGGATCTGGGCGGCGAGGTCGTCGCCGTCGCCGGGCACGATCTCGTCGGCCAGCCGCTCGAGGCGGGCGTGCAGCTCGAACTTGTAGTCGGCGGCCGCGCTGCGGGCGGGGTGCTGCGGGTCGTCGTACTCGCTGCTGACGTTGGTGAACGGGCAGCCGCGGAACCCCGTCCGGATGACGTCGCGCTCCACCGCGTCGACGACGGACAGCAGCGCGGCGCGCGGGTCGCCCTCCAGCCGGTCCAGCTCGGCGTCGATGAAGCCCAGCACGGTGGCCGCCTTCCGCGTCAGGTAGGCGCCGACGAGGTCGTCCTTGCTCTTGAACAGCCGGTAGACCGTCATCTTGCCGAGGCCGGTCTCCCGCACGAGCTCGTCCATGCCGACGCTGCGTGAGCTGCGCCCGGCGAAGAGGCGCTCGGCGGTGTCCAGGACGATCGCCTGCCGCTCGGCGCGGCTGCGGCGGACCGGTGCCGAGATGTCGTCGTCGGCGGCGAGGGGCAGGGCGGCGGTCACGCCAGCGATGGTGCACCAGCACGTGACGGAGCAGTTCGCGGCACGCCGACCGTGATCGCTCTGGGTGACGAGAGGCGCCCGGGCTGGGCGGGGTAGGGGAGGATGCTGGTGTC
The DNA here is from genome assembly GCF_039729015.1 of Blastococcus sp. HT6-30. Lineage (NCBI taxonomy): Bacteria > Bacillati > Actinomycetota > Actinomycetes > Geodermatophilales > Geodermatophilaceae > Blastococcus > Blastococcus sp. HT6-30. The sequence continues at coordinate 3,428,565 of NZ_CP155792.1, read as the reverse complement.
GGTGTGACGACGCAGCGTCACCGACGCCTCCTCCGAGGGTCAGTCCCGGCGGGTGCGGCGGGGATTGGCCAGCAGCCGGGCCACTGCTCGGGCCGTGCTCTCGACGGTCGACTCGTCACGCGACGTGGCGGGCGATTCGTGGGTGTTGCGCGGGTTCTGCTCGTGCTTCTCCATGTGGGGAAGCCTGCCCGACCGGTCGTGGTGGAAAACAGGGGCGTAGCCGATCGCAGCTGAGAGCTGTGTCACCGTCGGCGGCCTCAGTGCGCGTGGTGGGTGCCTACCAGCGGCCGGTTCGCCCGCCGGGCGGCACGGGGGCCGGTGACCAGCAGGACGACCACCCAGGCCAGCGCGGCGAGCCCCACGATGAAGAAGCTCGGCGGCAGGTTCACCATCGCCGCCAGCACCAGCCCGCCCCAGACCGAGCCGAGCGCCAGGGCGACGGCAAGCGTGGCCACGCGTGCCGGCCGGGCCGTCAGGCGCAGCGCCGTCGCGGCCGGCGTCACCACCAGCGCGAAGAGCAGCAGGGTGCCCACCACCTGCACGGCCATCGTGATGGTCAGCGCCAGCAGGACCACGAAGGCCACGCCGAGCGCCCGGACGGGGACGCCCCGCGCCTCGGCGACGGCCGGGTCCACCGAGGCGAACACCAGGGGGCGGGCGATGACCGCGAGCACCAGCACGACCAGCGCGGTGAAGGCCGCGTAGGCGGCGAGCTGGTCGCGGGTGATGGCCAGCAGGTTGCCGAACAGCACCGACGTCGTGGTGCTGGCGTTGGCGCTGGCCAGCGAGGCGAACAGCACGCCCAGCGCCGTCGCGAGCGCCAGGACCGTGCCGGTGGCCATCTCCCGGTCGGCGACCCGCCGTCCCAGCAGGCCGATCAGCAGCCCGCCACCGAGGCAGAAGAGGGCCAGGCCGAGGGTGACGGGTGCCCCGACGAGGATGGCCCCGGTCGCGCCCGGGAACCCGATGTGCGCCAGCGCGTGCGCGGCGAACGCGTTCTGCCGGGTGATGACGAAGTAGCCCAGCAGCCCGGCGGCGACGGCGACCAGCGAGCCGCCGATCATCGCGTTCTGCATGAACGGCGCCTGCAGGATCTGCAGCCAGTTCGACTGGAACTCCACGGCGGCCAGGGCGCCGCTCATCGCTGGGGGTCCCGCCAGGCGGCGCGGGTGAACAGGTCGCCCTGCGCGGTGCGCACGACCCCGACCGGGGTGCCGTAGAGGTGCGTGAGCAGCTCCTCCTGCACGACGTCGGTGATCGGGTCGTGGTGCGGGTGGCCGTCGAGCAGGTAGATGGCTTCGGTGAGCACCGGCAGCAGCGGGTTGAGATCGTGCGCGACGACCATCACCGTCACGTCCCGCTCCCGGTGGAGCTGGCCGAGCAGCTGCACGACCTCCTGCTGGTTGCGCAGGTCGAGGTTCGCCAGTGGCTCGTCGAGGAGCAGCAACTCTGCGTCGTCGACGATGGCCTGGGCGATCGCGACCCGCTGCTGCTGGCCCCCGGAGATCTCCGACATGCGTCGATCGGCGAAACCGGCCGCGCCCACCCGTTCCAGCGCGGAGTCCACCCGTGCCCGCTCGGCGGCCGAGGTGCGGCGCAGCCCGAAGCGGTTGCCGGTCAGGCCGAGCGTGACCAGGTCGCGGCAGCGGATGGCGTCGCCGAGGGCCGAGGTGTAGTTCTGCGGGACGTAGCCGATGCGGCGGTTCCCGCGCCGTGGCGGGGCGCCGAGGACCTCCACCCGGCCGCCGGACGCCGGCAGCAGGCCCAGTGCCACCTGGAAGAGGGTGGTCTTGCCGGCCCCGTTGGGGCCGATGACGCCGACGACCGCCCCGGCCGCCACGGTGAAGGTGCCGTCGGACCAGACGGTGCGCCCTCCGCGGGTGACGCTGACGTCGTCGAGGACCAGGGCTGCGGGGCGGCTCACGGGGCCGTCGGGGCGTCGCTGCGCCGGGGGAACCACCACGCGACGAAGGAACCCGTCCCCGCACGGCGGGATTCCGCGTCGCAGGGGGCGGCCGCGAGAACGCCGGCGAGCGGGCGACGGACCGGCACGAGCACTCCTACGACTGACAATGATTGTCACTCGCAGTATGGCCGAGCCGCGCGCCGGCCCGGTGGCCGGGTGGCCGCCCGCGCGCCGGACCGGTGCCGAGGTCAGACGTCGGGCGTGTCCGCGCCACCCTCCGCCGCGTCGGTGCGACCCTCGGCCGGCTCCTCCGGGTGGGGCGTGCGGCCGCTGCCGGCCTCCTCGCCGGCCGGGTCGCCCTCGGCGCGGTCTGCGCTGCGCGGCGTGCGCTGGGGTTCACTCATCGGGCTCCTCCTCGAGGTTCGGGTCGAGGAGGCTGTGCCCGGTCCTCCCGCGGGTGAACCGCTGGTCAGCCGACCGGGGTGGCGGCGGGGACGCGCGGGAGCAGCCGCCGCACGGCGTCGTCATCGGGCAGCGCCCCGCGCGCTCCGGCGCCGGTCGTGGACAGCGCCGCGGCGGCGACGGCGTACCGCACGGCGTCCGGCAGCCCGAACCCGGCCGCCAGCGCCTGTCCCAGCGCCCCCGAGAAGCAGTCGCCGGCGCCGGTGGTGTCGACGACGGTCACCGGCGGCGGCGCCTGCAGCAGGGCCGGGCCGTCGCCGGGCACGACGAGGGCACCGCGGGCGCCCAGGGTGACCACCACCGCGCCCGCCGTCACCCGGCGCGCCAGGCCCACGAGCTCGGCGGGGGAGCGCTCGCCGGGCTTCTCGCCGGCCAGCTGCACCAACTCGTGCTCGTTGGGCACCAGGACGTCCACCCGCTCCAGCAGCGCGGCCGGGAGCGGGCGGGGCGGCGCGGGGGTGAGCACCACCGTGCCGGTCGCCGCCCGTGCCGCCGCCTCGACCGACGGCAGCGGCACCTCCAGCTGGAGGAGCAGCACCCGCGCCGAGCGCACCGAGGGGGTGTCGACGTCGGCCGGGGTCAGCTCGGCGTTGGCCCCGGGGACGACCACGATCAGGTTCTCGCCGCTGGCCTCCTCCACCGGGATCGTCGCGGTCCCGGTCGGTGTGCCGATGGTGCGCAGCACCCGGCTGACGTTCACCCGCGACCCGGTCAGCGCGGCCAGCTGCCGGTCTCCGGATGGGTCGTCGCCCACCCGCCCGACCATGTGCACGGTGTGGTCCCCCCGGCCACCCAGCAGCCCGGCGGCGGCGGCCTGGTTGGCGCCCTTCCCTCCGGGGACCAGAGCCGCGGACCGGCCCACGACCGTCTCCCCGCGGCCGGGCAGCCGGTCGACGGCCACCAGCACGTCCTCGTTCAGGCTGCCGACGACGGTGACGGACACGCGGACCTCCGGGGTGGTGGGCGGGCCACCAGCAGTACCAGACCCGCCGTTTCCCCCGGGCGGTGCCGCGGTACGGGGGGACGACGACCGAGCCGAGGGCCGATGACGACCGAGGATCCCCACGATGTCCGGCGCGAGTTCGGCGAGGCGGTGACCATGACCGCCGGCGAGCTGGAGAAGTGGCTGGCTACTCCCTGGTGAACTGGGGAGACGACCCGTTGAAGAAGGGCTGGGCCCGCAGTGCGAGACAGCGTCCTACCGCGCAACGACCCCGCCCAGTACGAGGAGCTCGCCGACCAGTGGTGGGACCCCTCGGGCGGGTTCGCCGCGCTCCACTGGCTGGCGGCCTCGCGGGCCGAGCACGTCCCGCCCGCGGCTCCGCCGGGCGCCCTCCTGGTCGACCTCGCCTGCGGCGGCGGGCTCATGGGCCCCCACGTGGCCCGCCTGGGCTACCGGCACGTCGGCGTCGATCTCGGGTTCGAGGGCTTGCGGACGGCGCGCAGCCACGGCGTGCTCCCGGTACGTGGCTCGGTGCTGGCGGTTCCCCTGGCCGACGGCTGCGCCGACGTCGTCGTCGCCGGTGAGATCCTGGAGCACGTCGAGGACGACGTCGCGGTGCTGGCCGAGTGCGCCCGCCTGCTGCGGCCCGGTGGCGTGCTGGTGATCGACACGCTCGCCGCCACGCGGATCGGCCGCTTCCTCACCGTGACCGTCGCCGAGCGGCTGCCCGGCGGCCCGCCGCCCGGGATCCACGACCCCGCGCTCTTCGTGGACCGCGAGCGGCTGCTCGCCGCCGCCGACCGGCTCGGCCTGGACCTCCGCCTGGTCGGCCTGCGGCCCTCGCTCCGCGACGCGGTCGCCTGGCGGTTGGGCCGCCGCGGCGGTGTGCGGATGAAGCCGATCCGGTCCACGGCGGTCATCTTCGCCGGGTACGGGCGCAAGCGGTGAGCGGGCGACCGCCGGGCGGCGCACGTACCGTCGGGCGCATGATCCCCAGCAGGTCCGCCGAGGAGCCGCGCCGGTGAGCGCGGCGGTCCTCACCGGCGCCGGCTCGGCGCTGCCCACCACCCTCGACCAGGAGGCGGCCTGGGAGGGATTCTTCGCCCGGCACTACGAGGGCGTGCGCGCCGCCCGCCGGATCTTCCTCGGCGCGGGCGTCCGCCGGCGCCACGCGGTGGCCAACCCGATGGACGAGGACCTCAGCGGCTGGGGCACCGGACCGCGGATGGCCCGGTACATCCAGGAGGCGCTGCCGCTGGGCAAGCAGGCGGTCGCCGGCGCGCTGGACGCCGCCGGCCTGGCACCCGGCGACGTGGGGCTCTTCGCCGTCGCCACCTGCACCGGTTACGCCACGCCTGGGCTCGACATCCGGCTGGCCAGCGACCTCGGCATGCCGGCGGGGCTGCAGCGGCTGCTCGTCGGCCACATGGGCTGCTACGCGGCGATCCCGGGGCTGGCGGCCGTCGGCGACTTCGTCACCGCCCGGTCGCGGCCGGCGGTGCTGCTGTGCTGCGAGCTGACCAGCCTGCACGTGCAGCCGGCCCAGGCCGACCTCGAGCAGGTGGTCGCGCACGCGCTCTTCTCCGACGCCGCCGCGGCCGTCGTCGTCGAGCCCGGCGCCGCGCGCGGGCACCGGCTGGCCGGCATCGTCGCGCGCACCGATGCCTCCACCGCCGACCACATGACCTGGGACGTCACCGACCTCGGCTTCCGCATGGGGCTGTCCCCGCGGGTCCCCGACGTGCTGTCCCGGCACGTCGGCGACGTGGTCGACGAGCTGCTGGCCGGAGCCGGGCTCCGGGTCGAGGACGTCGCCGGCTGGGCCGTGCACCCCGGCGGCCCGCGGATCATCGACGTGGTCCGGGACGAGCTGGGGCTGCGCGAGGAGCAGGTCGGCGCCTCCCGCCGGGTGCTCGCCGAGCACGGCAACTGCTCCTCGGCCACCGTCCTGCTCGTGCTGCAGGAGCTCGCCGACGTCGACGGGCCGATCGTGGCGATGGCGTTCGGCCCGGGCCTGACGCTGTACGCGGCGCTGCTGCTCCCCGCCTGACCACCTGGCCGACCGGCGCCCCCGGCCCTACGCTGCGCGGTACCGCGCGGGTGCGGTGGAGGAGGGCAGCCGTGGAGCCGTCCTCGTCGCGTGTGCGGGTGTTCCTGGTCGACGACCACGAGGTGGTCCGCCGGGGCGTGGCCGAGGTGCTGGAGGACGACCAGGGCCTCACCGTCGTCGGGGAGGCCGGCACGGTCGCCGAGGCGCTGGCCCGGGTTCCGGCAGTGCGTCCCGACGTCGCCGTCCTCGACATGCGGCTGCCCGACGGCGACGGTGCCTCGCTCTGCCGGGAGCTGCGGGCCCGCGTCCCCGGCCTGCGGTGCCTGGTGCTCACCAGCTACGCCGACCGGAGTGCTCGCGACGAGGCCGTGCGGGCCGGAGCGGCCGGGTTCCTGCTCAAGCAGGTGCGCGGCCCCGCGCTGGTGTCGGCGGTGCGCACCGTGGCCGCGGGCGGCAGGCTCCTGGCCGACGGCCCGCCGCCCGCGGCCCGACCCGGCGGGGACCGGCTGGCCGCCCTCACCGACCAGGAGCGCATCGTGCTCCGGCTCATCGGGGAGGGGCTCACCAACCGGCAGATCGGCGAGCGCATGGGGCTGGCCGAGAAGACCGTCAAGAATTACACCAGCCACCTGCTGGCCAAGCTGGGCCTCGAGCGTCGCACGCAGGCGGCGATCCTCGCCACCGAGCTGCGCGACAGCCGCCTCCCGGGGCGCTGACCCGCCGGCGTCCCGGGAGGAGGCGTCAGGCCGGCAGCGGCACGGACCACTGGATCGCGGTGCCGGAGGGTCCCGCGGTCACCGTCATCCGGCCGCCCCGGCGCTCGGCGCGGTCGGCCAGGTTCGTGAGCCCGCTGCGCACGGTCACGGCGGGCAACCCGCAGCCGTCATCGGTGACGATGACGCAGACCGCGTCGGTGAGCGTGACCTCCACCGTCACTCGGGTGGCGCCGGCGTGCCGCACGACGTTGGTGACCAGCTCCCGGACGACCGCCGTCACGTCGCCGGCCAGGTCCGCGGGTAGGTCCTCGACCTCGCTGCGCAAGCGCAGGTCCGGGCGCAGACCGTGCCCGTCGGCGACCGACCGCACGACCTCGGCCAGCCGTTGCCGGATCGCCGCCGCCGAGGAGTCCTGCGTCACCTGCAGCTCGAAGATCGATGCGCGGATGCGGGCGATCGTGCCGTCGAGCTCGTCGACGCGCTGGGCGATGCGGTCGGCGGCCTCGGGCGCCGACTCCTCCAGGGACCGGCCGATGCGGTCCAGCGCCAGCGCGGTGGCGAAGATCCGCTGGACCACGTGATCGTGCAGGTCCCGGGCGATCCGCTCCCGGTCGGCCTGCACCTGCAGCCGCTGCTCCCGCTCCTGGCTGCGCACCAGCTCCATCGCCACGGTGGCCTGGGTGGCGAAGGCCGCCGCCGGGTCCAGCACCGCCGGGTCGAACGGTGGCCGGCCTCTGATCCGCAGTGCGACCAGCGTGCTGGTCGGAGAGGGCCCGCCGAGGGGGAGGAACAGCGCCGGGCCGTATCGCTCGGTGAGCTGGCCGATGACCTTCGCGTTCGCCGGTTCGGCGGGCGGGAAGGCGGCGCTGTCGACCAGCAGCGGCGTCCCCGACCGGTGCGACGCCCCGAGCCGGGTGTCGCCCAGCGGGACCAGCAGCCCCTCGGTGTCGGCGGCGCTCGGGCCGACGGCCGCTGTCACCACGAAGGTGTCCTCGTCGCCGGGGACCGGAGCCAGCAGCCCGACGGCGTCAGCGCCCGACAGCTCGGCGACGCGGGCGGCGGCGGCCCGCAGCACCTCGTCGGCCGGCCGCCCCGAGAGCAGCGCCGTGGCGATCTCGGTGCCCGCCTGGGACCACGCGCGGCGCTGCTCGGCGTGCTCCAGCAGCCGGGCGTTCTCGATGGCCAGCCCCGCGACCGCGGCCAGCCCCTGGGCCACCTCGAGGTCGGCCTCGGTGAATGCCGTGCCGGTGCGCTTCTCGGTGATGTACAGGTTGCCGAACACCGAGTCGCGGACCCGGACCGGCACACCCAGGAACGACCGCATGGGCGGATGCCCGGCCGGGTGCCGGCCCAGATCGGCCAGCCGCAAGGGAACCGGCTCCGCGACCAGCAGCCCGAGGATGCCGTCACCGGCCGGGGGGCGGCCGATCCGTTCGTGGTCCTCGGGGTCCATGCCCACCGTGACGAACCGATCCAGGCCGGAACCGTCGGGCGTCAGCACGCCGAGCGCCCCGTAGGTTGCGTCCACGTGGCGGACGGCCGCCGCGACGATCTCGTGGAGGGTCGCCTCGAGCTGCCCGCTCGACGCGGCCGCGAGCACCGCAGCGGTGAGCGCCGCGGCGTCGTCGGTCACCGCCGGCACCGGCGGTCGGGCGGGGACACGGCCCGACCGTAGGAGCCTCGACGCTCCCTGGGAAGCGCTGCGCCCATCGTGGTACGAAACGGGGCCGTTCCACAGGGACCAAAGGCCCGGCACCGGGCGTTACGCGACGAGGCCCCGGTCGGATCGACCGGGGCCTCGCCGGCGGCGTCTGCACGCGTCGTGGAGCGGGTGACGAGAATCGAACTCGCACTGTCAGCTTGGGAAGCTGATGTTCTACCATTGAACTACACCCGCGAACGGCGACGAGAGTACCTGGTCGCCTCCCGGACGCGACAGGCACCTCCGGTCAGCGGCGCATCGCCGCGCGGGAGCTGGTCGGCTCCGTCCGCGGCTCCTCGCCATCCGCGAGGGCCCCGTGACGTCGTCGGAGGCGGTGGCCGGCGAGGCTGCGCCGTCCGCGGCCGCCGCGATGCCGTCGACCAGCCCGTCATCTCGCCGACGCCGAAACCGTTGCCGGCCTCGCCGGCGCGGGCGGCCTCGATCGTGGCGGGCTGGGTGCATTCACCCGCAGGGAGCGGAGCAGCAGTCCCTAGACTCCGCGCCATGCTGCTGAGCGACCGCGACATCACGGCCGCGATCGCCGGGGGACGCCTCGGCATCGAGCCCTACGACCCGGGGCTGGTGCAGCCGTCGAGCATCGACGTCCGGCTGGACCGCTACTTCCGGGTGTTCAACAACGCCCGGTACACCCACATCGACCCGGCCGAGCAGCAGGACGACCTCACCACCCTGGTCGAGCCCGACGGTGACGAGCCGTTCGTGCTCCACCCGGGGGAGTTCGTGCTCGGCTCGACGCTCGAGGTCGTGCGCATCCCCGACGACCTCGCCGCCCGGCTGGAGGGCAAGTCCTCGCTGGGCCGGCTCGGGCTGCTGACCCACTCGACGGCGGGCTTCGTCGACCCCGGGTTCTCCGGGCACATCACGCTGGAGCTGTCCAACGTGGCGAACCTGCCGATCACGCTGTGGCCGGGCATGAAGATCGGCCAGCTGTGCCTGTTCCGGCTGACCAGCGCCGCCGAGCACCCGTACGGCTCCGCGGTCTACGGCTCGCGGTACCAGGACCAGCGCGGCCCCACGCCGTCGCGGTCGTTCCGGAACTTCACCCGCGCCGAGACGCGGCGGCCCTAGAGCTAGTCGCGCGGCGGCCGGGTGTCCGTGACGCGGGCGGCGGCCGGGACCTCGACCCCGGCGCTCTCCAGCACGTCGGAGCGGCGCCCCGCCGGTGACCAGCCGGGCACCGACCGCTCCACCTCGTCGTCGACGAACACCTGGCGCGTGGCGATCCACCCGGCGACGGAGAGCACCGCGACGCCGGCGAGCACGATGACGAACATGCCGTCGTAGCCGCCGGTCACCCCGCGCAGCACACCCACGAGCAGCGGGCCGGTCCCGGCGATCACGTACCCCCAGCTCTGGCTGACGGTGGAGAGCGCGGAGACCGTCTCGGGCGTCCGGGCGCGCAGACCGATGAGGGTTAGTACCATCGAGAAGGTGCCCATGCCGACGGCGATGAGCACCATCCAGAGCCACGGTGCGGTGGTCGGCGCCGTCCAGAGGCCCACCCACCCGGCCACGTAGCTGGCGACGAAGACCACCAGCAGCGGGCGCTGCAGGCGCGGCCGGACGGTGAGCAACGGGATGACGGCGCTCAGCGGCAGGCCGACGACGGAGTTCAGGCCCAGGAGGAGCCCCGCGTTCGCCGCGCTGAGCCCGGAGTCGCGCAGGTACTGGGCCGACCAGCCGATGACGACGTACGCCTGCAGCGCCTGGACGCCGAAGAAGGCGGTGATCGCCAGGGCCGTCGGGCTGTGCACCAGGGCCCGCATCCGAACGGCGGTGTGGCTCCGGCGGGAGACGTCGGGAGCGGCCGGGACGGCGAGCCACACCCCCGCCGCAACGAGCGCCGGGAGCGCCCAGACGACCAGTGCCCAGCGCCAGCCCTCGCCCTCGGTGCCCGCGGCGTCGGCGATGGGCTGCGAGGCGACGGCGGCCAGGGTCGCGCCCAGGCCCATCGCCGTGCTGTACGCGCCGACGAGGGGGCCGGTCCGCCCGGGGAAGTGACGTCTCACCAGGCCCGGGAGCATCACGTTGCCGAGCGCCCCGCCGGCCATGGCCGCCGCCGTGCCGGCGAGAAACGCCGGGAAGGCGTCGGCCGCGCTGCGGAGCGCGAGGCCGGCGGTCATCGCGACCAGGGCGCCTGCGAGCACGTGGGAGTCGCGGTAGCGCGCCGAAAGCGCCGGACCGGCGAACCCGATGAGCGCGAAGCAGATCACCGGCATCGTGGTGATGACCCCGGCCAGGCTGCTGGAGATGCCCAGCCCCCGCTCGATCTCCTGCAGCACCGGGCCGACGCTGGTGACCGCCGTGCGGAGGTTCAGCGCGGTGAGCACGATGGCGACGGCCATCAACCCGAGACCCCGGCGGCGGTCGGTGCCGGTGGTGTTGCGGGCGGGGGCATTGCGCGTCACCCGCAGAGCGTCTCCCATGACCGGCTGCAGCTCGACCTCGGGTCGGTGCGGGGGACAACCACCTGGCCGGCCAGCCGCGGCCGGCGGAGCCGGGAGTCCCCAGCGACGACGGCGGCGCGCATCCCCGTGGGGATGCGCGCCGCCGTGGTGCGGTGGATCAGGCCTGCGGACCGTGCTCCGTGGCCGCGGAGCCCTCACCGGCCGGGTCGGCGCCGGGCGAGGTCCCGACGTCGGGGCCGGAGTCCGCGCCCTGCGCCGAGACCGCGACCGGCTGCATGGAGCGCAGCAGGATCTGGCTGACGTCGAGCACCTCGACGTGCTCGGCCGCCTCGCCGTTCTGCTTCTTGGAGGTCAGCGCGTCGCTCAGCATCGTGATGCAGAACGGGCACGCGGTGGAGATGACGTCGGGATCGAGCTCGAGCGCCTCCTCGGTGCGCTCCATGTTGATCCGCTTGCCGATCTTCTCCTCCATCCACATGCGGGCACCGCCGGCGCCGCAGCAGAAGCCGCGGTCCTTGCAGCGGTGCATCTCCTGGGTCGACAGGCCCTGCACGGAGTCGAGGATCTCCCGCGGGGGCGTGTAGACCTTGTTGTGCCGGCCCAGGAAGCACGGGTCGTGGTAGGTGACCTTGCGGTCGACCGGCGTGACGGGGGTCAGCCGGCCCTCCTCCACCAGCTTGCCGAGCAGCTGGGTGTGGTGGACGACCTCGTACTCGCCGCCCACCTGCGGGTACTCCCGGCCCAGCGAGTTGAAGCAGTGCGGGCAGGTGGCGACGATCTTGCGGGTGCCGGGCACCCGGCCCTCGAAGACGCCGTTGAGGGTCTCGACGTTCTCCATGGCCAGCTGCTGGAACAGGAACTCGTTGCCCATCCGGCGGGCGGGGTCGCCCGAGCAGGTCTCCCCGTTGCCCAGGACGGCGAACTCGACGCCGGCGGTGTTCAGCAGCTCGGCGACGGCCTTGGTGACCTTCTTGGCGCGGTCGTCGACGGCGCCGGCGCAGCCGACCCAGAACAGGTACTCGACCTCGTGCGGCAGCGGGCCGTCGGCCACGCGGACGTCGAAGTCCAGCTCCTTGATCCAGTCCTCGCGGACGTTGCCGCCCATGCCCCACGGGTTCCCGCGCTTCTCGAGGTTCGTCATCATGACGCCGGCCTCGGAGGGGAAGTTCGACTCGATCAGGACCTGGTAGCGGCGCATGTCCTGGATGTGGTCGACGTGCTCGATGTCGACCGGGCACTGCTCGACGCAGGCGCCGCAGTTGGTGCAGCTCCACAGGACGTCGGGGTCGATGACCCCGCCCTCCTCCAGCGTGCCGACCAGCGGCCGGTGCGCCTGCGCGTCGTTGGTGCCCTCGATGCGGGCGTAACCCGACGCCCAGACCTGCTCGTCGCTGGGCTTGAGGACGTCGTAGTCGGGCGCGGTCTCCGACGCCGTCTTCTCACCGAGCAGGTAGGGGGCCTTCGCGTAGAGGTGGTCCCGCAGGTCCATGACCACCATCTTCGGCGACAGGGGCTTGCCGGTGTTCCACGCCGGGCACTGGCTCTGGCACCGCCCGCACTCGGTGCAGGTGGTGAAGTCCAGCATCCCCTTCCAGGTGAAGTCCTCGATCTTCCCGCGGCCGAAGACGTCGTCCTCGCCCGGGTCCTCGAAGTCGATGGGCTTGCCGCCGGAGGTCATGGCCGGCAGCGGGCCGAGCGCGGGGGCGCCGCTGGTGCCCTCCCGCTTGAAGTAGATGTTCGGGAAGGCGCTGAACCGGTGCCAGGCGACGCCCATGTTCAGGGTGCGGCTGAGCACGACCAGCCAGGTCAGCGACACCACGATCTTGATGAACGCGATGATGGAGACCAGGTCCGGGTTGTCCGGGAAGAAGGTCGACAGCGCGCTGGAAACCGGATGCGACCAGGTGGGCGCGTAGTCCAGGCCGGAGGCGATCTTCGCCGCGCGGATGCCCAGGATGCAGAGGCCGACCAGCAGGACGACGGACTCGACGAAGTAGGCGCGGCCCTCGTTGGACCCGGCGAACCGACTGCTCCGGCCCTTCCGGCGCGGGTGGTCGCGCTGACGGAGGGCGATCAGCACGAGGATCCCGACGACCGTGCCGGTACCGATGATGTCGACGAAGAGGTTCCACACGCTCCACGCACCGATGAGCGGCAGGTGGAACGCCGGGTTGAAGACCTCGGCGAACGCCTCGACCAGCGTGAGGAACAGGCCGTAGAAGCCGACGAAGACGAACCAGTGGGCGATCCCCTGGGGCGTCCACTTGAGCATCCGGGTGTGCGCCAACGATTCGACCAGCAGCATCTTCAGGCGCGGCCCGACAGGACGCAGACGCGTGCCGTCGGGCTGGCCGGTGCGGATGATCCGCACCATCGCCCGGACGGCCCGGTAGGCCATCACGGACGACACGATCAGGAACAGGACGCTGATCGTCCCCAGGACGATCTGCAGCGGGCCCGTCATGTTTTCCCCTCCCGTACGCCTGGTGGCGTCGGCTGATCCCCCGCCGGCCACACGGGCGACGGGGCTGTGTGTGGTGCGCGCGCCGCTGCACCGGCGCTCCGATCGCGTACGGACACCGCTGCCCGCACTGCGACGCACGATAGCGGGCGCGCCGAGAGGCTACTCGTGGGTAAGGACAGCGCGCCGCCCCCTGGCTCCTGGCCGCCCCTGTCCGCCGCGCCCATGCGAGGTCGCGGACCCCGGCCGGGCGCCACCCGGCCTGGGCCTCGACCTCGCCGTACGGGCGCCCGTCCACGCGGTGCCCGGCGCGGCCGGCGGCCGTGCGGCAAGGTGAACCGGGCGGCTGCGTCCGGGCGAGGTCCGCCTCCGGCGGCAGCCGTGGGGGTTGTGCGGCGAGATCCGTCCCCCCGGGAACACCGTACGGCTTCCTGCCGTTAGGCTGGGCAGGAAAGTTGAGCGAACCCGGCGCAAGGACGCCGTGCCGCCCGGTTCCTCGGCTGCCCCCCACGGACCAGTACCACCCCAGCACACGGAAGAGAGGCCATCTCCATGGCTCGAGCGGTCGGTATCGACCTCGGCACCACCAACTCCGTCGTCACCGTCCTGGAGGGCGGCGAGCCGACGGTCATCGCCAACTCCGAGGGTTCGCGCACCACCCCCTCGGTCGTCGCCTTCGCCAAGAACGGCGAGGTGCTCGTCGGCCAGTCGGCGAAGAACCAGGCGGTCACCAACGTCGACCGCACCATCCGGTCGGTCAAGCGCCACATGGGCACCGACTGGAAGACCGACGCGATCGACGGCAAGAACTACACGCCGCAGGAGATCTCCGCCCGCATCCTGCAGAAGCTCAAGCGGGACGCCGAGACCTACCTGGGCGAGCCGGTCACCGACGCCGTCATCACCGTTCCGGCCTACTTCGAGGACGCGCAGCGCCAGGCCACCAAGGAGGCCGGTGAGATCGCGGGCCTCAACGTCCTGCGCATCGTCAACGAGCCGACCGCCGCCGCACTGGCGTACGGGCTGGACAAGGGCGAGACCGAGCAGACGATCCTGGTCTTCGACCTCGGTGGCGGCACCTTCGACGTCTCCCTGCTCGAGATCGGGGACGGCGTCATCGAGGTGAAGGCCACCGCCGGTGACAACCACCTCGGTGGTGACGACTGGGACGAGCGCGTCGTCAAGCACCTGGTGCAGACGTTCAACGCCTCCAACGGCATCGACCTGTCCAAGGACAAGCTGGCCATGCAGCGGCTCCGCGAGGCCGCCGAGAAGGCCAAGATCGAGCTGTCGGGCGCGCAGTCGACGAACGTCAACCTGCCCTACATCACCGCCGGCGCCGAGGGCCCGCTGCACCTGGACATCACGATCACCCGGGCGGAGTTCCAGCGGCTGACCCAGGACCTGCTCGACCGCGCCCGCGCGCCGTTCAACCAGGCGATCCGCGACGCCGGCATCTCCGTCGGCCAGATCGACCACGTCGTCCTGGTCGGTGGCTCGACCCGCATGCCGGCCGTCTCCGACCTGGTGCGCGAGCTGACCGGCGGCAAGGAGCCCAACAAGGGCGTCAACCCCGACGAGGTCGTGGCCATCGGTGCCGCGCTGCAGGCCGGTGTCCTGCGCGGCGAGGTCAAGGACGTCCTGCTCCTCGACGTCACCCCGCTGTCCCTGGGCATCGAGACCAAGGGCGGGATCATGACCAAGCTCATCGAGCGCAACACCACGATCCCGACCAAGCGCTCGGAGATCTTCACGACGGCCGACGACAACCAGCCGTCCGTGCAGATCCAGGTGTTCCAGGGCGAGCGCGAGATGGCGATGTACAACAAGAAGCTCGGCATGTTCGAGCTCACCGGGCTGCCCCCGGCGCCCCGCGGCGTCCCGCAGATCGAGGTCGCCTTCGACATCGACGCCAACGGCATCGTCCACGTCCACGCCAAGGACCTGGGCACGGGCAAGGAGCAGTCGATGACCATCACCGGCGGCTCGGCCCTTCCCAAGGAGGACATCGAGCGGATGATGAAGGACGCCGAGGCGCACGCCGAGGAGGACAAGCGCCGCCGCGAGGAGGCCGAGACCCGCAACCTCGCCGAGTCGCTGCAGTACCAGACCGAGAAGTTCCTGGCCGAGAACGGCGACAAGATCCCGGCCGAGAAGAAGGACGAGCTCGGCGAGGCGCTCACCGAGCTGCGGAGCGCGCTGGGCGGCTCGGACATCGAGGCGATCAAGTCCGCGCAGGAGAAGGTGGCCCGCGTGTCGCAGGAGGTCGGCGGGGCGCTGTACGCCCAGCAGTCCGAGGCGGCCGGTGGCGCTCCCGGTGCGGAGGCCGGCGCGGCGCAGGGCGGCGCGACGACGAACGACGACGACGTCGTCGACGCCGAGATCGTCGACGAGGACAACGACCGCCGATGAGTTCGGGGGACGAGCAGCCGCGGGTGGTCATCCGTGACAAGCGGCGGATCGACCCCACCACTGGTGCAGTACGGACGCCGGCCGGCGAGCAGCCGGCCGGCGTCCGGCCCGGTTCCGACCTCCCAGGGGAGCAGATGAGCGAGCACGAGACGCCGGTCGCCGAGCAGGCGCCGCCGCAGGAGCCCACCGCACCGCAGCAGACCGCTGACGGCGAGGACCTGGCGCGGCAGCTGGCCGAGCGCACCGAGGACCTCCAGCGGGTCACGGCCGAGTACGCCAACTACCGACGGCGGATCGACCGGGACCGGACGCTGGCCGTCGACCAGGCGGCCGAGCGGTTCGCCACCCAGCTGTTCCCGATCGTCGACGACATCGAGCGGGCCCGGGACCACGGTGACCTCACCGGGGCCTTCAAGCTCGTGGCCGACCGCATCCTGGGGCTGCTCGACGGCCTGGGCGTGGAGGCCTTCGGGGCGGCCGGCGACGAGTTCGACCCGTCGCTGCACGAGGCCGTCATGCACGACACCTCCGCCGAGGTGAGCGTGCCGACGGCGACCACGGTGCTCCGGCGGGGCTACCGCCGGGGCGACCGGGTGCTGCGGACGGCGATGGTGGCCGTCACCGAGCCCGAGGCTCCGGCACCGGCCCCCGCTGCCGCCGAGGGGGCCGAGCCGACCGACCCGGCCGCCGGCTGAGCGGCGTCGGACCGAGCGCGAGAGGGAGCCGGATGAACCAGCCGAAGGCTTCCGGTTCCACAACGCACCTCCGGTGTCTCATCGGTGCCTGCGGCGCTGCCCAATCCAGGAGGTGGGTCTTGTTGAACGGGCCGAAGGCCACGAGTTCCTCAGCGGAGCTGTGATGAGCACCCGTGACTTCATCGAGAAGGACTACTACGGCGCGCTCGGCGTCCCCCAGGACGCCGACGCCGCCGCGATCAAGAAGGCGTACCGCAAGCTGGCCACGGAGCTGCACCCGGACAAGAACCCGGGGAACGCCGACGCCGAGGCCCGCTTCAAGGACGTCTCCGAGGCCTACGACGTCCTCTCCGACCCCAAGCGGCGCGGGGAGTACGACGAGGCGCGACGGCTGTTCGGCGCCGGGGGAGCCGGTGCGCGGGCCGGGTTCCCCGGCGGGTTCCCGGGGGCGGGCCCCGGCGGCCAGCCCTTCGACCTCGGCGACCTGTTCGGTGCCGCCGGGGGCGGCGCGGGGGCCCGGGGCGCCGGCGGGCTGGGCGACATCCTCGGTGGCCTCTTCGGGGGCGCCGGCGGTGGCGCCCGCGCCCGCAGTCAGGCCGCGTCCGGGCCCGCGCGTGGCCAGGACGTCGAGACCGAGGCGACGCTGTCGTTCGACGAGGCCGTGCTGGGGGTGACGGTCCCGCTGCGCATGCAGAGCCCGGGCAGCTGCACGACCTGCGCGGGCAGCGGCGCCAAGCCCGGCACCAGCCCGCACACCTGCCCGGTCTGCCAGGGCGCGGGGGTGACCAGCCGGAGCCAGGGAGCGTTCGCCTTCTCCGAGCCCTGCCGCAACTGCCGGGGCAGCGGGCAGGTGGTCGACGACCCGTGCCCGACCTGCGCCGGCAGCGGGATCACCAGCCAGACCCGCACGATCACCGTGCGGATCCCGGCCGGGGTCAAGGACGGTCAGCGCATCCGGCTGCCCGGGAAGGGTGCGCCCGGCCGGCGCGGCGGGCCCGCCGGTGACCTGTTCGTCGTCGTGCACGTCTCCGAGCACTCGCTGTTCGGCCGCAAGGGCGACGACCTGACGCTCACCGTGCCGATCACCTTCGCCGAGGCGGCGCTGGGCACCACGCTCACGGTGCCCACGCTGGACGGGAGCGTGTCGCTCAAGGTCCCAGCCGGTACCGCGAGCGGCCGCACGCTGCGGGTCCGCGGCCGCGGCGCCCCGGGGAAGGGTCGCTCCGGTGACCTGCTGGTCACCGTGGAGATCGCCGTCCCCGCCCGGCTCACCCCGGCGCAGCGCAAGGTGATCGAGGACCTGGCCGAGGAGATGGACGAGGACCCGCGCCCGCAGATCACCGCCGCGGTGCGGGCCGGAGGCGAAAGATGACCATGCCACCGGGTGGCCCCGCCGCGGACGTGGGGCGGGCCGTCGCCGAGGACGCGCCGGTCTTCGTGATCTCCGTGGCCGCCGAGCTGGCCGGCATGCACGCCCAGACCCTCCGCCAGTACGACCGGCTGGGGCTGGTCAGCCCCGGCCGGACGCCCGGCGGCGGGCGCCGCTACAGCCCGCGCGACGTCGCGCTGCTGCGCGAGGTGCAGCGGCTCTCCCAGGAGGACGGCGTCAACCTGGCCGGCATCAAGCGGATCATCGAGCTCGAGTCGCAGGTGGAGGCGCTGCAGGCGCGGGTGCACGAGCTGCTCGCCGAGCTGCAGCACTCGGAGAACCGGCGGATGGCGGCGGAGGCAGCGGTCCCGGCGGTCTACCGCGCGGACCTGGTGCCGCACCGGCGGCCGAGCTCGGCGCTCGTCGTCTGGCGGCCGGGGGGTTCCCGGTGAGCGGCCCGGGCATCGACGCCCACGAGGCGTACGTCGCGCTGGAGCGCGAGATCGGGCTGCTGCTGCGGCGCTCGCGCGCCATCTCCACCCGCCTGGCCCGTGAGCTGCACCCGGACCTGGACGGCGCCGCCTACGGGCTGCTGGCGCTGCTGCAGGACACCGGGCCGCTGCGCGCGAGCGACCTGGTGGCGCGGCTCGGCCTGGACAAGAGCACCGTCAGCCGGCAGCTCTCCAGCCTGGTGGACCTCGGGCTGGTCGAGCGGGCCGCCGATCCGCAGGACGGCCGGGCGCAGGTGCTCACGCCGTCGGCCGAGGGCGCGGCGCGGCTGGCGCGCATCCGGAGCGTGCGGCGCGCCCGCTGGGAGAGCGACCTCGCCGGCTGGCCCGCCGAGGACGTCGCGACGCTCGCCGTCCTCCTCGAGCGGCTCAACCGGATCGGCGAGGCGCGCGAGTCCGAGTCGAAGGACTGACACCTCGGTCGACACCGACGCCATCGAGGGTCGGAACGCCGACCCCGAGCGCACCCGCGAGCCGGCGCGCGCCGGATCGGGGCCCGCCACCCGCTGACCGGACCCGGCCGACCCGCCTCGCCTCGAGGGGAGGCGGGCCGTCGCCGGTCCAGCCGGGGGTCAGCCCGCCAGGGATGCGTCCAGGGTGATCTCGGTGCCGGCCAGGGCCTTGCTCACCGGGCAGCCGGCCTTGGCGGCCTGCGCCGCCTTGTCGAAGCCGCCGGCGTCGAGGCCCTCGACCTCACCTCGCACGGTCAGCGTGATGCCGGTGATGGCCGGGGCTCCGTCCTTCTGGCCGAGCGTGACGTCGGCGGAGACCTCGAGAGACTGCGGCGTCCCACCGGCCTTGCCGATCTCGCTGGACAGCGCCATCGCGAAGCAGGCCGAGTGAGCCGCTGCGATGAGCTCCTCGGGGCTCGTGGTCCCCCCGGCCTCGTCTGCGGTGCGCTTCGGGAAGGACACCTCGTAGGTGCCGATCTTGGAGCTGGAGAGCTCGACCTGTCCGGAGCCCTCCTGGAGCGTGCCGTTCCAGGCCGTGCGAGCGGTGCGAGTGGGCATGCTGCCCCTTCCGGGCCGTGGCCGCCCTCGGCTCGGGCGGCGCCGTGGCCGCCTCCTACCCGCGCGGCGGACGCCCTACCGTCCGGATCCCGAGCCGTCCTCGGTCGCCGCGCTCCCGTTGACCCGGTCGGTGAGCAGTCGGAGGCGGAACTTCAGGTCGTCGAACTCGGTCGCGTCGAAGCCGATGGCGGCGATCATCTCCGCGGAGATCGCCTCGGCCTTGTCCTGCAGCGCCCGCCCGGCGTCGGTCAGGGCGATCGCGACCGACCGCTCGTCCTCGATCCGCCGGTGCCGGGTGACCAGCCCGGCGGCGGTGAGCCGCTTGAGCAGGGGGGAGAGGGTGCCGCTGTCCAGGGCCAGCCGCGAGCCCAGCTGGCCGACGGTCTGGTTGTCCGCCTCCCAGAGCAGCAGCATCACGAGGTACTGCGGGTAGGTCAGACCGATCGCGTCGAGCATGGGGCGGTACCGGGCGGTCACGGCCCGGGAGGCCGCGTACAGCGCGAAGCACAGCTGGTCGTCGAGCGCCGCGCTCGGAGCCGGCAGAGCGGTCATGCCCCGGAGTCTAGGGGGCGCCGCTCGCCGGGCCGGGACCTTCCGCCCTCCGCCCCCCGAGGGAGGGGTCCCCGTCCGGAGGGAGGCGGGCGGAGCGGTCGCCCGCAGAAACTGGCAGAGTTGAGCGGAACAGACTCAACCCCCGGCTCGTTGCAGCAGGCAGAGACGCCGGCCACGGACGGACGGCGTGCCGGAGACACGAAAGGACGTGCGCCCCAGCATGGAGAGCAAGCTCACGACCCGTTCGCAGGAGGCCGTCGCCGGTGCCCAGCGCCTGGCCGTCGACCGGGGTCAGGCGGCCCTCGAGCCGCTGCACCTGCTCGTCGCCCTGCTGGAGCAGACCGACGGCATCGCCGGCCCGCTGCTGACCGCGGTGGGTGCCGACCCGCTCGACGTGCGCAGCAAGGCCGACGCCGCCCTGCGGCGGATGCCGAGCGTCAGCGGGTCGACGGTGTCCGCGCCCTCGCCGTCGCGGGAGTTCCTGCGGGTGATCAACGCCGCGGGGGAGCAGGCCAGCGCCCTCGGGGACGAGTACGTCTCCACCGAACACCTGCTGGTCGGCCTGGCCGGTTCCGACGGCGAGGCCGGCGCGGTCCTCACCGGCTCCGGCGCCACCCGGGATGCCCTCGTAGCGGCCTTCCGCACGGTGCGCGGCAACCGCAAGGTGACGACGGCCGACCCCGAGAGCACCTTCCAGGCGCTGGAGAAGTACGCCGTCGACCTCACCGAGCGCGCCCGTGAGGGGAAGATCGACCCGGTCATCGGCCGGGACACCGAGATCCGCCGGGTCGTGCAGGTGCTGTCGCGACGGACCAAGAACAACCCGGTGCTCATCGGTGAGCCGGGCGTCGGCAAGACGGCGATCGTCGAGGGCCTGGCCCAGCGGATCGTCGCCGGCGACGTGCCCGAGAGCCTCAAGGGCAAGCGCCTCATGGCGCTCGACCTGGGCTCGATGGTCGCCGGCGCCAAGTACCGCGGCGAGTTCGAGGAGCGGCTCAAGGCCGTCCTCCAGGAGATCACCGAGGCCGAGGGCCAGGTCGTCACGTTCATCGACGAGCTGCACACCATCGTGGGCGCCGGCGCGACCGGCGACTCCGCGATGGACGCCGGCAACATGATCAAGCCGATGCTCGCCCGCGGCGAGCTGCGCATGGTCGGCGCGACCACGCTCGACGAGTACCGCGAGCACATCGAGAAGGACCCCGCCCTCGAGCGCCGCTTCCAGCAGGTCTTCGTCGGCGAGCCCTCGGTCGAGGACACCATCGGCATCCTCCGCGGGCTCAAGGAGCGCTACGAGGTGCACCACGGCGTCCGCATCACCGACGGCGCCATCGTCGCCGCGGCGACCCTGTCCGACCGGTACGTCACGTCCCGGTTCCTGCCCGACAAGGCGATCGACCTGGTCGACGAGGCCGCCAGCCGGCTGCGCATGGAGATCGACAGCCGTCCCGTCGAGGTGGACGAGGTCGAGCGCGCGGTGCGGCGGCTGGAGATCGAGGAGATGGCGCTGGCCAAGGAGGACGACGCGTCGTCCCTGGAGCGGCTGGCCGCGCTCCGCGAGGACCTCGCCGACAAGCGCGAGGAGCTCGCCGAGCTGACGGCCCGCTGGCAGCAGGACAAGAGCGCCATCGGCCGGATCCAGCACATCAAGGAGGAGCTGGAGCGGCTGCGCACCGACGCCGAGCGCGCCGAGCGCGACGGAGACCTGGCCCGCGTGGCCGAGTTGCGCTACGGCCGGCTGCCGCAGCTGGAGAAGGCGCTCGCCGAGGCCGAGGCGTCGGTCGCGGAGCAGGACTCCATGCTCAAGGAGGAGGTCGGCCCCGACGACATCGCCGAGGTCGTCCAGGCCTGGACCGGCATTCCCGCGGGGCGGCTGCTCGAGGGCGAGACCCAGAAGCTGCTGCGCATGGAGGAGGAGCTGGGCCGGCGGGTCGTCGGGCAACCGGATGCGGTGCGCGCCGTCTCGGATGCGGTGCGCCGGGCGCGCTCCGGCGTCGCCGACCCCGACCGCCCCACCGGTTCGTTCGTGTTCCTCGGTCCGACCGGCGTCGGCAAGACCGAGCTGGCCAAGGCGCTGGCGGGGTTCCTCTTCGACGACGAGCGCGCCATGGTCCGCATCGACATGAGCGAGTACTCCGAGAAGCACTCGGTGGCCCGCCTGGTGGGTGCGCCTCCCGGCTACGTCGGCTACGAGGCCGGCGGGCAGCTCACCGAGGCCGTCCGGCGCCGCCCCTACACCGTGGTCCTGCTGGACGAGGTGGAGAAGGCGCACCCCGACGTCTTCGACGTGCTGCTGCAGGTGCTCGACGACGGCCGGCTGACCGACGGCCAGGGCCGGACGGTGGACTTCCGGAACACCATTCTGATCCTGACCTCGAACCTCGGCTCGCAGATCATCGCCGACCAGTCGGTGCCCGAGGCCCGGCGGCGCGACGCGGTGCTCGAGGTGGTGCGGTCGCACTTCAAGCCCGAGTTCCTGAACCGGCTCGACGACGTGGTGGTGTTCCGGGCGCTGGGCACCGACGAGCTGGCCGGGATCGTCGACATCCAGGTCGACGTCCTCGCCCGCCGGCTGGCGGCCCGCCGGCTGACCCTCACCGTCACCGACGCCGCCCGCGAGTGGCTCGCGCTGAACGGGTTCGACCCCGTGTACGGGGCCCGGCCGCTGCGCCGGCTGGTGCAGTCGGCCATCGGCGACCAGCTGGCCCGGGCGCTGCTGGCCGGGGACATCCGGGACGGCGACGAGGTCGTCGTCGACTGGGTGGCCGGGGAGGCCGACACCGGGCTGCAGGTCACCCGGGCGTAGCGGTGGGCGCGGAGCCACCCCGACCGGGTGGCTCCGCGCGCCCGCTGGTCCGCTGTGCCGCCGTCGACCATGATCGCGGCGATGACCGACCGAGGAACGGAGGCGCGATGACGGCGGGTCAGGACGACCAGCAGGGCCGGCCCGAGGGGCAGGGCGAGCAGCAGCCCGGCTGGCCTCCTCCTCCGCCGCCGGGCCAGCCGCCCCACGGCCCCGGCCCCTACGGTCAGGGAGCGCCGGGCCAGCACCCGTACGGCCAGCACCCCTACGGCTACGAGCCCGCCCCGGCCGCGCCCGACGGGTGGGGCCCCGACGCCCCCGAGCCCGTGGAGCGCCCGCTGGCGGTGCGCGCCGGGCTCGGCGCCTTCCTGGCCGCGCTGGTGCTCAGCGCGGTGGCCGGCATCGCCACGGTGCTCAACTGGGAGGATTTCCTCGACTGGACGCTCGCCCAGGAGGGGACCGGGCTCGACGACCCCGGGCTGGAGGGCGTGGACGTCGAGCAGTTCGCCGAGCTCGCCCTCCAGATCAGCATCGCCGTCGGGGTCCTGATGCTGTTGCTGCAGGCGTTGTTCCTCTGGTTCGCCTGGCAGGGCCGCAACTGGGCCCGGATCGTGCTCTGGGTGCTGGGCGGGCTGACGCTGCTGACGGCGCCCTTCAGCGCCGGGAGCAGCGGGCCGCTGCCGTTCGTCACCACGCTCACCTGGTTCCAGATCGCCCTCACCGCGGCCGGCGTCGTGCTGCTCGCGGCGAAGGCGTCCAACGACTGGTACCGCTTCCGCAAGTGGCAGCTCGCCACCGGCCAGCGCTGATCAGGCCGTCCGGGCGCTCCCGCCGGCCGGCGGCCGGCCAGTCGCGCGCGATCCGCGCCACCGGGCTCGTCGCGGCAGGGACCGACGGCGACCCGCCGGCCGGACCGGCGACGTACCACGCCCGACCCGATCGCGGCGCCGACCCCGCGCGGCACCAGGACAGGACCACCACCATGAAGCGCACCCTCACCCGCGGCGTCCTGTTCACCGCCGTCTCCACCCTGGCGATCACGCTCAGCGCCTGCGGCTCCGACGACTCCGCGGAGAGCACCGCCGCCGCCGGCACCAGCAGCACCTCCGCGGCCGCCGAGAGCTCGGCCATGCCCGCCTCCGACGAGCCGTTCGGCGAGGGCTGCGCGGCCGTGGCGACCGAGGGCGCGGGCAGCTTCCAGGGCATGAGCGCCGACCCGGTCGTCACCGCGGCCGGCAACACCCCGGCCCTCTCCGCCCTGGTCCGGGCCGTCCAGGCCGCGAGCCTGGTCGACACCCTGAACAGCATCGACGACATCACCGTGCTGGCGCCGGCCGACCCGGCGTTCGAGGCGTTCCCGGCCGGTGCGCTCGACGCCCTCCTGGCCGACACCCCGCAGCTCACCGCGGTGCTGACCCACCACGTCATCCCGGGCCGCCTGGCCCCCGACGAACTGGCCGGCACGCACACCACGCTGAACAACGACGAGGTCACCATCGAGGGCTCCGGGCAGGACTTCGCCATCAGCGCCGAGGCCACGGTCCTCGACCAGATGGAGGCCTCCGTGATCTGCGCGAACGTGCAGACCGCCAACGCCACCGTCTACATCATCGACCAGGTGCTCGCGCCCACCGCCTGAGAAGGGACCGGTGTCCTCCTGGGCCGTCCGGGTGGTCACGCCGCGGTGGCCCCGACCGGCGCTCACTAGGGTCGGGTCCATGACGGCTGCTCCGACCCTTCCCGACCGCGACCGGCTGCTGCAGCTGATCGTCGACCTCGCCGTGGTGCACGGGAAGGTCACGCTCTCCTCGGGACAGGAGGCCGACTGGTACATCGACATGCGCCGGTTGACGCTGCACCACGAGGGCGCGCCGCTGGTCGGCCGGGTGATGCGCCAGCTCACCGGCGACCTCCGCTACGACGTCGTCGGCGGGCTCACGCTCGGCGCCGACCCGGTGGCCGCCGCCATGCTGCACGCCGCGGCGGCGGGCGAGGGGTTCCTCGACGCCTGCGTGGTCCGGAAGGCGGGCAAGGCCCACGGCCTGCAACGGCGGATCGAGGGGCCCGACGTCGAGGGGCGCGCCGTCCTCGTGGTCGAGGACGTCTCCACGACCGGCGGCAGCCCGCTCACCGCCGCCCAGGCCCTGCAGGAGGCGGGCGCCGAGGTGGTGGCGATCGCGGTGGTCGTCGACCGCGGGGGCCGCGCCGCGGTGGAGCAGGCCGGCTTCGAGTACCGGGCCGCCTTCACCCTCGCCGACCTCGGTCTCGCCTGAACCGCTGGAACGGGCGAGATCGCCGATCTCACACCGTACGAACGGCTGGAACGGGCGAGATCGCCGATCTCGCCGGCGGGGTCAGGCCGTACGGTGTGACGGTGACCACGACGACGGCGACGTGGCTCGCCGAGCTGACCGACGCGCTGGGTGCCGACGGCGTCCTCACCGACCCCGACGTCACCGTCGGCTACGCGCGTGACCAGGCGATGCTGGCCTCCGCCGGCACCCCGGCCGCCGTGGTGTTCCCGCGCTGCACGGAGGACGTCGTCGCGGTGATGCGGATCGCGGCCCGGCACGGGCTGCCGGTGGTGCCGCGGGGCGCCGGGTCGGGGCTCGCCGGGGCCAGCAACGCCGTCGACGGCGGGATCACCGTCGTCATGACCCGCATGGACGCCGTCCTGGAGGTGTCCCCGGCCGACCGGCTGGCCGTCGTCCAGCCCGGCGTGGTGAACAAGCAGCTGCGCGACGCCGTCGCCGGGTCAGGCCTGTTCTACCCTCCCGACCCGTCGAGCTACGACTGGTGCACGATCGGCGGCAACCTCTCCACGAACTCCGGTGGGCTGTGCTGCGTGAAGTACGGCGTCACCACCGACTACGTGCTCGGCCTGGAGGTCGTGCTCGCCGACGGGCGGGTGCTGCGCACCGGCCGCCGCACGGTGAAGGGCGTGGCCGGCTACGACCTGGCGCGCCTGTTCGTCGGCTCGGAGGGCACCCTCGGGATCATCACCGAGGCGACCCTCGCGCTGCGCCCGGCGCCGCAGCGCCCGGTCACCCTCGCTGCGACGTTCGCGACGACGGCGCAGACCGGGCAGGTCGTCGAGCGGGTGGTGACCGCCGGGCTGGTGCCCAGCCTGCTGGAGGTCATGGACAACACCTGCATCTGCGCCGTCGACGACCTGCTGAAGGCCGATCTGGACCGGAGCGCGCACGCGCTGCTGGTCGCCCAGTCCGACACAGGCGGCGCCGCGGCCCTGGCCGAGATCGAGGTCCTGGCCCAGCTCTGCCGCGAGGCCGGTGCCGACCTGGTGCACACCACCGACGACCCCGCCGAGGGCGACCTGCTGCTGGCCGCGCGGCGCATGGCGCTGCCGGCCCTGGCACAGCTGGGCAGCACGCTGATCGACGACGTCGCCGTGCCGCGGTCGCGGATCGCCCAGTTCCTCGACGGCTGCGACGCCATCGCCGCGGCCCGGGGGCTGGTCGTCGGCGTCGTCGGCCACGCCGGCGACGGCAACATGCACCCCACCGTCGTCTTCGACCCGGCCGACGACGACCAGCGGGCCGGTGCGTTCGGCGCCTTCGACGACATCCTCGAGCTCGGCCTCGCGCTCGGGGGCACGATCACCGGCGAGCACGGGGTGGGGGTGCTCAAGGTGGACTGGCTGGAGCGTGAGATCGGCCCGGTGGCCCTCGACGTGCACCGCTCGATCAAGTCCGCGCTCGACCCGACCGGGCTGCTGAACCCGGGCACGGTGTTCCGCAGCGCGCCGGTGGGTGCCACGCTGGACCGGTGACCACGGCCAAGGACCGGTTCCTCGTCATCGGCGGCGACGCGGCGGGCATGTCGGCCGCGGCCCAGGCCCGCCGGCTGAGGAACGCCGACGACCTGGAGATCGTGGTGCTGGAGCAGGGGGACGTCGTCTCCTACTCCGCCTGCGGCATCCCGTACTGGGTCGGCGGGCAGGTGGCGGATCGGGACGCGCTGATCGCCCGGACGCCGGCGGACTTCGCCGCCCGGGACATCACCGTGCACACCGGCACGCGGGCGGTCGAGATCGACGCCGACGCGGGGAAGGTCGTCACCGACGCCGGCGAGCGGATCGGCTACGACCGCCTGCTCGTCGCCACCGGAGGCCGCCCGAACCGCCCGCCGATCCCGGGGCTGGACGCGCCGGGCGTCTTCGGCGTCCACCGGCTCGACGACGGCGCCGCCATCCGGGCCGCCCTGGACGCCGGCCCGCGCCGCGCCCTGGTCCTGGGCGGCGGCTACATCGGGCTGGAGATGGCCGAGGCGCTGCAGCGGCGCGGTCTCGAGGTCACCGTCGTGCTCGCCGACCCGCTGCCGATGCAGCTGCTCGACGCCGACATGGCCGAGCGGGTCTGCGCCGGCATGGGTGCCATGGGCATGGAGATGCACCCCGACCAGGCGGTCCGCGAGATCCTGGTGGACGGGTCCGGCCGGGCGCGGGGTGTGCGCACCGACGCCGGCAGCTACGACGCCGACCTGGTCGTGCTGGGTCTGGGCATGGGCCCGGAGGTGGCGCTGGCCGAGCGGGCCGGCATCCGGCTCGGGACCACCGGCGCCATCGACGTCGACCGCACCCAGCGCACCCGCTCGCACCCGGAGATCTACGCCGCCGGCGACTGCTCGCAGACCTTCCACCGGGTCACCGGCGAGGTCACCCACGTCGCGCTCGGCACCCATGCGAACAAGCAGGGACGGGTGGCCGGCTCGGTCGTCGGTGGCCGGGCGGCCCGCTTCGCCGGGGTCCTGGGCACCGCGTTGACCAAGGTGGGGGAGCTGGAGATCGGCCGCACCGGACTGTGCACCACCGAGGCCGATCAGGCCGGCTTCGACTACTGCACCGAGACGATCGAGGCGACGACGAGGGCCGGCTACTACCCCGGCGCCGAGGAGATCGCCGTCAAGCTCGTCAGCGAGGCCGGGTCGGGGCGGCTGCTCGGTGCCCAGCTCGTCGGCGGCCCCGGGTCGGGCAAGCGGATCGACGTGCTGGCCGCCGCCATCTGGGCGGGGATGACCGCCGAGGACCTCGCCGGCTCCGACCTCTCCTACGCGCCGCCGTTCTCGCCGACCTACGACCCGGTGGTCGTCGCCGCGCGGGTGGTCAGCCGCATCGAGCAGGGCTGACCGGCGCACCGCCGCGTGCTGCCGTCGACCGACGTCCGGGGCGCGGACCGGTACGACGCCGGCCTCTCCGTGCGATCTGCGGGGCAGCGCCCTCCCCGTGCTCGATCCCCCCGCGATCCGCCTGCACGGCCTGGCGGATCGATCTCCGCCAGGCCGTGCAGGTCGCCACCGCGCCCGGGCAGCGGGTGGGGCGCGACGGGGACGAGGGCTGAGCCGGTGTCGCCCGGTCGGGGTCTGCCGCGGCCCGCGGTGTGGCCGGAGAAGGCGCGGCGGGATACTGACCCCCGTCGTCAGCACGTACAGCGCAGTACAGCCGCAACCGATGCGAGGAGTGCACCGCATGCCCATCGCGACCCCCGAGGTCTACGCCGACATGATCAGCCGGGCGAAGGAAGGCGGCTTCGCCTATCCGGCGATCAACTGCACCTCCTCGGAGACCATCAACGCGGCGCTGCGCGGCTTCGCCGACGCCGGCAGCGACGGCATCATCCAGTTCTCCACCGGCGGCGCCGAGTTCGGCTCGGGCACCCGGGTGAAGGACATGGTCACCGGTGCGGTGGCGCTGGCCGAGTTCGCGCACGTGGTGGCCGAGAAGTACCCGGTCAACGTCGCGCTGCACACCGACCACTGCCCCAAGGACAAGCTCGACTCCTACGTGCGCCCGCTGATCGCGCTGTCCAAGGACCGGGTCGACGCCGGCCAGGAGCCGCTGTTCCAGTCGCACATGTGGGACGGCTCGGCGATCGAGCTGGGCGAGAACCTCGACATCGCCGAGGAGCTCATGGAGAAGTCGGCGGCCGCCAAGATCGTGCTGGAGCTGGAGATCGGCATCGTCGGCGGCGAGGAGGACGGCGTCGTCGCCGAGATCAACGAGAAGCTCTACACCGCCGACGGCGACTTCCTGCGCACCGCGCAGCAACTCGGGCTGGGGGAGCGCGGCGTCTACCTGCTCGCCGCCACCTTCGGCAACGTGCACGGCGTCTACAAGCCGGGGAACGTGAAACTGCGACCCGACGTGCTCGAGCGCGGCCAGGCACTGGTGGCCAAGGAGTTCGGGCTGGGCGAGGGCGCCAAGCCGTTCAACCTGGTCTTCCACGGCGGTTCGGGCTCGGCGGAGTCGGAGATCCGCGAGGCGCTCTCCTACGGCGTGGTGAAGATGAACGTCGACACCGACACCCAGTACGCCTTCACCCGCCCGATCGCCGGGCACATGTTCAGCAACTACGACGGCGTGCTCAAGATCGACGGCGAGGTCGGCAACAAGAAGGCCTACGACCCACGCAGCTACCTCAAGGCCGCCGAGACGGGCATGGCCGCCCGCGTCGTCCAGGCCTGCGAGCACCTGCTGTCGGCCGGCCAGTCCCAGGGCGCGTGACCATGACCCACTCCCACGGCAACCTGCTGGGCGAGCCGCCGGCCACCCTGCTGCCCGCGACGCCCGAGGCCGACGCCGAGCTCGCCCAGGGTGCCACCCTGGCCGAGGTGGCCGCGCACCACCCGACGGTGAGCGCGGTGTGGGCCGGTCTGGCCGAGGAGGCGCTGCACCGCCCCGAGCGGGCGCTGGTCGACACGATCCAGGCCTACGCCTACGCCCGCACCGGGTACCACCGCGGGCTCGACGCGCTGCGCCGCAACGGCTGGAAGGGCTACGGCCCGGTGCCGTGGTCGCACGAGCCCAACCGGGGCTTCCTGCGCTGCGTCACCGTGCTGGCCTCGGCCGCCGAGGCGATCGGCGAGACCGCGGAGGCGGAGCGGTGCACCCAGCTCCTGCGGGACTGCGATCCGACGTTGGCCATCTGATCGTTCACGATCGGTAACGGGCGGTCCGCATCGGCGGACCGCCCGTTCTCTCGTCCACCAGCACTTTCGGGTGACCCGCGTTTGGGTCACCGCTCTCCTGCTCACTACGCAGAGTGCTCGGCGCCAGATGGGCGCCCTGGAGAGGAGACCTCTGATGGCCACCTTGTTGTGGATCCTCGCCGTCGTCCTGGTGATCGCCGGGATCGTCGCGATCATCCGTAAGGAGATCGTGTGGGGCATCGTGCTCATCGTCGTGGGGCTGCTGGTCGGCCCCGGCGGGGTGAGCATCTTCACCTGACCTGCCCCGGGCCCCCGCAGCCGTCGGGGGCCCGGGCGGCTCAGCGCTCGCCGAGCTCCGGGTGGAGCGCGGTGAGCGCATCGGTCAGCGTGGTCAGCTGATCGCCGCCGGTCATCAGTGCGGTGAGCACGTCGGCGTCGACGTCGTCCCGCGTGAGGTTGCCGGCCACCTGGCCGTGCGCCAGGAGCAGGAACCGGTCGCCGATGAGGTGGGCGTAGCGCGGGTTGTTCGTCACGACGACGACAGCGAGGCCCTGGGCCCGGGCGGCCAGGATGGACTGGCCGAACAGCGTCTGCCGGGCGACCGTCACGGGCGTCACGGGTTCGTCGATGACCAGCGCCCGGGCGCCGAAGTGCAGAGCGCGGGCGACGGCGAGGCTCTGCCGCTCACCGGCCTGCAGGGAGCTCGCCGGCTGGTCGGGGTCCAGCCCGGTGACACCGACCCGGGCCATGGCCCGGGCGGTCGTCTCCCGGGCGCCGTCGAGGTCGAGCCGGCGCAGCGGCCACACCCCGCGGGTGGGCTCGGCGCCGAGGAAGAAGTTCCGCCACACCGACAGCAGCGGCGCGACGGCGAGGTCCTGCCAGACGGTGGCGATGCCGACCTCCCGCGCCTGCCGGGGCGAGCGGAACCGCACGGGCGTGCCGTCGACGCGCAGCTCGCCCTCGTCGTGCCGGCGCAGCCCCGACAGGACCGACACCAGCGTCGACTTCCCGGAGCCGTTCTCGCCGAGCACGCAGGTGATCTCGCCGGGGACCAGGGCGGCGCTCACCCGGCTCAGCGCCGGTACGTGGCCGTGCCGCACGGTGACGCCGCGCAGCTCCACGACAGGGATCGGTCCGGGAGCCGGGGCGCCGTCCACGGCCGCGGACGTGCTCACGAGCGCGGCCTCGACTTGAGCCGCCGCCGCACGACGCCATTGGCCAGCAGGGCCACCAGGAGCAGCACTCCCAGCAGCGCCTGGAACCAGCGGGTGTCCCAGTCGGCCAGCGTGATGCCCTCCCGCGCGACCGCGTACAGCAGCGCGCCGACGGCGGCACCGATCGCGGAGCCGTAGCCGCCGGTGAGCAGGCAGCCGCCGATGACCGCGACGACGATGAAGTCGATCCCGCTGAGGATGCCCACGGTGCCGCCCGCCTGCACGCTGCCCAGTCGCACCAGCGTGAAGGTGCCGAGCAGCCAGCCCGCGGCCGCGGTGAGGCAGAACAGCGTCACGGTCGTCCGGCGGACCGGCACGCCGAGCTCCCGCGCCGCCTGGCGAGCGCCGCCGCAGGCGAAGACCGCGTTGCCGAACTTGGTCCGCCACAGGCCCCAGGTGGCCAGCCCGGTCAGCACCACCCACCACACGATCGCGACGCTGAACCGGCCGTTGCCGATCTGCAGCGTCGCGTCGAACAGCGCGCTCGCCGACGACCAGCCCGGCGTCTGGTCCAGGCCGCTGACCCGAGTGGAGCCCGCGACCGCCTGGGCGCCGGCCTGCGAGGTGCCCTGCAGGATCAGGAAGGTCGCCAGCGTGACCAGGAAGCTGGGCAGGCCGGTGTTGACGACGAGGACGCCGTTGACCACCCCGACCGCCAGGGCGGCGAGCAGCGAGACGATCAGCGCCGGCCAGGCGCTCCAGCCCGCGAAGCCGATCAGCAGCGCGGTGAGCAGCGAGCTGGAGACCGCGATCACCCCCACCGAGAGGTCGAACTGCCCGGCGACCAGCAGCAGCGCCACGGCGACGCCCCCGATGCCCAGCACGGCCGCGGTGTCGAGGACCGTGGCCAGCCCGAACGGAGACAGCAGCTCCGGCACCTGCACGGCGAAGTAGGCGACGACCACGACCAGCCCGACGACCGCCGGCAGGCTCGGCCGGGCCAGTGCACGCGCCAGGAACCGGCGGCCCAGCGGAGCCGGGGCGGGGCGGGTTCCGAAGGCGGACGGGCGGTCGGTGATCAACGGGACGGCGACCCGATGGGGCAACAGGACGTCGGCAGCGGGTCCTCCTCGGGGCGAGCGGGTGCGACTCCAGTGTCCACGACGCCCTGGGGCTCCCGGCAACGTGGCGGGGCGATCGCCTGCTCACGGGCGCAGGCGCCACCGCACCCGGTCGTCGGCGTACCACGTCCAGCGGTCGACCGGCCGGACGTAGGGCACGCCGTCACGGACGATCCGGGCGGGATCGCAGGCGACCTGGAGGGCGCGGCCGCTCGTCTGCCGCGTCGGCCGGAGCGGCTGGATCATGACGGTGACGCCGATCGTGTCGACGGCGCTCCAGTCGGGGCGGACGTCGATCCGGGTGATCTCGCCGTCGGCCACCCGGATGTCGTCGTGGTACGCCTGCAGGCCCAGCCGCCGGGACAGGGACCGCCGCCCGTCACCGGCGGCCTCGATGCGGCCGTGGTGCAGCAGCACGCCGCCGTGGTCGTCCCGGACCAGGGTGAGGTCCCGGGGGGCGCCGGTGCCGATCCCCAGGTCGCGGGCGAGCGCCGTCGAGGCCTTGTCGGTGGCCGGCTCCCAGGAGACGGGCACCTCCGCCGTCCGCCCGGCCTTGTGCAGGGCCGCCAGCACGGCGGACAGCCCGGCGACCGGGCCGCGGACGACCAGCGACGCGGCGGTGGGCACCGGCTCCAGCTGGCTCCGGAGCGGTGCCTCCCCGGGGCCCAGACGGCGGAGGTCCAGCTCGACCGACGACATGCCGATACCCTGCCACCTGCCGGCCGGGACGTCCCGGATGCCGAAGAACAGGAGAACCAGGAGCCGATGCCCGCTGTCGTGCTGATCGGTGCCCAGTGGGGCGACGAAGGCAAGGGCAAGGCCACCGACCTGCTCGGCGGCCGCGTCCCCTACGTCGTCCGCTACCAGGGTGGCAACAACGCCGGGCACACCGTCATCACGCCCGACGGTGAGAAGTACGCCCTCCACCTGATCCCCTCGGGGATCCTCACGCCGGGCTGCACGCCGGTTATCGGCAACGGCGTCGTGATCGACCCGGAGGTGCTGATCGGGGAGCTCGCCGGACTGGAGGAGCGGGGGGTGGACACCTCGCGGCTGGTCATCTCCTCCGACGCGCACTTGATCATGCCGCACCACCGGGCCCTCGACAAGGTCACCGAGCGGTTCCTGGGCAAGCGCAAGATCGGCACCACCGGCCGCGGCATCGGCCCCGCCTACGGCGACAAGGTCGCCCGCGTCGGCATCCGCGTGCAGGACCTCCTCGACCTCTCGATCCTCCGGCAGAAGCTCGAGGGGACGCTCCAGGAGAAGAACCAGATCCTGGTCAAGGTCTACAACCGCAAGGCCATCGACGTGGACGAGGTCGTCGAGGAGTACACCGGCTACGCCGAGGCGCTCCGGCACCGGATCGTCGACACCCGGCTGCTGCTGGGCAAGGCGCTCGACGACGGCGAGTGGGTGCTGCTCGAGGGCTCCCAGGGCACGCTGCTCGATGTCGACCACGGCACGTATCCGTTCGTGACGTCGTCCAACCCGACCGCCGGCGGCGCCGCCGTGGGCGCGGGCGTGGGCCCGACCCGGATCGAGCGGGTCGTCGGCATCCTGAAGGCCTACACGACCCGCGTCGGCTCTGGGCCCTTCCCGACCGAGCTGTTCGACGCCAGCGGCGAGTACCTGCGCAGGCAGGGCGGTGAGGTCGGTGTCACCACCGGCCGGGACCGCCGCTGTGGCTGGTTCGACGCCGTCGTCGCCCGCTACGCCAGCCGGGTCAACGGCATCACCGACTACTTCCTGACCAAGCTGGACGTGCTCTCCGGCCTGCAGACGGTGCCGATCTGCGTCGCCTACGAGGTGGACGGCGTCCGGCACGACGAGATGCCGATGACCCAGACCGACTTCCACCACGCGAAGCCGGTCTACGAGGAGATGCCCGGCTGGTCCGAGGACATCCGGCACTGCCGGAGCTTCGACGAGCTCCCGGCCAACGCGCAGGCCTACGTGCGCCGGCTGGAGGAGCTCTCCGGGGCGCGGATCAGCGTCGTCGGCGTGGGTCCCGGCCGGGACGAGAACGTGGTGCTGCACGATCTGATCGCGTGAGGATCCCCTGCCCCACCACTCGCAGGCTCGTGGTGGCACCAACGGGGACCCCGTGCTCGTGGTGGAGGCGTTGATCGGCGAGGCGGGTGTGCCGGGTGGAGGGGTGCGCTGACCCGGTGCGGCTCAGACCGGCTGGGGGGTGAGGGCGGTCCGTGCGCGGACGGCGACGTCGGGGAAGTCGGTGATCAGCCCGTCCACCCCGAGAGCCAGCAGCGCCGCGGCGTCACCCAGCGCGTCCCCGAGCGCCTCCGGGGCCTCGCCCCGGCGCAGGTGCTCGGGCAGGAAGGCGTTCTCCGCGCGCAGCGTCCAGCAGAACACCGTCAGCTCGGCACCGTGCGCCTGCGCCACCAGGTTCGGCGCGCCGGTCAGGGCGTGCTCGGCGGCGTCGGCCAGGACCCGCTCCCGGCTGGGGCCGACCCCCTGCGCGTAGGTGGAGATCTCCCGCAGCCCGGACGGGGTCACCATGACGTCACCGGCGTGGTCGTCCTCGACCAGCTGCACCATCCGCGGGCCGTCCTCGCCCAGGCGGCTGCGCAGCTCGCGCAGGACGGCCGGGTCGAACGACTGCAGCAGCACGGTCCCGGAGGAACGGTCGGCGCCGAGCAGGCGCAGCTCGTCGGCCACCAGATCCGCCATGGAGCGCCCCTCGGCGTGGCACCACTCGGGGTGCTTGAGCTCGGCGAGCACGCGGACGGGGCGCTCGGCGGTCGAGCGGCAGCGCGCCAGCTCGATCACCTCGGCCAGCGTCAGGATGCCGCAGCGGCCGTCGTAGGCGGTGTTGAGCGGCCGTAGCGACGGCATCCGCTCGACCGCGCGCAGGGTGCGCAGCTCGGCACAGGTGAAGTCCTCGACGAACCAGCCGGTGTGCAGCTTCCCGTCGACCAGCCTGGTGGTGCGGCGGCCGGCGAACTCCGGGTGCTCGGCGACGTCGGTGGAGAGCGAGAGCTCGCTCTCGTGCCGGACGACGAGCACGCCGTCGCGGCTGACCACCACGTCCGGCTCGATGAGGTCGGCACCGAGGTCGATGGCCAGCTCGAAGCTGGCCGCGGTGTGCTCCGGCCGGTAGGCCGGGGCTCCGCGGTGTCCGATGACAACGGGCTGGGGGAGGCGTGTCACTGGCCGGTCCGCCAGCGATTCGGTCGCGCGCATGACGCCACAACAGCCGAGCCGGATGAATCGAAGGGGAACTGCAGGAGACGGGTTGCGCACCATCGAGCGGCCGGTTCGGTGACCAGCAGCATCCCGGGCGGTGCGGAACTCACGTCCCGGGGGCTGAGGGCATTTCGCCCTCCCGTCCCACCTCGCGCGCTGCCGGCCGGACCGTGCCCGCACCGCATCGGTAGGGTCGCCGCTCGTGCGCGTGCTGGTGATCGGCTCCGGTGCCCGGGAGCACGCCCTGTGCGTGGCTCTCCAGTCCGACCCCGCGGTGAGCGGGCTCGCCTGCGCCCCCGGCAACGCCGGGACCCGGGCGGTGGCTCCGCCGCCACCCGGGGGTGGATCACTGGCGGTGGCCGACCCGATCGCGGTGGCCGCGCTGGCGCGCGACTGGGGCGCCGACCTGGTCGTCGTCGGACCCGAGGTCCCCCTGGTGGCCGGGGCCGCCGACGCGGTCCGGGAGGCGGGGATCGCCTGCTTCGGCCCGTCCGCGCAGGCCGCGCAGCTGGAGGGCAGCAAGTCCTTCGCCAAGCACGTCATGACCGCGGCCGGCGTGCCGACCGCCCGGTCGTGGCCGGTCGGCGGTCCGGCCGAGCTGGAGACCGCGCTGGACGAGGTGGCAGCAGCCACCGGCGGCGCTCCCTTCGTGGTCAAGGACGACGGCCTGGCCGCGGGGAAGGGCGTCGTCGTCACGCCCGACCGGGAGGCCGCCGTCGCCCACGGCCGCGGGGTGCTCGACGCGGGGGGCGCGGTGCTCGTGGAGGAGTACCTCGACGGGCCGGAGGTCTCGCTGTTCGCCGTCACCGACGGGACGACGGTGCTGCCCCTGGTCCCGGCGCAGGACCACAAGCGGCGCGACGACGGGGACGGGGGCCCGAACACCGGCGGCATGGGCGCCTACGCGCCGCTGCCCTGGGCCCCGGCCCGGCTGGTCGACGAGGTGCTGGCCACCGTGCTGCAGCCGACCGTCGACGAGATGGCCCGGCGGGGCGAGCCCTTCAGCGGGCTGCTGTACGCCGGGCTGGCGCTGACCTCGCGGGGAGTCCGGGTGGTGGAGTTCAACGCCCGGTTCGGCGACCCCGAGACGCAGGTCGTGCTGCCGCTGCTGGAGACCCCGCTGGGTGGGCTGCTGCACGCCGCCGCCACCGGCACCCTCGCCGGGCACCCGCCGCTGCGCTGGCGCGCCGGCGCCGCGGTGACCGTGGTGGTGGCGGCGCCGGGCTACCCGGAGGCGCCCCGGACCGGGGACGCGATCACCGGCGCGGACGGGGAGGGCGTGCTGCACGCCGGCACCGCCCTCGCGGCCGACGGGACGGTCGTCTCCGCCGGGGGGCGCGTGCTCGCCGTGACCGCGGTGGGCGACGACCTGGCCGCCGCCCGGCAGGCCGCCTACGAGCGGGTGGCCGGCGTGCGGCTGGCCGACGCGCACTGGCGCACCGACATCGCCCTCGCCGCCGTCGAGGGGCGGATCACCGTCGGCTGACAGCCGGGTGAGCATCGCAGACGCCGACGGATGCCCCCTCGGCTGAGCCTCAGCCGGCGGTGACCGCCGGGCGGGCCCGCTCGGGTCGTGGCTCGGGCGGGCGGGGCCCTTCGTGTCGCCGGCTGAGGTAGGTGCCCGCCACGTTGACGCACGCCACCGTCGGGACGGCGATCAGCGCACCGAAGATGCCCCCGATCAGCAGGCCGGCCGCGATCGACAGCACGACCGCCAGCGGGTGCACGTGCACGGCCCGGCCGAGCAGCAGCGGCTGCAGGACGTGCCCCTCGAGCTGCATGACCAGCACGACGATCGCCAGGGCGATCAGGGCCTTGATCGGCCCCACGGAGACCAGGGCCACGAGCACCGCGACCGAACCGGCCAGGAACGAGCCGATGATCGGGATGAACGCGCCGAGGAAGACCAGCGCCGCCAGCGGGATGACCAGCGGGACGCCGAGGATCGCCAGCCCGATGCCGATGCCGACCGCGTCGACGAGGGCCACGGCGACGGTCGCCCGCACGTACGAGATGAGCGTCCGCCAGGACCGCCGGCCCGCCTCGTCCAGGTAGGCCCGCGCCTCGCGGGGGAAGAGGCCGACCAGCCACAGCCAGATCGACCGGCCGTCCTTGAGGAAGAAGAAGAGCGTGAACAGCGCGAGGACGATGCCGGTGAAGACCTCGCCCACGGTCGTGGCGGTGGTGATGGCGCCCGTCGCCAGGCTCTCCTCGTTGCTGACCAGGAAGTCCTGCAGCTCGCCGACGGCGTCCTCGAGCTGGTTCGCCGTGATCGGGAAGGTCCGGACGACGAAGGACTCCACCTCCTCCAGGCCCTGGCTGACCTGCGCCGCCAGGTCGGTGAACCCGGCGGTGAAGCGCTCCACGACCAGCGTGATGATCCCGGCGACCACCGCCAGACCGACCAGGAGCATGGCCGAGGCCGCCAGCCCCCGGGGCCAGCCGTGGCGGACGAGGGCGGTCGCCCCCGGCTGGAGCAGCGCGGCCAGCAGCAACGCGACGATGACCGGCACGACCACCACCGCCACGTGCGCGGCGGCCCAGAGCAGCAGGTAGAAGCCGGCGAGCACCACGATCAGCCGCCACGACCAGGCCGCCGCCGTCCGCAGACCGAAGGGGACGTCGTCCTCGGCCCCGGCCCGGCGCGAGCGCCGCCGGGCAGCCGCGGCGCGGGCGCGGGCGCCCTCCGGCGAGACGCCGGCGGGTGGGCCGCTGACGCCGCCGGGGCCCATCGCCCCGTCGAGGTCCGGGGCCCCCGCCGCCGGGCTGCCCAGCGGCGGACGGGACGAGCCGGCGCCCTCGTCCTCCGGCAGGTCGTGCACGAAGTCGATCGGCCCTGGCTCGCCGTCGTGGTGGTGGGCGTCGTGGTGGTGCCAGCCGTGCGGGTGGTGGTGCCAGCCGTGGGGGTCGTGCTCCCGCGCGGCCTGGATGCGCGCACGGGCCCGTGCGGCGAGGTTCGTGGCCCGGCGCAGCATGCGCACCTCCGCCGTCGGTAGGGGCCGTTAGTGATCACGCTAGCCCTACGGGAGGATGGCCCCGTGGTGCGACGAGCTGAGCAGTGGCAGGCGGTACCCGCATGATCGAGCGTTACACGCTCCCTGACATGGGCCGGGTCTGGAGCGATGCCCACAAGTACGAGCTGTGGTGCCGCGTCGAGACGCTGGTGCTGGAGGCGCACGCCGCCGCCGGCCGCGTCCCGGCCGACGTCGTGGAGCCGGTGCGCAACGCGCCCCCGCCCACCGCCGAACGGGTCGCCGAGATCGAGGAGACGACGCAGCACGACGTCATCGCCTTCCTCACGGCCTGGGCGGACAACACCGAGCCCCGCTCGGCCGCGGCCTTCGTGCACCACGGGATGACCTCGTCGGACCTGCTGGACACCGCGCTGGCCGTGCAGCTCACCGAGGCCACCGACATCCTGCTGGCCAAGGCCGACCGGCTGGTGGCGGCGCTGCGCGACCACGGGCTGGCCCACCGGGGCACGATCAAGGTCGGCCGCACCCACGGCGTGCACGCCGAGCCGGACGTGTGGGGCCACCGGGTCGCCGACCTGGCTTTCGCCGCCGCCCGCTCGCGGGACCGGCTGCGAGCCGCCCGCGAGCGCGTCGGCGTCGTCGCCATCTCCGGCGCCGTCGGCACCTACTCGCTGATCGACCCCTCGGTCGAGGTCGCCGTCGCCGAGGCGCTGGACCTGCAGCCCGCCGACGCCTCGACCCAGGTGGTGCTGCGCGACTCGATCAGCGAGTGGATCTCGGCGCTGGCCATCATCGCCACGGTCTGCGAGGCGGTCGCCCTCGAGGTGCGGCACGGCCAGCGCACCGAGGTGCGCGAGCTGTCCGAGGCGTTCGGCTCGGGCCAGAAGGGCTCGAGCGCGATGCCGCACAAGAAGAACCCGATCCGCTCCGAGCGCATCGCGGGGCTGGCACGCGTCGTCCGGGCGGCCGTCGTGCCGGTCATGGAGGGCATCCCGCTCTGGCACGAGCGGGACATCTCGCACTCCTCGACCGAGCGCGTGTTCCTGCCCGACGCCGCGATCACCACCGACTACCTGCTGCACCTCACCGCCGGGCTGGTCGAGAACCTCGTCGTGGACGCCGACCGCATGCGCGCCAATCTGGAGTCCACCGGCGGGCTGATCTACACCTCCTCGGTGCTGCTGGAGCTGGTGGAGAGCGGGCAGTCCCGCGAGGACGCCTACGCGCTGGTCCAGTCGGCGGCGATGGAGACGTGGAGGTCGGGCGTGCCCTTCCGGGACACCCTCCGCGCCCGGGCGGGGGAGTCCGGCGTTCCGCTGGACGAGGCGCGGCTGGACGAGATCTGCCGGCCGGAGAAGTACGTGGCCAACCTCGGTCCGCTCTTCGACCGGCTGGCTGCGCTGTCGTGATCGAGCTGCCGCTCGTCGCGCGGGGCAAGGTGCGGGAGATCTACGACGCCGGCGCCGACCGGCTGCTCCTGGTCGCCTCCGACCGGATCTCCGCCTACGACCACGTGCTGCCGACGCCGATCCCCGACAAGGGGAGGGTGCTCACGCAGCTGTCGGTGTGGTGGTTCGAGCAGCTGACGCCGGTGCTGGCCTCGTTCGGGGCCTCGCACCACCTGGTATCGGCCGCGGACGTGCCCGCCGAGGTCGCCGGGCGGGCCATGCTCGTGCGGCGGCTGGAGATGCTGCCGGTGGAGTGCGTGGCCCGCGGCTACCTCTCCGGCTCGGGGACCAAGGAGTACGAGCGCACGGGGTCGATCCGCGACGTCGCCCTGCCCGCCGGCCTGGTCGAGGGCTCGCGGCTGCCGGAGCCGGTGTTCACGCCGTCCACCAAGGCCGAGGTGGGCGCGCACGACGAGGCGATCGACTTCGCCGCCGTCGTCTCGGCGGTGGGCGCCGCCCGCGCGGAGGAGCTCCGCGAGCTGACGCTGGCGCTGTACCGCCGGGGCGCCGAGATCGCGGCCGAGGCGGGCATCGTGCTGGCCGACACCAAGTTCGAGTTCGGGCTGGCCGGGGTCTCCGTCGTCCTGGGGGACGAGGTGCTCACCCCCGACTCGTCCCGGTTCTGGCCGGCCGACACCTGGTCGCCGGGTGCGGTGCAGCCCTCGTACGACAAGCAGTTCGTGCGCGACTGGCTGACGTCGTCCGGCTGGGATCGCGTCTCGGAGCCGCCCGAGCTCCCCGCCGACGTCGTCGCCGCCACCCGGGAGCGCTACGTCACCGCCTACGAGCAGCTGACCGGCACCTCCTTCGCCTGACGCCCGACGAGATCGGCGATCTCGGCCCCATGAGCGCGCCGATGGGGGCGACAACGCCGATCTCGACCGGGCCTGTGGACGGCGGCCGCGGCAGGTGCGCCCACTGGGGCACCCTGCCGCGGTGCCGAGCCGACGCGTGCCCACCCGACTCACCGGACCCGCCACCCGTGCGATGGCCCGAGCCGCCGGGATCATCGACAAGCAGCTGCGGCACCGGGAGGTCGCGCGGCTCTCGCGGGACACGTACGCGCCGAGGGCGTTGCTCGGTGCGCTGCGGACGAGGTTGCCGGCGGTGCTGCTGACCGCTCCACCCGGCACCGTGGTCAGCCACCTCACCGCGGCCGCGCTGTGGGTCCTCGAGATCCCGCTCGAGCCGCGGTCGGACCCGCGGGCGGACCTGATGGTGCCGCTCGCGTCCAGGGCCGAGAGCCGTGCCGACCGGCGCATCCACCGCAGCGATCTCCCCCCGGACGACGTGACGCTGCGGTCGGCGCTACCGGTGACGACGCCTGCCCGCACGTGGCGGGACCTCGCCGCGGTGCTGCAGCCGCCGGCCCTCCTGGCGGTCACCGACCAGCTGCTCGACGGCAGGTGCACGCGAGCGGACCTGGCGGAGCAACTGGCGCGGCGCCCCACCGGTCGCGGCTGCGCCCGTGCCCGGGCGGTGCTGCCGGTGGCGGATGCCCGGTCGGAGTCACCGATGGAGTCGGTGCTGCGGTGGCTCGTCCACGACGCCGGTCTCCCGGCGCCCGTGCTCCAGCACCGGGTCCGCGACCCGGGAGGAGGCCTCCTCGGTCGAGCGGACCTGGCGTGGCCGGACCGCAAGGTGCTGGTCGAGTTCGACGGCGACGTGCACCGCGACCGGGACGTGTTCGTGGCGGACCTCCGGCGTCAGAACCGGCTCGTCGCGGCTGGGTGGACGGTGCTGCGCTTCACCTCCGCGGACCTCCTGGGCCGCCCTGACCAGGTGATCGCGGCGATCCGGCGGGCCCTGCGGTGACGAGATCGGCGATCCGGCCGGCATCAGGCCCGCGATGGGGGCGAGATCGCCGATCTCGCCGGGGAGAGGGGGGTGGGGAGACGAGGGTCACCTGGAGTGCGGACGGTCGCCGGTCGGGGACCGGTACCCTCGTCGACGTGCCGCGGGTGATCGTCGACGTCGTCCTGAAGCCGGAGATCTCCGACCCCCAGGGTCAGGCGGTCCTCGGCGCGCTCGGCCGGCTCGGCCACGACTCGGTGCGGAGCGTCCGCCAGGGCAAGCACTTCGTGCTCGAGGTCGACGGGACCCCGGACGAGGCCGAGCTGCGGCAGATCGCCGAGACGCTCCTGGCCAACCCGGTCATCGAGGACGTCGAGCTGCACCTCCCCACCGACTGAGAGAGACCGCTGTGCGCATCGGAGTCATCACCTTCCCGGGCTCCCTGGACGACGTCGACGCCGCGCGGGCGGTGCGCCTGGCCGGTGGCGAGCCGGTCGTCCTCTGGCACGCCGATCACGACCTCAAGGACGTCGACGCCGTCGTCCTCCCCGGTGGCTTCTCCTACGGCGACTACCTCCGCGCCGGGGCGATCGCGGCCCGCGCGCCCCTGATGCAGGATGTCGTCGACCGCGCGAAGCGGGGGATGCCGGTGCTCGGCATCTGCAACGGCTTCCAGGTGCTCTGCGAGGCCGGCCTGCTGCCCGGCGCCCTCACCCGCAACAGCCACCTGCACTTCCGCAACCGCGACCAGGTGCTGGTCGTCGAGCGCGCCGACACCTCGTGGACCGCCGACTACCAGACCGGCCAGCGCATCGTCATCCCGGTGAAGAACGGCGAGGGCCGCTACGTGGCCGCCGACGCCGATCTCGACCGGCTGGAGGGTGAGAACCGGGTCGTGTTCCGCTACGTCGACGGCAATCCGAACGGCAGCTCCCGCGACATCGCCGGCGTCACCAGCGCGGACGGCCGGGTGGTGGGGCTGATGCCGCACCCCGAGCACGCGATCGAGGACCTCACCGGCCCGTCGACCGACGGGCTCGGCTTCTTCACCAGCGTCCTGAAGGCGGTCGTGAACGCGTGAGCGAGGACAGGACGGCGGGGCAGGCGAGCGCCACCGCGGGGCTCTCGGACCTCGACACCGGCCCCGGTCGGCTCGGCAACCGGCTGGACACCGTCGACCTGGCGGGGAGCACGCCCGGCGACGAGCAGCCCTACGCAGAGCTGGGCCTCAAGGCCGACGAGTACACCCGGATCAAGGAGATCCTCGGCCGCCGGCCCACCACCGCCGAGCTGGCCATGTACTCGGTCATGTGGAGCGAGCACTGCTCCTACAAGAGCTCCAAGGTGCACCTGCGCCGGTTCGGCGACCTGCCGCCCAGCGACGCGCTGCTCGTCGGCATCGGCGAGAACGCCGGCGTCGTCGACGTCGGCGACGGCTACGCCGTCACCTTCAAGGTCGAGAGCCACAACCACCCCAGCTACGTCGAGCCCTACCAGGGCGCGGCCACCGGGGTGGGCGGCATCGTCCGGGACATCCTCACCATGGGCGCCCGCCCGATCGCCGTCATGGACTCGCTCCGCTTCGGCCGGGCCGACGCCCCCGACACCGCCCGGGTGCTGCCCGGCGTCGTCGCGGGCGTCGGCGGCTACGGCAACTGCCTGGGCCTGCCGAACATCGGCGGCGAGCTGCTCTTCGACGACTGCTATGCGGGCAATCCGCTGGTCAACGCGCTGTGCGTCGGTGTCATGCGGCACGAGGACGTCCGGCTGGCCAAGGCCGAGGGCGTCGGCAACAAGGTCATCCTGTTCGGTGCGCGCACCGGCGGTGACGGCATCGGCGGCGTCAGCGTGCTGGCCAGCGAGACCTTCGACGCCGAGGGCCCGGCCAAGCGGCCGAGCGTCCAGGTGGGCGACCCGTTCACCGAGAAGTTGCTCATCGAGGCGTGCCTGGAGATCTTCGCCGCCGAACTCGTCACCGGCATCCAGGACCTCGGCGGCGCCGGGCTGTCCTGCGCCACGTCCGAACTGGCCAGCGCCGGCACCGGTGGCATGCACGTCGACCTGGACACCGTTCCGCTGCGGGACAGCACCCTGACGCCCGCCGAGATCCTGATGAGCGAGTCGCAGGAGCGCATGTGCGCGATCGTCGAGCCGGACAAGGTGGACGCCTTCCTCGCCGTCTGCCGCAAGTGGGACGTGCTGGCCACCGTCATCGGTGAGGTCACCGACGGCGACCGGCTCACCGTCGACTGGCACGGCGAGCGGATCGTCGACGTGCCCCCGCGGACCGTCGCCCACGAGGGCCCGGTCTACGAGCGCCCCATGACCCGCCCCAGCGACCTCGATGCGCTGCAGGCCGACGACCCCGCCCGCCTGCCGCGGCCGCAGAGCGGCAGCGAGCTGCAGGCGCACTGGCTGGCCGTCGTCAGCAGCCCGGACGGCGCGGACAAGACGTGGGTCACCGAGCAGTACGACCGGTACGTCCGCGGCAACACGGTGCTGGCGCAGCCCGACGACGCCGGTGTGGTGCGCATCGACGAGGAGAGCAACCGCGGCATCGCGCTGTCCCTCGACGGGAACGCGCGCTACGCCCGGCTGGACCCGTACACGGGAGCCCAGCTGAACCTGGCCGAGGCGTACCGCAACGTCGCCGTCGCGGGGGCGAAGCCGCTCGCCGTGACCAACTGCCTGAACTTCGGCTCGCCGGAGGAGCCCGAGGTCATGTGGCAGTTCGCCGAGGCGGTCCGCGGCCTGGCCGACGCCTGCCGCGAGCTGGGCCTGCCCGTCACCGGCGGCAACGTCAGCCTCTACAACCAGACCGGCGACGTCCCGATCAACCCGACCCCGGTCATCGGCGTCCTCGGCGTGCACGAGGACGTCCGCACCCGGGTGCCCACGGGCTGGCGGACGCCGGGGGAGACGGTGCTCCTCCTTGGCGCCACGCGGCCGGAACTCGGCGGCTCGGCCTGGGCGAGCGTCGTGCACGGCCACCTGGGCGGGAGGCCGCCGGCCGTCGACCTCGCCGCCGAGCGTGCGCTGGGCGACCTGCTGGGTGCGCTCGGCCGGGAGGGCCTGATCAGCTCCGCGCACGACCTGGCTGACGGTGGTCTGGGGCAGGGGCTGGCCGAGTCGGCGCTGCGCCACGGCGTGGGTGCCCGGCTGGAGCTCGGCGACGACCCGTTCACCGCCCTCTTCAGCGAGTCCACCGCGCGAGCGGTGATCACGACGTCGGACCCCGGCGGCGTGAAGACGACCGCGCAGTGGGCCGGTGTGCCCGTGACGGAACTCGGGACGACGGGCGGGGACGCGTTGTCCCTCGACGGCGTGCTGGAGCTGCCGCTGGCCGAGCTCCGATCCGCCTGGAGCGCCACGCTGCCGGCCCTTTTCGGATCACCCGAGGTGGCCGTCGGCTCCGTTCCGGCGGGCACCGTACCGACCAGCTAGAGCAGGAACGGTGGCAGGAGCAGCCCCGATTCCGGCCGAGGAGCTGCGCGCCGCGGTGGACCCGGTGCGGGCGTGGCTGGCCGGGGAGGCGGAGCAGCCGCCCCGGGCGGTGCTCGGCGCGGCGGTGAAGACCAGCGCGCGCTGGCTGGCCCAGCAGGTGCCGGGCCGGTCGGTGGAGCTGCGGGTGCCGCCGCACGTCGCCGTCCAGTGCGTGGAGGGGCCCCGGCACACCCGCGGCACACCGCCGAACGTCATCGAGACCGATGCGGCGACCTGGCTGCGGCTGGCCACCGGACAGGTCACCTGGGGCGAGGCTCTGGCCGAGGGAAGGGTCAGCGCCAGCGGCAACCGGGCCGACCTGTCCGGCCACCTCCCCCTGCGTCCGCTCCGCTAGGGACCCTCCGTCCAGGAGGTCCCCGGCGAAAGCACGACGGCGAGGACCCCCGGAAGGGATCCCCGCCATCGCGGGTGGGTCAGGTGGTTCAGCCGGTGAAGAGGGCGCTGGCCGCCTTCACCGTGTTGTAGAGGCCGTAGACCAGCGGGATGCCGACCAGGGTCCAGGCGAAGGCCACCAGGCCCTTGGAGGCCCCCTGGGCCCCGCGGTCGTCAGTGCGTGCAGTGCTCATCGGGTCAGGCTCCGGTCTCCGGTCGTGGACGCCGCCTCGGGGACGTCGGTGGGCTTGGGCTCGTAGTACTTGTCGGCGACCGGCTTGATCAGCAGGTTGGCGACGAAGCCGACCGCCAGGATGCCGACCATGATGAACAGGGCGGGCCGGTAGTCGGAGGCGACCAGGTTCCCCGGCTCCCCCTGCATGTCCAGGATGCCGTTGATGATCAGCGGTCCGGCGATGCCCGCCGCCGCCCAGGCGGTCA
Organism: Blastococcus sp. HT6-30; assembly: GCF_039729015.1. Lineage (NCBI taxonomy): Bacteria > Bacillati > Actinomycetota > Actinomycetes > Geodermatophilales > Geodermatophilaceae > Blastococcus > Blastococcus sp. HT6-30. The sequence continues at coordinate 3,383,585 of NZ_CP155792.1, read as the reverse complement.
GCAGCCGGCCGTGGATCGCGCCGACCTGATAGGTGCCGAAGAGGTCGCGCAGGTACGCCGGCACGGTCGCGAAGCCACCGCCGTAGAAGCTGATGATCACCGCGGCCAGCGCGACGAACAGCCACACGGTGCTGGCGCCGATGGTGGCCAGCCCGACGTAGAGGACGATGCCGACACCGAGGTACACCATGTAGATCGGCTTGCGCCCGATGTAGTCCGACGTGGAGGACCACACGAAGCGGCCGGCCATGTTGAACAGCGACAGCAGCCCGACGAAGCCGGCAGCGGCGGCGGCCGCCACGGCGGACGTCCCGCCCTCGCGGAAGAAGTCCTGGATCATCGGCGCGGCCTGCTCGAGGATGCCGATGCCCGCGGTCACGTTGCAGAACAGGACCGTCCACAGCAGCCAGAACTGCGGCGTCTTGATGGCGTTGTTGGCCGACACGTTCTCGGTGGTGACGAGCGACTTCTTCTTGACGGTGGCCGGGTCGAAGCCGTGCGGCCGCCAGTCGGCTGCCGGCACCCGCACGATGAGGGCGCCGAACAGCATGAAGACCAGGTAGATCGCGCCGAGGGTGAGGAACAGGAGGGCGACGGAGTTGCCGCTGGCGACCTCACCGGCCGCGCCGGTGTAGTCGTCGTCGTACCAGTTCATCAGCTGGCGGGACAGCGGCGAGGCCACCATGGCGCCACCACCGAAGCCCATGATCGCCATGCCGGTGGCCAGGCCCGGGCGGTCGGGGAACCACTTGATCAACGTGGAGACCGGCGAGATGTAGCCGATGCCCAGGCCGATGCCGCCGAGGACTCCGTAGCCGAGGTAGACCAGCCACAGCTGCTCGGTGAAGATGCCGAGCGAGCCGACGAGGAAGCCGGCCGACCAGAAGACAGCGGCGGTGGCCATCGCGGCGCGGGGGCCGTTCCTGTCCACCCACGTCCCGAACAGCGCGGCGGAGACGCCGAGCATGACGATCGCGAGCGAGAAGATGACGCCGATCGCGGTGAGGCTGGTGTCGAAGTGCTCGACGAGGGCGACCTTGTAGACGCTGGTGGCGTAGGCCTGGCCGATGCTGAGGTGCACGGCGAGGGCCGCGGGCGGGATCAACCACCGGTTGAAGCCTGGCTTGGCGACGATGCGCTCTCTGGCCAGGAAGGCGGGTAGTGCCACGGGGAGAACCTCCGGGGACGGGAACCGGTACGTCCGGTTGGACACGACCGGGACGCGCCCGACGATCTGTGATCTGGGTCGCTATCGCCCGGCACCGTACGTCTTCTTCGGGTGAATCGCGCGCTCAACATGGGCCTGTGACCGCTGCGTGGCCAGGGCACCACTCGATGTGGGCACTCGGACCGGCGGTCGAGGTGCGTCCTAGGCTGCCCCCATGGCGTACGAGGTGCGAGGCGTGGTCGCCCGCGGCAAGGGACAGCCGGTCACGGTCGAGACGATCGTGGTCCCCGATCCGGGCCCCGGTGAGGCGGTCGTGGACGTGCAGGCCTGCGGGGTCTGCCACACCGACCTGCACTACCGCGAGGGCGGCATCAACGACGACTTCCCCTTCCTGCTGGGGCACGAGGCGGCCGGTCTCGTGGCGGCGATCGGCGAGGGCGTCACCAACGTCGCCGTCGGTGACTACGTGGTCCTCAACTGGCGGGCGGTGTGCGGTGAGTGCCGCGCCTGCCGCAAGGGCCAGCTGCAGTACTGCTTCAACACCCACAACGCCGCGCAGAAGATGACGCTCGCCGACGGCACCGAGCTGTCCCCCGCGCTGGGCATCGGCGCGTTCGCGGAGAAGACGCTCGTCCACTCCGGGCAGTGCACCAAGGTCGACCCGGCCGCCCCGCCGACGGCCGCTGGTCTGCTCGGCTGCGGCGTGATGGCCGGTGTCGGCGCGGCGATCAACACCGGTGGGGTGCAGCGCGGCGAGACGGTGGCGGTCTTCGGCTGCGGCGGCGTCGGTGACGCCGCCATCGCCGGTGCGAAGCTGGCCGGGGCGACGACGATCATCGCCGTCGACATCGAGGACCGGAAGCTGGAGTGGGCCAGGCAGTTCGGCGCCACCCACACGGTGAACTCGAAGGAGACCGACGCGGTCGAGGCGATCAAGGCGCTGACCGGCGGCTTCGGCGTCGACGTCGCGATCGACGCCGTCGGCCACCCCGCGGTGTTCGAGCAGGCGTTCTACGCCCGCGACCTCGCCGGCCGCGTCGTCATGGTCGGCGTGCCGACGCCGGGCATGGAGGTCACCCTGCCGGCGATCGAGATCTTCGGCCGCGGCGGCGCCATCAAGTCCTCCTGGTACGGCGACTGCCTGCCCAGCCGCGACTTCCCGATGCTGGTCGACCTCTACCTGCAGGGCCGTTTCGACCTCGACGCCTTCGTCTCCGAGACGATCGGCCTCGGCGACGTCGAGCAGGCGTTCGAGAAGATGCACCACGGCGAGGTGCTGCGCTCGGTCGTGGTGTTCGACGAGTGACCGCGCGCATCGACAAGGTCGTCGTCCCCGGGGTCTTCTCCCTCGACGGGCAGGACTTCGACGTCGAGAACAACGTGTGGCTCGTCGGGAACGACGAGGAGGTGCTGGTCATCGACGCCCCGCACGACGCCGCTCCCATCGTCGGGGCGATCGGTGGCCGGAAGGTCACCGCGATCGTGCTCACCCACGGCCACAACGACCACATCACCGCCGCACCGGCCCTGCGGGAGGCCACCGGCGCCCCGATCTGGTTCAACAGCGCCGACCGGATGCTCTGGGACATGACGCACCCGGACGCCGCCCCCGACGAGGAGCTGCGGGCGGGCACGCGGTTCGACGTCGCCGGCACCCGGCTGGTCGCGCTGCACACGCCGGGGCACTCGCCGGGCAGCACCTGCCTGCACGCGGCGGACCTGCGCACGGTCTTCACCGGGGACACGCTGTTCTGCGGCGGCCCCGGGGCGACCGGGCGGTCGTTCAGCGACCACCCGACGATCGTGAACTCGATCCGGGCGCAGCTGCTCAGCCTGCACGGCGACACCGTCGTGCGGACCGGGCACGGCGACGACACGACGATCGCCGCGGAGCTGTCGAACGTCCGCTGAGGACAGGGTGACACGGCCCACCACCTGGGCCCGGGGGCTGAGCGGCCGGCGCCGGTACGCTCGACCCCGTGCCTCGCGGTGATGGACGGCTGACGCACGACCTCGACCCCCAGTCCCCCGGACCTCAGGACGCCTGCGGCGTCTTCGGTGTCTGGGCGCCGGGGGAGGAGGTCGCGAAGCTGACCTATTTCGGTCTGTACGCCCTCCAGCACCGCGGTCAGGAGGCGGCGGGCATCGCGGTGTCCGACGGCGCCTCGGTCGTCGTCTACAAGGACCTGGGGCTGGTCAGCCAGGTCTTCGACGAACCGACCCTCGGCAGCCTGCGCGGCCACCTCGCCGTCGGCCACACCCGGTACTCGACCACCGGGGCCTCCACGTGGGAGAACGCGCAGCCGACGTTCCGCACCACCGAGGCCGGCACCGGCCTGGCGCTCTGCCACAACGGGAACCTGGTCAACACCGCCGAGCTGGCCAGCAAGGCCGCCGACGCCGGTGTGCCGGGCGCCTTCGTGGCGACGAACGACTCCGACCTGGTCACCGCGCTGATCGCCTCCTACCAGGACATCTCGGTCGAGGCCGCGGCGATGGAGGTGCTGCCGCAGCTGCGGGGCGCCTTCTCCATCACGTTCATGGACGAGGACACGCTCTACGCCGCCCGCGACCCGCAGGGCGTCCGCCCGCTCGTGCTCGGCCGGCTCGAGCGCGGCTGGGTCGTGGCCAGCGAGACCGCCGCCCTCGACATCGTCGGCGCCTCCGTGGTGCGCGAGGTCGAGCCCGGCGAGCTGATCGCCATCGACGAGAACGGTCTGCGCAGCCAGCACTTCGCCCCGGCGGAGCCCAAGGGCTGCGTCTTCGAGTACGTCTACCTCGCCCGCCCGGACACCACGATCTCCGGGCGAAGCGTGCACGCGGCGCGCGTGGAGATCGGCCGCCGGCTGGCCAAGGAGCACCCCGCCGACGCCGACCTGGTCATCCCGGTTCCCGAGTCCGGCACCCCGGCGGCCGTCGGCTACGCCGAGGCGTCGGGCATCCCCTACGGGCTGGGCCTGGTCAAGAACTCCTACGTGGGGCGCACCTTCATCCAGCCCAGCCAGACCATCCGGCAGCTGGGCATCCGGCTCAAGCTGAACCCGCTGCGCGACGTCATCCGCGGCAAGCGGCTCGTGGTCGTCGACGACTCGATCGTGCGCGGCAACACGCAGCGGGCGCTGGTCCGGATGCTGCGCGAGGCCGGAGCGGTCGAGGTGCACGTCCGCATCGCGTCCCCGCCGGTCAAGTGGCCGTGCTTCTACGGCATCGACTTCGCCAGCCGGGCCGAGCTCATCGCCAACGGCCTGGACATCGACGGCGTGCGGGCGTCGGTCAACGCCGACTCGCTGGGCTACGTCTCCGAGCAGGGGCTCATCGCCGCGACGGAGCAGCCGGTGAACCGGCTGTGCACCGCGTGCTTCACCGGCGAGTACCCGATCCCGCTGGGTGCGCCGGAGGTGCTGGGCAAGCACGTCCTCGAGGGCATCGGCCAGCGCGCGGTGAGCGGCTGGACCGGTCAGCAGGCCGGCAGCGCCGCGGTGCCCGGCGGCGCCGAGGATGCGCTGAGGCGGCCGTGAGCTCCGAGCAGGACACCCACCCGGAGCTGACCTACGCCGCCTCCGGCGTCGACATCGACGCCGGCGAGCGCGCGGTCACGCTGATGCGCTCCGCGGTGGAGCGCACCAACCGGCCCGAGGTGGTGGGTGGGCTCGGCGGTTTCGCCGGCCTGTTCGCCCTCGACACGCAGAAGTACCGCCGTCCCTTGCTGGCCTCCTCCACCGACGGCGTCGGCACGAAGATCGCCCTGGCCCGCCAGCTGGACCGGCACGACACCGTGGGCATCGACCTGGTCGCGATGGTGGTCGACGACCTGGTGGCCTGCGGCGCCGAGCCCCTGTTCCTGCAGGACTACGTCGCCTGCGGCACGGTCGTGCCCGAGCGGATCGCCGCGATCGTCAGCGGGATCGCCGCCGGCTGCACGCAGGCCGGTGCCGCGCTGGTCGGCGGGGAGACCGCCGAGCACGGCGACCTCATGGACGCCGACGAGTACGACCTCGCGGCCACCGCGGTGGGGGTCGTGGAGGCCGATGCCGTCCTCGGCCCGGAGCGGGTGCGCAGCGGGGACGCCGTCGTCGCGATGGCCTCGTCCGGCTTCCACTCCAACGGCTACTCGCTGGTGCGGCGCGTCGTCGCCGCCACGGGGCTGGATCTCACCGCCACGCCGGCAGGGCTGGACCGCCCGCTGGGCGAGGAACTCCTCGAGCCCACCCGCATCTACGCCCTGGGCTGCCTGGCATTGGTCGAGGAGTTCGGTGTGGAGACGGTGCACGCCTACGCGCACATCACCGGCGGCGGGCTGGCCGGCAACACCGCGCGCGTGGTGCCCGGGGGGCTGCAGGCGGTGCTCGACCGCGGCACCTGGGCGCTGCCCGCCGCGGTCCGGCTGATGGAGGAGCACGGCGTGCCGCGGACGGAGTCCGAGCGGGCCTTCAACTGCGGCGTCGGCATGGTCGCCGCCGTCGCCCCCGAGCACGCCGACGCCGCCGTCGCGCTGCTCGCGGCCCGCGGGGTGCCCGCGTGGATCGCCGGCACCGTGCGGGATTGCGACGACGGCGCAGCACCGGCCGCCGAGCTCACCGGCTCGTACCGCTGAGCGGAGCGGAGCTCGGTGCCCCGCAGGGCACCGAGCTCCGCTCAGCGGCCCAGCGCGGAGCGGAGCTCGGTGAGGCGCTCGCGGTACCGCGCCACGTTCGCCATCTTTAGGTGCTCGTACCCGCGCACGATGTCGGGCAGACCGGCCAGCTCGGCCACCGTCGCCGCGGTGTCCGGGCCGAGCACCGTCAGCGCGTCGTCGACGGCGGTGACGTACTCGTCGATCAGCGCGCGTTCGGTGGCGCGCACCTCGCCGCGGCCGAAGGGGTCCAGCCGGGTACCGCGCAACCCGCGCATCGCGTAGAGGGTGCGGAAGCCGGGCCGGAACCAACTGCCGAGGCTGATCTTGCGGTCCATGCCCGCAGCGCGGAGCACCGGCGGGTGCAGCCGGTATGAGTAGGTGGCGTCCGCCCCGAACTGCTCCTTCACCCGGCGCTGGAGCTCCGGGTCCAGGGACAGGCGGGCGACCTCGTACTCGTCCTTGTACGCCATGAGCTTGTAGAGGTTGACGGCCACGGCCGCGGTGACCGGTCCACCGGTGCCCGTGGCAGCACGTTCCCGCGCCTGCACCCGCTCGAGCACCGCGACGTACCGCTGTGCGTACTGCCGGTTCTGGTAGGCCACCAACTCGTCGATCCGGCGTAGCACGAGCGCGGCGAGGGTCTCGTCGGTGAGGTCGAGCCCGGCCGCCAGTTCCCGGGCGGTGTCCGTCGGGGCGTCGCGCCGGGTGGCGTCCGCGGGCAGGACGGCCTGCAGGGCGTCGGGGTCGGCGACCAGTTGACGCCCGCGGCGGAACGCCTGCAGGTTGCGCTCGACGGCCACGCCGTTGAGCTCGATGGCCCGCTCCAGGACGTCGGCGTCCACCGGCAGCGCGCCGGCCTGGACGGCCATCCCGACCTGGAAGATGTTGGCGTACTGGTCGTCGCCGAACAGTCCGTCCACCAGGCGTCGGACGTCGCCGAGGGCGCTGTCACCGGCCCGTGTGCTCTCCAGGATGCGGCCGCTGGTTTCCTCCACGCCGGGAAAACTCGCGGTCGGGTCCGTCACCATCGCACCGGTGGGCACCGCCGAGGTCGACACTACGGCGATGGTCCGCTCCGGCGAGGTCACCTGGAGGTTGGTGGCGTTGGCGGCAACGATGAGGTCGCAGCCCAGGTACAGATCGCATTCGCCCGGAGCGACCTTGTTGGTTCCCGAGATCGGGGACGTCGAGAGCTTGATGTCGGAGACCACGGCGCCGCCCTTCTGCGCCATGCCCATCTGGTCCAGGCTGCGGACGTACATCCCGGCCATGACCGCGGCCGTCGAGATGATCTGCGCCGTGGTGACGACGCCGGTCCCGCCGATGCCGGTGATCCGCAGGTTGTAGTCCGCGGGGTCCACCTTCAGCGTCGGGCGGGGGAGGTCCGCGGCCTCGAGTGTTCCGCGGTCCTCGCGCTTGACCGCCGACCCGGGGACCACGCTGAGGAACGAGGGGCAGTCGCCGTCCAGGCAGGAGAAGTCCTTGTTGCACGACGCCTGGTGGATCTGGGTCTTGCGCCCGAACTCGGTGTCGACCGGCTGGACGGAGAGGCAGTTGGACGTGGTGCCGCAGTCGCCGCAGCCCTCGCACACCCGTTCGTTGATGAACACCCGCTCGACGGGCTCGGCGACCTTGCGGCGCTTGCGCTTGCGGCGCAGCTCGGTGGCGCACTCCTGGTCGTGGATGAGGACGGTGACGCCCTCAACCCCGGCCAGCTCCTCCTGCGTCTCGATGAGCCGGTCCCGGTGCCGGACCTCGACTCCCTTGGGCAGCCGCACGCCCTTGTAGCGGTCGAGGTCCTCGGTGGTGACGACGACACGCGACACGCCCTCGGCGAGCAACTCGGCGACGATCTCGGGCACCGCCATCTTGCCGACCGCCTGCTGCCCTCCGGTCATCGCGACCGCGCCGTTGTGCAGCAGCTTGTAGGTGATGTTCGAGCCCGCCGCCACCGAGGCACGGATCGCGAGGCTGCCGGAGTGGTGGTAGGTGCCGTCGCCGAGGTTCTGCAGGAGGTGGCGGTGCTCGACGAAAGGCGCCATGCCGATCCAGGCCACGCCCTCGCCGCCCATCTGGGCCAGCCCGGTGATCGTGCCGACCCGCTCCTCCGGCATGAACGAGGCCAGCGCCGAGCAGCCGATGCCGGCGCCGACCAGGGACCCCTCGGGCACCGCGGTGGAGCGGTTGTGGGGGCATCCGCTGCAGAAGAACGGCGTGCGATTGACCATCGGCAGCAGCGTGCGGACCGGCCGGGCCGGCGCCGAGGACCGCTCGAGCCAGGCCGCGACCGGAGCCGATCCGGTCCGCGCCACCAGTCGCGGCGCCAGTGCCTTGGCGATGACCTCCGGCGGCAGGTCGGCGTCGGCGCGCAGCAGTTGGGCGCCGTCCGGGCCGCGCTTGCCGTACACGGCAGGGGCGCCCGCGACGCCGTAGAGCAGGTCCTTGACCGCCAGCTCGACGAAGGGTCGCTTCTCCTCGACGACGACGATCTCCTCGAGCCCGTCGGCGAACTCGGCGAGGATGCGCGGCTCCACCGGGGAAACCATGCCGAGCTTGAGGATCCGGATCCCGGAGCTGGGGAGGTCCTCGGCGGGGATGCCCGTCATCGCGAGGGCCTGGAGGACGTCGAGGTAGCCGGCGCCAGCGGTGACGATACCGATCCGGGCGGTGGGATCGCCCTCGATCCGGTTGAGGCCGTTGGCGTAGGCGTAGCGGAGCGCGAGTTCCGGGCGAGTCGTGGTGAGGGTCTTCTCGAGCTCGGCCAACGTCGGCTGCAGGAATCTCGCGGTGACCTGGTGCCGGTACTCCGCCCCGTCGACGGTGCGGTCGGGGAACACCGGTTCGACCTGGTCGGTCTGCACCACCGCGGTGCCGGCCCCGTCGACGACGTTGGTCGCCAGCTTCAGCCCCGTCCACAGGCCGCTGAACCGGGAGAGGGCGATCCCGTGCAGACCCAGGTCCAGGACGTCCTGGGGGTCGCTCGGGGAAAGCACCGGCATGCCGATCTCGGCCATGGCGGTCTCGGAGCTGCTGGGCACCGTCGAGGACTTGGCGATCGAGTCGTCACCGACGAGTACGAGCACGCCCCCGGTGGGGGCCGCCCCGCCCAGATTGGCGTGCCGGAGGGCGTCCGTGGCCCGGTCCAGGCCTGGCGCCTTGCCGTACCAGATCCCGACGACACCATCACAGGTCATGTCGCCGACGGAGGAAGCCAGCTGGGACCCCTGCACCGCGTTGGCGCCGAGCTCCTCGTTCACGCTCGGCTTGAACACCACTCGGTGCTGTCCGAGCAGCGTCGCCTGCCGGGAGAGCTCCAGGTCGAAGCCCGCCAGGGGCGAGCCCTCGTAGCCGGAGATGAAGGTGGCGGTGTCAAGCCCGTTGCGCCGGTCGAGCCGGTTCTGGTCGAGGATTATCCGGACGAGGGCCTGCAGACCCGAGAGGTAGATCTCTCCATCGCGCAGCTCGTAGCGGTCCTCGAGGCGCACGGGCCGGCCGGCGGTGACGGTCATGAAAGCTCCCAAAAATGGTTCCCGCGCTGCGCTGACCGGCACCGCGTTCGGTAGGTTCACCAATATGCATGTCTGGGAGGACCGATGTCTGTGGTCCATCCGCCAAAATCGCTCCAGTGATCCACTGTCCCCCTCGTGAATTCCACGACCAGCTCATGACCGGGCCGTCGTGGGCGCCGGTGGCCGACCTGTGCGCCCGGGTGCGAGAGGACCTGGACGGTCTGGCGCGCGACTCCGTGACCACCATCCGTCGCGACCTGCCCGCGTATGCCGTGGTGCCGTTCGAGGAGCACCTCGTGGCGGTGACCGAGCAGCAGCGGCGTCGCCTGGATGCGCTGGCCGGGCGGCGTCTGCTGGCCGACGACGATCTGCAGCGAGCCGCCGCCCTCGCTCGTCGGCGAGCGCGCCAGGGCATTCCGGTGGACGTCCTCATCGGCGCCTACCACCTGGGCGACCAGCGGCTGTGGCGCGCGCTCTGCCGGGAGCCGCGGTCGGCGGCGCCCCTGCTGCCCGAGGTGGCCGGCCTCATGCTCAGGCTGCTGCACGCCATCTCCACGGTCCTCGCCTCCGCGCACGGAGACGTCAGCCGCGAGCTGCAGACCCATCGGGTGACGCTCTCGCATCGCCTGGTGGAGCTGCTCCTCACCGGCCGGCACGATGCCGAGGCGTCTCGCACGGCTGATGCCTTGGGAATGGATCCGCACGGCACCTACGTCGCCGGCCTGTGGCGGCGGTCCACCAGCGAGGTGGTGCTCCCGCCGGAGCTCCGCCGGGAGCTGGACCGGGTGGCGGTGCCGCTGGTGTACTCCTACCAGGACGGCGCGCTCGTGATCGTCGTGGAGGGCGTCGGGCAGGAGTGGCTCGACCAGCTCGCCATTCGCCTGCCGCTGGGCGGGCACGTCGGAATCGGCCTGCCTCGCAGTGGCCTGCCGGGCGCGGCGCTCAGCCTGGGCGACGCCCGCTTGGCCCTGTCGGCCACCTCGGACGGACGTCCGGTCGCCCGGTTCGCCGACGTGTGGGCTGAGGCGTGCCTGCTGTCGGAGGCGGCCCGGCTGGAGCCGCTGATGACCGGGGGGCTGGAGACCGCGGCGGCGCATACGCACCTGGCGGCGACCGTCCTCGCGTTCGCCGAGGCGGACATGTCGGTCGCCCGTACCGCGCAGGAGTTGCACCTCCACGCGAACTCCGTGACCTATCGGCTCCAGCGCTGGGCGCGGCTGACCGGATGGGACCCGCGGACGTTCGGCGGCCTGGTGAAGTCGGAGGCCATCTGCCGGCTCGCGCTCAGAGGAAGCTCTCGATGACCGCCAGCCCGGCCATGACATGGCCGCGCACGATGGTTTCCGCCCGATCGCCGTCCCGGTCCCGGATGGCGTCGTAGATCAGCTGGTGCTCGTCCAGTGCTACGGCGAGAGTTTCATCCGAGGTCACGGCGGCGGCCTCGATGTTGAAGAAGTACGACAGGTTGCTGGTCGCCAACGACTGCATTCGGCGGTTTCCTGCGGCCGCCAGGACGGCGTTGTGGAAGTCGGCGTTGGTCTCGACGACCCTCGCCCGATTGACGTCCTGGTCCCGCGACGTCCGTGCGTGGTGGTTCAAGCTTTCGGCCAGCTCTGCCAGCGCCTCGCGGCTGCACCGTTCGGCGGCCAGGCGGGCGGCGTAGCCCTCGAGGGCTGCTCGGACTTCGTAGATCTCGCGGACCTCGGGGAGCGTGAACTCCCGGACCATCAGGCCGTGCCGGGAACGGACCGCGAGACCGTCCTTGACGAGCCGGACCAGCGCCTCGCGCACAGGCGTGCGGCTGGCGCCGAGTTGGGCCGCGATCTCGGTCTCCACGAGCCGTGGCCAAGCTCGACCCGGCCTTCGCCGCGGCGGGCGAGACCTTCGCCGGCGCCATCCACGTCACCTCCGACGCCAGTGGTAACTCAGAGCTGTTCACCAACGAGCTGGCACAGCGCTGCGGCGGCTTGGGCGTGGAGTTCCGGCTCGGCGTGACCGCCCAGGGCTTCGTGACCGATGGCGACCGGGTCACCGGCGTGCGGACCGACGCGGGGCTCCTCACGGCGGACAACTACGTGCTCGCGCTCGGCATCCAGAGCCCGTTCCTGGCGAGGACGGCGGGGCAGCGGCTGCCGATGTACCCGGCGAAGGGCTACTCGCTGACCGCCGACGTCGTGGATGCCGACGCGACCCCCGCCGTCGGCGGCGTGGACGAGGCGACGCTCGTCGCCTGGTCGCGCTTCGGTGATCAGCTGCGGATCTCCTCGACGGCCGAGTTCGCCGGATTCGACCGGGACTGGAAGTACTCGGACTTCTCCAACATCCTGAAGACCGGGCGCGAGTTGTTCCCGACCGCCGTGGACTGGGAGCGGGCCCGGATGCGCTCGTGCATGCGGCCGATGACCCCGGATGGCCCGCCGATCGAGGGTCGGGGCAAGCAGCGCAACCTGTATTACAACACCGGCCACGGGCACATGGGCTGGACGATGGCGTGCGGCTCAAGCCGGATACTGGCCGACGTGGTGGCCGGCCGGCCTCCCGCGCTGGACACGACGCCCTTCCAGGTGCGCTCGCACCGGGTCGCCGCCTGACCGACCGCCCGGCCGCCGGACGACGGTGCCCCGCACACCCGCGGTGTGCGGGGCACTGTCGTGTCACGAGAGGCGCGCGTCCACGCTCGGCAACGGCGCGGCCCGGGCGGAACACCACGACACCGCTGCCCCAGAGGGCCGCGGTGTCGTGGTGTCAGACTGAGGAACCGCAGGTCAGCGGCTGGCCGGCCAGTCGTCGTCGTCGGAGTCGTCGTCCGCCCAACGATCGGCGTACGTGTCGTCCTCGTCCTCGTCGTCGTCATCAGCCGCGCTGGGCGCGGTGTAGGTCGACGACGAACCGGCCAGCTCGCGCTGAAGCGCGGTGAGGTCGGTGTTCGGTGAGCTGTACTTGAGCTCACGGGCCACGCGTGTCTGCTTGGCCTTCGCTCGGCCGCGCCCCATCGGCTCGACCCCCTCGTTACGGAGTGCGGTGGACCAGCCAAGCGGCTGATGCGGCCCGCGTGGCGACCCCGACTGAGTGACAATGTCTCGGACAACATTACGACACGGATCCGCGGCGGGCACACGCCCCTCCCGCGGCCCCGTCCAGGGCGCCGCCCCGGGCTTGCGAGGGGTGGCGAGGACGGGGTCCTTTTTTCAGCGTGGGAGCCGGATCGTGGCGAGCCGGCCGACCGTGCGCATCCGCTCCTCGGCCAGCCGATCGGCGGCCACGGAGGGGGAGACGCCCTCGGCGTCGGCGAGGGCGAACACCCGCAGCGCCACGTCGAAGATGCCCGAGGCCTTGGCCTGCGCGCGGTCGAAGGAGAAGCCGTGCCGCTCGTCCTCCACCTGCATGACCCCGCCGGCGTTCACGAGGAAGTCCGGTGCGTAGAGGACGCCGCGCTCGCTCAGCCGGTCGGCCATCGCGGGAGTGGCCAGCTGGTTGTTGGCCCCGCCGCAGACGATCCGGCCCGGCAGCACCGCGACGGTCTCCTCGTCCAGCGCCCCGCCCAGCGCGCACGGCGCGTAGACGTCGTGCGGGGTGCGCACCAGGGTCTCGGTGTCGGCGACCGCGCCGATCTCCGGATGCCGCCCCTGCAGCCGCTCGACGGCGGCCGGGTCGACGTCGGTGACGACCACGTCGGCGCCGTCGTCGACGAGGTGGTCGACCAGCCACGAGCCCACCTTGCCCACACCCGCCACGGCGACGGTGCGCCCGGCGAGCGACGGGGAGCCCCAGCAGTGCTGCGCGGCCGCACGCATCCCCTGGAACACGCCGTAGGCGGTGAGCACCGAGGAGTCGCCGCAGCCGCCGTAGGCCTCCGACCGGCCGTGGGCGAACCGCGTCTCCCGGGCCACGACGTCGAGGTCGGCGTTGTAGGTGCCGACGTCGCAGGCGGTCAGGTAGCGGCCGCCCAGCGACTCCACGAACCGGCCGTAGGCGCGCAGCAGGGCCTCGGTCTTGTCGGTGCGCGAGTCGCCGATGATCACGGCCTTGCCGCCACCGAGGTCGAGGCCGGCCAGGCTGTTCTTGTACGACATGGCCGCCGACAGCCGCAGCGCGTCGGCCAGGGCGGCGTCCTCGCTCGCGTAGGGGTGGAAGCGCGTGCCCCCCAGGGCCGGCCCGAGGGCCGTGGAGTGGATCGCGATGATCGCCCGCAACCCCGACTCGGGGTCGCTGCAGAACACGACCTGCTCATGACCGGATGCCAGGACGTCCACGTCTGGAGCCTAGAACGCCGTGCGGCGGTCGCCCGGCCGGTGGACTCCGGCGACGTCGTCACCCTCGGGGGCGCCGACCGCGGGCGGGAGGGGCATGATCCTGGGCGGACCGGACGCGTGGGCTCCAGGCCCCGCGAGCACAGGAGGACTCTCGATGGCCGCACCCAAGCGACTGCTGGCGCTCGCCCTGGCGGCGCCCCTGCTTCTCTCCGCCTGCACCACGGACAGCGCGGGTGACGGTGGCGACGGCGGCTCCGGCGGCTCCGGCGGTGGAGCCGGCGCTGAGGGCGACCTGGTCTTCTCGGTGGTCACCCACGGCTCGGCCGGGGACGCGTTCTGGGACGTCGTCCAGAACGGCGCCGAGGCCGCTGGGGAGGACCTGGGCATCGACGTCGACTACCAGAGCGACGGCGACCCGCAGCGGCAGGCGCAGCTGATCGACGCCGCGGTGAACCAGGACGTGGACGGCATCGTCGTCTCGATGGCGAACCCCGACGCCCTGCAGGGCTCGATCGAGGACGCGGTCGAGGCCGGCATCCCGGTGGTCACCATCAATTCCGGCGGTGGCCGTTCCACCGAGTTCGGCGCCATCGGCCACGTCGGCCAGGACGAGGCCATCGCCGGGCAGGGCGCCGGCCGGCGGCTGGCCGAGGACGGCGCCCAGAACGTGCTCTGCGTCATCCACGAGGCCGGCAACATCGGCCTGGAGCAGCGCTGCGCCGGCGCGGCCGAGGGGCTGGGCGGCGGGATCAGCACCGTGCAGGTCGACATCAACGACCTGCCGGGCGCGCAGTCGACGATCGCCTCGCAGCTGCAGACCGACCCGTCCATCGACGCCGTCCTGGCGCTGAACTCGGCCGTGGCGGCCGTCGCGGTGGACGCGGCCCAGGACGCCGGCTCGGACGCCCAGGTGGCCACGTTCGACCTCAACGCGGACGTGATCAGCGGAATCCAGGCCGGCGACATCGCCTTCGCCGTCGACCAGCAGCAGTTCGAGCAGGGCTACCTGCCGGTCGTGATGCTGAAGCTGTACGTCGAGAACCTGAACACGGTCGGTGGTGGCCAGCCCGTGCTCACCGGACCGGCCATCGTCGACGCCGAGAACGTCGACGAGATCGCCGACCTCGCCACGGCCGGCACGCGCTGAGCACCCGGGAGGCCGCGGCCCCGGCGGACCAGCGGGCCGACGAGCGGCTGGGCGCCGCCGGTCCGCTGCGCCGCCTGCTGGTCAAGCCGGAGCTGGGCGCGCTGGTGGGCGCGATCGCGGTGTTCTCGTTCTTCGCGGTCCAGTCCGAGGTGTTCCGGTCACCGCGCGGCATCGCCAACTGGCTCGACCCCGCCTCGACGCTGGGGATCATGGCGGTCGGGGTCGCGCTGCTCATGATCGGCGGGCACTTCGACCTGTCCGCCGGGGTGATGACCGGCACCACCGCGCTGACCGTCGGCATCGTCGCGGTCGAGTTCCGGCAGAACCTGTGGGTGGCCATCGGCGTCGCGCTGGTCGTCGCCCTGGCGATCGGCTTCTTCAACGGCTGGCTGGTCACCCGCACGAAGCTGCCGAGCTTCATCATCACGCTCGGCACCTTCCTGATGCTCCAGGGGCTCAACCTGGGCCTGACCAAGCTGTTCACCGACACGGTCACCGTCGGCGGCATCGACGACGTACCCGGCTACACGGCGGCGGAGTGGGTGTTCGCCTCGCGCCTGGAGATCCTGGGCGCGCCGATCCGGGTGGCGGTGCTGTGGTGGCTGCTGTTCACCGCGCTGGCCACCTGGGTCCTGCTGCGCACCCGCTTCGGCAACTGGATCTTCGCCACCGGGGGTGACGAGGTGGCCGCCCGCAACGTCGGCGTGCCGGCCCGCCGCACCACGATCGCGCTGTTCATGACGACGGCGGCCGCGGCGTGGTTCGTCGGCACCACGCTCGCCGTCCGGCTGACGTCGGTCCAGGCCAACACCGGCATCGGCCAGGAGCTCATCTACATCGTCGCCGCGGTCATCGGCGGCTGCCTGCTCACCGGCGGATTCGGATCGGCCGTCGGCGCCGCACTCGGGGCGCTGATCTTCGGTATGACGCAGCTGGGCATTCCGTACCTGCGCTGGGACGCCGACTGGTTCTACTTCTTCCTCGGCGCCATGCTGCTGCTCGCGGTCCTGGCCAACCGGCTGGTCCGCCGCTCGGCCGAGGCGGCCCCGCGGTGACCGCCCACCGGGACGGAGGCCCGCCGCTGCTGGAGCTGGCCGACGTCGGCAAGGACTACGGGTCGGTCATCGCCCTCGACGGCGTGAGCAGCACCGTGCGCGCCGGCGAGGTCACCTGCGTCCTGGGCGACAACGGCGCGGGCAAATCGACGCTGATCAAGATCCTCTCGGGCGTGCACCGGGCGGACCGTGGCAGCGTGCTCCTGGACGGGCGGCCGGCCGACTTCGGCTCGCCGCGCGAGGCGCTCGACGCCGGGATCGCCACCGTCTACCAGGACCTCGCGATGATCCCGCTGATGGCGATCTGGCGGAACTTCTTCCTGGGCGCCGAGCCCACCCGCGGCCGGGGACCCTTCCGCCGGTTCGACGTCGCCCGCGCCAAGGAGACCACCCGCCGGGAGTTGGCCGCGATGGGCATCGACATCCGCGACCCCGACCAGCCGGTCGGCACGCTCTCCGGTGGGGAGCGCCAATCGGTGGCGATCGCCCGCGCGGTGCACTTCGGGGCCCGGGTGCTGATCCTCGACGAGCCCACCTCGGCGCTCGGCGTCAAGCAGGCGGGCGTGGTTCTGCGCTACGTGGCGCAGGCCCGGGACCGGGGGGTGGGGGTCGTGCTGATCACCCACAACCCGCACCACGCCCACCCCGTCGGCGACCGCTTCCTCGTGCTCAACCGGGGGCGCAGCCTCGGGGAGTTCGCCAAGGCCGACATCAGCCGCGAGGAACTGACCCGCCTCATGGCCGGCGGCGCCGAGCTGGACGCCCTCAGCCACGAGCTGGAGCGCCCGGGGAGCTGAGCCTCGCGCGAGCCGAGTCCGTCGCATCAGCGAGTCGACATACCGACTGTGACGAGACGGTCGCCCACCGTTCTTAACGCGGCGCGCCCCAATTGCCGCGTGTTGCCTTTGTGACTCCAGGTGACGGTGGGACTGTTCGCGGGCCACACCGCCCACCCTCTTCCCCAGGGAGCGAACACATGTTCCAGCGCCGCCCGTCCGGACCGGCGACTCCGCGGACCGGCAGCCGCCGGTTCGTCGCGGGCCGCTCCCCTCGCCCGTTCCGCACCGCCCTGGTGGGCGTCGTGGTCGGCGCGGCGCTGATGGTCACGGCCGTCCCCGCCGTCGCGGTCCCGGCTCCGCCCCCCAACCCCAGCGACGGCCAGCTCAGCGCGGCGCAGAGCCAGCAGGCCGCCGCGGCCGCCGAAGTGGGCCGCATCGCCGGCCTGGTCGCCACCGCCGAGTCCGAGCTGGAGCGGGTGGGTGTGCAGGCGGAGGCCGCCGGGACGGCCTACCTGATCGCCGAGGAGGAGCTGGCGCTCGCCCAGCAGGCCGCGGACCGGGCCGCCGCCGAGCTCCGCGCCGCCGGCGAGGCGGTCACCGCGGCCGAGACGCGGATCGCAGCGTTCTCCCGCGACAGCTACATGAACGGTGCCTCGCTGACCAGCTCGGCGGCGCTGCTGGACTCCGAGGGCCCCGGCGAGTTGATCCAGCGGGCCGCGATGCTCGACTACGTGGCCACCAACCAGCTCGACGTCCTCGGTGCGCTCGAGGTGGCCCGGGTCCGGCAGGCCAACGCCGACTCCACCGCCCGCGCCACCCGGGACGAGCGGGCCGCGGCGGAGGACGCCGCCCAGGCCGCCAAGGAGGCCGCCGACGCGCAGCTCGCCTCCCACCAGGCCGCCTACGCGGAGATCGAGGCGCAGAAGGCGCAGTACGAGCAGCAGCTGCAGGCCGCCCAGATCCAGCTGCTGGAGCTCCAGGGGGCGCGGAACGCCTACCAGCAGTGGGTCGCCCAGAAGGAAGCCGAGGAGGCCGCCGCCCGGGCCGCCGCCGAGCGCGCCGCGCGCGAGGCCGAGGCAGCCGCCCAGGCCGCCCGGGACGCCGCCGCCCGGAACGCCGCGGCCGGGGGCGGCGGGAGCGGGAGCAGCGGGAGCGGGAGCAGCGGCGACAGCGCCGGGGGAGTGAGCGGCGTCGGGTACGTCAAGCCGACGTCGGGCCGGGTGTCCAGCTGCTACGGCTGGCGCTGGGGTGCGCTGCACGGGGGCGTGGACATCGCCGCTCCCACCGGAACCCCGGTCTACGCGGCCACGAGCGGCGTGGTCCGCCGCGCCGGGACGGCCACCGGATTCGGTTACGCCGTCTACATCGAGGGCGACGACGGCGCCGTGACCGTCTACGGCCACGTCAACCGGTACTTCGTCTCCACCGGTGAGCGGGTCGTCGCGGGCGAGCGGATCGCGGAGGTCGGCAACCGCGGGCAGTCGACCGGCCCCCACCTGCACTTCGAGGTCCACCCGAGCGGCCAGATGTACGGCGGTCAGGTCGACCCCGTGCCCTGGCTGAACGCCCGCGGCGTCCACGTCGGGGGCTGCGGCGGCTGAGGAAGGACCCCGAGCCCCCGCCACTCGCGAGGTCGTGGCGGGCCCTGCACAGGGCCTCGCACGGCGCTGCGGCCCGCCACCCGGGGGAGGGTGGCGGGCCGCAGTCGTCCCAGGGAAGGCCGATCAGCTGGTCGGCGCGGACTCCTCGGTGGACACGTCCACGCCGCACTCGTCGCCGAGGTAGTTCTGCACGTTCGTCGATGCCTCGTTGAGTTCCTGCTCCAGCGGGGCGAGCTGCTGCTGCAGGGTGGTCATCGCGTCGGGGTCGGTGAGGTCGACGTTCTCCAGCGTCGAGGCGAACTGCTCCGCGCCGTCGGCGAGCGCGTTCCAGTCCGAGGCCAGCTCGTCGGGCGCCTCGATGCCCCTGATCTCCTCGGCGGCCCCGCGGAAGATCTGCGGCAGCTCGCTCGGGTCCCCGGCCGAGGAGGCGCTGCCGGTCAGCCGCTCCAAGCTGCTGGTCGCCTCGGTGCAGAACTCGGAGTCGGCGGCGTCGGCGGCGGAGGTCTCCGCAGCGGAGGTCTCCGCGGCGGACGACTCCGCGGCCGAGGTCTCCTGCGAGGCGGTGGCGTCCTCGTCCTCGGAGCCGCTGCAGCCGGTCAGCAGCACCAGAGCGGCGGTGGCAGGCAGGACCGCGGATCGGAGCAGGGATCGGCGCATGGCCGCGAGGGTAGTCGCCGGGTGCGTCCGGCGGGGGCCCGCGGCTAGCGTGCTGGTCGTGCCCGTTCCGACCGATCCCCGCGGCGTGTGGGGTCTTCCCGCCCCGGGCGCCCTGCCCCGCACCGCCGAGCTGGAGCCACTGGTCACCCGGGTGCTCGCTCCCAACCCCTCGCCGATGACCCTCGACGGCACCAACACCTACCTGGTGGGTGCGCCGGGCAGCGGCCAGGCAGTGGTCGTGGACCCGGGCCCCGACGAACCGGCGCACCTCGCGGCGGTCGAGGCGGCCCTGGCCGCCCGCGCCGCGCGCTGCGTCGCCGTCCTGGTCACCCACCACCACGGTGACCACGCCGCGGCCGCCCTGCCCTGGGGCGCCCGCTTCGGTGCCCCCGTCGCCGCTGCCGCAGCGGCCGTCGCCGGCCCGGACGGCCGGGTGCTCGGCGCGGGAGAGCGGCTCGGCCTGGCCGGGACGACGATCGGCGTCGTCGCCACCCCAGGGCACACGGCCGACCACCTGGCCTTCCGGCTGGAGTCCGGCGGGGTGCTCGTCGGCGACCACGTCCTCGGCCGGGGCACCTCCGTGGTCACCCACCCGGAGGGCGACGTCGTCGCATACCTCGACTCCCTGCGGCGGGTGCACGACCTCGGCCCCAGCGCCCTGTACTGCGGCCACGGGCCCGAGCTGACCGAGGACCCGGCCGCCGTCCTCGACTACTACCTGGCGCACCGCGCACACCGGGAGCAGCAGCTGCTGGACGCGCTGGCCGCCGGCGCGGGCACCGTCGACGAGCTGGTCGCCACCGTCTACGCGGAGGTCTCCCGGGCCGTCTGGCCCGCCGCGGCGCAGTCCACCCGGGCCACGCTGGCCAAGCTCGCCGCCGAGGGGCGCGTCGAGCTGACCGACGGCGGCGGGGTGCGGCCGGCATGACCGCCGGCTCCGACGTGCCCGTCGTCACCGCGGCCGCCAGCGAGCGCGACCAGCGGAGGGCCGCGGCGGCCCTCGCGGCGGCAGGTCTGCGGGAGGGGGACCGGCTGCTCGTGTCCGCCGCCGCCTCGCCGGCGCTGCTCGCCGTCGTGCTGGGCGCCCTGCGCACCGGGATCGTGCCGGTGGTGCTCGACCCGGCGCTGCCCGCCGAGGAGCGGGCGGCGCTGGCCGAGGACGCCGACCCCGCGCTCGACGCCGGCTCCGACCCGGCCCGCCTGCTCGGCGACGGAGAGGCCGCGCTGGCCCCGGTGCCCCTGGCCCGGCCGATGCACTACACGTCGGGCACCACCGGCCGGCGCAAGGGCGTGTGGTCCGGCGTCCTCGCCGACGACGACGCGCGGGCCCTGGCCGGCGAGGAGATCGAGCTGTGGGGCTTCGGCCCGCACGACCGGCACGTCGTCCTCTCCCCGCTGCACCACAGCGCGCCGCTGCGGTTCGCGATGCACACGCTGCTGGCCGGTGGCGAGGTGCTCCTGCCCGGCCCCTTCGACGCCGCCCGCGTCGCCCCGGTGCTGTCCGGCCTCCGGCCGACGACGACGTTCTGCGTCCCCACCCACCTGCAGCGGCTGCTCGCCGTGTCGTCGCCCGCCCACCCGGTCGACTGGTCCTCATTCCGCCGCCTCGTGCACGCCGGTGCACCGTGCCCCGAGCCGCTCAAGCGCGCGGTGCTCGCGGCGCTGCCGGAGGGCAGCGTGTGGGAGTTCTACGGCTCCACCGAGGCCCAGTTCACCGTCTGCTCGCCGGACGACTGGCTGGCGCACCCGGGCAGCGTCGGGCGGGCACGGCCCGGCCGGCGGCTGGAGACCGACGAGCGCGGCCAGCTCTGGTGCACCGTGCCGCGCTGGGCACGATTCGAGTACTGGCGGGCACCGGGGAAGACGGCGGCGGCGTGGCGGGACGACCGGGTCACCGTCGGCGACCTGGGCCGGGTGGACGACGACGGCACCGTGTGGCTGGACGGCCGGCGGGAGGACCTGGTGATCTCCGGCGGGGTGAACGTCTACCCGGCGGAGGTGGAGGCGGTGCTCGACGCCCACCCGGGTGTCGTGGAGAGCGCGGTGTTCGGCGTGCCCGACCCCGACTGGGGACAGCGGGTGGTGGCCGCCTACGTGGGCGGGGCCGGCGCCGAGGAGCTGGCAGGCTGGGCGCGGGAGCACCTGGCGCCCGCGAAGCGCCCGAAGTCGCTGCACGCGCTGGCCGAACTGCCCCGGACCTCCACCGGGAAGGTGCGCCGGCTGGACCTGCCGGGGGTGCTCGGGCTCGCCGGTGGCTGAGCACTGGGACGTCGTGGTCGTCGGCGCGGGCACCGCGGGCTGCCCGCTGGCCGCCCGGCTGGCCGACGCCGGCCGGACCGTGCTGCTCCTGGAGGCCGGCGAGCACCACCCCGATCCGGCCGACGTCCCCGAGGAGCTGCGCGACGCCGGCACCCTGCGCGCCGCCGTGCCCGGCCACCCCGCGAACTGGGACCTGCCGGGGCTGCTGCCGGGAGGACGGACCGTCCGCGTGCCCCGCGGCCGCGCGGCGGGCGGCTCCAGCGCGGTGAACGCCGGCTACTTCGTGCGCCCCACCCCGGCGGACGCCGCTGGCTGGGCCGCCGCGGGCAACGACCTCTGGGCCTGGCACCGGCTGCTGCCCACGCTGCGCCGGCTGGAGAGCGACCGCGAGTTCGGCGACCGGCCCGGGCACGGCGCCGACGGACCGATGCCGGTGACCCGGACCGGCGGGGGAGTGTGCCTTGCGGAGGCGTTCGCCGCGGCCGCGGAGGAGCTGGAGCTGCCGGCCGAGCCGGACAAGAACGCCGGGGGCGCCCCCGGGTACGGCCCGCTGCCACGGAACGTCGTCGACGGCGTGCGGATCAGCACGGCGGAGGCCTACCTGGCGCCGCGGCGCGGGCATCCCGGCCTCACCGTGCGCGGAAGCGTCCGGGTGCTACGCGTGCTGGTCGAGCGGGGGCGCGCGGTGGGCGTGCGCACCACGGCCGGGGACGTCCGCGCCGACGAGGTGGTGCTCTCCGCCGGGGCGGTGGCGTCGGCCCATCTGCTGCTGCTGTCCGGGGTCGGCCCGGCCGCGGCGCTGCGCTCGGCCGGCATCGACGTCCTCGTCGACGCCCCCGGGGTGGGCCGGAACTGCTCCGACCACCCGCTGGTCTACCTGCCGTTCGTCCCCCTCCCGGGGACCACGGCGGCACCGGGGCGCGCGCCGCTGGACGGCGTCCTCCACCTGACGTCCTCGGGGGCGGAGGTGCCGGGGGACCTGGAGGTGCTGCCGTGGCTCGCCCCGTTCGCGCAGGTGATGACGGGGGAGGCAGCCCCGGAGGGCGAGGCGGTGGAGATCGGGGTCGGCCTGCAGCGCACCGTGGGCGTCGGGCGGCTGGTCCTGGCCGACGGCGATCCGGAGCGTCCGCCGGTCGTGGAGTACGGGCACCTGGCCGAGGCGGCCGACCGCCGGCGGATGCGGGAGGGGGTCCGCGCCGCCGCGACGCTGCTGCGCACGCGGGCCCTCGCGGCCGTCGGGAGCCCCGGAGGCGGCCCGACCGGGCCGGTGCCGGCCGACGACGGAGCGCTGGACGCCTGGATCAGGGAGCGGCTGACGACCGCGGTGCACCTCTCCGGCACGGCGCGCATGGGGCCGGACGGCGATCAGGGTGCGGTGGTCGACCAGTGGCTGCGCGTGCGGGGGATCGACGGGTTGCGCGTGGCCGACACCGCGGTGCTCCCCCGGGTGCCGAGCCGTGGGCCGGCCGCCACCGCGGTGCTCGTGGGCGAGCGGGCCGCGGAGCTCATGACCTCGGAGAACTGAGCGCCCCCGCCGCGGACGGGGCTGTCGGTGCCGGTCGCCATCGCGCTCGGCATCGTCTCCGGGTGCGCGGTGGGCTTGCTCAACGGCGTGCTGCTGGCCAAGATCGGCGTGAACGCCCTGATCGCGACCCTGGGGACGTCCACGCTGGTGGCCGGCCCCATCAGCCTCTACACGGCCAACCAGGTGATCAGCATCGGTATCCCGGAGAGCATCACCGCCCTGGGCTCGGGCACGGCCGCTACCTGGCGTCGGTCGGGGTCACGCCCGCCGCGCTGTCCGCCGCACTCCTGGGTGCGACGGCCATCAAGCCCGGCCGGTTCAACGTCGTCGGCACCCTGCTGGGCGTGCTCTTCGTCGCGGTCAGCGTGAACGGCCCCGTGCTGGCCGGGCTGCCGACTGGGTCCAGCCCACGTATAACGGCGCGGCGCTGATCGTCGCCGTCGCGCTGTCCACCGCCATCGCCCGGCGACGCGCCGGCACCTGACCCGAGGAGATCCCCATGTCACAGGTCCAGACCGTCCGAGGCCCAGTGGCCACCGCCGAGCTCGGCCAGACGCTCATGCACGAGCACGTCTTCGTGCTGAGCGCCGACGTGCAGCAGAACTACCCGGAGGAGTGGGGGAGCGAGGACCAGCGCGTCGCCGACGCCGTCGAGAAGCTGACGAGGCTGGCGGACACCGGCGTCCGGACGATCGTCGACCCCACCGTCATCGGGCTGGGTCGCTACATCCCGCGGATCCAGCGGATCGCCGAGCAGGTCGACCTGAACATCGTCGTGGCGACCGGCTGCTACACCTACGACGACGTCCCGTTCTTCTTCCACTACCGCGGCCCGGCGCTCAACGAGGCGGTCGGGGCGGAGGTCCCCGACCCGATGGTGGACATGTTCGTGGGCGACATCGAGAACGGCATCGCCGGCACCGGGGTCAGGGCCGCCTTCCTGAAGTGCGCCATCGACCACCAGGGCATGACCGCCGGGGTGGAGCGGGTGATGCGCGCCGTGGCCAAGGCCCACCGCGCGACCGGCGCCCCGATCACCGTGCACACGCACCCGACCAGCCAGCAGGGGCTGGCGGTGAAGAAGGTGTTCGACGACGAGGGCGTCGACCCGCGGCGGGTCGTGCTCGGGCACAGCGGGGACACCACCGACGTCGACCACCTGAGCGAGCTCGCCGACGCCGGGTTCATCCTGGGGATGGACCGGTTCGGCATCAACCTCGCGACCACGTTCGAGGCCCGCGCCGACACCCTCGTCGAGATGTGCCGCCGTGGCTACGCCGAGCAGATGGTGCTCTCGCAGGACGCCTCCTGCTACATCGACTGGCTGGCGCCGGGGGTGATGGACCTGCTGCCCCAGTGGCACTACACCCACATCCACGACGAGGTGCTCCCCTACGTCCGCGAGCGCGGGGTCACCGACGACCAGATCGAGACGATGCTCGTGCGCAACCCCCGTCGGTACTTCGAGAACGTCGGGACCTACTGATGGTGCTGCGGCCCTTCGATGAGTCCGGCGTCGAACGCGACACGCAGGGGGTCAAGCGCTACGTCGACCTTCCGGACTCCGTGGTGGCCATGCTCCGGGCGTCGGTGGACCGGGACCCCGACGGCGAGGCCGTCGTCGAGGTCGACGGGTCGCGGCTGACCTACCGGCAGCTGTGGGACGCGGCGACCCGCGTGGCCGGCGGGATGCGCGAGGCCGGCGTCGTCCGGGGTGACCGGGTGGCCATCCGGCTGGGCAACGGCGTCGACTGGGTGCTCGGCTTCCTCGGCACCCTGATGGCCGGCGGGGTGGCCGTGCCGGTGAACACCCGGTTCACCGATGACGAGGCCCGGTACGTCATCGAGGACAGCGGGTCCCGGATCGTGCTGGCACCGGGGCACCCGCTGCCCGAGGCGCAGCCCTTCGTCGAGGACGGGCTGCGGCGGGAGGATCTCGCGGCGATCTTCTACACGTCCGGGACGACGGGATTTCCCAAGGGGGCGATGACCAGCCACGAGAACTTCCTGACCAACGTCGAGAACGCCCGGCGGGTGGTGGGCCTGCCGCGCGTGGACCCCACGCTGCGCAACCTCATATCCGTGCCGTTGTTCCACGTGACCGGCTGCAACAGCCAGTTGCTGCCGACCCTGCAGTGCGGTGCGGCGGCGGTGATCATGCCGACGTTCGAGGTGGGACGGTTCCTGCGGGTCATCGCCGAGGAGCGGATCGCCATCGTCACGACCGTGCCCGCGATCTTCTGGCTGGCCATCAGCCAGGAGCAGTTCGCCGGAACCGACGTCAGCGGCGTCCGGTACGCGACCTACGGCGGTGCGCCCATCGCGCCGGACCTGGTCCAGGCGATCAAGCGCAGCTTCCCGGCAGCCCGGGTGGGCAACGGCTTCGGGCTGTCCGAGACGTCGTCGATCTCGACGTTCCTGCCGCACGAGTACGCCGACACCCACGCGGACTCGGTCGGGTTCCCGGCTCCGGTCGTGGACCTCGACCTGGCCGACGTCGACCCCGAGACGGGGGTCGGGGAGCTGCTGATCCGCGGCGCCCAGGTGGTGCAGGGCTACTGGAACAAGCCGGAGGCGGCGGCGCAGACCTTCACCGGCGGCTGGCTGCACAGCGGCGACCTGGCCCGGATCGACGGCGACGGGTTCACCTACATCGTCGACCGGGCCAAGGACATGATCAACCGGGGTGGCGAGAACGTGTACTGCGTCGAGGTGGAGAACGCCCTCGCCGCGGCGCCAGGAGTCTTCGAGGTGGCGGTCGTCGGGGTACCCGACGAGATGATGGGGGAGAAGGTCGGCGCCGTCGTGGTGCCCCAGCCCGGGGCCGACTTCGACGTGGCGCAGTTCCTGGCTTTCGCACGGACCCGGCTGGCCGACTACAAGGTGCCCCAGTACGTCGACGTGCGATCTGCCGCGTTGCCGCGCAACCCAGGCGGCAAGGTGCTCAAGCCGGCGCTGCGCAAGGGGACCGAGTGGGGGTCGCCGCTGCGGTGACCGCTCGGCCGGGCGTGTCACCCAGCGGCTCGCCGCCGGGTGACCGGAGGGTCCCGGCGGCGCGCTGTGGCAGCCGCCGGGACCCCGGGCTCAGACGATCAGCGGACGGCGGGGATCTCGCTGGTCGTGGTGGAGGTGAGGGGCGACCACGCGTCGGGGTGCGGGCGGCCGGCGTCGGCGACCCAGCCCGGCGAGCGCGGGGCGGTGGTCGTGCCGGGGCTCTTGGTGGCTGGGCGGGCGCTGAGGCTCACGATCACGGTCAGGAGCACGAGCAGGCCGACGAGCACACCACCGATGACCAGAAGCGTCGAGAGCATGCACTCAGCGTAAGCGTCGGACCGATCCGTGTCACCGGGCATAAGTATCCGAAGATCGGCGCCGACATGCGCAGAGTTTCGCTGCACGAGCACCGGACCGACCTCACCGGCGCCGGCAGCGCTTTCCAGGGGGACGGCAGATCCACACTAGTGACCCCGGCCGTCGCTGCATACTCCGCGGTCCCGCGGGGGTAGGCAGCGGCCGGTGCGAGGAGCGGAGGGCGTCGTGCGGGATGTGGCGGAGGCGGCCGGGCGCCTGGCGGCCGTGCCCTTCGGCGCCGTGGCGCGGTGGCGCCGGGGCCGACCGCTGCACCCTCGGGGGGCCGTGCTGGACGCGGTCCTGGAGCGGCACGGCGGGCGGACGCCCTTCGGCGTCCCCTGGCTCGACGCGGTCCGCTGCGACCGGGTCGTCGTCCGGCTGTCCCGCGGTGCCGGCCTGCCGGCACCGCTACCCGACGTCCTCGGGCTGGCGATCCGGTTGCCCGGCGGGGACGGCGCCCCGGTGGACCTGCTGCTGTCGACCACGGGGAGCGGGCGGCTGACCCGGTTCCTGCCGGTGCTCCGGTCGGATGCGGCGGCCACCTACGGCTCCATCATGGCCTACCGGTCCGCCGCCGGGCCGGTGCGGCTGGCCGCCTTCCCGGAGCGCGCCGGCATCCCGTCCGACCCCGGGCCGGTGGCCGGGGCGGCCGACCGCGGCGCCGTCGCCTTCACGCTGGCGGCCGCCATCGGCCACAGGGGGTGGCGGTCGTTCGCCACGCTGCGGGCCACCGGCGCGCACCGGCCGCCGGAGCCGGCGCTTCGCTTCGACGCCGTCCGCAACCCGCCGCCGGGCCTGGCGGCCGACGGGCCGCTGGCACGTTTCCGGGAGCCCGCCTACGCCACCGCCCGGGACGTGGGGCGCCCCTCGACCACGTGACGCACCGGACGCACCGGCTCACCCGATGGAGTGGATCACGGGTTGGCCTCGACCGCGTCGGGGTAGCAGGCTCAGGCGACGGGCTCGAGCACCGCGGCCGGTCCCTGAGATGTCGAGCGGCAGCATCCTGACCGCTCGACCGTACGAGGAGACGCATCCGCGCGTGACCCCTGCCGAACTCCCGACCCCGGGGCTGCCCGCCACGGGCATCCGGGTGGCGACGATCCCGCACAGCAACCCGTACGTCGACGCCGTCGTGCCCCCGGGGACATCGCGCATCGGAGACGCCACCGAGCCCAGCCCGTGGCTGGACCTCGCCCACCTGACGGCCCACGCCGACGAGGTCCACGTGGTGCACCTGCACGCCGGCTACGGGCACGTGGACACCGCGGAGCTCGTGAGGTGGACCGAGGAGCTGCAGCGGCTGGGCGTACCGCTGGTCGTCACCGTCCACCAGTTGCGCGACGCCGACGAGGTCTCCCCGGGCCGGCACGACGCCCATCTGGCCGCGGTGCTCGCCACGGCGGAGGTCGTCCTGACGCTCACGCCGGGCGCGGCCGACGAGATCCTGGACCGGTACGGACGCACTCCGATCGTGGTCGCGCACCCCTCGATCGCCGCCGCCGACCCCGAGCTCGGGGCGGAGCGGGGGCTCGTCGGCGTGTGCATGGGGCCGGCGTCGAGCGCCGTCCCCGACCCGGTGGCGCTGGTGCGGGCAGCGCTCTCGGGCGCTGTCTCCGGCGGCGGGCGGCTGCGCGTCCTGGTCGACGAGGTGGGCGTCCCGGCGCTGGACCCGGCGATCGTCGCGCTGGCCGCCGACGGGCAGGTGGAGCTGGTCCCCTACCGGGAGGACGAGCGGGCGGCTGTGCTGCAGCAGCTGCACGTGGCCGTGCTGCCGGAGCGGTGCGGAACGCACTCGCGTGACGTCGAGATCTGCCGCGACGTCGGCACCCGCGTGGTGGCACCGAGCTGCGGCTGGTTCATCGACCAGTGGTCGGAGGTCGTGCCCTACGCCCATGACGAGCAGGGTGGTCCGGACCCGGTGTCCCTGGCCGCCGCGATCGGTGCAGCCCTCACCCGGCCGATGCCGCGGCCGGCCGACCGCACGTGGCGCGAGCAGCAGCGGGCGGCCGTGCAGGAGGTCCACGCGGAGGTCTACGCGCGGGTGGCGGCGGACCGCAGCTGGGCCTGAGACGACGACGGGCCCGGCGCGATGCCGGGCCCGTGCGGAGAAGAGTGTGGGCAGGGGCGGGGTCGAACCGCCGACCTCTCGCTTTTCAGGCGAGCGCTCGTACCGACTGAGCTACCTGCCCCTCCCGGCGTTCCCGCCGGAGAGCGACCCTGACGGGACTCGAACCCGCGACCTCCGCCGTGACAGGGCGGCGCGCTAACCAACTGCGCTACAGGGCCTTACTGGTGGTGCGTGCCCCCAACGGGGTTCGAACCCGTGCTACCGCCTTGAAAGGGCGGCGTCCTGGACCGCTAGACGATGGGGGCTCGTGTTCGCCGGGGGCAGCGAGAACAATACATGCCCTTCGCGCCTCCTCTGACCGGGGGTCCCCAGACGCGAGTCTGTGTCCCGTGCGCGCTGATCCCCACGTCCTCGTCCCCGCCGTCGTGGCCTCGCTGATGGTCCTCGCCGGCTGCGCCGGGGGCGCTGACGTCGGCGAGACGTCATCCCCCGCCGAGCCGGCGACCAGCAGCTCGGCGGCCTCTGTCCCGCCGTCGGAGGCCCACGGCACGCTGGGCGCATCAGGGACCGCGGCGGCCCCGTCCGGCGCGGACATCGAGCCGGACACCGCCGACCCGTCGGCCGACGCGCGCGTCCCCGTCCGTGACGTGCGAGTGGCGGCGCACGACGGGCACGACCGGGTGGTGTTCGAGGCCCGCGGCACCGGCACGCCCGGGTGGGATGTCCGCTACGTCGACCAGGCCACCGAACCGGGTCGCGGGCGGGCGATCGAGCTGCCCGGGGAGGCCGTGCTGCAGGTCCAGATCACGGGCGCCGTATCCCTACGAGACCGGCGTCGAGGAGTTCACATCCTCCGGCCCCCTGGCCGCCCCGGTCACCGAAGCGGTGACCGAGGTGGCGTTCGCGGCCACCTTCGAGGGTGTCACGACGGCGTTCGTCGGGACGCGCGACCGCCTACCGTTCAGGGTGTACGCGCTGCAGGGCCCCGGGCGGATCGTCGTCGAGGTGGTGCACCCGGACTGAACCGGTGGCCGAGCGCAGCGGTCGTCAGCTGAGGCTGGCCGTCACCTTCACCGAGTCGTCGGTGACGCTCGAGCAGGAGATCTGCAGCGGCCCGGCGGCCACGCCCTCACCCTCGCCGCAGGACACGCTGTTCCCGCCGACGCTGAGCGAGGCCCGCCCGTCCTGCACGCCGTCGAAGGAGAGCGTGGTGCCGAGGATCTCGGCCTGCGCGCCGTCGCCGGTCAGCGTCACCGTGCAGCTGCCGGCGGAGCACGAGACGTTCTGGGACGTGAAGGAGCAGCCGGTCAGCGCGGCCAGGGAGAGGCCTCCGGCGAGCAGCCCTCCGGCGAGCCGGGTGGCAGGGGTCGTCGACGTCATGGGTCTCAGCCTAGGGTCCGTCGGTCAGCCCGCAGGGGACGCTGGTGCCACCGGGTCGCCGGCGGGAGCGGGGCTGGGGGCGACCATCGCGCCGTCCTCGGCCGGCGGCACCGCAGCGCCGTCGGTGACCGCCGGGTCCTCGGCCGTCACGATCGTGCGCTGCACGGTCACCTCGGTCCTGCCGAGCCCGCCCAGGGTGATCTCGTCGTAGGCCAGCAGGGTGCCGGTGACCGGATCGAGGTAGAGCACCGTGCACGTGAGCGGCTCGGGGTACTCGCCCTGCAGGCCGCGCAGACCGGCGCCGCCGGTCGAGCCCTGCACCATGAGCAGCGTGTCCTCGGAGAGCTTCTCGACCGTGCGCTCGTGGGTGTGGCCGGCGAGCACCAGGGGGGCGACGCCGTCCAGCGGGGGTGCCTGCTTCGGGTCGTGCACCAGCGCGATCGCCGGCTGCTCGGCGAGTGTGCCGGCGTACTCCGCCAGTTCCTCTCCGGACTCGACCAGCACGTCCTCGCCCGACTCGTCGTCGCCGGTGCTCTTGTCCGGGGTGAAGCGGGGGTCGGGGGCGCCGATGATGCGGATCCCCGCGACGCTGACGTTCGAGTCGTCGAGGACGGTGACGTTCGGCTGCGCCGCCAGGATGCTCGCGGTCGTGGCCGAGTCGTGGTTGCCGCGGATGTAGACGTAGGGGACGTCGAGGTCGCCCACCGAGGTGATCAGCCGGTTCTCCGGCTCGCTGCCCCAGTCGGTGAGGTCGCCGGTGTCGAGGACGCCGTCCACGTCGAACTTCTCGACGACCTGCCGCACCAGGTCGAAGCCGGCGGGGTTGAGGTGGATGTCGGAGATGTGGAGGAGGGCCACCGAGTCGTCGGTCCCGGTGGGGCTGGGGAGGGCCGCGAGCGTCGCGTACAGCGTCCCGACGTTGGCCACCAGGTCCTCCAGCGACGCCCGGTAGGCGTCGAACCGGGTGACGATGTCCTGCGCGTTCCCGATGAGGCTGTTGGCGTTGACCAGCAGACCCGTGTACGTGGGCTGGGACAGCGCCTCGGGTCGCCACGTGGCGGCGCCCACGGCCCCGGTGGCGGTCAGCACTGCCGTGGTGACGCCGAGGGCGATCAGCGGCTCGCGGCGGCGTCGCAGCACCGCCCACGTGGTCAGCGCGGCGCCGGCCAGCGCCCAGAGCACGGTGACCCACACCAGCCGGACGACGGCCGACTGCAGGTTCTCGGTGACGCGGTCGACGACGCCGGCCAGCCGGACCGGGTCGCTGGCCAGCGCCTGGGCGCGGGCCTGGTCGACGCTCTGCAGGGAGATGTCCAGCCGCAGCGGCCCGTCGTAGGCGTCCACGGCCAGCGAGCCGAGCGGGGGGACGGCGACCTCCGCGCCGCCGGAGGCCGGCCGGAAGGCCAGCGTGGCGTCGAAGGGGCCGATCGGCGCGGAGACCCGGGCGAACAGCAGGACGGCGATCAGCGCACCGCCGAGGGCGAGGACGACGCGCGCGGCCCAGCGCCCGGCGGTCCGGACGCGGGCCGGCCACGGGGACGTCGTCGTGGTCGGCTCGCTCACCGCGCCCACGCTAGCGGTCGCCCATGCCGGCCCCGGGTCGGCGCGGCGCCCTGATCAGTCCCTGGCCGGTTCGGGCCGGAAGATCCACCGCAGGGCGAGGAAGCGCAGGAGGCCGACCAGGCCGGTGACGACGACGACCGTGGCGATCTGCAGCCACGGGTGGGCGCCGTCGATGACGGCGTTCAGCCAGCCGAGGGCGGAGCTGGTGGCCAGCAGGCCGATGACGGTGACGCCACCGGCCTCCCACTGGGCGGTGAACCAGTGCACCCGCTCGTCGGCCCGGAAGGTCAGCCGCCGGTGCAGCTCGTTGGCCAGCACCGTGGAGACGGCAGTGGCCACCAGGTGCGCCGCCAGGTAACCCCGCCCGTGCAGTGCGACGAACAGCACCGCGTAGACCCCTGTGGTGACGGCGCCGACGAGGACGAACCGCAGGAACTGTGCGGTGGTGTCGTTCTCGTGCAGCCGTGCGGTCAGCCGCGGGGTCGGCGTCCGCGCCTCCTGCGCCGGGGTCCGCACCAGCTCGCCGACGCCGTCCGCAGCCTGGCTGCGGCGGAGCAGGGACGGGGAGGTCACGGGGTGTCCTTCGGGTAGATGAGGAGCGGCAGGGATGAGCGGGGTCAAGGCTCCTCTTCGCGATAACCCCTGTCACTACTGAACATGCCGGTGGCGGCTGTGGCTCACCCGTGTCCTTGCTCACGGTTGCCTGTGGATCACCGGCTGGCGGTGTCGGCCTTGCCCGTGCGTCATGCACGGGCCCGGCGGGTAGGGGGCGCGCATGAGTCTCATGGGGTTCCTGGACCGCATCGCGGACGTGTCGGCGTTCGACAAGGCCATCGAGCCCGCGCGACGCGCCGTCCAGGGCATGCCGAGCGTGGTCAAGGACATCTTGCACGGCACGTGGCTGGGCCACCCGCTGCACCCGGTCCTCGTGCAGGTCCCGGTCGGCAGCTGGGTCTCCGCGGGGCTGCTGGACGCGGTGCCGCCGCTGCGGCCGGCCGCCACGATGCTGATCGGCACCGGCGTCGCCGCCGCCGTCCCCGCGGCGCTGGCCGGTGCCGCGGACTGGTCGGAGCAGGGCAGCGGGGTCCGCCGGCTCGGCGCAGTGCACGCGGTCATGAACACCGCCGCGCTCGGCCTGTACGTCGGCTCCCTGGCGGCGCGGGGCACGGGGCGGGGCACGCTGGGCCGGGTGCTCGCCTACTCGGGCCTGGGCCTGGCCGGGGCCTCGGCCGCGATCGGTGGCCACATGTCCTACGCCCAGTCCTCGGGCGCCTCGCACGCGGCGACCGCCGTGCGTGCGCTGAGCACCGACTGGATCGATCTCGGCCCGCTCGACGACCTGCCGGAGGGCCGGCCGGCGATGCGCACCGGGAAGGGCAGCAGCATGGCGGTGCCGCTGGCCGTCGTCCGCCGCGGGGCGCGGGTCGACGTCTTCGTCGCGGCCTGTTCGCACATGTCCGGCCCGCTCGACGAGGGGGCGGTCGAGACCGTGCGGGGCAGCGAGTGCCTGGTCTGCCCGTGGCACGGCTCGGCGTTCGACCTGGACAACGGCGAACCGCGGCGCGGCCCGGCGGCCAACCCGCAGGAGAAGCTCGAGGTGCGCATGGAGGCCGGCCGGGTCATGGCGCGGATACCGGGCCGCCACCGCTGACGCGGCCGGCAACGGGCCCGCCGCCGCCCGGCTCACGGTCGTCCGTCCCGACGATGACGTGACGGCCCGGCGGACGCTCATCGCCGTGGTGGGCGGGACGAGGCGGTCCTGGAGCGCGTGGCGGGCAGCGTCCAGCTCGACGCGGCGGCGCAAGTGCCCTGGAGCTGCGGGCCCGGCGCGAGCACGGCCGACAGCGCGGTGCGCTCCCGGTGGCCACCCGCGATCGGCACGTGGTCCCGGAGGCCAAGCAGTTCTAAGTTCTACGTCGTCCCGCTGGGGATGCGGGTTGGCGACGGTCCGACGGCGGTGGTGGACCTCCCCGTGGACGACGGCCTGCGCGCGGCGCTCACCGACCGGGTCGGCCGGGTGCGCCGGCGCGCGGGCTGAGCGGGGCCGGACAAGAGGCCGGCCCGGCTGCCCCGGGGGGAACGGGTCAGCCGGGCCGGGGTCGTTCCCGCCGGACGCCGGAGCGCTGGGCGGACGATGCGGCGGACAGGAGCGCGGTACCGCGTCCCCGACCGGAACGATGATGACGGTACGTAACGGCCGGGGGCGCCCGCGATCCCCTGAACGGGTGATCTGGTGCCAGGGTAGGTGACACGGCGCACACGAGGTGTGGCGGGCACCACGTCAGGGGCACTCACCCGGGATGTTCTTCCTGTTCTCCAGCCGCCTCGGCTGCCTCGGATCGCTGCTCCTGTCGGCGCTGCTGACCCTGATCCTGCTGCTGGTGCTGGGCGTGCTGTGACGACGCCCGGGCGGCAGGTCTGCGTGCGCACCTGCCGCCCGGGCGCGGATGCCAGGTGGTGTCGGATCGCTGGAGGCCTCCCGCGGATCAGCCGTTGAGCTCCAGCGTCTTCATGGTCTCGGAGCGGACCTGCTCGAGCAGCGCCGGCTCGTCGTTCAGCGCATGGCCGTAGGAAGGGATGGCCGTCTGCAGCAGGGGGCGCCAGGCGTCGATGCGCTGCGGGAAGCAGCGCTCCAGCAGAGTGAGCATCGCCGAGACGGCGGTCGAGGCGCCCGGGGAGGCGCCGAGCAGGCCGGCGATGCTGCCGTCGCCACCGACGATCAGCTCGGTGCCGAACTGCAGGACGCCCTTGCCGCTCTCGGGGTCCTGCTTGATGACCTGCACCCGCTGACCGGCGGTGACCATGTCCCAGTCGGCCTGCTCGGCGGTGGGCACGAACCCCTGGAGGGTGCGGTGCCGGGCGGAGCGCGACTGCACCAGCTCACCGATGAGGTACTTGGTCAGCGCCAACTCGGTGCGCGCCACACCCAGCATCGATCCCAGGTTGTTCGGCTTGACGCTCTTGGGCAGGTCGAACATCGAGCCGGCCTTGAGGAACTTGGGCGAGAATCCGGCGTAGGGGCCGAAGAGGAGCGAGTACTCGCCGTCGATCAGGCGGAGATCCAGGTGCGGCACGGACATCGGAGGCGCACCCACGGCCGCCTGCCCGTACACCTTGGCCTGGTGGGTGCCCACCAGCTCCGGCGAGCGGGTGCGCAGGAACATGCCGCTCACCGGGAAGCCGCCGAAGCCGCGGATCTCGGGGATGCCTGCCTTCTGCAGCAACGGCAGAGCGCCACCGCCGGCGCCGACGAAGACGAAGCGGGCGCGCACCGTCACACGCTCACCGGAGACGGTGTCGCGCACGGTGACCTTCCACCGGCCGTCGCTCTCCTTCTCCAGCGCGTCCACCCGCTGGTTGACGTGCACGTCCACCCCGCGGGTGGCGACGTCGTCGAGCATCAGGCGGGTGAGGGCCCCGAAGTTGACGTCGGTGCCTGCGGCCGAGCGGGTGGCGGCGACGATCTGCTCGGGGTCGCGGCCCTTCATCATCAGCGGGAGCCAGTCGGCCATCTCGGCCTGCGACTCGCTGTACTCCATGCCCTCGAAGAGCGGCTGGGCGGCGAGGGCGGCGTGGCGGGCGCGCATGTAGCTGCGGCCCTCTTCACCGGTGACGAAGCTGATGTGCGGAACCGGGGAGATGAAGTCCTTGGGCGAGCCGGTCATCCCGCCGCGCACGAGGTGCGACCAGAACTGCCGGGAGATCTGGAACTGCTCGTTGATCGTGATGGCCTTGGTCGGGTCGACCCGGCCGTCGGGGCCCGCGGGGGTGTAGTTCAGCTCGCAGAGGGCGGCGTGCCCGGTGCCCGCGTTGTTCCAGGGGCCCGAGCTCTCGCCGGCGACGACCTTGCCGGACTCGAAGACCGCGACGCTCCACTCGGGGGCGACGACTCCGAGCAGCTGGGCCAGGGTGGCGCTCATGATGCCGCCCCCGACGAGTACGACGTCGGGGTTCGCGCTGTCGGGAACGCTGCGCTCGGAAGTCACGTCTGCCTCTCTGGCTGTGCTCGGCGAGGCGCTGCAGCGCCCCCCATCGATCGTCGGCGGGAATCGGCCGGTACATGCGACCGCCGGCGTATGAGGTCTGTCACCGCGATCGGGCGGTGCGGCCCCTCAAGGTTATGACCGGCACCGACGGGTCCCATGCGCGGGCCGGTGTGTCCGCGTTCACCCGGCGCTCCGCGGCCCTCGCGGAGTCGCGGCGCGGAAGTCCCTCCGTCGTCGACGGCCGGCTACCCGACGCCGCGCACCCAGTCGTCCAGTTGAGCGGCCCGCTGCTCCACTTGGCCCTGGCACCGGCGATGCCGTCCTGCGAGCGTAGTGGCTGGGCGAGACGCCGGCGGTAGCCTTCCCGCGGGTGCAGGAACGGGAGACGTCTCAGGCGTGTCGCGGTTCCACGCCCGGCCGGGGCCTCTAGCTCAATTGGCAGAGCAGCGGACTTTTAATCCGCGGGTTGTGGGTTCGATCCCCACGGGGCCCACCGTGCTGACCAGCGCGTTCCTGCGCGGGGTGGCCCGCGGGATCGCCTACTGGTGCAGATGTGGTCGCAGTGTGGTCGCCGGACGCCGCGGCGGCGGGTGAACAATGCCTGCTCCAACGCACTGCTGACCAGCGGCGTCGTCTTCGACGCGGACACCCGCCAGCCCAGGATGCGGCGGGAGTAGACGTCGGTGACGAAGGAGACGTAGATGAACCCGGCCAGCGTCCACACGTAGGTGAAGTCCGCCACCCACCACTGGTCCGGTCGGGTCGGCGACGTCCATGCCCGATCGCAGAGGTCCGGGTGCCGCGGCGCGGTCTGGTCTCGCTGGGTGGTCACTGTCTGATGACGGCCGCGGCGGACGCCGTCGATGCCGGCGAGGGCCATCAGGCGGCCGACCTGGTCGCGGCCCCACGGATGCCCGGCACGGCGGGCGGTGTGCCACAACTTCCGCACTCCGTAGACCCGACGGTTCTTGCGGTGCAGGTTGACCAGCGTGTTCGCGGCGTAGGCGTCAGCCAGCTCTGCGGCCGAGACCGGGCAGGCGGCGCGCTTGTAATAGGCGCTCGGGGCGATCTTGACGCCGTGCTCGGTGAGCACCCGACAGATCGGCTCGACCCCGAAGCGCTCCTTTTGCGCGTCGATGTAGTCGACGACTACCTGAGTCGGCGATCGAGCTCCGCCGACGCGAAAAACGCCGAGGCGGTCTTGAGGATCTCGTTCGCCCGGCGCAGCTCGGCAATCTCCCGGCGCAACGCCTTGAGCTCGTCGGACGCCTCGGTGGTCACCCCGGGACGGACGCCTGTGTCGATCTCCTCGCGCTCCACCCAGTTGCGCAAGGTCGCGGGGTTGATGTCCAGCAGCGCGCCACCGCCTTGCGGGCGGTCAGCTTCGACTCGCCCAGATCACGGATGCGCTCGGTGTACATCCGCACGGCGCGGGCGCGGGTCTCTTCGTCGTACTTGCGGGGTGCTGGCACGGTCTCAGTTTCCTTGCGAGATCAGAGCCTCTGCCAGATCCAGGACGGTTCAGCTGGGCTGGTGCTCGTGGCGCGGACTACTCCGGGGTCCCGTCGCGGTGGCTGCTGCAGCTGCTGCGTCGTGCCCGTCGGAGCCGGTGTTCGCACTGGCCGCGTGAGGGCACGGAGGTTGGTGTCCGTGCCGGCAAGTCTGGGGCGGATGAAGTGCCGGGCGCGCACCCGGGAGACGGGGCGGAAGTTGCGGCGGTCGCCGGACGCGGGCCGGTGTGACCTCTGCCGGGAGACGGGCGAGCTCGAGTGGTTCGGCTTCTAGGCCGGGACAGTGCTGGTGACCGGCCGATGTCGTGCTGGCTGCCGGACGGCTCAGCCCGAGCCCCACCTGCTGGCCGTGAATAGGACCACTCGACTGTTGGATTCGTCCAGCGCCATGGGGGGCCTCGAATCCGCGGCGGTTCGCACAGAACGGCGCCTTCCTCCGGGTGCACGCGAGTCCTCCGGTGACGACCCCACCGACTCGTCTCCGGCTCGAGCCTCGGGATCGCCGGTCCGCTCTTCCCTTGGCAGTTCCCCGGTTGCGGGGACCGCGGCCTGGATGTCGGCCGCGGGAGCCTCGGCGTTGCTGGCCGACGGCGGGCTCGGGATGGAACCGTTGGGCTCGGATCCGGTGCACTCGGTGGGGGCCGGTGCGCCGGGGACCTGATCGTCGTCAGTTGCGGTCTCCGCATCGCTGTGCGCGTCCTCGGCCGCATTCGTCTCGGCTGGAGGTTGGTCGCCGGGAGCGATTCGCTCACGACGTCGGCACCGCCGAAGAGTGCCCCACAATGCCGCCAGAAACATCCCGGCCGAGACAACCAGCACCGGGGCGACGATGTCCCGACGGGAACTCGCAGAACTGCCCGACACGGCCAGGGATTGCCCATCGGCCGGGTCTGGGGCCCACATGCCGGTCAGCTCGGGTAGGGGCCGGAATCCGATCTGCGGCCAGGATATTCCCACCCCCGGTTCGGGCGGCGAGGGGAGCGCCACATCCCACCGCATCAGCTGTCGGAGTTCGGGCTCGGCGGCGGACGTGGCAAACCCCGGTCGGCTGGGGGGTTCATCGGGTGCCTGGTGCTGCCCTCGCGGGCCTTGCCGTGCGTCCAGCATGATCAGCGTGGTCAGCACTGCGGTCAGGACGGTGACGTGGGCAGCAGGCCGGATCCAAGGAAGCCACATGGCAGTGTGTCGCTGCCACCTGTCCGAGCAGTATTGGCGGAGCCGGCAGGCTCGGCCGGTGGAACGGGGCGCGGCAGGAGTCCACAGGGCCATGGGCAGCCGCCTCATCAGGGCACTGTTCCGGAAGACGTGGCAAGGCCACGCAGGCCGGTCGGGCGGCTGCCGGGGTGCCGTGTGGCGATCCATCCTTCGAGTGCCGCCGGGGACAGCGGCTCGCTGATGGCATAGCCCTGTGCCTGATCGCAGCCCAGCGCCGCCAGCCGGTCCAGGACGGCATCGCTCTCGGGGCCTTCGGCGACGACGGCGAGACCGAGGCGGTGGGCCAGGTTGATGACGGCTTGAGTGACCGCCTCGTCCTCGGGGCAGTCGAGGATGTGGCTGACCAAGGTCCGGTCGATCTTTAGGGTGGTGACCGGCAGCATCCGCAGGAAGGCCAGGCTGGTGTAGCCGGCGCCGAAGTCGTCGATGCTGACCTGGATGCCGCGGGCCTGCAGCTGGGTGAGGATGAAGGCCGCCCGTTTCGGGTTCGCCATGACCGCCGTCTCGGTGATCTCCAGTTCTAGCAGCGATGCCGGTAGCTCCGCGCCGAGGAGCGTGGCGAGCACGCGGGCCGGCAGGTCCGGCTGGAGTAGCTCACGCGGGCCGATGTTTACCGCCACCTTCAGCGGCATGCCTGCCCGGCGCCAGCTGGCGGCCTGGTGCACGGCCTGGCGCAGGACCCGCTGGGTCAGCGGCTTCATCAGCCCGCTGGCCTCCATCACCGGGAGGAACTCGCCGGGAGACAGCAGGCCGCGGGTGGGATGTTGCCAGCGCACCAACGCCTCGACGCCAGTCACGCGCCGGTCACACAGGGAGATCTTGGGCTGGTAGTGGAGGACGAACTCGTCCCTGTCCAGGGCGCGGCGCACTTCGGTGACCAGCGCCAACTCACCGACTGTGTGTTGGTCGGTGCTGGCTTCGTAGAGCACGACGCCGCTGTGCGCCCGTTTCGCTTGGTACATCGCGACGTCGGCGCGCTGCAGCAGTTCGGGAACCTGCCGGCCGTGATCGGGCGCTAGGGCTACGCCGATGCTGGCGTCGACGCTGAGATCGATGCCCTGCACGGTGAAGGCCGTCTCCTGCAGGTGGCGCAGGAGCTGCTCGGCGCGGGCCTGCGCGGTCACAACGCCGCGCAGGTCGGCGAGCAGGATGGCGAACTCGTCCCCGCCGAGCCGGACGACCAGGTCACCGCGGCGTACTGCGCGCTTCAGCGCGCCGGCGACCTGTGCCAGCAGTAGGTCGCCGGCGGCGTGCCCGAGGGTGTCATTGACCATCTTGAACCTGGCCAGGTCGATCAGCAGCAGGGCCACTGGTGCGAGCGGCATCGCCTCAGCGAGCACCGAGGGGGCTTCTTCGTGCAGCGCCCGACGATTGAGCAGGCCGGTCAGCGGATCATGTCGAGCGTGCCGT
The DNA here is from genome assembly GCF_039729015.1 of Blastococcus sp. HT6-30. Classification (NCBI taxonomy): domain Bacteria; kingdom Bacillati; phylum Actinomycetota; class Actinomycetes; order Geodermatophilales; family Geodermatophilaceae; genus Blastococcus; species Blastococcus sp. HT6-30. The sequence continues at coordinate 3,344,530 of NZ_CP155792.1, read as the reverse complement.
TCACGGCGCAGCAGCCGCTGCCGCCACCACACCAAGCCGGTGACTAGCAGCACAAATAGCAGCACGGTAGTGATCTGTTGGCGGCGGAGCCGGTCTTCCTCTGCTTGCATGGGTGCTTTGTGCGAGGTGACGATCTCCGCCAACACCGCCGTCGATGCAGCCGTGTCCGCCCCGACCTCGAGCGGCACGAACACGCGAAGCACAGGGCGCCCGTCCGCGAGGCGGGCGTGCTCGCTCCAGGACTCTCCGGCGGTGGCCCGGGCCAGGGCGGCCGCCGACACGAGCGCCTCCGACGAGGTGGCGGCCGGATCCTGATGCAGCAGCGTGCCGTCGGGCCCCCAGACGCTCACGCCCAGCACCTGACCGTCCCGGCGAAGCCCGGACATGGCAGCGCGGAGGCCCTCAATCTCCTCGGTCGTCAATCGGCCGGCGGTGAGCCCGTCCGCGTCCAGCTGCGGCTGCAGCACGCCGGCGGCGATAACCTCCGCCACGCTCACCTGCGCGGCATTTGCGCGCTCCGTTCCTCGAGCGTTGAGCGCCTCTAGCAGCCACACCAGGGCGGCGAGCGCCGCGCCGACCACCACGATCAGCAGAGACCGTGACATGGCTAGAGGCCGCAGGCGCCTCCTCGTGGTGACGATCACACGCCCCTATCGACCGCCGAGGGCTGCCGCTGGATTGTGCCTGGGGCCAAATACCCCCAACGGGGTGATATCCGATGCGGGAACGCGCTCCACAGCCGGGGTCGGATCCCTTTGACGGTGGGGGACAGGAGTGGTGGTCGCGCTGAGGGAGTCAGGCCATAGCCAGGTCGCAGAATCGGCGACCCGCTCGGATAATCGCGCGTCACTGCTGTGTCGCGCGTGACCGGTGGGACGGCAAGGGTCGCTAGTCCCGAGCATCCGGCGCGCCCAACACTGAGTGCTTGAATCGTTACCCAAAGTCATGCGGATAGGCGGCGCGTCGGTCGCGTGGTGCAGGCACAGGCCTCCGAGGATTGCGAGTTGTCGACGCTCGCCTTCTTACCCGAGGGCCTGTGCCTGCGCTGCCATCTTCTGTCATCGGCCCCGTCTGGCATCAGTTCGCCGCGCTGCTACCCGAGCGCGAGGTAGCCCATCCGTTGGGGTACCACTGGCCCCGGATCCCGGACCGGATCGTCTTCGACAAGCTGATTTGGGTGCTGGTGCTGGGAGCGGCCTACAACAAGATCGCCGACTCGGCCTGCTCGGCGGCCACGATCCGCACCCGCCGCGATGAGTGGATCGCCGCCGGTGTCTTCGAAGCCTTGTAGCAGTTGTGCCTACAGGCCTACGACCGCATCGTCGGGCTCGACCTGGAACACGTGACCGTCGACGGGTGCATCACCAAGGCACCGTGCGGCGCGAGGCCGCCGGGAAGTCCCCGGCCGATCGCGGCAAGCAAGGGGACGAACGCTCCGTGCTGACCGAGGCGACCGGATCCCGCTGGGGTGTGTGGCCGCCCCCGGCGAACCGGCCCGATTCTCCGCTGCTGCGCCCCACCCTTCAGAGGCTGGGCCGGTTCGACGAAGGCCTGGGGCTCGGCCTTCCAGAGGACATCACCGTCCACCTCGACGCCGGGTACGACAGCGCCAAGACTCGCGGGCTGCTCGATGAACTGCCGATGCGACGCGGTGATCAGCATCAAGGGATTCCGCTGCAGGCAGGAGCCCGCTGGGTGGTCGCTAGACGCTGGTCGCCCAGCCTCCACCGCTGTTCTCCACGCGGCGCTACATCCGGAACATGTGGTCGCAGTGTGGTCGCGCACTGCGCGTCGGGGCTGGGGAGGCTCCGACCGTCAGCGGCACTCAATGCGCCCCTGACCAGCAGAGACGGCATCACTCGTTACAACCTGGCACGCCCGGGCTGGGACTTTTAATCCGCGGGTTGTGGATTCGATCCCCACGGGGCCCACGCAAAACGGCCCCTGACCAGGCGTTTCACTCGTCGGGGGCCGTTCTGAGTGTGGGTTCGGGGCTGATCTCTCGTGAACCCCTCACTTCACCTCTCGGTAGGGGCTCGGGACTGCCTTGCCGCTGAACGCCCACCACGCACATGCACACACCGGGCGGGCCGGTGAAGCGCTACGGGCTGCCGGCAATCCGTTCGTCCCACTGGTCCCGCTGACCGCCTTCACCTCCTGCGAGGACCTCGTTGCTCTTCTCGGAGGAGGAGAGCCGGGGTAGGCCGTGCTGCCCTGACTTCCGACAGTGAGCCCCGCCGACTACGGATCGCCGGGGCTCAGTGCCTTGTACGTCCCTTTCTGAGGATGGCGAGGGATCAAGGCCTCGTCTCGGTGTGGGCACCGAGGCGAAGTCGTCTCGCTGTATCCAGCGGTTGCGGCGGGAAAGGCTGCTTAGCAGGTGACCGACGGCTCGGATCAGAGGACGACGGACGCCCTCTCGGTCACCGCCCGGCGGCCCATGTAGGAGGTCCATGGTCATGCTCGGCTTCGCGTGACCGATCTGGTTGGTCACCTGCCGTCCGGAGACGCCGTCCTCGTCCAGCCGGCTCGAGGGGGTCGTGCGGAAGGTGTGCCTCACTGCCCACTCGGACCCGACAGCACCCAGCACGCCGCAGGCACCGCCTGAGTGATCGGCGAGCCCTCGTTCCGGCCGACGGCACGCGTCCGGTCGCTGGACGCGGTGCCGGCCGAAGGGCCTGGGCCTCACCTGACCGTGCTCGTCCACATGGAGCGGTGCAGGAACGGCACCGGGGGGCGCGGTCGAATGCTACGTCGCCACGACCCGGGCGACGTAGCGGCTCGTGGTCCTGACGAGCTCCCCCGGGCTGAGGAGCGGAGCCCGCGGCGGTCAGTACCTGGCCTGCTCGCCGTAGGCCGGGCAGCGGGCGACCGCGTCGCCAGTGGCGGAGAGCACGTTCTGCGGCCGCCAGCAGGTCGGGGGAGTGGTCCAGTGACCACATCGACGCCCGCCCCTGGGGACGGGAGATGGCCAGACCGCAGTCACGCAAGCAGACGAGGTGCGCCGGCACCGTGGTCTGGGCGAGCTCTAGGCGGGCGGTCAGGTCGACGACCTTGTGCTCGCCCAGGGCCAGGTGGCGGACGATCGCCAGGCGCGCCGGGTCGGACAGGCTGTGGCCCCGGGTGGCACGCCACGACACGCGAGCGCGTCGGGATCCCGAGGGGACGACCGGGCGCCCGCGGCGGCATTCCACGCTCGGGAGCGGGCGTCTTGTCGACAGGTCGCCGCCTTCTGAGGAGGGTCGTCGCACGCCCGGGGTGCGCCGTGCAACGAATGGGACACGGGCGCCGTCCGGAGGTGTCCGGAGCAGCCGTCGGGCCCTGCCGCCGGACCTAGCCTTCGGGTCGTCCGCGGCGCTTCCCCAGTCGCGGAGCACGACAGCGAGGAGTCCCTGTGCACGTCACCGCCGTACCGCTCCACCAGCCGTCCACCTCCGCCCGCGAGGTGCCCGACGGCGAGGCCCTGGCCCTGTTGCTCGACCTGATGGTGGACGAGCCGGCCGCCGTCCCCGCGACCCCCGGCACGCCGGGGCCGAGGTGGGCCGCGCGGGTCCAGGAGTGGTCGCGCCGGGCGTCGGCCTGGGGCGAGGGCCCGCAGGGAGCGTGGCGTGCCTGGTGAGCTGATGGCCGTGCTGGCTCCGCTGGTGGGGTGCGGCGCGCTGATCGCCGTCGTCGTCGCCCTGGGCGCCAGCTCGACCGCCCGGTACGAGTTCGAGCGCAACGGCGTGCAGACGCCGCAGCGGGCGGTCACCGCCGCGCAGCCGCCCGCACGCACCGGCGCCGTCCGCGCCGTCGAGGGAGCGGGCCCCGAGCAGCCGGCGGCTGAGCGGACCGCGGTCGGCCTGGCGACCCACCCGGCCGGCCGGCACCTCGCCGACGGCCCGTCGGCCACCGGCTGGTGGCTGGTCGACGAGCCCGGGGGCGTCGCGGTGGCCGGGCCGTTCGCCGACCGGCTCGACGCGGACTGGGCGCTCTTCGCGGAGGAGCTGCCCGACACCGCGCAGGTCGTGCACGGCGCCCGGCGCGCCGACGGCGGCGTGGTCCGGCGGCAGTCGTCGCAGGAGCGGGAATGGCTGGCCGAGCTCGGCCGCCAGCTGGACCGCCTGCCCGAGGACTGGACCCCGTTCATGACCGACGACGAGGACGCGCTGACGACCGTCGCGGTGGACGTCACCGCGGCGCTGCTCGAAGCCGGCCTGCCGCTGCACGACTGCGAGGGGGGCGATCCGGCCGGCGGGGCCGCCGGCGGGGTCTGCGTCACGCCGCACCCCGCGGGCACGGGCGTGCTCGTGACCTGGCGCCAACACGACCGGATGAGCCTGCGACAGGTGCGCGGCGTGGCGATGGACGCGGCCGTGCAGCGGACGATGACCGCCGCCGTCGGGACCGTCCTGCAGCAGATGGGCTTCTCCGTCGAGGAGTTCGGCGACACCGGCTGCCACCTCGTGAGCAGCCCGGCCCGCTGAGGCGGACGACGTGCCCCCGTCCCAGGCCGGGTGCGGTGCCGGCGGGACCCCCCGGCACCGCGGGGTCACGGGTGGCGCGCGGCGTCGTCCAGCGCCAGTGGCACCACGAGGACCGGGCGGCGGCGCAGCCGCGCCGGCAGCCGGGGGCCGGCGGTCGGCAGGCCGACCGAGGTCGAGCGATCGGTTCTGGCGGGGACGGTGCTCACGGAACTCCTCTGCAGCGGTGTGCCCCCAGGATCGCGGCGGGGTCTGACATTCCGGTCCGGCGCAGCTGTGCGTTCCCCGGGAGGTCGGGCCTGCGGTCCTCACCCTCCGGGGAGTACGGGCTCGAACCCGACCGATGGAGCCGGGGCCGGCGGATCCTCGCCGCACGCCCCGGTGGCCGCACGCGCTGAACCGCACCGACGAGGTCACGCTGCCGGAGGCGGCCGGGTGTGCCACCATCCGCCCGGTGGACCAGGACAGCGGACGAAGTGAGCAGGGCAACGGACTGAAGCACCGGGTCTTCTACGGATCGGTCGCCGGCGTCCTCGCCGTCGCGCTGTGGGCGATGGCCAGCCCGACCTCGGCCGCCGGGACGATCGGCTCGCTGGTGGGCTGGACGTCCGAGTGGTTCGGCTGGTTCTACATCGCCTTCGCGACGGCCGTGCTTGTCTTCGTGCTGGCCATCGCCTTCTCCCGGTACGGGCGGGTGAAACTCGGCCCCGAGCACTCCGCTCCGCAGTTCAGCACCTTCGCCTGGGCGTCGATGCTCTTCGCCGCCGGGATCGGTACCGATCTGATGTTCTTCGCCGTCGCCGAGCCGGTGACCCAGTACCTGGCACCGCCGGTCGGTGCGGGCGAGACGGTCGACGCGGCCCGCGAGGCCACGGTCTGGACGCTGTTCCACTACGGCGTCAACGGCTGGGGCATGTACGCGCTGATGGGGATGGCGCTGGCCTACTTCGCCTACCGGATGAACATGCCGCTGGCCATCCGCTCCGTGCTCTACCCGATCTTCGGCCGGCGGGTGCACGGAGGCATGGGCGACGCCGTGGACATCGCCGCAGTGCTGGGCACGATCTTCGGCGTCGCCACGTCGCTGGGCATCGGCGTCGTCCAGCTGAACTACGGGCTGTCCGTGCTCTTCGGCATCCCCGAGGGCCGGGCCGCGCAGATCGGGCTGATCGCGCTCGCCGTGGCGGTGGCGACGGTCTCCGCGGTGAGCGGGGTGGACCGCGGGATCAAGCGGCTGTCCCAGCTGAACGTGGTCCTCGCCCTCGGGCTGGCCGCCTTCGTCCTCGTCACCGGCAACACCGCGTTCCTGCTCAACGGGCTGGTGCTCAACGTCGGCGACTTCGTGAGCAGCTTCCCCGGCCGGACGATGGACACCTTCGCCTACGACCGGCCGGACGAGTGGCTGAACGGGTGGACGCTGTTCTTCTGGGCGTGGTGGATCGCCTGGGCTTCGTTCGTCGGCCTCTTCCTCGCCCGCATCTCGCGCGGACGGACGATCCGCCAGTTCGTCGCCGGCACCTTGCTGCTCCCGTTCAGCTACATCCTCATGTGGGTGTCGATCTTCGGGAACAGCGCGATCGACCTCATCCGGCAGGGGAACGGTGCGTTCGGGCAGACGGCGATGAACACCCCGGAGCGGGGCTTCTACACGCTGCTGGCGGAGTACCCGGCCTTTCCGTTCATCGCCTCGATCGCGACGTTCGTCGGGCTGCTGTTCTACGTGACCTCCGCCGACTCCGGCGCCCTGGTGATGGCGAACCTGTCCTCACGGCTGAAGCGCCCGCAGGACGACGCGGCCGCCGGGGTTCGCATCGTCTGGGCGGTCGCCACCGGGGTCCTCACCGCGGCGATGCTCGTGGTCGGCGGTGTCCCGGCGCTCCAGAACGCGACGATCATCATGGGGCTGCCGTTCGGATTCGTGATGCTGCTGGTCATGGTCGGGCTCTACCGGGCGCTGCGGAACGAGGCGGACCGGGCCACCCTCCGGCACGGGGTCGGCCCCTCCCGCCGCCCCGCCGCCCGGCGCCGGGACCGCCTGCGCCGGCGCCGGCCGGTCCCCAGCGGCCGGGAGCGGGCCGCGCAGTACCTCTCCGAGACCGCCCGGCCGGCGCTGGACGAGGTGGCGGCCGAGTTGCGGGCGCGCGACCTGGCGTCGGAGACGCGCTGGGTCGTGGACGACTCCGGGAACCGCTCCGTGGAGCTGACGGCAGAGGTGGACGGCGGCGCCCCGTTCCGCTACCTGATCCAGACCGGCCAGCAGGCCCGGCGCCCGGCCGATGCGGCGGACTCCCGGCTCGACGTGCGGCTGGAGCCCGGGGACGGCGCGCACGTCGCCGGCTACGACGTCATGAACTACACCCACGCCCAGCTGATCGACGACGTCCTGCAGAAGTACGCGGAGCACCTGGCGAGCCGGACCCACGCCGGCTGAACCACGCCGGTCAGCCGTCGAGGAACCGCTCGATCACCGGGGCCAGCTCGTCGGCCTCGGTGACCAGCGAGATGTGCCCCCCGCGGTAGACGTGCAGCTGGGCGTTCGGGAGCAGGCGCGCCATGACCCGCGCGTTGACCATCGGGATGATCGGGTCGTCGTCGCCGGCGACGATCAGGGTGGGCTGCCGGATGAGCCGCAGGAACGGCAGGCTGCTCCAGCCGGCGCTGGCCGCCAGCTGGTAGTAGTAGCCGCGCCGGGGCCCCACCCGGGTGTGCGTGTGCAGGGCGGCCGCGGCGCGCCCGGGGTCGGTGCGCATGGTGCCGCCGTAGATCAGGCCGGCGACCTCGCGCGCGTACTCCGGGTCGCGGTGCCGCCGCGGGGTGAGCATCCGTGCCAGCACCCGCGGGTGTGCGGGCACCATCAGGGTCCCGGTGCCCGTCGCGACGAGCACCAGCCGCCGGCAGCGCCGCCGGTGCTGGAGGGCGAAGTGCTGGGCCAGGGCGCCGCCCCACGACAGCCCCAGGACGTCGACCTGCCCGGTGTGTCCGAGCCGGTCGAGCAGCCCGGCCACCACCGGCGTCAGCGTCGGGAGCACGTACGGAAGGACGGGCCGCGGTGACCCGCCCACCCCGGGCACGTCGAACCGGATGACGGTGCGCCGGGGATCGAGCGCGTCGACGAGCGGCTGCAGCACCTCCAGGCTCGCGCCGATGCCGTTCATCAGCAGCAGCGGCGGCACCTCGTCGTCGGTACCGGGCCGGACGGCGACCCGCAGCGTCCGCCCGCCGACGGTCAGGGTGCGGACGACGCCGGGTTCACTTGTCGAAGACATAGGTCCCCGGGGCCTCGGCCAGCACCTCCAGGCCGTTCCCGCCCAGCTCGCGGGGCGCCGGGACGTCCTCGCCGGAGCGCTCGCCCAGCCAGCTCATGAAGTCCGGCCACCAGGAGCCCTTGACCGTCTCGGCCTGCGCCAGCCACCGATCGGGGTCCGGCGGCGTGGACTTCGCCACCTGGAAGGTGGACTTCGGGTTCCCGGGCGGGTTCACCAGCGAGGCGATGTGGCCGTTGGTGGACAGGACGAACCGGCTCTGGCCACCGAGCAGCTGGGTGCTCCGGTAGCAGGACTGCCAGGGGCAGATGTGGTCGGCGATCCCTGCGGTGATGTAGGAGTCGACCGTCACCTTCGACAGGTCGACCGGCGTGCCGAGCATCGTCGCCTTCCCCGGCTCGGTCAGCGTGTTGCCGACCGCGACGTCGATGAAGTCCCGGTGCAGCGCCGCGGCCATCCTGGTGGTGTCCGCGTTCCAGTACAGGATGTCGAAGTTCGGCGGCGGCTTGCCCTGCAGGTAGTTGTTGACCCAGTAGTTCCACACCAGGTCGTTGGGTCGCAGCCAGGCGAACACCTCGGCCAGCTGGGCGCCGTCCAGGTAGCCCTTCTTGCGTGACTTCTCCGTGGCGGCCCGCACGGCATCCTCGTCCATGAGCGCCGAGATGGTGCCGGCACGTGACCAGTCGAGCACCGTGACTGCGTAGCTGGCGGCGGCCACGCGGTCCTGCCGGCCGGTCGCGGCGAGATGGGCCAGGACCATGGCGGTGATGATGCCGCCGGAGCAGATCGACTGGACGGCGACCTGCTCGCTCCCGGTCACCTGCTCCATGGCGTCCATCGCGTCGAGGACGGCCTGCCCGTAGGTGTCCAGGTCCCAGTCGGCGTGCCGCTGGTCGGGGTTGCGCCAGGACATCATGAAGACCTGCTGGCCTGCGGACACGTAGTGCTCGACGATGCTGCGTCCCGGTGCCATGTCGGCGACGTAGTACTTGTTGATCGTCGGGGGGACCATCAGCAGCGGCAGGCTCCGGACGGTCTCCGTCGTCGGCCGGTACTGGATGAGCTCGAACACCTCGGTCCGGAAGACGACCGCGCCGGGAGTGGACGCCAGGTCCTCGCCGACGGTGAAGGCGTCGGGCTCGACCATGGTCGGTACCCGGGGCGGGCTGGCGAGGTCGCGGATCAATCGCCGCAGGCCCTTGATGGCGCTGGCCCCGCCGGTGTCGATGACCGCCTTGAGCGACACCGGGTTGAGCCCGGGGACGTTGCTGGGGGCCAGCGCGTCGACCAGGTTGGTCGCGGTGAACCGGATGCGCTCGTCGTCCTGCCAGTCGAGATCGGCGTCCTCGATCAGCTCCCAGGCCAGCCGCGCCGTCGCCAGGTGCGCCTGCATGCTCCGCTTGAGCAGCGGATTGCCGCGCCACGCCGGGTCGGCGAAGCGCTTGTCCTTCTTCCCCGGCTCCAGCTCGGAGCGGCCGACCACGACCTTGCCCAGCTCGCGGACCAGTTCTCCGCCGCGTCGGGCCAGCACGTCGGGTCTCCGGACCAGCGCCGACCCGAACCGCAGCGCGGTGCCGGCCGGCGGCACCATCCGCCGCAGCGGCCCACGGGCGGCGTCGACCAGAAGCATGTCCAGCCCCATCGCCGCCTCGGCCGCCTCCTCGGGCGTGCCCGCAGCAGGGGCAGCATCGGGGCGCCCGGGCGGTGGGGTCGACGCGGATCGTGCCGGTTCGGTCGCGGGCTGGGCCATCGATGGTCTCCTTCGACGCTGCCCCGCGGAGACGACGATGCGGTCCCCCGAGGCGCGGTTGTGACCTGTCCCACTGAACCACAGCGCGGCGTGCCCGGCAGGGCGGTCCCAGGACGTGGACGGGGCGTCGCCGGCCGTGACCTGGTCTTCGACGGGCCGCGGGGCGCACCACGGCCGAGGCGGCCCACGCGTGGTGGGGCCGCCAGTAGCGCCGTCGTCAGACGATGGCGCTGGCGCCGGTGACGCCCCGCCCGACGATCAGGGTGTTGACCTCACGGGTGCCCTCGTAGGAGTAGATGGCCTCGGCGTCGGCCACGTACCGGCCCACGTGGTTCTCCAGCAGGATCCCGTTCCCGCCCATCAGCTCGCGGGCCCAGCCGACGGTCTCGCGCATCCGCATGGTGCAGAACGCCTTGGCCAGCGAGGCCTGCTCGTCGGTCATCGTCCCGACCTCCTGCAGGTGGGAGAGCCGGGCGCACATCGCCGCCGAGGACGTGATGTTGCCGAGCATCCGCACCAGCAGGTCCTGGACCAACTGGAACTCCACGATGGGCTGCCCGAACTGCTTCCGCTCCATGGCGTAGCGCAGGGCGTGCTCGTACGCGCCGCGGGAGCAGCCCACGGCGGACCAGGCGACCCCGGCCCGGGTCATCCGCAGCACGTTCGCCGTCTCCCGGAAGCTGTGCGCCTCCTGCAGCCGGTTCTCCTCGGGCACCCGCACGCCGTCGAGGGTGATGTGCGCGTTCTGCACCACGCGGAGCGCGATCTTGTCCTCGAGGTTCACCGTGGTGAAGCCCGGCGTCCCCTGCTCGACGACGAAGCCCAGCACCCGCTCGGTGTCGACGTCCCGGGCCCAGATGATGATCAGGTCGGCGAAGCTGGCGTTGCCGATCCACTTCTTCTCGCCGTCGAGCACCCAGGAGTCGCCGTCCCGCCGGCACGTCGTCTGCAGGCCGCGGGCGACGTCGGAGCCGTGGTCGGGCTCGGTCAGCCCGAACGCGCCGATCAGCTCCATGCGGGCCATGGCGGGCAGCCAGCGCTCCTTCTGCTCCTCGGAGCCGCAGAGGTAGATCGACCCCATGGCCAGGCCGCCGTGGACTCCCATGAACGTGGAGATCGAGGGGTCGCCCTTGGACAGCTCCATGGAGATCATCCCGTCGAACAACGGCGAGCGACCCCGGCAGCCGTACCCCTGGATCGAGGTGCCGGCGATGCCCAGCTCGGCCATGGCCGGGATGAGCTGGCGCGGGAACTCGGCCCGCGTCCAGTACTCGTTGATGATCGGCTCGACCTGCTCGTCCATGAACCTTCGCACGCGGTGCAGCAGCGCCCGGTCGTCCTCGTCGAGGAGGGCCTCGAGGTCGTAGAAGTCCGACGTGATCGTCGACCGGTCGCTCATGTGCTGCCTCCAGGCGCTGCGGACGGTGGTCCGCACCTACCCGGACGCCCCGGGCGCAACCAGGCATGCGGGAACGGGCGCCCGGGCAGACACGGAGCGAACTCGAGACCCGGAGGTGTCCCTGTGCCCCGATCCATCGCCGACCAGACCGTCGAGGAGCTGGGCGGCCGAGGCAGCGTGCTCGTCCGCCAGCGCCGCGACCACATGCAGCTCGACCGGATGCTGCACGAGCTCGACGGTGCCACCGGCGCCGACCAGGAGGAGGTGCTCCAGCGCATCGACCGGCTGGTGTTCAGCCATGCCTTCGCCGAGGAGACGGTGCTGTGGCCGGTCATCCGCCGGGTCCTGCCCGACGGCGACGCCCTCACCCTGCGGATCGAGCAGGAGCACCAGGAGGTCAACGAGCTGGTCAGCGCGCTCGAGCGGGACGGCCTGGACCACCCGGAGCGTCCCGCCCGGCTCGCTCGCCTCGTGGAGGTGCTGCGCGAGGACGTCCGGGACGAGGAGGACGTGCTCTTCCCCCGCCTGCAGGAGCAGCTCACCCCCGAGGAGCTGCGGGCGCTGGGCCGCCGCTGGGCGCTCATGGCGCGGATCTCCCCCACCAGGCCACACCCCACCGTCTCCCGCCGCCCGCCAGGCAACGCGCTGTCGGGGCTGCCGCTGTCGCTGATCGACCGCACGCGCGACGCCGTCGACGCGGGGGTGCGCCGGGCGCCGGACCGGTTCGTGCCGGCCGGGCGCGCGGTGAGCAAGGGGCTGGCCGCCGTCGCCGGCGTGGTGGAGCGGGTGCCCCTGTCCCGCCGCGGGGACCGGTCGCCGACCAGCCGCTGAGCGCGGCACCCCCTCGTGCGGGGCACGGGGCCCGAGCGGACGTCCCGGAGCCCCCGTTCTCCGCACGAGGGCCCGGTCGGTGACCGCCCACCGCCCCCGCAAACCCGCCTCCGCAAACGCCGAAGTCCCCCTCCCGCAGCGGGAGGGGGACTTCGGCGTCCGTGCGCCGGCGCCTACGTCGTCTGCTTGTCGTCGGGCTCGTCGCGGGCGTCCAGCTGGATCTCCTTCGCCGCCCTCGGCACGCCCTCCTTCAGCTCCTTGGTGCGCTCCACCTCGGCGTCGAGCTCGATGCCGAACAGCAGCGACAGGTTGATCAGCCAGAACCAGATCAGGAAGATCACCACGCCGGCGAGCGCACCGTACGTGGCGTTGTAGCTGCCGAAGTTGGCCACGTAGAAGGCGAACGCGGCCGACGCCACGACCGCCACCAGGATGGCGACGCCCGCGCCGGGGCTCACGAACTTGAAGCCGCGCAGCTTGGCGTTCGGGGTCGTGTAGTAGAGCACCGCGATCATCAGCGCCAGCAGGACCAGGATGATCGGCCACTTGACCCAGGACCAGACGGTCAGGACGGTGCTGCCCAGGCCGATGGCCTGCCCGATCGCGTCGACCACCGGACCGCTGAGCACCAGCATCGCCACGATGAGAGCGGCGAACAGGATGCCGATCAAGGTGATCAGCAGCTGCAACGGCTTGAGCTTCCAGATCTTGCGGCCTTCGCGCGTCTCGTAGACGACGTTGGCCGCGCGGGTGAACGCGCCGACGTAGCCGGAGGCCGTCCACAGCGCACCGGCGAGACCGAGGACCAGGGCGAAGCCGGCCGCGCTGTTGCTCCCCGCGATCTGCTGGATCACCGGGTTCAGGGTCTCCGCCGCGGACTGGGGGACCACCGCGGTGAGCGCGTCGGTGAGCTGCTGCGGAGTGGTGAAGATGCCGACGATGGCCGCCAGCGCGGTCAGCGCGGGGAACAGCGCCAGGACGCCGTAGTAGGTCAGCGCGGCCGCCCAGTCGGTCAGGTCGTCCTCGCTGAACTCCTTCAGCGCGCGCTTGATCGTGCCGCCCGTCGTGGGCTTCGGGTCCGCGCCGGTGGGCGCGTAGTCCGACCGCGTGCCGCTGACGTTGTCGTCCTGCGGGGCAGGATCGTGCTCGGCGCGGTTGCCGGCGGAGCTCGTCCCAGCCGTCGTGCGGCCGGACGAGCCGGTGGATCGGGCCATGAAGAGTCCTCCGGTGGGCGGGAGCGGTCGCCTCCCTCGATGCCCCGGACGATCGCGTTCCATGCCGGACTCGCCGGTAATGGTTCGGCCGGCAGTACTCCGGCACCCGCTGACGGCGTCAGCGGGTGCCGGAGACCGGTGACCACTCGCCGGCCCCGGCGGTGGCCTGCTCCACGTCGGTCAGCGGGTCGCGGCGGTGCCCGGCGCCGCTGCGCCGGTCGGCGCGCAGGCCGAGGAGCGCCACCACGACGACCACCGCGGAGGCACCCAGGCCGATCAGCGCGACCAAGGTGAACGCGATCGCGCGGGGCAGCCCGGTGGCGGGGTCGAGGCTGCCGGCGATCAGCGTGACGGCGAGCGTGCTGCCCAGCGCCTGGCCCGTGGACCGGGCGATCGAGTTGACCGCGTTCGCGACGCCCGTCTCCTCCTCCTCGACGGCGTCGACCACCAGCGCGGGGAGGGCGGCGTAGGCGACGGTGACCGAGAGCTGGGTGAGCACGCCGGCGACGATCACCCACGCCGGCTCCGCACGCAGGCCGACCAGGACACCGAACCCGGCGACCCCGGACAGCGCCCCCGCGGCGAGCGTCGGCAGCGCGCCGAAGCGGGTGACCACCCGGCCGGCGAAGGGCGCGACGAGGATCCCGAGCACCCCACCGGGGAGCAGGTACACCACCGCCGCCTCGAGCACACCCGCGCCGAACCCGTAGCCGGTCACCTCTGGCGGCGACTGCACGTACTGGAGGACGGCGAGGAACGAGGCGAACAGCGCGACGCCGGTCATGAGGCCGGCCAGGTTGGGCACGATCGTGCGCCGGTCGGCGAGCATCGCCGGCCGCACCAGGGGGTGAGGAGTGCGGCGCTGCAGCACGACCCAGCCGGCCAGCACGGCGACCGCACCGGCGAGGCAGCCGAGCGTGGCCGGGGACGCCCACCCCCAGGTGTGGCCCTGGGAGACGGGCAGGAGCAGCAGCACCAGGCCGGCGCCGAGAACGATCGCCCCCCACCAGTCGACACGACCGGTGCCGGCCACCGGGCGGGCGGGCAGCAGCCACGCCGTGAGCGCCAGGGAGAGCAACGCGACGCCGAGGCCGATCCAGAAGGGGTGCCGGTAGTCGCCGCCGTCGCCGGTGAGCAGGCCGGTGGCGACCAGACCGGCGACGCCGCCGACGGCCAGGGTGCTGCTGACCACCGACATCGCCACGCTGAGCCGTCCCTCCGGGAGCTCCCGCCGGAGGACGCTGATCGAGAGCGGGAAGAGCCCGTAGGAGGCGCCCTGCAGCACCCGTGCGGTGAGCAGTACCGGCAGCGACGTCGTGACGATGGCCAGGACGGTGCCGAGCGAGACGACGGCCAGGATGCCGAGGATGACCGGCCGCTCACCCTTGAGGTCGCCGAGCCGGCCCAGGACCGGGGTGAGGACGGCCGCGGCGAGCAGGTTCGCCGTCAGCACCCAGCCGGCGGCGCCGGCGGAGATCCCGAGCTGGTCCTCGATCCGGCCGAGCGACGGGACGACGAGGCTCTGCAGGAGCGAGAGCGTGGTGACACCCAGTGAGAGGGCCAGGACGAGCACCGCCGGGCGGGTCCCCGAGCCCGCGGGGGCCGCCGCGGCGGTGGGCTCGGACACGCCCTGATGCAACCACGGCCACCAGCACGCCCGGACGGCGCGGTTGCCCGACCAAGCGGTGTGCTTCTACTCACACTCGGTCAGGTGATGTGCCGCACGGGACGATTGAGACGGGGTCGAACGGGGGACACAGAGCCTCGACGACGTGCTGCCGCCCCTGACCCGGCGGTGGTATCCGACGGTAGTGGAGGAGATCGATCTGATGATGTTGTGGCCGGCCGTGACCCTGCTGGGCTTCCTGGTCCTGACGGCCCTGGTCATCGCGATGGGCACCCAGTCCACCGCCCGGTACGAGAAGGAGCAGCGGGCCGCCACCCGCGCCTCGAGCGCACGGCACTCCGCCTCCGAGGCCGTCAGGGCCTAGTCCCGCACCACGCGCGACGGCGCCCCGCCACTCCCTCGGAGTGGCGGGGCGCCGTGCCGTGCTGTGCCTAGAGCGCCTCGGCGGGGTGTCGAGCACCGTGCGGTCCAGCGACTCCAGGAGGTCGAACTGGCCGCGGGTGCGCGGCAACTCCCAACGCCAGAAGTAGCGGGCCGCCGCGCGCTTGCCCTCGTAGAACGCGCCGGTGCCACCCTCAGCCGCGAGCGCCTGCTCGAGCCACAGCCAGGCCACCACGATGTGGCCGGCCGCCTCCAGGTAGACGTGCGAGTTGGCCAGCGCCAGTTCGGGGTCGCCGGTGCCCCACAGGGTGGCGGTGACCGCGCCCATGCGCGCGACCGCTGCGTCGAGGTCGGCGGCGAACCCCGCCCACTCGGTGCCGGCCGCGCGGGCCGTCGTCGCCCCGATCGTCTCGCCCAGCAGCGCCAGCCCGGCGCCACCCTTCATGACGACCTTGCGGCCGAGCAGGTCCAGGGACTGGATGCCCTGCGTGCCCTCGTGGATCGGGTTGAGCCGGTTGTCCCGGTAGAACTGCTCGACCGGGTAGTCGCGGGTGTAGCCGTAGCCGCCGTGCACCTGGATCGCCAGGTCGTTGGCGGCCAGCCCCCACTGCGAGGGCCAGGCCTTGGCGACGGGGGTCAGCATGTCCAGCAGCAGGTGGGCGCGCTCCCGCTCCTCCTGGGTCTCCGCGGTCTGCTCCTCGTCGACCAGCCGCGCGCAGTACAGGCCCAGCGCCATGCCGCCCTCGGCGTAGGACTTGGCGGCCAGCAGCATCCGGCGGACGTCGGTGTGCTCGACGATCGGCACCATCGGCGAGGCCGGGTCCTTCGCGCCCGCCGGCCGGCCCTGGGTGCGGGTGCGCGCGTACTCCAGCGCGTGCAGGTAGCCGGTGTAGCCCAGGACCGTGGCGCCCACCCCGACGCCGATCCGGGCCTCGTTCATCATGTGGAACATGTAGGTCAGACCGCGGTGCTGCTCGCCCACCAGGTAGCCGACCGCGCCGGCCTGCCCACCGGGGGTGTGGATGCCCTCGCCGAAGTTCAGCAGGGTGTTCGTCGTCCCCCGGTAGCCCATCTTGTGGTTGAGCCCGGCCAGCACGACGTCGTTGCGCTCGCCGAGGCTTCCGTCCGGGTTCACCAGGAACTTCGGCACGATGAACAGCGAGATGCCCTTCACCCCGGGCGGACCGCCGGGGATCTTGGCCAGGACCAGGTGGACGATGTTCTCGGTCAGCTCGTGATCGCCGCCGGAGATCCACATCTTGTTGCCGCTGAGCCGGTAGGTGCCGTCGTCCTGCGGCACCGCCTTGGTGGTGATGTCGGCCAGCGAGGAGCCTGCCTGCGGCTCCGACAGCGCCATCGTGCCGAACCAGCGGCCCTCGAGCTCGGGCCGGACGAACGTGTCGATCTGCTCCCGGCTGCCGTGGGCGAGCAGCAGTCGCGCGTTGCCCATGGTGAGGAACGGGTAGGCCGACGTGCCGACGTTCGCCGCCTTGAACCAGGCGAACACCGCTTGGCCGACGGTGTGCGGCAGCTGCATGCCGCCGTACTCCTCGTCGAACGACCCGGCCATGAGGCCGGCGTCGGTGAACACCTTCAGGGCCTTGGCCACCTCGGGGATCAGCACGGCCTTGCCGTCGACCATGTGCGGCTCGTTCTCGTCGGCCGTGCGGTTGTGCGGCGCGAAATGGTCGGTGGCGATCTGCTGGGCGAGGTCCATGACCGCGTCGAAGGTCTCCCGCGAGTGCTCCGTGAAGCGCGACCGCTTGGTCAGCGACTCGACGTCGAGCCATTCGTGGAGCAGGAAGTCCAGGTCACGGCGGGACAGGATCAGTGACGACGACGGCACGAGGTCTCCAGGGCGCGGGTCTCCGGGGCGGTGCGAACTCCCTCACAGTAGGCCGGTTGCTTCCCGGAGCACCGCGGGTAGGGCGGGGGCCCGCCGTCGACCGAGGAGCACCCGTGGAACTAGCTGCCATCGTCAGCCGCGCGGGAGGTGCCCTGCTGAGCACGCTCCAGCACGTCCGACTGCCCGGGGTCGGCCAGGCCTCGGTCACCGACGACCCGGCGACCGCCGCCCGCCGCTGGCGGGCGGTCACCGTGCTGAAGAAGCCCGACCAGGTCGGCTCCGCGGTGTCCCCGCCCCCTCCGCTGGACCGCTTCGGCGACCGCCTCGAGGTGCGCATCCTCCCCGCCCCGGCGGACAAGGGCACCGAGCTTGCGGCCCGCTTCCGCGACACACCGTCGGACGACGAGATCGGTGAGCTGCGGGCCGCCCTGCGCGAGGCCAAGCAGCGGCTGGAGACCGGTGAGGTGCTGCGCGTGGACCCGCAGCCGCACGGCCACCGGGAGCCGACGCCTCAGGGCACGGCCCTGGAGGGCATGACCGAGCAGGCGCCGAAGGAGGGTGTCCTGTGAGCGGACAGGATCGTGAGCACCGCAGCGAGGAACGAGCGAGGAGCGGAGCGATCCGCGGGAGCGCAAGGGGGGCGCTGTGAAGGCCGCGACGTGGACCGGGGTCAACGAGGTGTCGGTGGAGGACGTCCCGGAGCCGCAGCTCCTCAACGACCGGGACGTGATCCTCAGGATCAGCCAGTCGGTCACCTGCGGCTCCGACCTGCACCTGATCGGCGGGTACATCCCGTTCATGCGTGCCGGTGACGTGATGGGGCACGAATTCATCGGCGAGGTCGTGGAGGTCGGCAAGGAGGTCCGGGACCGCAAGGTCGGCGACCGGGTCGTCGTGGCACCGTTCGCGGCCTGCGGCAGCTGTTGGTACTGCAGGCAGGAGCTCTACTCCCTCTGCGACAACGGGAATCCCAACCCCGGCATCACCGAGGGCCTGTGGGGCCAGAGCCCGGGCGGCTGTTTCGGCTACTCGCACGCGATGGGCGGGTACGCCGGGAGCCACGCGGAGTTCATGCGGGTGCCCTACGCCGACGTCGGCACGTTCCTGGTGCCCGACGGCGTCTCCGACACCCGGGCGCTGTTCGCCTCCGACGCGGCCTCGACCGGGTGGATGGGGGCCGACCTCGCCGGCGCGGGGCCCGGCGACGTCGTCGCCGTCTGGGGCGCCGGCGGCGTGGGCCAGATGGCCGCCCGGGCGGCGATGCTCCTGGGCGCGGAGCAGGTCGTGGTGATCGACCGGGTCCCCGAGCGGCTCGAGCAGGTGCGCACCCACGTGGGCGCCGAGGCCGTGGACTACACGGCCACCGACGTCGTCGCCGAGCTGCGCGAGCGCACCGGCGGCCGGGGGCCCGACGTCTGCATCGAGGCCGTGGGGATGGAGGCGCACGCGCCGGGCGCGCCCGGCATCTACGACCGGGTCAAGCAGCAGCTGCGGCTGCAGACCGACCGGCCCACCGCGGTGCGGGAGGCGATCATGGCGTGCCGGAAGGGCGGCACGGTGTTCACCCTCGGCGTCTTCGCCGCGATGGTGGACAAGTTCCCGCTGGGCGCGGCCATGAACAAGGGGCTGACGATCCGGGGCGCGCAGGTCCACGCCCAGCGCTACATCCCGGAGCTGCTGCGCCGGATGGAGGCCGGTGAGCTGGTCACCGAGCACCTGGCCACGCACGTCATGCCGCTGACCGAAGCGCCCGAGGGGTACCGCCTGTTCAAGGAGAAGGAGGACGGCTGCGTGCGCGCGGTCTTCCAGCCCTGACGTCCGGCTGCCGGACACGGACCGACGACGGCCCCTCCCGGGAGCGGGAGGGGCCGTCGTCGTCAGCCGGGTCAGCGAGGTGTGTCGCCCGGCCGGCCCACCGGCGGCGGGACCGACGTCGGCGCCGCGGCGCCGACCGCCTCGGTGGCCTCCTCGGCCGGGTCGCGGGGATCGCTGGTCGCCGTCCCGGCGGCGGCCCCCTGCCGCGCCTGGATGCCGGACTTGTCGCTCAGCGCGAGCTGCGGCAGGAACAGGAACACGAAGAAGCCGATCGCCACCACGCAGGCGGCGATGAGGAACACCAGGTCGATCGAGTTCGAGAAGCCCACCTTGAACGGCTCGGCCAGGGCCGTCGGCAGCTCCTGGATGAAGGAGGTGTCGTCGAGGCCGCCCCCGCTGCCCGCGCCGAGCTGCTGGAACTGCGGGGCCAGCTCCGGGTTGGCCCGCACCGTGTCCTGCACGGCGGCGTCGATGTCCTGCGGCAGCCGGGTGAACAGCACCGAGAGGAAGGCCGCCGTCCCGATCGTGCCGCCCATCTGGCGGAAGAACGTGACCGAGGAGGTGGCCACCCCCATCTCGCGGGGCGAGACGGCGTTCTGGACGGCGAGGATCACCGGCTGGAAGTTGAAGCCCAGGCCCAGGCCCAGCAGCACCATGAACGGGACCAGCACCCACACGGAGGTGTCGGACTCGACGAGGAACGACATCGACAGCAGCGCCACGACCATCAGCGCGATGCCCACGAGGGGGAAGATCTTGTACCTGCCGGTCTTCGAGATGGCGATGCCCGAGCTCATCGCGCCGGCCATGATGCCGGCGACCAGCGGGATCATCTGCAGGCCGGCGACCGTGGCGCTGGAGCCCTGCACGATCTGCAGGTACTGGGGGAGCAGCAGCAGGCCGCCGAACATCCCGGCGCCCATGACCACCGAGCCGATGCCGCTCACCGCGAAGCTGCGGTTGGCGAACAGCCGGAGCGGTAACAGGGCGTCGTCGCGGTAGGCCCGCTCGGCCAGCACGAACAGCACGAAGCCGACGGCGCCGATGACGTAGCAGGTGACGGCGCCCGACGAGGTCCAGCCCCAGGTGCGGCCCTGCTCGGCGACGATCAGCAGCGGCACCAGGAAGGCGATCAGCGCCAGCGCGCCGGGCCAGTCGATGCGGTGCTCGCGACGGTCGTGCGGCAGGTGCAGCACCCGCCACACGGCGGCGAAGGCCAGCACGCCGAGCGGCACGTTGACCCAGAAGATCCACCGCCAGCCGTCGACGCCGAGCAGCGAGCCCTGGCCGGCGAAGAAGCCGCCGACGACCGGCCCCAGCACGCTCGAGGTGCCGAAGACCGCCATGAAGTAGCCCTGGTACCGCGACCGCTCCCGGGGCGGCACGATGTCGCCGATGATCGCCAGCGCCAGGGACATCAGGCCACCGGCGCCGATGCCCTGGACCGCCCGGAAGGCGGCCAGCTGGTACATCGTGTCGGCGATGCCGCACAGCGCCGAGCCGACGACGAAGATCGCGATCGCGAACAGGTAGAACGGCCGCCGGCCGTAGATGTCGGACAGCTTGCCGTAGAGCGGCGTGGAGATCGTCGACGTGATCAGGAAGGCCGTCGTCGCCCACGCCTGCAGGTCGTAGCCCTGCAGATCGTCGGCGATCGTGCGGATCGCGGTGGCGACCACGGTCTGGTCCAGGGCGGCCAGGAACATGGCGACCATCAGCCCGGCGAGGATCGTGACGATCTGCCGGTGGCTGAAGGCGCCGGCGGAGTCCGGTGCGGCGGCCGCCGCGCGGGCGTCGCGGCGGCCCGCCGCGGTGGTGCGGGTGGTCTGGCTCATCGGTTCTCTCTCGCTGGGTGGGTGCTCGCGGTGCCGGCGGCGTGCTCGGCGGCCCCGGGCAGGTCGGCCGCGATGTCGTCGATCAGGCGGCCGAAGAGGAAGGTCAGGCTGGCCAGGTCCGCGTCGTCCCAGTGGGCGGTCACCCGCTCGAGGTGGGCCGTCCGCTCGGCGTGCAGGGCGTCGAGGGCGGCGCGGCCGGCGTCGGTGACGACCAGGCGGCTGGCCCGGCCGTCGCTCTCGTCGGCCACCCGGCGGACCAGGCCCCGCTCCACGAGCACCGCGACGTGCCGGCTGATGGTGGACGGGTCGGCGTGCAGCAGCTCGGCGAGGGCGCCCTGCCGCAGCGGCCCCTGGCGGACCAGGGGGAACAGCAGGACCAGCGCGGCACGGTCGCGGGACTCCGGGCCGGCGGGCTGGCTCTTCAGGGCGTGGACCAGGCGCATGAACCGGGGCAGCTGCTCGGACAGCGCCTCGACCTGTGGCCGGCCGGCCGGCGTGCCGACGTCGGGGCGGGGGGTGGACGACATGCTGCTCCCAGGTCGGAGGTTCGGATGCACGCTACAACTCCTTGCAAGCTACATGCAACCAGTCGACTCGGGTGAGCGGGGTGATGCCGGCCACCCCTCGGCACGGAGGTGCCGGTCGGTGCGATCCTGGGGAGCGGCGCCTCCCGGCTCGTGGACGGCGCTCCCGCCACCCCGCCCGAGAGGAACGCGAGCGCGCCCGTGAGTTCAGTGCACCCCGAGCAGCGGGCGCCGCGCGACGACCTCCGGGACCGCCTCGCCGGGCTCACCCTCGCCGACGAGCACCGGCTCCGCCGCCGGGTGGACGGGCTGCGCCGGACGAGGGACGCGCAGGCCCGGGAGGCGCAGCGCGAGCGCATCGCCGCCGACGTCGCCGCGGCGGAGGGTCGGATCGCCCGGCGTCGCGCCGCCGTCCCGGCCGTCAGCTACCCGGAGGAGCTGCCGGTCAGCGCGCGGCGGGAGGACATCGCCGCGGCGCTGCGGAACGCCCAGGTCGTGGTCGTGGCCGGGGAGACCGGCTCGGGGAAGACGACCCAGCTGCCCAAGATCGCCCTGGAGCTCGGCCGCGGGGTGCGCGGGCGGATCGGCCACACGCAGCCCCGCCGGATCGCCGCCCGCAGCGTTGCCGAGCGGATCGCCAGCGAGCTCGGCACGCCGCTGGGCGAGACCGTCGGCTACAAGATGCGGTTCAACGACCAGGTGTCGGACTCGACGCTGGTCAAGCTGATGACCGACGGTGTGCTGCTCGCCGAGATCGCGCACGACCGGCTGCTCCGCCAGTACGACACGATCATCATCGACGAGGCCCACGAGCGGAGCCTCAACATCGACTTCCTGCTGGGCTACCTGGCCCAGCTGCTGCCCCGGCGGCCCGACCTCAAGCTGGTCATCACCTCCGCGACCATCGACGTCGAGCGGGTGGCCAAGCACTTCGGGAACGCGCCGATCGTGGAGGTCAGCGGCCGCACGTACCCCGTCGAGGTGCGCTACCGGCCGGTCGTCGACCCCGACGCACCCGAGGGCGACCCGGCCGCCGACCCCGACCGTGACCAGGTCAGCGCCGTCCTCGACGCCGTCGACGAGCTGGTGGCCGAGGGACCGGGGGACATCCTGGTGTTCCTCGCCGGGGAGCGGGAGATCCGCGACACGCAGGACGCCCTCGCCGACCGTGATCTGCCGAACACCGAGATCGTCCCGCTCTACTCGCGCCTGTCGGCGGCCGACCAGCACAAGGTCTTCACCCCGCACACCGGACGGCGCATCGTGCTGTCCACGAACGTCGCGGAGACGTCGCTGACCGTGCCGGGGATCCGGTACGTCGTCGACCCCGGGACCGCCCGCATCTCGCGGTACAGCCATCGCACGAAGGTGCAGCGGCTGCCGATCGAGCCGATCAGCCAGGCGTCGGCCCGGCAGCGGTCGGGCCGGTGCGGCCGCACGTCGGACGGCATCGCGATCCGGCTCTACACCGAGGAGGACTTCCTCGACCGGCCGGAGTTCACCGACCCGGAGATCCTGCGGACCAACCTGGCGTCGGTGCTGCTGCAGATGGCCTCGCTCGACCTCGGGGAGGTCGCCGAGTTCCCGTTCATCGACCCGCCGGACCGGCGCGCCGTCGCCGACGGCCTGGCGCTGCTGGAGGAGCTGCACGCCCTGGACGCCGACGGCGGGCTGACCGCGACCGGCCGGGCCCTGGCCGCGCTGCCGCTGGACCCCCGCATGGCCCGCATGGTGGTCGAGGCCGACCGGCGCGGGGTTCTCGACGAGGTGCTGGTGATCGCGGCCGGCCTGACCATCCAGGACCCCCGGGAACGGCCGACCGAGCACCAGCAGGCCGCCGACCAGATGCACGCCCGGTTCGCCGACGAGAACTCCGACTTCCTGGCCCTGCTCAACCTGTGGCGCTATCTCGGCGAGCAGCAGGACGCCCTGTCCGGCAACCAGTTCCGCCGCACCGTGAAGCGGGAGTTCCTGCACTACCTGCGCATCCGGGAGTGGCAGGACCTGCACGGCCAGCTGCGCGGCACCGCCCGGCGGCTGGGCATGGCGGTCGGCGAGCCGGCGGCCGAGCCCGACGAGCGCGGGATCCACGCCGCGATGCTCGCGGGGCTGCTCAGCCACGTCGGGCTCCAGGTCGAGCAGGCGAAGGGTGGCAAGCGCCCGGGCCGGGAGTACCTCGGCACCCGCAACACCCGGTTCGTGATCGCGCCCGGCACGCCGCTGGCGAAGAAGCCGCCGCGGTGGGTGGTCGCCGCGGAGCTGGTCGAGACCAGCCGGCTGTTCGCCCGGACCGTGGCCCGCATCGACCCCGAGACGGTCGAGAAGCTCGCCGATCACCTCGTGAAGCGCCAGTACTCCGAGCCGCGCTGGGACGCCAAGCGGGGTTCGGTCGTCGCCACCGAGCGGGTCACCCTCTACGGGCTGCCGCTGGTGGTCGGCCGTCGGGTCCAGTACGGCTCGATCGACCCGGTCGTCTCCCGGGACCTGTTCATCCGGCACGCGCTGGTCCAGGGGGAGTGGACGACCCACCACCGCTTCTGGGCCGAGAACCAGCGGGCCGTCGAGCAGGTGGCGGCTCTGGAGGAGCGCGCCCGCCGACGGGACATCGGCGTCGACGAGGAGGCGGTGTTCGAGCTCTACGACGCCCGCATCCCGGCCGACGTCGTCTCCACCCGGCACTTCGACCGGTGGTGGAAGCAGGCCCGCCAGCGGCAGCCGGACCTGCTGACGTTCACGCCCGAGATGCTGACCAACGCGGCGGTGGCGGCCGAGGTGCGCCCGGAGGACTATCCCGACGAGGTGCGCCTGACGCAGGGCCTCACCCTGCCGCTCTCCTACGCCTTCGCGCCCGGTGCCGCCGAGGACGGCGTGACCGTCGACGTGCCGCTCGGGGTGCTGGACTCGGTGGTGCAGCGAACCTCCGGTGAGTCGCTGGCGTTCACCGTGCCCGGGCTGCGCGAGGAGCTGGTGACGGCGCTGCTGCGCACGCTGCCCAAGCAGCTGCGCCGCGCACTGGTCCCGATCCCCGACCGGGTCCGCGCGGTGCTGCCGGGGATCGACCCCGGCGAGCCCCTCCTGCCGGCCCTCGAGCGGGAGCTCCGCCGGGCCGCCGGCGTGGTGATCCCCCCGGATGCCTGGCAGCCGGGCCAGGTGCCCGACCACCTGCGGGCCACCTTCCGGGTGCTCGACGACCACCAGCGGCCGCTGGCGGCGGGCAAGGACCTCGCGGCGCTCAGGGCGCAGGTCGCTCCGCAGGCGCGGGCCAGCCTGGCCCGCGCCGCGTCGGAGCTGGAGCGGACCGGCCTGACGGCCTGGGACCTCGGGACGTTGCCGCGCACGGTGGAGGTGCGCCGTGGGTCGCACGTGGTGACCGCCTACCCGGCGCTGGTCGACGAGGGCACTACCGTCGGCGTCCGGGTGGTCGCCACGGAGGCCGAGGCGACGCGGCTGTCCTGGCGGGGCGCCCGGCGGCTGCTGGTCCTGGTCGCCGGCTCACCGGTCAAGCAGGTCGTCAAGCGTCTCGGACCGGCCACCCGGCTGGCCCTGCAGTTCAACCCCGACGGCGAGATCCCCGACCTCGTGGCCGACTGCGTCGACGCGGCCGCCGACGAGCTGATCGCGGCGGCAGGCGGGCCGCCGCGGGAACCGCAGGCCTTCGCGGCGCTGGTGAGCACGGCCAAGGCGCAGCTGCAGCCGCTCACCGTCGACGTCGTCGGCCGGGTCGAGGCCGTGCTGGCCCGGGCGCGCGAGGTGGCGATGGCCATCGGGGCCGCGCCGGGCCGCCGGGTGCCCGAGGCCGCGATCGCCGACCTCCGCCGCCAGATGACCGGGCTGCTGCACCGCGGGTTCGTGGCCGCGACCGGACGCCGTCGGCTGCCCGACGTCGTCCGCTACCTGACGGCCATGGCGCACCGGCTGGAGAAGCTGCCGGCCAACGCGGTGCGCGACGAGCTGTGGACCCAGCAGGTGGCCGCGGTGACCACCGAGTACGAGCAGCTGCGGGCGCAGGTGCCCCCGACGGGGGCGCCCGACGACCCGGTCACGCGGATCCGCTGGATGATCGAGGAGCTGCGGGTGAGCTTGTTCGCCCAGAGCGTGGGCACCCCCCGACCGGTGTCCGAGCAGCGCATCTACAAGGCGATCGACGCGCTCCTGCCCTGAGGGGCGGGCCTCAGGCGGACGGGTCGCCGGTGGGCTCGCGGAGCAGTGCGGAGATCCGCTGGCGGGTGACGCCGAAAAGCCCGGCGATCCGGTTGATGCTCACCTGCTCGCGGTGCAGGGCCGCGGCCTCCTCACGGCGCCAGGTGTGCCCGGCGGCGGCCAGCGTCCCGAGCACGGTCGAGATGCTCTCGACGACCAGGGGGCGGGCCTCGTCGGTGACCAGCTCCAGCCAGGGGCGGCCGCCGCGGCGGTCGGCCAGCAGCTTCTCGGCTCGTGTCCGGGCGCGTTCCAGCTCCCCGATCGAGGCGTCGATGCACTCGATGAGGCGCTGGAGGGCCTCGACGGCGACCTCGTCGCGCTCGACCGTCGGCGGAGAAGCGCTCATGCTGCGGCTCCTCGGGGACGGGGGGGCTGCACGGGACATGTATGGCATGCGATCCGCACGACCGCAATAGGTATTGCGTCGTGCCCTTCCGGTCAGGATAGTTGTGCACAACCGATCCAGTCCGCCGCCCCTCCTGCCGATGAGGACAGCACCGGGCGCTCAGGCCACTCCACCCTCGTCCGCCGGCAGAACGGAACCGCGCATGTCCTCCCTCTCCGCCAGCCTGGACCTCCCGCCGGTCGCGGCGAGCGTCCCGGCGGCCCGGCGCCTGGTGCGCCAGCTGCTCGCCTCGTGGGGTGCTCGGCAGGACCACGGGGACGCGGCGCTGCTGGTGACCGAGCTGGTCGCGAACGTGGTCGACCACGTCGGCGGGAGTGCCTGCCTGACGATCGAGGCCACCCTCTCCGACGACTGGCTGCGGCTGGCCGTCGTCGACGGCTCACCGGCCCGCCCGGAGGTCCTCGGCCCCTCGCCGGACCGGCCGCGTGGCCGCGGCATGCTGATGGTCGAGATGATCGCCGACCGGTGGGGGTGCGAGGAGCACCGCGACGGCAAGCGTGTCTGGTTCGAACTGCGGCCTTCCCGCCTGTGACCTACCAGCTGGTTTGCCGCGGTTCCCGATCGGGGACCGGCGAAGAGGAAGCCAGCCACACCGAAGGGACTCCGCGATGAGCGAGCCGAACACCCATGCTGCCGGTGACGGCGTCTCCGACGAGGAGATGATCGAGACCGTCGCCGGCCAGACCGACAGCGCGTCGGAGAACGCCGACGTCGCGGGCAAGGACTGGGATGGCGACCCGGACGCCGCGCCTGCGCCCACCGACGAGGCCTGACCACCCCGACGTCTCCGCACCGCCCTCGTTCCGCTCCCGGAACGGGGGCGGTGCCGTGTTCCGGGCCATCACTGACAGACTGCGGTGATGAGCGTCACAACCGGGACGGCGGCCCGCCCGGAAGCGGTACTCCGGCCGCTGGCCGGCCCGGCGCGTACCGCGGTGCGCTGGGCCGTCCGGCACGGCCTGCCGGCGGTCTACCTCTCCCGCAGCGCCCGTCGCGGTGACCTGGTCGGCCGGCTGATGCGCGATCCGGCGTTGCGCGGGGACCCCTACGAGCTCTACGAGCAGCTGCGCGCCCGCGGGCCGCTCTCGGGCAGCAGCCTCGGCCTGGTGACGGCGTCGCACCCCGTCGCCCAGGACGTCTTGCGCAGCGACCGGTTCGGCGTCGGGTGGGACCGGACGGGTGCTCCCCGGGTCATCCGCTGGGCGCTCGATTTCGGCGACGACCCCGCGGCGGCCGGCGTCGCCGAGCCGCCGTCCATGCTCGTGACGGATCCGCCCGACCACACCCGGTTCCGCCGGCTGGTGAGCCGGGCCTTCACCCCGCGGGCGACGGCGGCCTTCGAGCCGGCCATCCGGCGCATCGCCGAGCGCCTCCTGGAAGACCTGGAGCGCCGGGAGGGCGCGGTCGACCTCGTCCATGCCTACGCCGCGCAGCTGCCGGTGCTGGTGATCGCCGACCTGCTCGGCGTGCCCGTGGAGCGCCGGGAGGACTTCCTGCGCTGGGGCGCCGCCGCCGCCGCCACCCTCGACCCCGGCCTCCCGCTGCGCCGCTACCTCGCCGCCGAGAAGGCGCTGCGGGCGATGCACCGGTTCCTGGCCGAGCACTTCGCACGGTTGCGCCGCGAGCCGGCCGACGACCTGGTCAGCCGGCTGGTCACGCTGCCGCCCGCTGAGGCGCTCACCGACCGGGAGCTGCACGCCACCGTCCTGCTCCTGCTCGGCGCCGGCTTCGAGACCACGGTGAACCTGCTGGGCAACGCCGTCGTGCTCCTCGACGCGCACCGCGACCAGTGGGACGCCCTTCGCACGGGCGCCGCCGGGTGGGACGACGCCGTCGAGGAGGTCCTGCGGATCGACAGCCCCGTGCAGCTCACCGGCCGCTCGGCGCGGTCCGACGTCGAGCTGGCGGGGCGGACGGTGCCCGCCGGCACTCGCGTGACGCTGTTCCTCGGTGCGGCCAACCGCGACCCCGACGTCTTCCCCCATCCGGCTCGGTTCGACGTCATGCGCCCCAACGCCCGCGAGCACCTGGCCTTCTCCGGCGGCATCCACTACTGCGTCGGCGCGGGGCTGGCGCGCCTGGAGGGCGCCATCGGGCTGGCGGCGCTCAGCGCGCGCTTCCCCGCGCTGCGGGTGGCCGGCCGCCCGCAGCGGCGCGACCTGCAGACCCTCCGGGGCTTCGAGGTGCTGCCGGTGACCCTGCGCTGACCCTGACGTCCTCCCTGGTGATCGGGTGAGCCAGGACCGCCCGATCAGCTGCCGGGGACCAGCATCCCGGCGCCGACCGTGGCATTGGTGGCCTCGTCCACGAGGATGAACCGGCCGGTCACCCGGTTGCGGGAGTACTCGTCCACGAACAGCGGCTGGGTGGTGCGCAGCCGCACCCGGCCGATGTCGTTGAGCCCGAGCTCACCGGCACCGAGGTCCCGGTGCAGCGTGTTCACGTCGAGCCGGTACTGCAGCTCCTTGACCACGGCCCGCACCGAACGGGTCGTGTGCTTGACGGCCAGGCGCTGCCGCGGCCGCAGCGGCTCGTCGGTCATCCAGCACACCAGCGCGTCCAGGTCCTGGGACACGTGCGGCGCGTTGGCCGGGCGGCAGATGAGGTCACCGCGGGAGACGTCGAGGTCGTCGGCCAGCCGCACGGTCACCGCCATGGGGGCGAACGCCTCCTCGACCGGGCCGCGCGGCCCGTCGATGCCGGCGATCGTCGTCGTCAGCCCGCTGGGCAGCACCTGGACCTCGTCGCCGGGCCGGAGGACCCCGCTGGCCACGGTGCCCGCGTAGCCGCGGTAGTCGTGGTGCGCGTCCGACTGCGGCCGGATGACGTACTGCACCGGGAAGCGGACGTCGACGAGGTTCCGGTCGCTGGCCACGTGCACGTGCTCGAGGTGGTGCAGCAGCGAGGAGCCCTGGTACCAGGGGGTGTGCTCCGACCGGCGGACGACGTTGTCGCCGTGCAGCGCCGAGATCGGGACGACGGTGAGGTCGGGGACGTCGAGCTTCGCGGCGAAGGCGGTGAACTCGTCGCGGATGGCCTCGAACGTGTCCTCCGACCAGTCGACGAGGTCCATCTTGTTGACCGCGACGACCAGGTGCGGCACCCGCAGCAGGGAGGCGAGGAACGCGTGGCGGCGGCTCTGCTCCAGCATGCCCTTGCGCGCGTCGACCAGCACGATCGCGAGGTCGGCGGTCGAGGCGCCGGTGACCATGTTCCGCGTGTACTGCACGTGGCCGGGGGTGTCGGCCAGGATGAACGTCCGCCGGGGGGTGGCGAAGTACCGGTAGGCGACGTCGATGGTGATGCCCTGCTCGCGCTCGGCGCGCAGGCCGTCGGTGAGCAGCGCCAGGTTCACGTAGTCTCCGCCGGCGCTGGCCCGCTCGACCGCCTCGTACTGGTCCTCGAAGACGGCCTTGCTGTCGTAGAGCAGCCGGCCGATCAGGGTGCTCTTGCCGTCGTCGACCGAGCCGGCGGTCGCGATCCGCAGGATGTCCTTGCGGGCGACGGCGATGTCGTGGGCCTGCGCCGCGGCGGCGGAGTGCACGTCGACGGGGTTCATCGGGGGTTCTCCTGGCGAAGGACGGCGGCGGAGCGGACGCTGGAGCGGAGGCCCTGAGGAGGCGCCGCGTGTTCCTGTTCGCCCTGGCAACGCCCGCGTTGCTGGTGGTCGTCCTGGGTTACGTGGTTGGGCACGCGGTGACCGAGTGGGTCTACGGCGTGCTGGGTGCGGAGGCGACGTGGGCCTCGGAGGTCGTGGGCTGGACGACCGGCCTGGTGCTGCTCGGCGTCGTGACCCTGCTGCTGGTGGCCCGATGGCGCCGTCGTCAGGCCCGGCATCAGAAGTAGCCCTCCTTCTTCCGGTCCTCCATGGCGGCGTCGCTGACCTTGTCGTCGCCGCGGGTGGCGCCCCGCTCGGTCATCCGGGTCACCGCGATCTCGGCGATGACCTCCTCGACGTCGGTCGCCCGTGAGGCCACCGCGGCGGTCAGGTTGGCGTCGCCCACCGTGCGGTAGCGCACCCACTCGCGGCGCACCTGCTCGCCCTCGCGTGGGGTGATGAACTGGTTGACCGCGTAGAGCATCCCCTGGCGCTCGACGACGTCGCGCTCCTGGGCGAGGTACAGCGGCGGGATGGCGATCCGCTCGCGAGCGATGTACTGCCAGATGTCGAGCTCGGTCCAGTTCGACAGCGGGAACACACGGATGGACTCACCCAGGTGGATCCGGCCGTTGTAGAGGTCCCAGAGCTCGGGGCGCTGGTTCTTGGGGTCCCACTGCCCGAACTCGTCGCGGAAGGAGAACACCCGCTCCTTCGCGCGGGCCTTGTCCTCGTCGCGTCGGGCACCGCCGAACAGGGCGGTGAAGCCGTGCTGCTCGACCGCGTCGAGGAGCACGGGGGTCTGGATGCGGTTGCGGGAGCCGTTGGGCTCTTCCTTGACCGTGCCGGCGGCGATCGCGTCGGGCACCGAGGCGACGACGAGCTGCACGCCCAGCTCGGCCACCCGCTTGTCGCGGAACTCCAGCACCTCGGGGAAGTTCAGCCCGGTGTCCACGTGCATCACCGGAAACGGGATGCGGGCCGGGGCGAACGCCTTGCGGGCCAGCTCCAGCATGACGATGGAGTCCTTGCCGCCGGAGAACAGCAGCACCGGTCGCTCGAGCTCGGCGACCACCTCACGGATGACGTGGATGGACTCGGCCTCCAGCGTCTCCAGCTGGCTGAGCCGGTAGTCGGGGGTCGTCACGTGCGCGAGCTCCAAGGGGTTCGGGATCGGTCGAGCCACCGGCGGCAACCCGATCGACTTGGTGCGGATTCCCGCCCAGTGTCCGCTATCGCGCCGCGCGCACCGCAGCCAGCACCCGGTCGGCCAGCTCGGGACGGGTGACCACCAGGTCGGGCAGCGACGGATCGGCGGCGTTGTAGACCAGCGGGGACCCGTCCAGGCGGCAGGTGACCAGGCCGGCAGCGCGGGCGATCGCGACCGGGGCGGCGGAGTCCCACTGGTACATGCCGCCGGAGTGGACGTAGGCGTCGACCTCGCCCCGCACCACGGCCAGGGCCTTGTACCCGGCCGAGCCCAGGGGGACGAGCTCCCCGTGCAGGGCGTCGGCCACCGCCTGGGCCTCGGCGGGTGGGCGGGTGCGGCTGACGGCGATCCGGACCGGTCCGTCCGGCCGGACGGGCAGCACGGGCGCCGGGGCGGTGACGTGCACCTCGTCGAGTGCCGGGAGGGCGACGGCGGCGGCCACCAGGTCGTCGCCGGACCAGAGCGCCACGTGCACCGCCCAGTCGCTGCGCGGCGGATCGGAGTACTCGCGCGTGCCGTCGAGCGGATCGACGATCCACACGCGGTCGGCGGTCAGGCGCCGGGAGTCGTCGACGGCCTCCTCGCTGAACACCACGTCGTCGGGCCGTTCGACGGCGAGCACGCCGGCGATAGCCCGCTGGCCGGCCGCGTCCCCGGCGTCCCCCAGCGGGCGCCCGGTGAGCCCGGTCGAGCGGAGCGGCAGCAGCGCGTCGGCCGCCGCCCGCGCTGCGCGGACGGCGACGGCGACGTCGGGGCTCAGCTCCACTGCACCGACGTGGCGTCGCCCGGCCGGCGCGGCGGGGTGTGGTTGCCGGCGGCGTCGGTGATGGCGCCGAAGTAGGCCTGCGCCTTCTCCGGCCGGGGCATGACGAAGATGCCCCGCGCCTCCACGAGCGGGCGGCCCGGCTCGGCGGCGAGCGCGATCGTGCCGGCGATGACGGATTTGCGTCCCTCGGTGCTCTCGACCCACGCCCGGAACACCAGCGGCGTCTCCAGCGGCAGCGGTCCGCGGTAGTCCAGCTCCAGGTGCGCGGTCATGCCCCACAGGCCCGCCGCGCCGGCGGCGCTGCCGAGCAGCTGGTCCATGAACAGCGCGCTCATACCGCCGTGCACGTAGCTCGGTGGGCCCTCGTAGGCGACACCGAGCGTGGCCTCCGCGACGACGCCGTCGCCGTCCCGGCGGACCCGCAGCGGCGGGGCGAGGGCGTTGCCGATCCCGACGACGGGGTTGAAGACGCGCCGGCCGGCGGAGGGGTCGTCGAGCACCGGCAGCGTGGCGGCGGGGCGCCGCGACACGCCGATGCGGGCGGTCGCCTGCCGCACCAGCTCGGCCGCCGCCGCCACCTCCGTGGCCGGTGTCGTCGTCGTCACCGACGCCTCGATCAACTCGCGCAGCGCGGCGCCCAGGTCGGTGGACGCAGCCATGAGATCGGCGTCGTAGGGGGCCGCGGTCTCCGCGGTGCCGTCGTTCGTCGTCACCGGCAGATGGTCGCAAGTACCCTCAGGCCGGTGGTGGGCCGCCCCCGGCCGGCCCGCTGCGCGGAAGCCGCACGGTGACGGCGAGCCCGGCCCCGGGCGCGGTCGCCAGCGACGCGGAGCCGCCGTGGGCGGCGGCGAGCGAGGAGACGATCGCCAGGCCCAGGCCGGTGCCGCCGGCGGCGCGGGTGCGGGAGGCGTCGGCGCGGTAGAACCGCTCGAACGCGCGCGCCGCGTCGTCGGCGGCCATGCCCGGGCCGTCGTCGGCGACCCGCAGCAGCAGCGTGTCCGCATCGGCCGGGTCCTGGGCCACCGAGACCTGCACCCGGGTGCCCGGCGGTGTGTGCGTCAGGGCATTCGTGACGAGGTTGCCCACCACCTGGCGCAGCCGGCTCTCGTCGCCGAGCACGACGGGGACGTCGGTGAGCGACTCGTCCAGGTGCAGGCTGATCGTCCGGTCCGGCTGCACCGCCCGCGCGTCGTGGACGGCGTCGCCGGCGACCGCGGCGAGGTCCACCGGGGCCATGGCCAGCGGGCGCTGCTGGTCCATGCGGGCCAGCAGCAGCAGGTCCTCCACCAGCAGGCCCATCCGGCCGCCCTCGGCCTCGATCCGCTGCATCAGCCGGGCGACGTCCGCCTCGGAGCGGACGGCGCCCTGGCGGTACAGCTCGGCGAACCCGCGGATCGAGGTGAGCGGCGTGCGCAGCTCGTGGCTGGCGTCGGCGACGAACCGGCGCATCCGGTGCTCGGACCCGCGGGCCTGCTCCTCGGAGGCCTGCTGGGCGCGGAACGCGCTCTCGATGCGGGCGAGCATCCCGTTGAGCGCGGTGGACAGCCGGCCGACCTCGGTGCGCTCGTCGCCGTCCGGGACACGGCGCGACAGGTCTCCCGCGGCGATGGCGGCGGCGGTGCGCTCGACGTCGGCCAGCGGACGGAGGCTGTTGCGCACCAGTACGTAGCCGGTGGCGCCGAGGAGCACGAGGAGTGCCAGCCCGACGACCAGCTCGATGCGGATCAGGCGGGAGATGGCCCGCTCGACGCCCTCGAGGTCGTCGCCGACGACCAGCGTGTAGCCGCCGGGCAGCTGGCCCGAGGCCATCCGCCACTGCGCGCCGTCGATCCACACCGTCACCGGGCGCCCGTCCGCACGGAGCCGCTCGATCGCCTGCACGCTCAAGTCGGGCAGGGCGTCTTCACCCGGCCCGCGGGGCTCGCCGATCACGACGGGCTCGTCGCCGTCCGGCGTCAGGCAGGCGACGTAGAAGGTGTTGGGCTGGGGGCGGCCGGTCCGGAGGCAGGCGCTGACCAGCTCGGGTCGCAGGTTGTTCTCGACGACGGCGCGCAGCTCCGCGTCCCGCTGGTCCTGCAGGTAGTCACGCAGCAGGGATGCAGTGGTGAAGCCGGTCGCCAGGAGCGCCACGCTCAGCAAGGCGACCATCAGCGCGACGAGGGTGACCCGCAGGGGCACCCGCGGGCCTCGGGCGGCCGGAGGGGTCACGAGCCGCGCGGCAGCCGCAGGGTGTAGCCGACCCCGCGGATGGTCTGCAGCAGGCGGGGCTCGGTCGTGTCGATCTTGCGGCGCAGATAGGAGATGTAGGACTCCACGACGTTGGCCTCGCCGTTGAAGTCGTAGTTCCACACGTGGTCGAGGATCTGCGCCTTCGACAGCACCCGACCGGCGTTGGCCATGAGGTAGCGCAGCAGCTTGAACTCGGTCGGGGAGAGGCTGATGACCTCACCGGCCTTGATGACCTCGTGCGACTCCTCGTCCAGCTCGATGTCGGCGAAGGTCAGCCGGGGCGCCTCGGCCGGGCGCTGCGCACCCGTCGTGCGCCGGAGGACGGCCCGGATGCGCGCCACGACCTCGTCCAGGCTGAACGGTTTGGTGACGTAGTCGTCCCCGCCGAGGGTGAGCCCGGAGATCTTGTCCTCCGGGGCGTCCCGGGCGGTCAGGAACAGCACCGGGGTGTGGCGGCCGGTCTCGCGCAGCCGGCGGACGACGCCGAAGCCGTCGAGCCCGGGCATCATCACGTCGAGCACCAGCAGGTCCGGGCGGAACGACGCGGCGAGCGCGAGCGCCTGCTGCCCGTCGGCCGCGGTGGCGACCTCGAAGCCCGCGTAGCGGAGGCTCGCCGACAGCAGCTCGCGGATGTTCGGCTCGTCGTCGACCACCAGGAGGCGGGCCTCCGGGGCCGGGCGGCCGGTGGGCTCGTTCCCGGACACTGCTCCTCCGGTCGCGTGGGCCGATGCCGTCGTCGTCATGCACCCAGGGTCGGGCGAAGGGCTGCGGTCGGGCTGGACGCTACCTGCGAACTTGCTGGGAGCGCTCCCGGCGGCGCCGGGGCGTTCCTCAGCCCCCCATGGCGCGGCCCAGACGCCAGTAGCCGATCGCGTGGTGCTGCGCCCGCCCCAGCCCCCACCGGCCCCGCAGGTCGGCCCGGATGGCGCGGACCGCGGCCGACTCCGCACCCACCCAGGCGAAGACGTCCTCGTCCTGCGGAGGGTCCAGGGCCGCCACGGCATCGACCAGGAGCGTGCTCTTCCCCGGGGGCGTGGGCCCGCGGTGCAGCCAGCGCAGCTCGACGCCGGCCGGTGCCGCGAGCTCCTGCTCCTCGGCCGGGCCGGCCACCTCCAGGTAGGCGACCCCGGCCGTCTGCGGCGGGGCGGCGGCGAGGATGCGGCTCACGGCCGGCAGAGCGGTCTCGTCGGCGGCGAGCAGCAGCCAGCGCGCCGGCCGCTCGGCGAGCGAGGCGGCACCGGCGATCCCGAGCAGCGCACCGGGCCGCGCCGCCCCCGCCCAGGCGGCGGCCGGCCCGTCGCCGTGCAGGACGAAGTCGATGTCTACCTCGCCGGCGGCCGGGTCCTGCCGCCGGGCCGTGTAGCTGCGCAGCGCGACCCCGTGGCCGCCCTCGGGCCACACGATCCGGCCGTCCCGCTGGATGCGCGGCCAGCGTGGGTCCGGGTCGTCGACCCGCGGTACGAGGAGGTTCACGGTGGGCCCGGCCGCGGCCACGACGGCGGCGTCCCCGGACAGGGTCACCCGCCGCACCGAGGGGGTCACGTCGGTCACCGCGACGACGGTGAGGACGTCGACCGGTCGCAGGCCGTCGGTGAAGACGGCGCCGTCGGGAGAGGTCACGTCGGTCCAGCCTAGGTGTGCCCCCGGTCTCGGCCGACCGATGTGTGCCCCGGTGCCGCCGCGGGCACGGCAGCAGCACCGTCCACGAGCCGGGGAGAGGCGATGTCCGACGACCTGAAGAAGGGTGACCACGTCACCTGGAACAGCCACGGCAGGGAGGTCGAGGGCACGGTGGAGCGGAAGATCACCTCCGACACCGAGGCCTCCGGTCGCACCGTGCGGGCCAGCGAGGACGACCCGCAGTACGAGGTCCGCAGCGACAAGAGCGGGCGCACCGCGGTGCACAAGCCCGGCGCGCTCGACGAGGCCTGAGCCCCGCGCTCGGATCCACGGCCCGGCGGCGCCGGGCCCGAACACCAGGAGGAACACGTGACCGAGTCCGCAGGCGACTTCGCCGGCTCGCGCAGCACCAAGCACAACCCGCGGCTCGACGAGGAGCTCGAGCACGAGGTGCAGGGGATGATGAAGGCCGAGCGGGCCACCCGCGCGCACGAGTGGCGCGAGGTGGAGCCGGTCGCCGAGGGTGACCCCGACATCGACGCGGACCCGGCCGGCACGCTGACCGGCGGTGTGCCGGTGGGCATGACCGAGGACGCCGTCGTCGCGCGGGCCGAGCTGGCCCGCTGGCTGGACCGTGCGGACTTCCCGAGCACCGGACCCGAGCTGGTCGAGGCCGCCCGGGACCACCGGGCGCCCGACGTCGTCGCCGCCGAGCTGGCGCGGCTGCCCGAGGGCGAGACCTTCGAGCGGATCGGCGACGTCGTCCGTGCGCTCGGCTACCCGACCGAGACCGGCCCCGGGCCCGGGGCCTCGGAGCCGGCGTCTCCACAGGACTCCTGACCGCCGGGCGGGGGAGGGCGCCGGCTCACGCGTCGGCGCTCTCCCTCGCCTCGTCGTCGGCGATCTCCTCGGCGCCGCGACGACGGAAGAGCTTCGATCCGGGGAAGCCCTTCACGATCTGCCGCATGTCCTGGACCGTGTCGACCAGGTCCCGCACGTCCGTGCCGACGCTCTCGAGGCCCTCGAGAACGGGGAGGATGTCCTCGTCCAGGTGCGTCACCAGCCGCGGTAGCCGGTCGATGATCGTGATCAGCGCGTCGACCTCGGTCGCGTCGAACGAGGCCGCCAGCCTGCGGATCGCCGGCGCGAGGGCGGTGAGGGCCGGCTCGTAGTCGCCCAGCAGGGGCTCGATGCGGCCGACCATGCCCTCGGCCCGGTCGACGACGCCGTCCGCGCGCCCGGCAGTGCCCCCGACCCGGTCGATGGCGTCGTCGGCGCGTTGCCGGGTCTCGTTCATGCCGGCGATGGCGTCGTCGGCGTGTTGCCGGGTCTCGTTCATGCCGGCGATGGCGTCGTCGGCGTGTTGCCGGGTCTCGCTCATGCCGGCGATGGCGTCGTCGGCGCGTTGCCGGGTCTCGCTCATGCCGGCGATGGCGTCGTCGGCGCGTTGCCGGGTCTCGCTCATGCCGGCGATGGCGTCGTCGGCGCGTTGCCGGGTCTCGTTCATGCCGGCGATGGCGTCGTCGGCGTGTTGCCGGGTCTCGCTCATGCCGGCGATGGCGTCGTCGGCGCGTTGCCGGGTCGCCCCGACGCCTTCGATCGCCTCGTCGGCCCGCGAGCGCGTCGTGTCCAGGCGCGTGATCGCCCCGTCGGCCCGGTCCAGCAGCGTCTCGACCCGGTCGACCGCGCCGGAGACCCGCTCCAGCAGCTCCTCCATGTGACCGAGCGCGGCGGCGGCGCGGGGCACGAGGGCGAGGGCGTCGCCGAGGCCCTCGCGCACGCCCCCTACCAGCGCGAACACGTCGGAGGGGCCGGGCACGGAGGGGATGCGCACCCGGCGAAGGCTACGCAGTGCGCCGGTGGGCCACCATTCGGTTGCTCCCGTTGCGTCTGCGGCTGCCGCGCGTCGGCGTGGTCGGGGCGCATCGGCCCGTATCGTGGCGCGACGGACGGGGACGAGCGGACGACGAGAAGGTGTCGACACCTGTGGGTGACCAGCCGACGCGGGACGGCGCGGGCGACCGCGACGTCCCCGGGCGCACCCGCCGCGGGCGGGCGGCCCAGGGCGGCGCCGCCGAGCCGGTCACCGTCGAGCAGCTGATCGCCCGGCAGGGCAGCGCGGTCGGCGGCCGGCGTGCCGCCCGCCGGGGCGCGGTGGAGCCGGGCAGGAGCAGCCGTCTCGGGCGCGCCACCGCCGCGGAGGCGGAGGAGCACAGGCGGCGGCCCGGACGTCGGCCGGCGGCAGACCGCGGCGGGACCACCGCCGCTCCGGACCGGACTGCTGCCCGTGCCGAGGACGTCCCCGCCGCGCAGGCGGGACTGCCTCCGGTACCCGGCGCCGCCCGGCCGCCCGGCTCCCAGGCCGGTCTGCCCCCGGTGCCGTCGGCGCACGCGGGGACCCCGCCCGTCGCGGGGGTCGGGCTCGAGGAGCCCCCGGTCCGGCCGGGGCTCCCACCGCTTCCCGGCGCGCACCCCGGGCCGCCCCCGGTGCCGCCGACGCCTGGCCGGTCGCCGGCGGCCTGGGCGCCCGACGAGCGTCCCTCCCGGCGCAGCGGCCCGATCCCGCCGCTGCCGGGGCTGGCCCCGCCGCTCCCGTCGGGGGCCACCGTGCGCCGTCCCGCCGCCGCCCGCCCGCCGCGGAGTCCGGGGCACCGCCGCCTCGCTCGTGCGGCGATCGCCCTGGCCGGCATCGTCGGCGTCGTCCTCCTCTACCACCTGGGCCTCTACTTCTACGTCGACCAGCGCATCGACCGGGTGGACGCGCTCGCCGTCGACGGCCCCGAGGTGCTGGCCCCGCAACTGCAGGAGGCCGCCGACACCTACCTCGTCGTCGGCACCGGCATCCCGGGGCAGACGGGGGCGGCCTCGGTGGCCACCCTGGTGGTCTCGGTCGCGGCCGAGGGCGACCGCGCCGTGCTGGTGAGCGTGCCGCCCACGGCGCTGGTGGACACCCCCGCGTGTCGCACGGCGGACGGTGAGCTCCGGAACCCGGCCACCGAGGCGTTCGCCGGCGCGCTGCTCGACGGCGGGCCGGCGTGCCTGGTCCGGGCCGTCCAGCAGCTGTCCGGCCTGCGGATCGACCACTACCTCGGCGTCGACCTCACCGACCTGCCCGGAATGGTCGACGCGCTGGGCGGCGTCCCGGTCTGCGTCGTGCCGTCGGGCGCGATCGCGGCCGCGGCGACCCCGCCACCGGCCGGGCCCTCCGAACTCTCCGGCACCGCGGCGTCGGGCTTCCTGCAGCCGGGTGACAGCGGGACCGATAGCACGGGCGCCGCCGTGGCCGAGCGGGCCCAGCGGCTGCTCACCTCGACCCTGCGCGCGGCGATGTCCGCGGACACGTTGCTCGACCCGGTCACCCTCGCCCGCTTCCTCGACCGGGCCTCGGAGGCGTTGACACTCGACGAGCAGACGACGCTCGGTGACCTGCGGGTGCTCGCCGGCGCGCTCGGCGACCTGTCGGGCGACGCGGTGCAGCGGGCGGGGCTGCCGGTCGCCCAGGTCGGTTACGTGCCGGCCGGCACCGACCAGGCCTACGTGATCCTCGATGCGATGGCGACGCGATCACTGTTC
Source organism: Blastococcus sp. HT6-30 (assembly GCF_039729015.1). NCBI lineage: Bacteria > Bacillati > Actinomycetota > Actinomycetes > Geodermatophilales > Geodermatophilaceae > Blastococcus > Blastococcus sp. HT6-30. The sequence continues at coordinate 3,305,980 of NZ_CP155792.1, read as the reverse complement.
GACGAGGTCATCGACGGCGCCCGGCTGCCGGCCGAGATGCTGGAGGCGCAGCGCGCCGAGCAGGCGGCTGCAGCGGAGGCCGCGCCCGAGCCGGAGGCCCCCGCCGGGCCCGCCCCGCTCACCGCCCCGCCGGCGGAGATCACCGTCGACGTGCTCAACGGCACCGGCACGACCGGGCTGGCGGCGACGGTCGCCGACGCCCTCCGCGGCCAGGGCTTCGGCATCGCGACGGTCGGCAACGAGCCGGGAACCGTCAGCGAGAGCGTGGTGCGCCACGGCCCGGTGGCGCTGGAGCAGGCGCGGACCCTGGCCGCGGCCGTGCCGGGGTCGGTGCTCCAGGCGAGCGACTCGATGGGCGACTCGGTGCAGCTGGTCATCGGCCCGGGTTACGCGGGCGTCGTGCCGGTGGAGATCGGCGGTCCGGTGGCCGCCGACCCGCCCGTGGAGACGACGGTGGCCGCCCCCCAGCGGGAGGCGGCCACGGTCAGCTGCTGAGGGCGGGACCCCGTCCGACGGGGTCCTCGTTCACCCGAAGCGGCCGGAGATGTAGTCCTCGGTCGCCTTCTCGTCGGGGTTGCTGAAGATCTTCTCGGTCGGGTTGAACTCGATCAGCCGGCCCGGCTGGCCGACCCCGTTGAGGTTGAAGAAGCCGGTCTGCTCGCTAACGCGCGCGGCCTGCTGCATGTTGTGCGTGACGATGACGATCGTGAACCGCTCCTTGAGCTCGGTCATCAGGTCCTCGATGGCCAGCGTGGAGATCGGGTCCAGGGCCGAGCAGGGCTCGTCCATGAGCAGCACGTCGGGCTCGACGGCGATCGCGCGGGCGATGCAGAGCCGCTGCTGCTGACCGCCGGAGAGGCCGGAGCCGGGGCGGTCGAGGCGGTCCTTGACCTCGTCCCACAGGTTGGCCCCGCGCAGCGAGCGCTCGACGAGCTCGTCGGTCTCCGACTTCTTCATCTTCTTCGAGTTCAGGCGCATCCCGGCGGCGACGTTGTCGTAGATGGACATCGTCGGGAAGGGGTTGGGTCGCTGGAACACCATGCCGATCTGCCGGCGGACGGTCACCGGGTCGGAGTCCGAGCCGTAGAGGTCCTGGCCGTCCATGACGACCTTGCCCTCCACCCGCGCGCCAGGGATGACCTCGTGCATGCGGTTGAGCGCGCGCAGGAACGTCGACTTGCCGCAGCCCGACGGCCCGATCAGGGCCGTGATGCTGCGCGGCTCGATGGAGACGTTCACGCCCTGCACGGCGAGGAACTTGCCGTAGTAGATGTCGAGATCCGACACCTCGATGCGCTTGGCCACGAGTGGTCCCTTTCCTGGGTGGATGAAGCTCAGCGGCTGGTCTTGGGGGCGAAGACGCGGCTGATCATGCGGGCGACCACATTGAGGCCCATCACCAGCATGATGAGGACCAGCGCCGCTGTCCAGGCCCGGTTGATGGCGTCCTCGGGCGGGACGCCCGGCTGGGTCAGCTGGTAGAAGGCGTAGACCGGCAGGGTGGCCATGCGGCCCTCGAACGGGTTCAGATTGGTGCCGTTCGTGATGCCGACCGTCACGAGCAGCGGTGCGGTCTCGCCGATGACCCGCGCGATGGCCAGCGTGACGCCGGTCCCGAGGCCGGCGATCGCGGTGGGGATGACGACCTTCAGGATGGTCCGCCACTTCGGCACGCCGAGCGCATAGGCGGCCTCGCGCAGTTCGTTGGGGACGAGCTTGAGCACCTCTTCCGCCGACCGCACCACGACCGGGATCATCAGGACCGAGAGGGCCACGGCGCCCATGATGCCCAGCCGGATCCCCGGGCCGAAGAAGATGACGAACAGGGCGTAGGCGAAGAGACCCGCGACGATCGACGGGATCCCGGTCATCACGTCGACGAAGAAGGTGATCGACCGCTTGAGCCGGCCGGAGCCGTACTCGACCAGGTAGATGGCGGTCATCAGGCCGATCGGCACGGAGATGAGCGTGGTGAGCAAGGTGATGATCAGAGTGCCCATGATCGCGTGGTAGGCACCGCCGCCCTCGCCGATCACGCCCAGGAGGGACGCGCCGAAGAACTCGCCGTCGAACCGCTGGGCGCCGCGGCGGATGACCTCGTAGGCGAGCGAGACCAGCGGGACCATGGCGATTCCGAACGCCGTCACCACCAGGCACGTGACCAGCCGGTCCGCGGCCCGCCGCTGGCCCTCGACAACGCGCGAAGCCATGTACAGGACGACGGTGCCCAGGACGACGGTGTAGACGACCAGCAGGACGATGTTCGGGCTGGTCAGCGCGCCGAGGAGTGCGGCCAGCGCCAGAGCCGCGGCGAAGCTGACCCAGGGCGCCCACCGGGGCAGCCGGCCGTCCTCGCGCCGCTCGGGGGGCGTGCCCGGGGCGGAGGCGCCCGAGGTGCGCTGCTGGATCGACGTGCTCATCAGTTGGCTCCGGAGAAGTCGGCGCGGCGGTTGACGATCCAACGGGCGAGCATGTTGACCAGGAGCGTGATCACGAACAGCACCAGGCCACTGGCGATCAGCGTGTTGACGTCCAGCCCGGTGGACTCCGGGAACTGCAGTGCGATGTTGGCCGCGATCGTCTGCGGGTTGGCGCTGGAGATCAAGGCGAAGGTGATCCCCGCGGCCGAGCCGGAAAGGATGATGGCGACCGCCATGGTCTCGCCGAGCGCTCGCCCCAGGCCGAGCATGGCGCCGCCGATGACGCCGCTCTTGCCGTAGGGGATCACTGCCATCTTGATCATCTCCCAGCGGGTGGCGCCGAGGGCCAGCGCCGCCTCGCGGTGCAGCGACGGGACCTGCGTGAACACCTCGCGGGAGATGGCACTGACGATCGGCAGGATCATGACCGCGAGGACCAGCCCGATGGTGAGCATCGTCCGCCCCGTGGCCGAGACCGGCCCGGCGAACAGCGGGATGAAGCCGAGGTTCTCCTCGAGCCAGCGGTAGAAGGGAACGAGCCGCGGCGCGAGCCAGGCGATGCCCCAGAAGCCGTAGACGATGCTCGGGATGGCGGCGAGGAGGTCGACGACGTAGCCGAGGACCTGGGCCACCCGGCGCGGCGCGTAGTGGGTGATGAACAGCGCGATGCCGACCGCGAGCGGGGTGGCCACCAGCAGCGCGATGGTGGCGGACAGCAGCGTGCCGAAGATCAGCGGCCATACGTAGGAGACCAGCCCCCCCTCCCCCGGGAGGTCCTCCGCCGACGCGGTCAGCGCCGGGAAGGACTCCGCGAGGAGGAACAGCGTCACCCCGGCGAGGATGACCAGGATGAGGATGCCGGCGCCCTTGGCGCTGCCGGAGAAGATCTGGTCGCCGGGCCGGCGTACGGCTCGGGGAGCCGTCGGTTCCTGCGGGGGACTGGTGGCTGTCACCGCTGCTCCGTCTGCTGCGCTGTGGTCGGTACCCGTCGGGGATGAACCCGCGTGCGGCGGGCGAAGTGACGGCCCGGAGCGTCGTCAGACGCTCCGGGCCGTCACTGATGATGCCGGATCAGCCGGCGGTGATCGCGTCGATCGCCGTCTGGTTCTGCTCGCGGAGGGCGTCCGAGATCGGCGCCGAGCCGGCGGCCTCCGCCGCGGCCTGCTGCCCCTCCTCGCTGATCACGTAGCCCATGAAGTCCTTGACCAGGTCCGCTGTCTCCTGCTCGTCGTACTCGACGCAGCCGATGTGGTAGCTGACCAGCACGATCGGGTAGTTGCCGGACTCGGTGGTGTCGCGTGCCAGCTCGATGGCGAAGTCGTACTCACCACGGCCCCCGACCGTCTCGGAGTTCTCGACCACCGCGGCGGCGGCCTCGGCCGACGGCGCCACGAACTCCTCGCCCACCCCGATGTTGGCCACGCCGAGGTCGCCCGCCTGGCTCAGGTCGGCGTAGCCGATGGCCCCGTTGCCGGCCCCGACCGCGCTGACCACGCCGGAGGTGCCCTGCGCAGCCTCGCCGCCGGCCACCGGCCAGACGCCGTCGGGCTCGTGCGGCCAGGCGTCACCGGCCGCAGCGGCCAGGTACTCGGTGAAGTTCTCCGTGGTGCCGGAGTCGTCCGCGCGGTTGACCGGGGTGATCGGCAGGTCGGGCAGCGTGGCGTCCGGGTTGTCCGCAGCGATGGCCGGGTCGTTCCAGTTGGTGATCTGCTGGTTGAAGATTCCCGCCAGGGTCTCCGGGGAGAGGTTGAGCTCGTCGACGCCCTCGAGGTTGTAGACGACCGCGATGGGGGCGATGTAGTTGACCAGCTCGAAGACGCCGGACGTCCCGCAGCGCTCCTCGGCCTGCGCGAGCTCCTCCTCGTCCAGCGCGGCGTCGGAGCCGGCGAAGTCGGTGCCGCCGGCGAGGAACTGCTCACGACCGCCGCCGGAGCCGACCGGGTCGTAGTTGACCGTGACGTCCGGCTGGACGCTGCTGTACCCGGCGGTCCAGCCCTGCATGGCGGCCTGCTGGCTGCTCGCGCCGGCACCCACGAGCGTGCCGCTCAGCTCGGTGCCCGACCCGGTGCCGCTGCCGCCGGTGGAGCCGCCGCCGGACTCGTTGGACGCGCCGCAGGCGGCGAGCGCGAGGGTGCTGGCGAGCGCCACGGAGAGCGTGGTGGCGCGCGTCTTGGTGCTGAGCTTCAACTCAGGGCCTCTCAGGTTCGCCCGGACCTGTTCCGGGCAGCGTTGGACCGACACGAGGGACGTTAGGGAGCCCAGGTGGCGTGATCCCCGAGCCGAGGTGAACGGCCGGTGAACGGACGCGGAGTATCCCGCCCACCACGCGTGGCGAGGGTCACCGCTCGTCGGAGCAGGGGTCCGCGATCACGACGGGCGTCCACCGGCGGCGGCTGGAGCGGATGTGGTGCGGACATGCGTCGGCGGCGGCCCCGTCGGGGGGCCGCCGCCGACCGGGCAGGTGCGGATCAGCCCTGGGCGACCCCGGTGGTGATGCGGTCGAGCGTCGGCGCGCTCACCGGCGACTGCTCGGCGAGGTAGGCGGTGAAGGCGTCCGTGTCGATCGGGCCGGTCACGGCGTTCTCGCCCTCGGTCAGGACGGTGAACCCGTCCCCGCCGCCGGCGAGGTAGTTGTTCACCGTGACGCGGTAGGTCCGCTCGGCGACGACTGCCTCGCCTCCGATCGTGAGGCTGCCCTCCACCACCCGGGTGCCGGTGCACGGATCGGCGCCGGCCAGGGCGGTCGTCCCCTCGGGGTCGACGACGTAGGACACCGTGTCCGAGACGTAGAGGGTGCGGCCCACCTGGAACTGCTGCTCCAGCAGGCAGTACAGCTGCTCGTCGGTCAGGTCGAGGGTCACCAGGTTGTTGGCGAAGGGCTGGACGGTGAACGCCTCCTCGTAGGTGACCTCACCGGCGTCGAGGTCCGCGCGGACGCCACCCGGGTTCATGAACGCGGCGACGGCCCCGTACTCGTCATCGGTGGCGGCGAGCTGGGCGTCGGCGATGACGTTGCCGAGTACCGATTCGCCGCGCGCGTCCCCGAAGAGTGTCTCCTGCGTCCTCGTCAGATCTTCCGAGGTCTCGCCGACGACCTCGCCGGCGATCGGGCCGAGCGCCTCCCGGTAGTGCTCGATGAGCCGGGTCTGCGCGGCGTCCTCGGCCAGGTCGCGGGTCACGATGACGTTCTCCGCCTCCGCGGTGAGCACGTCCCCGGTGCGCCGGTCGACGGCCAGGTCGATGTCGGTGACCAGCCGGCCGGCGGAGCTGGCACTGGTGACCAGCTTGCCGTCGATCTGGCAGTTGTAGGCCTGGTGGGTGTGGCCGCTCACGATGACGTCGATGGCGTCGTCCATGCCCTCGGCGATGTCGACGATCGGGCCGGTGAGGCCGTTGCAGCCGTTGACGTCCCAGGCGTTCTCGCCGGTCTGCGAGCCACCCTGGTGCAGGAGGACGACGATCGCCTCGACGCCCTGCTCCTGCAGCTCCGCGGCGTAGCGGTTGGCCGTCTCGATCTCGTCGGCGAACTCCAGCCCGGCGACGCCTTCCTGGCTGACGATGTCGGCGGTGCCCTCCAGCGTCATGCCGATGAAGCCGATCTCCACGCCCTGCACCTTGTGGATCGCGTACGGGTCGAGCAGCGGCTCACCGGTCTCGTCGAGGAACGCGTTGGCCGACAGGTACTGGAACCCGGCGCCCTCGTACGGCGTGCCGTCGGCGCAGCCGTCGACCGGGTGGCAGCCGCCGTGCTGGATGCGCAGCAGTTCCTCGGCGCCCTCGTCGAACTCGTGGTTGCCGACGCTCGCGTAGTCGAGGCCGGCCAGGCCGAGGGACTCGATGGCCGGCTCGTCGTGGAAGGCGGCCGACAGCAGCGGGGAGGCGCCGATCAGGTCGCCGGCGGCGACGGTGATCGTGTTGTTCTTCTTCTGCTCCTCGGCCAGCTGCGCGAGCTGGGTGGCGAGGTACTCGGCTCCGCCGGCGTCGACGGTCGTGCCCGCGGCGTCGACCTGGATCCGGCCGCCCGAGCCGCCCGGCGCCTCGAGGTTGCCGTGGAAGTCGTTGAGGGCGAGCAGCTGGACCTCGACCGGCTTGGGGCCCTGCGCCTTCTCGGGGGCGGCGCTCACGGCGGACGTTCCGCCGGCCAGCATCAGTGCGGTGAGTGCCGTCGCGGCGGCGGCGCCGGATGCGACCCGGCGGAGCGCTGTTCGTGTCATGGGTTCTCCTGCGGACGAGATGGGACGGAACGGCTCGTCCATCCACTCCTCGCTCGGCGGCCGGCCGGGGGCCAGGGGGTGAACGCCGGTCGAGGCGCGGCGGAACTCGGCGGCGGCTCCCGGCCGACACGCCGGGTCGGTCGCCGATCGGTCACCCGACGGCCATGTCGGTGTCGTGCTCGGTGCCTACCGTCGCGCCGCACCCGTCCCACCGACCGAGGAGAAGCAGTGCAACGACGTCATCGAGCGGTTCCGGCCGCCGTGCTGTCCGCGATGGTCGCGGGCCTGCTGGGGGTGTCGGCCGGACCGGCCGCCGCGGTGGCCCCTGCGGACGGCGCCGTCTTCATCAACGAGCTCCACTACGACAACGACGGCACGGACACCGGGGAGGCGATCGAGGTCGCCGGCCCAGCCGGCACCGATCTCTCCGGCTGGAGCGTCGTCCTCTACAACGGGAGCAACGGGGCTGCGTACGGCACGCAGCCACTGAGCGGCACCATCCCCGACCAGCAGGACGGCTTCGGCACGGTCTCGATCAGCTACAACGGCATCCAGAACGGGGACCCCGACGGCGTCGCGCTGGTGAACGCGGACGGCGTCGTCGTGCAGTTCCTCTCCTACGGAGGCAGCTTCTCCGCGGCGGGCGGTGCGGCGGGCGGTGCGGCGGGCGGCCTGACCAGCACCGACATCGGCGTGGCCGAGCCCCGCAGCACGCCAGCCGGGCACTCCTTGCAGCTCACCGGCACCCGCACCACCTACGGCGACTTCTCCTGGGCCGCGCCGACCGACGACTCCTTCGGCAGCGTCAACACCGGCCAGACCTTCGGCGAGGGCGGCGGCAGCGCGCCCACTGAGCCCGAGCCCGACCCCGAGCCCGAGGCCTGCGAGATCGCGGTCACCCACGAGATCGGCGTAGTCCAGGGCGCCGGTGACACCAGCCCCGTCGAGGGCGAGCAGGTCACCATCGAGGGCGTCGTCGTTGGCGACTTCCAGAAGGCCGACCAGCTCGGCGGCGTATACCTCCAGGCTGCCGACGGCGACGGCGACCCGGCCACCTCCGACGGCATCTTCGTCTTCGACGCGGACGCACCCGCGCTCGCCGAGGGCGACGTCGTCCGGGTGACCGGCACCGTCGACGAGTACCACGGCCTGACCGAGATCACGAACGTCACCGCCATCGGTGACTGCGGCGACGCCGCCGTCCCCGCGCCGACCGAGCTCGGCCTGCCCGCCGACGAAGGTGCTCGCGAGCGTCTCGAGGGCATGCTGGTCACCATCGCCGAGCCGGTCACGGCCACCGAGACCTACACCCTGGCCCGCTACGGCGAGCTGGTGGTCTCCGCGGACGGCCGGCTCCACCAGCCGACCAACGACGACGTCGCAGACGACTCGGCCCAGCAGCAGGCCAACGACGGCCGCCGGCTGATCATCGACGACGCCAGTACGGTGCAGAACCCCGACGAGGTGCCCTTCACCGACGTGAACGGTGAGGTGGTCCGCCTGGGCGACAGGGTGACCGGCGTGGTCGGCGTGCTCAGCTACGGGCACGACGCCTGGCGGCTGCAGCCGACCGCCGAGCCGACGGTGCAGCGGGCGAACCCTCGTCCGGCGTCGCCGGACGAGGTGGGCGGCGACCTGCAGGTGGCCAGCTTCAACGTGCTCAACTACTTCACGACCATCGACGAGCCCGGCGCGGTCACCGACGGCGGGCACGATCCGCGCGGCGCGGACAGCGGGACGGAGTTCGAGCGCCAGCAGGCCAAGATCGTCGCAGCGATCCTGGCGCTCGACGCGGAGATCGTCGGCCTGATGGAGATCGAGAACGACGCCGACGACGCGGCGGTCGACAACCTGGTCGCCGCGCTCAACGAGGCGGCCGGCGAGGACCGGTACGCCGCGGTCGAGGAGCCCGGCACCGGCGGCGGGCTGTTCGGCACCGACGCGATCAAGGTGGCGATGATCTATCAGCCGGACGCCGTCGTCCCGATGGGCCCGGCCGTCACCACCGACAGCGACGCCTTCGCCAACGCCAGGCTCCCGCTGGCACAGCGGTTCCGTCCCGCCTCCGGCGGGCAGCCCTTCACCGTCGTCGTCAACCACTTCAAGTCGAAGGGCTGCGACGGAGCGACCGGGGAGAACGCCGATCAGGGCAACGGACAGGGGTGCTACAACGCCGACCGCGTCGAGCAGGCCGAGGCCCTCGTAAACCTGGCCGGCTCCCTGCCCGGCAACCAGACCATGATCATCGGCGATCTCAACGCCTACGGCGGCGAGGACCCGCTCGACGTCCTCGAGGTGGCCGGCTACGTCGACCTGGTCGACACCCGGCTCCCGGAGGAGGAGCAGTACACGTACGTGTTCCAAGGGCAGGCGGGCTACCTCGACCACGCCCTGGTCTCGCCGCAGCTGGCGAAGCGGATCGCCGGCGTGGACATCTGGCACGTCAACTCGGACGAGGCGTTGTTCCTGGACTACAACACCGAGTTCAACCCGGAGGGCTTCTACGCGCCTGATCCGTACCGGTCGTCGGACCACGATCCGGTCCTGCTCGGCCTGGAGGCCACCCCTGGAGCCGGGCGGCGCTGAGGGGGACCGCCGTCCCCGTGGCCTCGAGCGGCCACGGGGACGGCGCACCACCGGTGATCGCCGGGAGCGCGCCGCGAGCCAGGTCGTCCCCCGCCCCGATCTCCGGTCCCACGTGCAGATCGCCCAGGACGGAGGCGCGGACCTGCTGTACTGGACCGGCCCGGAGCACGCTCGTCGTGCCGGTCTGGCCGCCGTGCGCCGGCTGGTGGCAGAGCATGCCGGGGTGCTCCCGAACCGACGGTGCGGATCGGCTGCAGGCCGGTGCCCGCGCCGGGTGGCTGGCGCTGCCGCCCTTCGACGCGAGGTGCATCGAGCTCGGCCTCGACAGATCATCAGCGACCCGACGTGCTCATCGACCTCGTGGAGAAGAGCAGGCCGGGCGGCTGGCCGCGTCACCCGCGGTCACGACCCGTCCGATCAGAGGAGCCGCCGCTGCCCGGGGAGGCTTCCCGCAGTTCTGCCGTACGACGTGGAGCCGGTGGCGTGACGGACGGTCTCGATGTCGTGAAGGCGCGCCGATCCGGGTGGCACGCCGCCGTCGGCCGCCGAGCTTCGGTGACCTCGGCCACGGCGTACTCGGCGAGCGCGGCGAGCGTGCGTCGGTCGCCGGTGGTGGCGTCCAGTGCCGGCAGGAGGTGCACCTCGACCACCAGGTCTCTCGCCGCAGCGACCCGGGCCATGCTCCTCGGCAGGGTGTCGTCGCGGACCTGGCAGGGCAGTGTGGTCGCCACCTCCCCGTCGACGCGGTACCGGATCACAACGGGACAGACCAGCGCTCCGGCGTCCACCGCGGCCTGGAAGAAGGCCGGGCGGAACCGCCCGAGTGCGACCCCGCAGGAGGTGGGGCCGTCGGGCTGCACGGAGATCGACTGCCCACGCCGCAGCCGATGAGTGGCCTGCGCGACCCCGTCCGCCACCGACCGCAGGCGGCCCGGCTGCACCAGGACCACGCCGAGCCGTCGTGCCAGGCCTCCGACGAGCTTGCGGTCGCCGATCTCGGCGTTCGCCACCGGGAGCGCCCGGACGGCGACCAGCAGCGCGAGCTCGTCCAGCCACGTGACCTGGTTGCTCACGACGAGATGCCCGCGCCCCGTACGGGGCCACGGCACTGACGGGTTGATCACCTCGACCCGGACGCCGAGAGGGGTCACCACGCCGGCCGCACCGCAGACGGCCACTCGCCGCTGGGCCCGCTCACCGGCGTGGGCCATGACCTGTATCCGGACGGCCGCGCCGGTCACGGCCCGGACCAGGCGGAGCAGACGGCGGCGACGGGTGGCCGGGGCGGCCTGCGGGCCGGAACCGTCCGTGCAGGCCCTTCCACACGGTGCCACCGGCATCAGGCAGCTCATCGCCGGCCGTTCCCGGGGCCGCCGAACGCGCGTGCTGCGACGTCGGCCAGCGGCATGACGACGTAGAACTCGGCGGTACCGGAGGCGCGGTCGTGGGCGGGCCGGCCGCACACGACCCCGCCACCGCGCAAGGAGTCCTGCACGAGTGGCGGCAGGGCCGACGCTTGGGGTCGCCCCACGCCCTCGACGTCGAACGGGACGTGCGGAACCACCCGGAGCGCGGCCGGGGCGAGGTGCTGCGTCCGGACGACGTCCCAGACGGCGGCCGCCGTCGACCCGCCGTCGGTGAGGGGAACGGACGTGCGGCCGGCCAGGTACGGGTGTCCTCGCTCCAGGACGTACCGCAGCAAGCCGGCCGACAAGTGGCTGGTCACCGCCCCCGAGCGGTGCTCGGGGTGCACGTACCTGCGCCCGGCTGCCACGGTCCAGGGCCGCAGCTGCGCGTGCCGGGAGAGATCGAACTGGCCGTCGCCGTAGCTGCGGCCGAGCGCCATGGCGCGTTCCGGGGGGAGCAGGTGGCACGTGCCGACCACCCCGTCGCTGACCTCGTCCCAGACGACCAGGTGGTCGCACACGTCGTCCCACTCGTTCCCGTCGTGCTGCGGAACGGTGGCCGGGTCGGTCCGGGCCCCGCATCCGGCGTCGAGGACCCGGTGACGCAGGCGCTGGGCGGCGGCAACCTCGTGAGGTCGTGCCACGTACGTCCGGTAGCGCGCCGACCCGCTGGAGGAGGACGGCACGGCAGATGCAGGCATCACAGGCAACCTCGCTGTCCGGGAGCCCCGACAGGGCTCGCCCGAGGACACGCTGGCGGGCCCAGGTGGACAGCTGGTGGCCGGAATCCAGAATGTCCCCAACGACGCGCCGAAGAGCGTCTCCTCCTCAGCGTGAGGGCGCGCCCGCACGGAGTCACCCCCGGAGGGGGGCGCGGCTGTCGTCGGAGCCGGGACGGGTCGGCCCGGTGAACGGGGGGTGGACAGGGGTTCATCGAGACTCCCCTCAACGGCCACGCCCGCACCCCTTGGCCCGGTTAGCGTCAGTGAGTGCCTGCCGGCGTGCCCGGCAGCGGGCGGGTCGCGGCCGCACGAGCGGTGTCGCCGCCCCGGGGGCTGTCCGGAGACGAGAACGACGAGGGGAAACGCGATGAACCTGGGTCCGATGGAGATCGGTCTGATCCTCCTGGCCGTCCTGCTGTTGTTCGGCTACAAGAAGCTGCCGGATGCCTCGCGATCGCTGGGCCGATCCTTGCGCATCTTCAAGGGCGAGATGAAGGGCATGAAGGACGACAACGGTCCGGGCAAGGACGTAGTCGCTGAAGACGCCGGATCCACCGCGGTGGCCCGCAGGGAGCTGCTCCCGCCGTCGACGGCTGCCGAGCGCGACGGCACCTCCGCAGCCGGCGTCGACAGCGCCCGCTGAGGACCGCGCCACCGAAGCCGTGACGATCGAGGGTGAGGGACGTGCGACGTCGTCGACGTGAGCGGCGGGACGACACGGCGTCGATGACGCTCACGGCACACCTTGCCGAGTTGCGGAGGCGGGTCGGCTGGTCCCTGCTCTACGTCCTGCTGGGCACCGCTGTGGCGTTCTGGTGGTACGAGGAGGGCCTCGGCGATTTCATCCGCGCCCCCTACTGCGGCCTGCCCGACCACCTCCGCTACAGCGACGCCGATGGTGGCTGCGGGCTCCTGATCACCGACGTCTTCGGTGGCGCGCTGATCCGCCTGAAGATCAGCTTCATCGTCGGCGTGGTGATCTCTGCACCGTTCTGGCTGTTCCAGCTGTGGCGCTTCCTCACGCCGGGGCTCAAACGGAACGAGAAGCTCTACGGGGTCTCCTTCGTCGCCGCATCGTCGGCGCTGTTCGCCCTCGGCGCCGCTCTGGCCTACCTGTCCCTGGCTGCTGGTCTCCGGCTGCTCCTGGGTCTGGCCGGCGACGGCGTCGTGGTGGCGCTCACCGCTCAGGACTACATCGGCTTCGTCATCTCGCTGCTCGTCGCCTTCGGGATGTCCTTCGAGCTTCCGCTGATCGCCGTGGTCCTGAATCTGGTCGGCGTTCTGTCGTACGAGGCGTTGTCCCAGTCGCGCCGGTGGATCTTCTTCCTCACCCTGGTGTTCGCCGCGTTCGTGACACCGACACAGGACCCGTTCACCATGCTGGTGATGGCCCTACCCATGGCGGTGCTCTTCGAGATGGCCATCCAGATCGCTCGATCGGTGGACAAGCGGCGCGCCCGCCGGGCGGCCATCGAGTCCTTCCACGACGTCGCCGACGACGAGGCATCGCCTCTCGACGCCGCTCCCTCCCGGCTCGACGTGCCGCAGCCGGATCTCGTCGAGCGCACGCGCGGTTCGTCGTAGCGGGCGCTCCCGTGGACGGCACGGCGGTCGGGCCGGAGACCCGGTGGCGGCTCCTGGGCCTGGCGGCGCCATACCGAGGAGCCCTGCTCCCGGAGTGGCTGGGAAGGGCGCTGTGCCAGGCGCCGGTCACCGTCATCCGGTAGGGCGGATCCTCCGAGAAGGCCCCGTCCTGCGTGGGCCGGCACTCGTGGCCGGGCCCGGGGATCGGCCACCCGCGCTGCACCGATCCCTGGAGCGACCTACCGGGTGTCCACGTGGGCGTGGGCCCGTCCGGGTCGCAGCGGCGTGACGAGAGCGGGGTCCGCCGGACGGCCTGGTGGTCGCCGCCCGCGACCTGCCTGGGCTGAGCGCCCGTGGACGGAGTGGGGCTGGACCGGCGTCCAGCGGGCGGTGCCCGAAGCCTGCGAGCCCCTGCCCGGTCGTCGCGGGGGCCGCCCCGGTCGTGACGGTGACGGTCCGTGAGGTCGGGCGGGTCGTGTGCGCCACGTGGTCCCACCGGGGTCGGCGCCGACCGGTACCGGAACGCTCCTCGGCGTCCTCCCCGGCTCCCGCACCAGCCGGTCACCGACGCCGGGGATCTCGCCGGGCAGGCGACCACCCCAGCCGGACTGCACGGTGCCCGGGCGACCGGTGACGCCACCGGAAGACCCGGGCGGGGGGTCGGCGGGACGCGACTGCGCCCCGGTATCCGGAACGGATACCGGGGCGCAGAGGTGGCTGGTCAGGCCGTCAGCGCGCGGCGAGCAGCCGCGCCGGCGCACCGGGGGTCAGAGCGCGCCCTTCTCCCAGGGACCGCGGATGGCGAAGCTGACACCGGGGGTCTGGATGTTGACGAACATGACCTCGCCGTCGGGGCTGAAGCAGGCCCCGGCGAACTCGTTGTTCACGTCGTCCTCCTCGCCCTCGATGCTGTTGAGCGCGAAGTCGAAGATCTCGCCGCGCTCGTTGAGTCCGCGGACGTACTGCTGGTCGTCCCCGTCCTCGCAGAGGACCAGACCGCCGCGAGGGCTGACGGTCAGGTTGTCCGGGGCGTCGAGCACGTCAGGGGACGGGGACTCGAAGAGCAGGATCAGCTGGCCGCCGGAGCGGCCCCGCGGCCGGTACTCCCACACCTGCCCCGCCTCGGCGTCACCACCGCTGGTGGCGTTGAAGAAGACGCTGCCCCCGTCGTACCAGCAGCCCTCGAGACGGGCGAACGCGGCGCCGCCCTGGTACCAGCCCTGGTCGAAGACCGACTCCGTGGTGATGTTCTCCGGGTCCGGGGCCTGGATGGTGACCCACTCGACCGGCATGGGGTTGCCGACCCGGTTGCTGTGCCCCTGGTAGGTCTTCAGCTGGGGCTTCCCCTTGACGGCGAGCATCTGCAGCGTGCCGCCCTTGGAGAGGTCGCCCGGCTCGTTCGGGCAGAAGCGGTAGAACCCGGAGGTGTTGCCGCTGTCCTCGGTCTCGTAGACGATCCCGGTCGCCGGGTCGACGGCCACGGCCTCGTGCGCGAACCGTCCCATCTCCCGGTAGGGGCCCTTGCTGTCCCCGGCGCTCTCGCCGTCGGCCGGCACCTCGAAGACGTACCCGTGGTCCTTGGTGAACGGGTCGTCGTTCAGGGTCCCGTTGACCGTCTCCTCGCAGCTCAGCCAGGAGCCCCACGGGGTCGGGCCGCCGGCGCAGTTGACCGACGTACCGTTGAGGCTGATGAAGCTGCTGATCAGCTTCAGCTCCCTCGTGTCGAAGGTCATCGTCGTCGTGCCGCCGGCGGCGGCCGGGTCGTAGGCCGTCGCCGGGTCACCGATCAGGGTCCGGTCGTACGCGTTGCCGGCGCTGTAGTCCTCCGGCTCCTGCGACGCGTCGGTCGGCGAGTAGCCCTGCTCGTGGTTGCGCACGAGCCTGATGATGGAGGGGTCCTCCGTCGCGAAGGTCGCCATGCCGTCGTGCCGGCCGGGGGTGGGGTGACCGTCGGAGCCGACCGCCGCCGCCAGGCCGAGGGCCGCGGCGTACTCGGCGGAGTGGCCGAACGAGGCGTACTCGAAGCCGGCCGGCAGATTGAGCAGGGTCCGCCCGGTCGTCCTGTCCTTGGTGGGCTGCAGCGGGCCGTAGCCGCCGTTGTTCTCGGCCTTCAGCTGCTGGCCGCGGCGGCCGGGGGCCGCGAGAGCGCCGTGCACTCCCAGCAGCTGGGTGCCGCTTGCCAGCACCGTCCCGGCGGTCACGGCCGCGCCGCGCTGCAGGAACTTGCGTCGATCGAACGAGGTGGTCATGAACCGCTTCTCCTTAGATGGTTCCAGGGCGCGGCCGACGCTAGGCAGGGCGGGCGGCGGGCAGGCGGCCGCCGGACGAACCCCCGGACAACAGTGGCCGACCCACGTTCGACCTCGGCGACGCACTGCCGATAGAGATGCCCGCCTTCGTCGCCCGGGCGTGCCCGACGACCGGCGGCGGATCGCGGCCGGCCACTCGGACCGGGACCCGGCGGCTGTTCCACCCGCGTTCACGCGGGCGCCGTTTCTGCCGCATAGCGTCCGCCCCCATGGACCGACTCACTGCCGGGCCGGCGATGGTCGTCGAACCGAGGTCAGACGCCCCTCCTGCCAGCGACGACCTTCCGCCGCGATCCTCCCGCTGCCTGGGGTCCACCGCGGTGGGTGCCGGCGGGTGCGGCCCCCGGGTGCTCGTGGCCTTCGCCAGCCGGCACGGGGCGACGAGGGAGATCGCCGCCGCGCTGGCGCAGTCGTTGCCTGCCAGCCGAGCGGGACGGATCGGGCGGTTGTCCACCGTGCTGGCACCGGTGGAGCTGCGGCCCGACCCCGCTGACTTCGACGCCGTCGTGCTCGGCAGCGCCGTCTACGCGGGGCGCTGGCTGGAGCCGGCTCGGCGCTACGTCGGTGCCGTCGCTCCGGAGCTGCGCGGCCGCTCGACATGGCTGTTCTCCAGCGGGCTGGTCGGCGACCGGCCCGGGCCTCCCGACGATGACCCGGACGGACGTCGGATCGGCGACTGGATCGATGCGCTCGATCATCGGGTCTTCCCCGGCCGGTTGGAACGGCGCGTGCTTTCCGCCGCCGAGCGTGCCGGCTGGCCTGCCCACGCCGTGGTGGGTGACTTCCGGGACTGGCGGGCCGTACGTGCCTGGTGCGAGGAGATCGCCGCCGAAGTCGTCACCCGGCATGCGGTCCCCGTCCCGGGATGACCTCCCGTCCCGTCCTGATCGACCCTGAGAGGAGCGCCGGTGTTCAACTCCATCGGGTGGGGCGAGATCGTCGTCCTCGGTCTTGCCGCCTTGTTCATCTTCGGCCCGGAGCGGCTGCCGGACCTGGCCAAGGACGTGGCCGGTGGTCTCAAGCGGGTGCGGGGTGCGGTGACCGGCGTGCGCGGTCAATTGCACGACAGCCTGGGCGAGGACTTCGACGAGTTCCGCAACGTCGACCTGCGCCGGTACCACCCCAAGGCCTTCATCCGTGAGCACTTGATCGGGGAGGACGACGACCGGCCGGCTCCGCGCGCTGGTGGTGCGCCCCGGAGCGCCGGCTCGTCCACCTGACCGCTGGCCCCGGAGGCCAAGGACTCAGGAGGCTCGCGGCTCCCGGTGCCAGGAGACGTCGACGGAGAACCGGCGGAAGCCCCGGTTCTCGTACAGCCGGACCGCCGCCGCGTTGTCCTCCTCGACGTAGAGCAGGACCTGCCCCAGCCCCCGGCTGCGCAGGTGCGCCAGGCCCAGGTCGGTGAGCGCCCGCCCCAGCCGGAGCCCCTGGGCTGCCGGGTCGACGCCGAGCACGTAGACCTCGCCGACCGCCTCCTCGGCGGCGTCACCGGGCGGGTGGACCTTCGTCCAGTGCGAGCCGAGCAGCTCCCCGCCCTCGTCGGGGTCCCCGCGCCAGGCCATCAGAAAGCCCGCGGGGTCGAACCAGGGCTCGGCCTCCCGCAGCTCGAGGTCCGCGCGGGTCATCCGGCCCTGCTCGGGGTGCCAGTCGAAGGCGCGTGCGTTGACCCGCAGCCAGGCGTCCTCGTCGCGGCCGGGGCGGAAGGGCAGCACCCGCACGTCGGCGGGGAGCTCCGGCCGGGGGTCCGGGTCGATGCCCGCCAGGTCCCGGCGCATCTGCAGCAGCACCCGGGCGCGCTCGAAGCCGTGCGGGGCGAGCAGCTGGGCCGAGCCGGGCAGGTCGCCGTGCGCCCAGATGCTCAGCGGCTGGTCACCCGCCAGGCCGAGCAGCCGGCGCAGCAGCTCGGTGCCGAGCCCGCGCCGTCGCCGCCCGGGGTGCACCACCAGCTCGGCGGAGCCGTCGTCCAGCCGCGCGTAGCCGGCCAGGGCACCGTCGTCGTCGTGGACGACGACGTCGTGCCCGCCGGGGGAGCGGTGCTGGAGCCGGAGCTCGGCCTCCTCGGAGACCGGGCGCACGCCGTCGGCCGCCCTGGCGGCGCGCAGCAGTGCGAGGACGCCGTCGACGTCGAGAGGAGCGCTCACCCGGTCATCAGACCAGTTCGGCGTCGCTCTCCGCCCGGGCGGCCTTGGCGGTGGCGTCGGCCACCTGCTGGTCGAGCTTGTAGCCGACGTTGCGCACGGTGCCGATCAGCGCCTCGTGCTCGGTGCCGAGCTTGGCCCGCAGCCGTCGGACGTGGACGTCGACGGTGCGGGTGCCGCCGAAGTAGTCGTAGCCCCAGATCTCCTGGAGGAGCTGCGCTCGCGAGAAGACCCGGCCCGGGTGCTGGGCGAGGTACTTCAGCAGCTCGAACTCCTTGTAGGTGAGGTCGAGCGGACGGCCGCGCAGCTTGGCGGAGTAGCTGTGCTCGTCGATGACCAGCTCGCCGGCCTGGGTCACCCCGCCGTCGCCGCCGTCCGCGGGTGTGGCGGCGGCGAGCCGGCGCGCGGCCGCCCACTTGAGGCGGGCGTCGACCTCCGCGGGGCCGGCGGTGTCGAGCAGCACGTCGTCGACCCCCCAGTCGGCGGAGAGGGCCACCAGCCCGCCCTCGGAGAGGATCGCGACCAGTGCGGCGGCCACCCCGGTGGAGGAGAGCAGCCCGCAGAGCGTGCGCGCCTGGACGAGGTCGTGCCGGGCGTCGACCAGCACGACGTCGCCGGAGTCGCCGTCGAGGAGGCTGGAGAGCTCGGGGGCCACGACCCGGACCTGGTGGCCGAGCAGCCCCAGGGCGGGCAGCACCTCGGTCGTGGCCTGGCGGGCGGAAGTCATGAGCACGAGTCGCATGTCGTCTCCTCAGGGGTCCAGGGCCGGCGGGCACCGGCCGGACCTACGACAACGCTGTCGCGGTGAGAGTGCAGGATAGCCGACGTGTCCGCCGGCGAGCCCGGACCGCCGGGGACCCGGTCGTCGGGCGCGGCTGCTGACGTCCTTCGTCGCCACGGGCGCTGCGGTACCCGCCTGCGGCTCGCCGTCCCCGCTCGTCGAGCGGATCGGACGCCGGGCTTCTGAGACGATCGACCCGTGAGCTCCAGCGCCGTCCCGTCGCCGACGCCGGCCCTGCCCCACCACCTGCCCGCGGCCGGCCTGGCGGTGGTCGCGGCGGGCCTGCTGGCGGGGCTCCCGGCGACGCTCGGCGACCTGGGGGCCCTGGCCGCCGTGCTCGCGCTGCAGCTGGCGCTGGTGCTGTCCTGGGTGCTCGCCACCGGCATGCAGGGGTTCGCGGCATCCCTGGCCGTCGGCACGGCGGCGGCCGTCGCGGCCGACCTGGCCATGGTCCTGCCCGAGGACCCGGAGCCCGGTGGTCTGCTCGCCGTCCTCGCTGTCGGTTTCCTCACCGCCGTCCTGCAGCAGATGCTGCGCTCGCCGCGGCACGACCTGGTCGACTCGCTGGCCGGGTCGGCGGTGCTGCTCACCGCCGTGGGGGCGCTCGCGGCGCTGCTCCTGCTCGCCCGTTCCGACGACGGCCGGCTGGTGGTGACCGCGCTCGTCGCCGGCACCGCCCTGCTCGTCGGCCACCTCATCGACCAGGTGCTGCCGCGGCCGCAGCTGGCGCCCGGTGTCCCCCGGGGGCTGACCGGCGCCGTGCTGGCCGTGCTCGCCGGCGCCGCGACGGCGTGGGCGGTCCGCGGGCCGGCCGACCTGGGGATGCTGCGCGCACTGGCCGTCGGCGCCGCGGTCGCCGGGGTCGTGGCGCTGGTGGCCGTGGCCGGCAGCTACCTCGCCGTCGAGACGACGGCCGAGGGGGAGGCGGAGGCGCTGTCGCCGTGGGCCCCGACGGTCGTGCAGGTCGTGTTGCCGTTCGCGGCCTGCGCTCCGGTGGCGCTGGGCCTGCTGACGGTGCTGTGAAGGTCCTCGCGGTCCTCCTCGTCCTCCTCGTCGGCCTCGGAACCCTGCTCGACCGGGTGGCGGTGGGCGTCGCCGAGGGGCAGGTCGCCGAGCAACTGGCGGCCGAGGGGAACCTGGCGGGCCGGCCGGAGGTGGACGTGCGGGGCTTCCCGTTCCTGACCCAGGCGGTCGGCGGGCGCTACCAGGAGGTGCACATCGCCCTGACCGCCGAGCAGCTGGGGCAGCCGGAGGGCACCCGCGCCGACGTCACCCTCCGCGGGGTCCGGCTGCCGCTGTCGGCGGTCCTCTCCCGGCAGGTGTCGGAGGTGCCGGTCGATCGCATCGACGGCACGGCGACGCTGTCCTACGCGCTCCTCGCCCGGGAGATCGGCGGCGACGCGGTCCTCGAGCGGGAGGGGGACGGGCTGCGGATCACCCGGACGGTCGAGCTGCTGGGCCAGACCCTGCCGCTGACCGCCAGCGGCACGGTCGCCGTGGACGGGAACGAGCTGGTCGTCGACGTCGACCGGGCCGCCGGTGCCGGGGTCGACATCCCGCGGGTCCTGGTCGGGCGGGTCACCGACCTGCTCGACCTCCGGTACCCGGTGGAGCTGCCGTTCGGCCTGCGGCTGACCGGCGTGACCCCGGCCGAGGACGGGATCGACGTGCGGGTGACGGCCGAGGATGCGGTTCTCCGGGCGGAATAGCCCGCCGGACGAGGCGGGTTGCACCCGGGGTGGACGGGCAGGCAGAGGCGACGGCGGTGTTCGCACGGCTGGGCGTGCGCCCGGCCGAGGCGGACCTGACCGTCGTGCAGTTCTCCACCGCGTTCTGCGGGCCCTGCCGGGCGACCAAGGCCCGGCTGGCGCAGCTGCAGGCCACCCGCCCGGGGCTGGCCGTCGTGCAGGTCGACGCGGAGAGCCACCTGGCCGAGGTACGGAAGCTCGGCGTGCGGCAGACCCCGACGCTGTTCTACCTGGATCGCGGCGGCCGGGTCGTCGGCCGCAGCAGCGGCGCGCCGCGGCCGGCGGAGCTGACCGCTCTGGTAGACGCCCGTGCGGGGGTGCGGGTGTGATCGGCTACTCTCGCGCCGTGGGCACCCTGCTGACCTCGCGCCGCACAGTCGACCTGTGCCGCGTCGGCAGCTGCCTCTGTCCGACCTCCTGAGGTCGGTTCCGACCGACCAGACGCGCCCCGTCCGCCGTCCGGAGGTCTTCCCCGCACATGACAGCACCGTCCTGCCGCACCCGCGTGCGGCGGTGAGCTGCACCTGATCCCCGGCGGGCCGTGCCGGCCCGCGCCGACCACCCGCACACCGATCCACGGAGGAAACACATGAGTCGCACCGACGTGCTCGTCACCGTCGACTGGGTCCAGGAGCACCTGGGCCAGCCCGGCATCGTCTTCGTCGAGGTGGACGAGGACACCAGCGCCTACGACGGCGGCCACATCGAGGGCGCCGTCAAGCTGGACTGGAAGAAGGACCTGCAGGACCCGCTGCGTCGCGACTACCTCGACAAGACCGCCTTCGAGGCGCTGCTGTCGAGCCGCGGCATCGCCAACGACGACACCGTGGTGCTCTACGGCGGCAACAACAACTGGTTCGCCGCGTACGCCTACTGGTACTTCAAGATCTACGGCCACCGCGACGTCAAGCTGATGGACGGCGGCCGCAAGAAGTGGGAGCTGGACGGCCGCCCGCTGTCCAAGGACGTTCCCGAGCGCCCGGCCACCCAGTACCAGGCCTCCGAGCCCGACCTGTCGATCCGCGCGTTCCGCGACGAGGTCGTGGCCGCCATCGGCAGCAAGAACCTCGTCGACGTCCGTTCCCCCGACGAGTTCTCCGGCAAGATCCTCGCCCCGGCGCACCTCCCGCAGGAGCAGTCGCAGCGGGCCGGTCACGTCCCCACCGCGATCAACATCCCGTGGAGCAAGGCAGCCAACGAGGACGGCACCTTCAAGTCCGACGAGCAGCTGGCGGCCCTCTACGCCGAGCAGGGCTTCGACGACAGCAAGGAGACCATCGCCTACTGCCGGATCGGCGAGCGGTCGAGCCACACCTGGTTCGTCCTGCAGGAGCTGCTCGGCAAGAAGAACGTCAAGAACTACGACGGCAGCTGGGTCGAGTACGGCTCGCTCGTCGGCGTCCCGATCGAGAAGTGAGCTGACATGTGCGGAGCCCCGAAGCAGGGTGGTTCCCTCGCGGGGATCGACCTGAGCACCCAGACGGTCATCCAGGGCTCGGTGTGGCACGACGGCGCCCCCGTGGCGGGCGCCTACGTCCGGCTCCTGGACTCGACCGACGAGTTCACCGCCGAGGTCGTCACCAGCCCCGAGGGTGAGTTCCGGTTCTTCGCCGCGCCGGGGAAGTGGAAGCTGCGCGCCCTGGCCGCGGTCGGCAAGGGCGAACGCGTGCTCGCCGCCGAGGTCGGCCTGAACGAGACGACCGTCGCCATCGACTAGCGAGATCCGGCCACGACGGCCCGTCTCCCTCCGGGGAGGCGGGCCGTCGTCCTGCGGGGAGGCGGAGGTCCGTTCTCAGTCCACGCCGGGCGGCAGCCGGTTCGGGCCGGCCTCGACGGGCCGGGGCCGGTCCTCGGGGAACGCCCGGACGGCGACGATGGCGACGTCGTCGGCCCCGGCCTCGGGGACCAGCCGGGCGAGCACGGTGTCCAGCAGCTCCTCCAGCGGCGTCGCGCCGAGGTCACGCAGGGCGTCGAGGAGCCGCTCGATCCCCGCGTCGAGGTCGATGTCGCGGCGCTCGACGAGGCCGTCGGTGACCAGCAGCAGCGTGTGGTCGTCGGGCAGGTCGACGGACTGGTCGCTGCGCGGCGCGTCCGGGTCGATGCCCAGCATCAGTTCCGGCCGGCTGGTGAGCAGGGTGCCCGTGCCGTCGGGGGCCAGCAGGATCGGCGGCAGGTGCCCGGCGTTGCTCCAGCGGAGCAGTCGGCGGCCGCTCACCGGCACGTCGGGGTGGCGCTCGATGCGGGCCAGCACGGCGGTCGCCAGGGTCGCGACCGCCAGCCCGCGAGCGGCGTGCTCCACCCGGGTGAGCGTCGCCGCCGGGCCGTTCTCCTCGGCGTAGGCGAGGGCGCGCAGCAGGCCGCGGACCTGGCCCATCGCAGCGGCGGCGCTGCTGTCGTGGCCCACGACGTCACCGATCACGAGCATCGTGGCGCCGTCGGGCTGGAGGAAGGCGTCGTACCAGTCGCCCCCCACTTGCGCCTCGTGCGCGGCCGGGCTGTACCGGACGGCGATCTGCAGGTGGTCGGGCTCCGGCGGCGGGGTGAGCAGCGACTGCTGCAGCCGGTCCGACAGCGCGCGGTCGGCGGCGGTCCGGGCGGCGAGCGCCTCCAGCTCCGCGGCCTGGCGCTGGGCGGCCAGCCGGTCGGTGAGGTCGCGGAAGGAGACCACCACGCCGGTGTGCACGCCGTCCTCGACGGTGGGGACCACCACCATCTCGACCGGTACGGGGGTGCCGTCGCTGCGCCAGAGGGTCTCGTGGTCGGCGACGACGGTGCGGCCGGTCTGCAGGGCCCGCCACACCGGGCACTCCTCGCGGGGGTACTCCGAGCCGTCGGCTCGCCGCGCGTGGACCAGGGCGTGCTGGTCGCGGCCGAGCTGCTCCTCGGGCCGGTAACCGGTCAGCCGGGACGCAGCGGGGTTCAGGAACTCCACCCGGCCCTCGCTGTCGAGGCCGTAGATGCCGTCGGCGACGTTGGCCAGCACCCGCTCGGTGATGGCGAGGGCGCGGGACAGCTTCGCCTCGGTCTCGCGGAGCACCTCCAGGTCACGGGCCCGGGCGGTGGCGATCTGGCGCAGCGTGGACGCCTCCATCCCGGCTGCGCGGGCCTCCGCGGTGACCCGCTCGGAGTGCAGCCGGTCGGTGATGTCCATGCCGGTGATCAGCAGGTACTCGGCCCCGGCGCCCTCGCTGACCAGCTGGAGGGTGAGGTCGGCGGTGCGTCGCGCGCCGTCGGCGAGGAAGAAGCCGGTGACCGTGCGCACCGGCTCCCCGCCGGCGGCCACCTCGAGGCACCAGGCGCGGATCCGGTCGCGGACCTCCGGGTCGCCGGCCCACCAGCCGGCCGTCCACAGGGGGCGGCCCAGCTGCTCGCGGCGGTCGAAGCCGCACTCCTCCACCGAGAGCCGGTTGGCCGAGAGCAAGGTGCCGGCGGTGTCGCACACCGCGGCGAACATGAACGTGGAGTCGTGCAGCACCGAGAACCACGACGGCGTGCCCGGCAGCGCCTCGACGTCCGGGGTCGACGCGGTGCCGCGGCCGGCCTCGGCCATCTCGATGACTTCTCCTCCCGTCCGGTCCCGGTGATCCGGGCTGCGCCCAGCCTGCCGTACGACCCCCCGCCCTCACCAGCGCCCCGGCCTGTCGGTTCCACCTCACTCCCGGCCGGCGGCGCGCTCACACGGCGGCGCCCGCCCCGGCCGGTGGCCGGAGCGGGCGCCTCGGTGTGCGGAGGGTCAGCCGCAGAGTCCCTCGGGGATCGACGTCCGGCACCGTCGTGGGGATGGCCGAGCTCCGCCCCTACGGGCGGCTCACCCGGCCGACGACCTCGGACAGCCCGCCGGCGGAGACCGGCACCGAGGGCATCGTGCGGGCGCGCATGTGTCGGAAGCATGGGCGGCCATGAAGCGGACCGTGTCCGGGTGGGCGGCGGCGGTGGCCGCGGACCTCATCGGCCCGCAGGTCCCGCCGGAGCAGTCGCACGTCCCCGCCGGCTCGGCGCGCTGCGCCGGGCATCCGCGTCGTCACTACGGTGGTTCCCATGGTTTCTGCCTGGGTCCTGGTCACCCTGACGGCGCTGTCCGCCCTGGCGCTGGGGTACGGCGCGGTCCGCCTGTCCCGCCGTCCGGAGGGGTCGCGGCGATGAGCGGGGGAACCGAGCTGCCGGTGCCCGACACCGCCGACGTCCGCAGCGGGCCGGAGGTCTCCGAGAAGCTGCTCTCGGTGCTGCCCCTGCTGGGGGAGTGGCACGGCGAGGGGCAGGCGGCGGGGTCGGGCGGTGACCACCGGTTCGGCCAGTGGATCCGGTTCGGCCACGACGGCCGGGGGTTCCTCGCCTACGAGTCCCGGACCTGGCGGCTGACCGACGACGGGAAGATCGTCGGCCCCGACGTGCGGGAGTCCGGCTTCTGGCGCCCCCGCGGGAACGACGACGTCGAACTGCTGGTGGCCGGCCCCGAGGGGCTCGTGGAGATCTACGTCGGCACGGCGCGCACGACGACGAGCTGGGAGCTGACCAGCGACGTGGTGGCCCGCACCCCGGACGCTCCCGGGGTGACCCGGGCGGTGCGGCTCTACGGCATCGTCGAGGGCGCGCTGATGTACGCGATCGACCGGGCCGTCGGCGAGGAGCCGCTGCGCCCGATCATGTCGGCCCGGCTGGAGCGGCTGCGGTGAGCGCCCCGGAGGCCCCCACCCCGTCGTCCGGCGCCCGCCCCGCCACCCCACGCCAGGTGGCCGACCGCTACGTCGACGCCGTCTGCGACCTCGACCCGATCGTGGCCACGTCGCTGGGCACCCGTCCCGGCGACGACCGGTTGCCCGACTACGGCCCGGCCGGCCTCGAGGCCGAGGCCGATCTCGCCCGTGCCACGCTCGCCGAGCTGGACCGGGTGCTGGCCGCCGACCCGGCGCTCGACGACGACCCGGTGGAGCGTCGCTGCGCCCGCCTGCTGCGCGAGCGGCTGGAGGCGGAGCTGGCCGTGCACGGGGCCGGCGAGGGGTTCCGCTCGCTCAACAACCTGTTCACGCCGATCCACTCGGTCCGCCAGGTCTTCTCCATGATGCCGATGGCGAGCGAGGAGGACTGGTCCGTCCTGGCCCGTCGCCTGGCCCGGGTGCCCGAGGCCTACCGCGGCTACCGCGAGACCCTGGCCGAGGGTGGCCGGCGGGGGCTGCTCGCCGCGGCGCGGCAGGTGCGCACCGTCGTCGCCCAGCTCGACGAGTGGCTCGCCGGGCCCTACTTCGCGGGCGTCGTCGCCGGCGGTCCCGAGGCGCTGCGCGGTGAGCTGGACGCCGCCGCACGGGCCGCCGACGCCGCGGTCGCCGACATCCGGGACTACCTGCGGGACGACTACGCCGCCCTGGCCGAGGGCACCCCCGACGCCGTCGGCCGGGAGCGGTACGCGGTGGCCGCCCGGCGCTGGACCGGCTCGGACCTGGGCGCCGGGCAGGGCCTGGAGGACGCCTATGCCTGGGGCTGGGCCGAGCACCGCCGGATCCTCGCGGAGCAGCGCGTCGAGGCCGAGCGGGTGCGGCCGGGGGCGACGCCGCTGGCGGCGATGCGCTGGCTGTCGCAGCACGGCCCGGCGGTCGAGGGCGCCGAGGCGATCCGCCGGCGGCTGCAGTCGATGATGGACGAGGCGATCGCGGCGCTGGACGGCACCCACTTCGACCTCGCCGAGCCGGTGAAGCGGGTCGAGGCGATGATCGCGCCGCCCGGGAGCGCGGCGGCGCCGTACTACACCCGGCCGGCGCAGGACTTCTCCCGACCGGGCCGCACCTGGCTGCCCACCCTGGGGCGCACCCGCTTCCCGCTCTGGGACCTGGTCTCCATCTGGTACCACGAGGGCGTTCCGGGCCACCACCTCCAGCTGGCCCAGTGGGCGTACGTCTCCGGCCGGCTGTCGACCTACCAGACCTCGCTGGGCTCGGTCGGCGCCAACGTCGAGGGCTGGGCGCTGTACGCGGAGCGGCTGATGGACGAGCTCGGCTACTTCGTCGACCCGGCGGAGCGGCTGGGCTTCCTCGACGCGCAGCAGTTGCGCTCGGTGCGCGTGGTCATCGACATCGGCATGCACCTGGGGCTGCCGGTGCCCGACGACGCCGAGGGCGTGCTCGCCGAGCACCGCGGGCGCCCGTGGACGCCCGAGCTCGCCCGGGCCTTCCTGGGCGAGCACTCCGGCGCCGACGTCGCCTTCCTCGACAGCGAGCTGGTGCGCTACCTCGGCATGCCGGGGCAGGCGATCAGCTACAAGCTCGGCGAGCGGGCGTGGCGCGAGGGGCGGGCCGCGGCCCAGCAGGCCCGGGGGGCCGGCTTCGACCTCAAGGCGTGGCACATGGCCGCGCTCTCCCAAGGGTCACTGGGCCTGGACGACCTGGCCGCGGAGCTCGCCCTCCTCTGACGGCTGCCCGGCGGAGTGATCTTCCTCAGTCGGACGGGCCGGCGGTCGTGGGGGAGGCCTCGGACGGGGCGGTCCCACCCGACCGCGGCGCTCCGGAGCCGTCCGGCTGCGACGACAGGTCGCCGGGCAGGGCGGTGTCGGTCTCGCAGCCGTCCAGGTCGTCGCGCAGCCGTCGCTCCAGCGGCTGCAGCTCTCTGATCGCCTGGTCCAGACCGGAGATGTCCAGGCCCGCCGCGGCGTCGCCCAGGTCGTCGATGACGTCGACCAGGTCACTGGTCCCGTTCACGACACGCAGGCAGGCCTCGTTCACCGTGATCTCGGCGCTGGCCCCCGGGCCCTCGCCGCCCGGCGAGGACGGCTCGGCCGCACCGGTGCCGGCCGGGGACTCGGCGGCGGTGGCCGGTACCGGCGGCGGGTCCTCGCGGAGCAATCCGAGCAGGATCGCGCCTCCGAACAGGCCCGCGACGAAGGCCGGGGCGACCAGCCACCACGTCTTCGGCGCGCGCCCCGGCCGGCTGCCGGGTTCCTCGCGGTCGAGGGTGGGCTCGTCGGCAGCGGCCGGTGCTGCGGAGGCACCGGAGGTCGGCTCGGTGCGGTCCTCGGGCATGGGGATGTCCTTCCGCCTGCAGGTCGTCCCGGATCGCCCTACCCTCCTCCCACCACCGGTAGTCGGTGCCGGTCACAGGCTGGGAGGCCGTGTTGACTGCACGGTCGGCAGCGCGATCCGCGGTGCGGGCGCCGGTCCGAGGGCTGTCCGCCGTCGGCAGGGCGCTCCGCTCGGCCGTGGTGACCGGCCGGTGGATCGTCATGGGCCTCTGGCTGGCCGCCGCCGTCGTCGCCGTGCTGCTGCCGACGCCGTCGGGTGGCGGCGGCAGCAACAACTTCGGCAGCCTGCTGCCCGTCGGGAGCGAGGCGGCCCAGGTGCAGCAGCGCTCCCTCACCGAGTTCCGCGTTCCGGTGCTGTCCCAGACCGCGGTCGTCGTCCACGATCCGGGCGGGCTCAGTGCCCTCACCCGGGCCGACATCGCCCTGTGGGCGCTCCAGCACACCCAGGCCACCCTCCGCAGCGAGGCCCCGACCGCCGACGGGAACATCGTGGCCGCGGTGCCGCTGCCCACCTCCACCCCGGAGACGGCGGTCACCTACCTGTACACCACCGGCGGCACGTCGCTGGCCGACGGCACGGCGCTGGCTCGCCAGTACGCCCAGCACTTCCGCAACCAGCCGGACGTGCAGACCTACGTCACGGGCATCACCCCGGCGCGGGTGCAGCAGGCCGAGCACCTCGAGGCGCGGCTGCACCTGTTCGAGGTGGCGACCCTGGTGCTCATCGCCGTCGTCGTCGGGCTCACCTTCCGGTCGGTCGTGGCGCCCCTGGTGGTGCTGGCCGCCGCCGGGATCGGCTACCTGCTGGCCGTGCACCTCCTCGCGAGGGCGGCCGCCGCCTTCGGCTTCGCGCTGCCCGACCAGCTCCAGCCGCTCACCGCCGCGCTGCTCATCGGCGTGGTCACCGACTACTGCGTCCTGTTCTTCTCCGGCATGCGCCGCCACCTGGACACCGGGCTGGCGCCGCACGAGGCCGCCCGGCGCACCGTGACCACCGACGGCCCGATCGTCGCGGTCGCGGGCATCACCGTCGCGGCCGGGACCGCCGCGCTGCTGGTGGCCGACTTCGAGCTGTTCCGGGCGTTCGGCCCCGCGCTGTCGCTCACCGTCGTGGTCGGGGTCGTCGTCTCGCTGACACTGGTCCCGGCGGTGATCGCCGTCCTGGGGCCGTGGCTGTTCTTCCCGTCGGGCGTGGCGCGGGGCGGCGCACTGGACCGCCGGGCCGGACGGGGCGCCCGCTGGATGGCGCGGAGGACCTCCACCCGCCGCGGCGCCTGGGTCGCCGTGCTGCTCGGGGTGGGCGTCCTGGTGCCGGCGGCCCTGCCGCTGTCGGACCTGCGGCTGGACCTGTCGTTCGTCTCCGGGCTGCCCTCCGGCGATCCGGTGCGGGAAGGAGCGGAGATCCTCGACGACGCCGGCGTCCGCGGTGTCGTGGCACCCACCGAGGTGCTCGTGGAGGCTCCCGACATCGCCGAGCAGCGGGACGCGTTGGAACGGCTGCAGGAGCTGCTGGAGATGCAGCCGGGCGTGGCCCAGGTGCTCGGTGCCGCCCAGAACCCGCTGCCCGAGGAGTTCGGGATCGTGTTCTCGGCGGACGGCGACCTCGCCCGGTTCGTGGTGATCCTGGACAGCGATCCGCTGGCGGCCGACGCCATCGACGACCTGGCCCTCCTGCAGGACCGGTTGCCCGACCTGCTGGAGCAGGCCGGCGTGGAGGGGGCGACGGCGGGGGTGGCCGGGCAGACGGCGGTCGCCGCGGAGCTCGCGCTGATCACCCAGGAGAACCTCCGGCGCACCATGCTGGCGGCGCTGGTCGTGGAGTTCGTCATTCTGGCGCTCTACCTGCGTGCGCTGCTGGCGCCCCTGCTGCTGCTGGCCACCAGTGCGCTGGGGGTGGCCGCCGCCCTCGGGATCTCGGTCCTGGTGTTCCAGGAGCTCCTCGACGACCCGGGGCTGACCTTCTACGTCCCGTTCACCACGGCCGTGCTGCTGCTCGCGCTCGGCTCCGACTACAACGTGTTCGCCGTCGGGTCCATCTGGGAGGAGGCGGCCCGCCGGCCGTTGCGGGAGGCGATCGCGGTGGCGATGCCGGCCACCGCGCGCGCCATCAGCGCGGCGGGGGTCATCCTGGCGGCCACCTTCGCCATGGTGGCGATCATCCCGCTGGACAGCTTCCGGCAGGTCGCCTTCATCATGGCCCTGGGCCTGCTGATCGACACCTTCCTCATCCGGCCGGTGATCACGCCGGCCGTCCTCACCCTGCTCGGCCGTGCGGCGGGCTGGCCCAGCAGGCGGATCCGGACCTCCGGCGGCAGCCTGGACGCGGCGCAGCAGGACACCCTGCTGGAGGAGCGTGACGCCGGGATCGTGCCGGAACGGCAGCCCGCGGTCACCGGTGGACCGAGCGCATGAGAGGGACGGACATGGCCCGGCGGCTGGGAGGCCGTGGCGTGGGGATCGCCCTCGGCGTGCTGCTGGGCACCGTGCTGCTGCTGTGGGGAGCCGACCTGCTGGCCCGCCGTGCGGCCGAGGGGCTCGTCGCCCAGGCGCTGCAGGAGCGGACGGGGACGCTCGAGGAGCCGGAGGTCAAGGTGCGTGGCCCCCTGTTCCTCCCCCAGGTCCTCCGCGGTCGCTACGACGAGGTGGAGATCGCCATGCAGGAGGTCACCTCCGGGCCGCTGCGGATCACGTCCGTCGACGCCCGGCTCACCGACGTCTACCTGTCCTTCCACGACCTCCTGCGCGGTGACCCCGACCGGCTGCTCGTCACCGGCACCGAGGCCGAGGCCTTCCTGAGCTACGACGACCTGAACCGGTACCTGGACATGACCGGGCGTCCGCTGTCGCTCGAGGAGGCCGATCCCGGGGAGCTGCGGGTGACCGGGGCGGCGGACCTGCTCGGCAGCACGGTGGAGGCCTCCGCGGATGTCGACCTCGGCGCGGACGGGGACACGCTCGTCGTGGAGCCCAGGCGCTTCAGCGGCGTTCCCGGCCTGGGCGGGGTGAGCGAGCTGCTGCTCGCCGAACGGTTCACCTTCCGGGTGCCCCTGGACCCGCTGCCCTTCGCCCAGCGGATCAGCGACGTGCGACCCACCGACTCGGGGGTGCAGGTCGACGTCGTCGGGGACTGGGTGCTCATCGGCCCCTGAGCGACGCTCGGCTCAGCCGCGGGGCGGCACCGGGTTGACCGGGTCGTCGCCGAGGCCCACCGGGTCGGCCGGGGCCGCGCGGACGACCTCCAGCGCCGGCGTGGCCAGCAGCTCGGCGATGCACGCCGCCGTTCCGCCCACGTAGGTGCTCACCAGGTCGATGTCGGTCGCCACGAGCCAGGTGCGGTCCGACGGCCACCACAGGTTGGCGCTCTGCTCCGAGGGCTCCGGCGCCAGGTTGCGGGCGGCATCGGTGACCCGGCCCCGTACGAGGACGACGTCGCGCGCCCCGGGCAGCGGCAGCGTCGGCAGACCGCGCACGGCGTCGGCGTCGAAGCCGGAGCCCGCCCAGCGGCCGAAGAGGCAGCTGCCGGGCACGGCGGTGTGCCGGGCGAGCACGCGGGCCATGCGCCCGGCGACCGTGGTGGGCAGGTGCCCCTCGGCGGGAGCGCCGTCCCACGTGGGCGGCTGGCTGTCCTCGGTCAGGTACTCCCAGCCGCCGGTGACCGCGGGCCACTGCATGAGCGGATGGGCGACGGTGCCGTTGACGGCGGCGACGGAGGACCAGGTGATCTCGACGTCCTCGTCGCCGTCGTACCGGTAAGCGGGGTGCAGCACCCGGGCGTACGCGGGGAAGACCGGGGGCACGAGCGAGCCGACGGTGCCCCGGTCCTCGCGGGCGACCGCTCCGGCGATCCAGCTGCCGACCGACACATCGGTCTCGATGGGGAGTCCGCCGAGCTGCACGCCGACCTCCCCGGAGAACGGACAACCCCCGGGCTGCTCCGCGGCGCCTCCCTGAGGGGGCAGCACGCGGGCCGACTGGACAAATGTCGGCGGCCCGGGGGTCGGGTGACTGTCCGGTTCTCGCTCGCCGCCGTACGACGGACGGGCGATCATGCCGTCGTTCGAATTCCCATCCGAACGGGCGGCCCATCTGGACGGCGGCTAGCGGACAGCCACCTCACGAGTCCTGTAGCTCAGCAAGTTACGGACCACCTCCTCTCTCGTGTACGACGACGGTACGTCGGCGCGGAGGGCTCCGGCAACCGGATTTGTCAGCCGTCAGCGAACGGCCTGGCCGGCCGTCCCGGAGGCGGGGTGCCCTCCCAGTCGGGGTCGTGGTCGGCCTCGTCGTCGACCGTCTCGTAGGGGGCCGGCGGTGCCTCGCCCGTGCCAGCGGCGTCGGTGACGCCCCGCCCGGGCGGGGGTGCGCCCTCCCAGTCGGGGTCGTGGTCGGCCTCGTCGTCGACCGTCTCGTAAGCGGGCGGGGGAGCGTCGTCCTCGTCCCCGCGCGGGGTCCCGCCGAAGGTGTGGCCCGGTGGGGTCGCACCCTCCCGCTCGTGCTCGGCGCGGTCGTCGACGGTGTCCCAGGCGTCCGGGATCCCGTCCCGGTCGACGTCGCGGCTCTCCGCCGCGTACATCTGCTTGTAGCGGCGGTTCCGCAGCCGGAGGATGACTCCGGCGAGGACGGCGGCGAGCAGCGTGCCGAAGAGGATGCCGATCTTCGCGTGCTCGTAGCTCTCGCTCTCCGCGCCGTAGGCCAGCTCGGTGATCAGCAACGACACCGTGAAGCCCATGCCGCCGAGCAGGGCCAGGCCGACCACGTCGGCCCAGCCCAGGTTCTCGTCGAGCTGCGCCCGGGTGAAGCGCGCGATCAGCCAGGTGGCCCCGGTGATGCCGATCGCCTTGCCGGCCACCAGGCCGACCATGATGCCGATGGCGATGCTGTCGCCGAGCGACTCGCCCAGACCGGAGAGCCCACCGACGGCCACGCCCGCGGAGAAGAAGGCGAACACCGGGACGGCGACCCCCGCCGACAGCGGCCGGATGCGGTGCTCGAAGTGCTCGGCGAGCCCGGGTCCGGCGTCCGGTCCACCGGCCGCGGCGCTGCGGACGACCGGCACGGTGAAGGCCAGCAGCACGCCGGCGACCGTGGCGTGCACCCCCGACTCGTGCATGAGGACCCAGGTGGCCGCCGCGAGCGGCAGCAGCAGCCACCAGGAGCGGATCCGCTTCTGCACGAGGAAGCCGAAGATCGCCAGCGGCACCAGGGAGAGCAGCAGGGCCGGGACGACGAGCTGGGCGGTGTAGAAGACCGCGATGACGACGATGGCCAGGAGGTCGTCGACGACGGCAAGGGTGAGCAGGAAGGTGCGCAGCGCACTGGGCAGGTGGGTACTGATCACCGCGAGGACGGCGAGCGCGAAGGCGATGTCGGTGGCCGACGGGATCGCCCAGCCACGCAGGGCGCCCTCCGGTCCGCCGAGGTTGAGCAGGACGAAGAACAGGGCGGGCACCGCCATCCCGCCGACCGCCGCGGCGATCGGCAGCGCCGCACGGCGCGGGTCGCGGAGATCCCCGGCGACGAACTCGCGCTTCAGCTCCAGACCGGCGACGAAGAAGAAGATCGCCAGCAGCCCGTCGGCAGCCCACGTGCCCAGCGTGAGGTCCAGGTGCAGCGCAGCCGGCCCGACGCGGGTGTCGCGCAGGGCCTCGTAGGACTCCGCCCAGGGCGAGTTGGCCCAGATCAGCGCGATGGCCGCGCCCGTCAGCAGCAGGACGCCGCCGACGGTCTCCTTGCGGAGGACGGAGGCCACCCGGCTGGCCTCGGTCCAGGAGCCGCGCCCGAAGAGGCGGGCGGATGCGGGGGATGTCATGCGGCGGCTCCGTGGGGAAGGGTCGGCGGAGGGGCTGCCGACCAGACTTCCCGGCTCACCTTCCGTTCACGCTACCCGGCGAGCAGTTCCCGGACCCGTCGGGACAGCCCGGCGTCCCCCCGGCGCACCCCGTCGAGGGTGTGCACCGGTGCGGCGCCGCGCACCCCGGAGAGCAGCCACACGGCGTCGGCGGCGTGCAGGTCGTCGACCGTGCCGGCGGTGACGGCCGTGGGCCAGCCGTCGGCCTCCGCCCTGGCGAACAGCCGGGCCTGGGTGGTGCCGGCGAGGATGCCGGTGTCCACCGGCGGCGTGTGCAGGGTGCCGCGGGCGGCCCACACGACGGTCGAGGTCGGGCCCTCGAGGACCAGCCCCTCGAGGCTGGTGAAGACGACGTCGTCGGCGCCGAGGTCGTGCGCGTGACGCCCTGCCGCCATGTTGACCGCGTAGGACAGGGTCTTCGCGCCG
The DNA here is from genome assembly GCF_039729015.1 of Blastococcus sp. HT6-30. Classification (NCBI taxonomy): domain Bacteria; kingdom Bacillati; phylum Actinomycetota; class Actinomycetes; order Geodermatophilales; family Geodermatophilaceae; genus Blastococcus; species Blastococcus sp. HT6-30. Next base: position 3,272,792 of record NZ_CP155792.1, on the reverse strand, counting down.
CCGAGCAGCCACGGTGCCCGGGCGCGGAAGTCGGCGGGCACCCCCAGCCCCAGGCTGACCACCGACAGGCCCTCGGCCCGCTGCCGCAGCGTCTCCGGCGGCACGGGGGCGAGCAGCGCGAGCGCGGTCGGCGGGGCGCCGTCGCCCGGCCCACGCGTGAGGAACAGGCGGCACAGGCCCTCGGTGCCGGCGTCCCAGTCCGCCAGCACCGCGGCGACCAGCGCCGTCCAGACGGCGTCGCCGGGGGAGTCCAGCCCCAGGAGGGCGGCGGAGCGGGCGAACCGGGCCAGGTGCGCGTCCAGGTGCGGGGTGCGCCCGGCGACGACTGCGACGGACTCGAAGACGCCGTCCCCGCGGCCCAGGCCCTGGTCGAAGGCGGTCACCACCGGCTCGCCGGCGGGAACCGCCACCGCCACGCCATCCCGCCAGACCGCCACCCTGCGCTCCTCCGTCACGCGCCCAGCCTGCCCCACCCCCGGCATAGGCTCTCGCCATGGGCACGGACGACATCGCCGCGCCGCTCGCCGAGCAGTTGCGGGCCCGCGGCCTGCGGCTGACCCCGCAGCGCGCGCGGGTGCTGGCCGCGGTCTCGGCGCTGGCGCACACGACCCCGGAGGCCATCGGCGCGCGGCTGCGCGAGGAGGCCGGCCCGGGCGGCAGCGCTCCGGACACCTCGACGGTCTACCGCACGCTCGAGCTGCTGGAGCGGCTCGGCCTCGTGTGGCACACCCACCTGGGGCGGGGAGCGCCGGTCTACCACGCCGCCGAGCGGCCCCACCTGCACGTGGTCTGCAACTCCTGCGGGGAGATCTGCTCGGTGGCGCCCGACCTGCTCGACGAGGTGGCGGAACGTCTGGCGGCCGACCTGGGTTTCACCGTCGACGTCGGTCACGTCGCCCTCTCCGGCACGTGCCGCGCCTGCCGAGACCGCGCCCGAACGGAGTCGCCATGACCACGCCCTCGCCCCTGCTGTCCCGACCGGGGGCCGTGCCCGTCGAGGTGGGGCCGGAGGCGGCCCGCGCCGTCGCCGCCCACTACGGCGACCCGCTGCGCGAGCAGCGGGTGCTGGCCGAGGGCGCGGGTCTGGTCGACCGCAGCGACCGCGACGTGCTCGTGGTGCCCGGGGCCGACCGGCTGACGTGGCTGCACAGCATCACCAGCCAGCACTTCGAGCGGCTGGGCGACAGCACGGGCAGCGAGGCGCTGGTGCTCAGCCCGAACGGGCACGTGGAGCACCACCTGGTGGTCACCGAGCTGGCCGGCACCACCTGGGCCGACGTCGAGCCGGGCACCGGGGCCGCGCTGCACGCCTTCCTGGAGCGGATGCGGTTCATGCTGCGGGTGGAGCCCCGGCTGGTCACCGACGCCTGGGCGCTGCTGGGCGTGGTCGGGCCCGAGGGCCCGGCGGTGCTCGCGGCGGCGGGGCTGCCCGTGCCGGAGGCGGCCTACGGCGTGGTGGCGACCGGCGGTGGCTGGGTGCGGCGGATGCCGGCCCTGGGGGACGGGACCGCCGCGGCGTTCGACGTCCTGGCGCCGCGGGCCGACGTCGGGGTGGTCGCCGACCGCCTGCTGGCCGCCGGGGCCCGGCTCGCCGGGGTGTCGGCGTACGAGGCGCTGCGCGTCGAGGCCCGGCGGCCGCGCTTCGGGACCGACAGCGACCACCGCACCATCCCCAACGAACTCGAGTGGCTCACCACCGCCGTGCACCTGGAGAAGGGCTGCTACCGCGGGCAGGAGACCGTCGCCCGCGTGCACAACCTCGGACGCCCGCCCCGCCGGCTGGTGCTGCTGCACCTGGACGGCGTCAGCGAGGACCTCCCGGCCCCCGGCGAGCCGGTCCTGGCCGGCACCCGCACGGTCGGCCGGGTGGGCAGCGTCGTCCGCCACCACGAGCTCGGCGTGGTCGCTCTGGCGCTGGTGAAGCAGTCGGTGGCCCCGGGCGCCGCGCTCACCGTGGGCGGTTCTACGGCGGCCGTCGACCCCGACGACGCGCCGTCCGGGCCCGACGACACCCAGGCGGCGGCGCGTGACCGCGTGCGGGCCGTCCGGTCTGGGACGATCCCGCAGTGAGCCCGCCGCACCGCCGGCGCCCGCCGATCACCGCCGATGCCCGCGTGCCGGGCGTCCCGCCCCTGGAGGCCACCCCGTGAGCCCGAAGCCGTCCCCCGCCGGGGGTGCCGCCGTCGACGCGCTGCTGGACCCGTCATTCCTGGAGTCCGCGGTCCAGCGGCCGATGAGCGACGTGCGGCGGCTGCGCCGCGAGGCGGAGCAGCAGGAGGTCAATCTCTCCTACACCCGCCGCCTGCTCCAGGGCCGGCTGGACATCGTCCGGCGCGAGCTGCAGCGGCGGGCCGAGCACGACGGGCGGTCGCTGGTGGACCTCCTGCCGGAGATCCTCGCGGAGAAGGGCCGGGGCCCTGCGCACGGCCTCGGGCGGCACCAGACGGTCCAGCCGGCCGACCCGCAGGAGTACGAGTCCTGGGTGAACTCGCTGACCCCGGGTGCCGACCTGTCGGCGATCACCGAGCTCTCCGACGACGAGCTCGAGGAGGCCGCGCGCTCGCTCGCCGAGGCGGAGAAGGGCCTGTCGGAGCGCCGGCGCGGGGTGCAGCAGGTCATGGACGGGCTGGCCGCGGAGCTGGGCCGCCGGTACCGCGACGGCGAGGCCGATGTCGCCGCCCTGCTCGCCGACGAGGGCCGGCACTGAACGAGAACCGCCGCGCTCCTGCGGAAGCCGCGGCGCCGGTCGACCCCGTCCAGAGCCTCGCCCCGAGCGTGCGAGGGGTGCCGGGGACGGGATCCTCCGATCTGCAAGGAGGCCGTTCCTCGTCACGGTGGCCGGACAGCCCCGTTCTCGTCGAGGTGTGGCGGTCGGGGTTCCTGGAGTCGGTGCACCGGGGAGCGCTCGTGGTGCTCGGCGCGGGCGGGGACGTGCTGCTGGCCGCGGGGAACGTCGACCGGCCGGTGCTGCCCCGCTCGGCGAACAAGCCGGTGCAGGCGACCGCCTTGCTCGCCGCGGGCTGGGCCCCGCGCTCGGGCGAGGAGCTCGCCGTCGGCGCGGGTTCGCACAACGGCGAGGACGGTCACCGCGAGCTGGTCGCGGGAATGCTGGCAGCCGTCGGCCTGGGCCCCGACGACCTCGGCTGCCCGCCGGCCCTGCCGCAGCACGAGGGGACGAGGGCGGGCTGGCTGATCGCCGGCCGGGCCCCGGACCGCCTGGCGATGAACTGCTCGGGCAAGCACGCGGCGATGCTCTCGGCGTGCGTCGCCGCCGGCTGGCCGACCGTGGGCTACCTCGACCGCGCGCACCCGCTGCAGCAGGCGATCGAGACGCGGCTGGCCGAGGCGGCCGGGGAGCAGGTCGCGGCGGTCGTGGTCGACGGCTGCGGGGCTCCGCAGCACGCCCTGTCGCTCACCGGCCTGGCCCGCGGGGTGCTCTCGCTCGTGCAGGCGCGCGGGGGCTCGCGGGACCGGGCGGTGGCCGACGCGATGCGGGCGCACCCCTGGTTCGTCGCCGGCACCGGCCGGGAGGACACCGACCTCATGCAGGCGGTGCCCGGGCTGCTGGTCAAGGGCGGCGCGGACGGCGTCCACGTGACGGCGCTGCCCGGGAGGGGGGCGGTGGCACTGAAGCTCGACGACGGTGGGGACCGGGGGCGGACCCCGGCGCTCACGGCGGGGCTGCGCCGGCTCGGCGTGCCGGCCGAGGTGCTTGCTCCGTGGGCGCGTCCACCGGTGCCGGGGGGCGACGGCGTCGTCGGCCAGGTCCGGGAGAGCTCGACGCTGGCGGTCTGAGCTGCGACCTCGAGGTGTGAGGGTGTTCACGCCGAAGTGCTAACAGATTCGCTTGCAAGAGCAAGCGCGCGGGGTTAGCGTCGTATCCGTGCAGACCCCCGGTGAGTTCGTCCGCGAACAGGTGACGACGGTCCGCTCGACGGTGGACCGGGTCGCCGGCAGCGTGGCCGACTCGGTCGCCGACGCCTCCGGCGTCTCGGCGGTCGGCTCGGTCGGCGACTTCATCCGTGAGCAGCGCAACGCCGCGCGCGTCTCGCTGCGCGAGCTGGCCCGCACCGCCGGCGTCAGCAATCCCTACCTGTCCCAGGTGGAGCGGGGCCTCCGCAAGCCCTCGGCGGAGATCCTCGCGTCGATCGCCCGGGGCCTGAAGATCTCGGCCGAGACGCTCTACGAGCAGGCGGGGATCCTCGACCGGCGTACCGGGAACCCGGACACCGTGGCGGCGATCCGCAACGACGACGCGCTGTCCGAGCGGCACAAGGCCGTCCTGCTCGAGCTCTACGAGACCTACGTCCGCGAGCACCGGGCGTCGTCCCCGGCCGCCAGCTGAACGTCCCCCACCCCCCACTCCCAAGGAGTCGGCATGACCCCCACCCAGACCGTGAAGCAGTACGGCGAGTTCGCCGTCGCCCAGAGCCGCACCCTCGCCGAGCAGGCCCGCACCCCGCTGCTGGCCTTCGTCGGCGCCGGTGACCTGGCCGTCGAGCGGGCCCGCACCGCCGTCGCCTCGTTCCGCTCCAAGGCCGAGGCGCTGCCCGGCGAGGCCCAGGTCCAGGCCGACCTGGTCGTGAAGGAGGCCCGCACCCGGGCCACCGAGGCGGCCGGCACCGCCCGGACCACCGCCCAGCAGCTGGCCACCGCCGTCCGTCCCGAGGCGCTGCGCAGCACCGTCGCCGAGCTGGTCGAGCAGGCCCGCAGCCAGGCCGTCACGACCGTCGAGACCCTGGCCGAGCGTGGCGCCGAGGTCGTCGAGGACCTGCGCCGCCAGCCCGGCGTCCGCCGGATCGTCCGCCGCGCCGAGCAGGCCGTCGACAGCGTCGAGGACACCCTCGACGACGTCCTCGAGGACACCGCGGAGGCCGTCGTCGAGGCCTCCAACGAGGTGACCTCCGTGGCGCAGAAGACCGCGGCCAAGGCCACCAAGGTGGCGGCCGAGGCCGAGGACAAGCTCGAGGACGCCGCCGACGCGACCAAGGACGTCGCCGAGGAGGCCGTCGCGGCGCCCGAGGCCCGCACCACCGGCAAGAAGAGCAGCGCCGCCGCGCGCAAGTCGCCGGCCGACGCCACCTCGGCCCGCGTGACCCGGGCCCGCACCGCCAAGCCGGCGGACCCGACCGCGGTGCCCACGAAGAAGAGCTGACGTCCCCCGGACGTCGGACCACCGACCAGGGCCCCGGAGCTGCGACCAGCGCTCCGGGGCCCTGTCGCGTCCCCGGCCGCCCCTCCTCGGGGGTGAGTCGGCCCGCGCAGCCGGCCGGGGTGCGCCCGGGCGCGGGTAGGCTCGCGGCATGGGCCTGTTCGACGGATGGCTGCTGCTCATCCTGTACTGGGCGTCGCTGGCGCTGACCGCCTGGGCGTTCGTCGACGCCCTGATCCGGCCCGCCTCCGGGTACGTGGCGGCCGGCAAGCTGACCAAGCCGGGGTGGGCCGCGATCACCGGTCTCGCCCTGCTGATCATCTTCTGGCAGAAGACGCCGATGTCCCTGCTGGGGCTGCCCGCCGTCATCGCCGCGACCGTCTACCTGGTGGACGTGCGGCCCGCCGTCCGCGGCCTGAGCAGCGGGAACAGCTGGTAGCCGGCGCACCCCCCCTGCCGGCCCGCCTCAGGGCTGGTCGTCGGCCGGCATCAGCACCCGGACAGCAGATGGGCGCTGAGCTGCGGCCGAGGAGCACGCATGGGCGGCTCCGGGACCGCCTCGTGGTGGCTGCTCAGCGGCCGAACACACCGGCGGGCGGCTCGGGCGAGGCCTGGGCGTCGTCGTCGGAGACCGGGCGGGCGTTGCCCGTGAACCGGTGGAGGTCGGCGCCGTCGACCACGCGCGACGGCATCGGGTCGCGCGCGCAGGCGCGGCTGAGGTCGGCCAGCGGCAGCTCGGCGTCGGACGCGACGGCGACCAGGTTGCCGAACCGGCGGCCGCGGAGCGTGCCCGGCTCGGCCAGCAGGCACACGTGCCGGAAGGCGGCGCGCAGCGTGGCGACCTGCCCGCGGGCGAACCGCAGCGGCGGGCCGTCGGCGACGTTGGCCGCGTAGACGCCCCCGGGGCGGAGCACCCGGGCGACCTCGGCCACGAACTGCGCAGTGGTCAGGTGCGCCGGGGTCCGGGCGCCGGCGAAGACGTCGGTCACGACGACGTCGGCGCTCGCCGTGTGCATCGTCCCCAGCGCCTCGCGGGCGTCGGCGGCACGGACCCGGATGCGGGCGTGCCGGGGAAGGGGCAGGAACTCGCGCACCAGCCGGGTGAGCGGCTCGTCGATCTCGGCCACCCGCTGCCGGGAGCCGGGCCGGGTGGTGGCGAGATACCGCGGCAGCGTGAGCGCACCTCCGCCCAGGTGCACCACGTCCAGGGCGGCGCCGGGCGTCGCGGCGAGGTCGAGCACGTGCCCGATCCGGCGGACGTACTCGAACTCCAGGTGCGCGGGATCGTCGAGGTCGACGTGCGACTGCGGGGTGCCGTCCACCAGGAGCATCCACGACCCGTCGCGATCGGCGTCCGCGAGCAGCTCGGCCGTGCCGCCCGCGACGGCGACCGGCCCCGGTGGGAGCCTCACGCCCCGACCGGCGCGACCGCCGACCAGCGCACGGTGACCTCGCCGTGCCGCCACCGCCGGCTCGAGCCCACCAGCGGCCAGCCCTGCTCGCCCAGCGCCTCCACCGCGGCGGTCCAGCGCTGGCGGGGGCCGAACGCGCTCATCCCCGCCGCGGCGGCCCAGGTCGCGTCGAAGGCGCGCAGGAACGCGTGCACCGGCTGCCCCGGCACGTTGTGGTGGATCAGCGCCTTGGGCAGGCGCTCGGCGAGGTCCGACGGCGTCGAGATGTCGGTCACCCGGGCGGCCAGCGTGAGGGTGAGCGGGCCGTCGGCATCCAGCGCCACCCACGCGGAGCGGCGCCCCCACTCGTCGCAGGTGCCCTCGACGACCAGCCCACCGGGCGCGAGCGCCCCGCGCATCGTGTCCCAGGCGCGGGCGGCGGACTCCTCGTCGTACTGCCGCAGCACGTTGAAGGCGCGGACCAGCACCGGCTGCAGCCCGGCCAGCTCGAACCCGCCCACCCGGAAGTCCACCCGGGGCGGGTCCCGGTCGGCCGCCACCGCCGCCACCCGGGCGGGATCGATCTCCAGGCCGACGACCTCCAGGCCGTCGACCTCGGGCGCCAGCCGCTCCACCAGCTCCAGCGTCGTCACGGCGGACGAGCCGTAGCCGAGGTCGACCACGAGCGGCCGCGCCGAGTCGCGCAACCGCGGCACCTGGGTGGCCAGCACCCAGCGGTCGACCCGGCGCAGCCGGTTGGCGTTCGTCGTCCCGCGGGTCGGGAGGCCCAGGGCCCGGGCCCGCCCGGCGGCCAGCCGGGGCGCCTTGCGCGGCGGCTGAGGGGACAGCGAGGCCCGGCGCTTGTGCTCGTCGCCCGCCTCGCTCACCGGAGGGAAGCGTAGCCCCGGCTACCGTCGACCCGTGCAGGTGCGATCCGACGTCCCGCTGGCGGAGCTGACGACCCTCGCCGTCGGCGGCCCCGCCGAACGGCTCATCGAGGTGGAGACCCCGGCCGAGCTGGTGGCGGCGGTGCGCGACGCCGACGAGGCCGGCCGCCCGCTGCTGCTCGTCGGCGGCGGGTCGAACCTCATCGCGCCGGACGAGGGCTGGCCCGGCGACGTCGTCGCCGTCCGCACCCGGGGCATCGACCGGAGCGGCGACTGGCTGACCGTCCAGGCGGGGGAGGACTGGGACGCGCTCGTCGCGCACACGGTCGGGGAGCGGCTGGCCGGCATGGAGGCGCTCTCGGGCATCCCCGGGTCGACCGGCGCCACGCCGGTGCAGAACGTGGGTGCCTACGGCCAGGAGGTCGCCCAGACGATCACCGGGGTCCGGGTCTACGACCGAGCCGGGAGGACCGAGCGGTTCCTCGCTCCCGCCGAGTGCGGTTTCGCCTACCGCGACAGCCGGCTCAAGCGCGAGCCCGGCCGCTTCGTCGTCCTGGACGTGACCTTCGCGCTCGATCCCGGGGAGCTGTCGGCGCCCGTCGCGTACGCGGAGCTGGCGCGCACCCTGGGCATCGAGGTCGGTCGGCGCGCCCCGCTGGCCGACGTCCGGGACGCGGTGCTGGCGCTGCGCCGGGGCAAGGGCATGGTCTGGGACCCGGCCGACCCCGACAGCCGCAGCGCCGGGTCGTTCTTCACCAACCCCATCGTGGCCGCGGCGCGCGCCGTCGAGGGCTGCCCGAGCTGGCCCGCCGGCGACGGCCGGGTGAAGCTCAGCGCCGCGTGGCTGGTGCAGCACGCAGGGTTCGGCCGCGGCACCCGGGACGGCCGCGTCGGCACGTCGTCGCGGCACAGCCTGGCGCTCACCACCGAGGACGGCGCGACGGCGGCCGAGCTGCTCGCCTTCGCCGACCGCGTGGTCGCCACCGTACGCGAGCGGTTCGGGGTGACCCTCGTGCGGGAGCCGACGACTCCGTCGCCCTACCGGGCGACCCCGCCACCAGCTGCCGTCCCCCCGTTGCCCTGAGCCGCTGGGTCGCGCCGAGTGGGACCCTCCGGGCCCCACTCGGCGCGACCGTGCGGTCAGCCGGCGGTCAGGTCCAGGTACATGCCGTGCAGGCCGACGTAGCCGGGCTCGGGGTGGTCGAAGGCCTCGGGGACGGTGGTCAGGATGCGGAAGCCGAGCGAGCGCCACAGCCGGACCGCGGGCGCGTTGGTCTCGACGACGGAGTCGAACTGGATCGACCGGTAGCCCGCCGCGCGCGCCCAACCCACGACGTGCTCGCCGAGGGCCCGCCCGACGCCCCGGCCCTGCGCCGCCGGGCCGACCATGAAGCTCGCCGTCACCACGTGGGAGCCGCGCCCCGGCCGGTCGGGGCCGGCCTTGGCGGTGCCCAGCACGGAGTCGCCGTCGACGGCCACCACCGTGCGGCCCGGGGGCGGCGCCATCCACAGCGCCCGCGCCTCGTCGGACGACAGCCCCGCCGGGTGGGTGTAGGTCTCACCCGCGTCGACCACCGCGCGGAAGACCGGGAAGATCGCCGGCCAGTCGGCGTCGGTCGCCTCGCGGATCTGCACGGGCCGGCTCATCCGTCCCGCGCGACCTTGTGCTGCGCCGCCTGCGCCCGCGGTCGCACGACCATGAGGTCGACGTTCACGTGGTGCGGTCGGGTCACGGCCCAGGCGATGCAGTCGGCGACGTCCTCGGCGACCAGCGGCTCGCGCACCCCGCGGTACACCGCGTCGGCGGCGTCGGCGGAGCCCAGCCGGTTCAGCGAGAACTCGTCGGTGCGTACCATCCCCGGCGCGATCTCGATGACCCGCACCGGCTCGCCCACGAGCTCCAGCCGCAGCGTCTCGGCCAGCGTGTGCACGCCGTGCTTGGCGGCCGTGTACGACGCCCCGCCCTCGTAGGAGATCAGCCCCGCGGTCGAGCTGACGAACAGCACGTCGCCGGCGCCGGAGGTCCGCAGGGCGGGCAGCAGCGCCCTGGTCACCCGCACGGTGCCGAGCACGTTGACGTCGTAGGTGCGCGCCCACGAGTCGAGGTCGGCGTCGGCCACCGCATGGGCGTCGAACGCCCCGCCCGCGTTGTTGACCAGCACGTCGACCCGGTCCAGTGCGTCGGCGAACGCCGCCACGGACGCCGCGTCGGTGACGTCGAGCGGCACGGCCCGGGCGCCGGTCGACTCCGCCAGCGCGGCCAGCCGGTCGGCGCGGCGGGCCGCGGCGACGACGTCGAAGCCCTCGGCCGCCAGCCGGGCGGCCGTGGCCGCGCCGATGCCGCTGGAGGCGCCGGTGACGACGGCGGTGCGCCCGGTGCCGGGCAGCGGGCGGTACCCCGACGGGGCGGAAGGTGAGGGACCTGACATGTGCTCATCCTGGCGCTGATGCAGGATGGGGGACCGACAGGGGTGCCGACAGCGAACCCTCGCGGGAGCAGAGCGGAGGTCCACGTGCCCGCTCGTCGCCTCTCCGGCCCCGGGCTGCCGTCCCGGGTGGCCACCCTCTCGGTGCACACCAGCCCGCTCGACCAGCCCGGTGCCGGCGACGCCGGTGGCATGAACGTCTACATCGTCGAGGTCTCCCGCCGGCTGGCCGCGCGGGGCGTCGCCGTCGACGTGTTCACGCGCGCCACGTCCAGCGACCTGCCGCCCGTCGTGGAGATGAGCCCCGGGGTCACGGTGCGCCACGTGAGCGCCGGCCCCTTCGAGGGCCTGGGCAAGGAGGAACTCCCCGCGCAGCTGTGCGCCTTCACCGCGGCGGTGCTGCGCGAGGAGGCCCAGCACGAGCCGGGCTACTACGACGTCGTCCACTCCCACTACTGGCTCTCGGGCCAGGTGGGCTGGCTGGCCCGGGACCGGTGGAGCGTGCCGCTGGTGCACACCGCGCACACCCTGGCCAAGGTGAAGAACGAGGCCCTGGCCGCCGGCGACCGCCCCGAGCCGCGGGCGCGGGTCATCGGGGAGGAGCAGGTGGTGACCGAGGCCGACCGGCTGATCGCCAACACCGACGAGGAGGCCCGCCAGTTGGTGCGCCTCTACGGGGCCGATCCCGCACGCACGCTGGTCGTGCCGCCCGGCGTCGACCTGGACCGGTTCACCCCGGGCAGCCGGGCCGCGGCCCGCCGCGCCGTCGGGACGGCCGACGACGCCGTCGTCCTGCTGTTCGTCGGCCGGATCCAGCCGCTCAAGGCGCCCGACGTCCTCCTCGCCGGTGCCGCGCGGATGCTGGCCGATGACCCCGGCCTCCGCTCCCGACTGGAGGTGCACGTCGTCGGCGCGCCCAGCGGTTCGGGGCTGGAGGCGCCACGGCAGCTCGAGCAGCTGGCCGTCGCGCTGGGCATCGGAGACCTGGTGCGGTTCCACAGGCCGCAGCCGCCCGACCGGCTGGCCGACTTCTACCGCGCCGCCGACGTCACGGTGGTGCCCAGCCACAACGAGTCCTTCGGCCTGGTGGCGCTGGAGTCGCAGGCGTGCGGCACCCCGGTCGTCGCCGCGGCCGTGGGCGGGCTGCCGACGGCGGTCCGCGACGGCGTCTCCGGCGTCCTGGTCGACGGCCACGACCCGCGCGACTACGCGACCGCGGTCCGCTCGGTGCTGGCCCGCCGGGAGCTGCTGGCTGCGGGCGCCCGCCGGCACGCCGGGCGCTTCTCCTGGGACCGCACCGCCGACGCCCTCGTCGACGCCTACGTCTCGGCGGCGGCGGAGATGGCCGCCGCGCCCGCTGTTCCGCTACGGGAACGGCGCCCCGGTCCGCTGCGGGCGCTGCCCGGGTTCGGGGTGGCCCGGTGAGCCGGGCGATCGAGGAGCTCGACGCCCTCATCGAGCAGACCCTCCGGGACAGCGAGCTGGTGCACGAGCACCCCCGGCCGGGCACCTGGCTGGTGGACCTCCCGGGCACCAAGAAGCTCAAGACGGTCTGCGGGCTGATCGTGGGGGAGCACGCGCTGCGCGTGGAGGCGTTCGTCTGCCGCCAGCCCGACGAGAACCGCGAGCAGCTGTGGACCTACCTGCTGCAGCACAACGCCCGCATGTACGGCGTCGCCTACTCGATCGACTCGGTCGGCGACGTCTACCTGACCGGCCGGCTGCCGCACGCCGCCGTCACCCCCGAGGAGCTCGACCGCGTCCTCGGCTCGGTGCTCAGCTACGCCGACGACCACTTCAACACCATGCTCGAGATCGGGTTCGGCACCTCGATCCGCCGGGAGTGGGAGTGGCGGGTGAAGCGGGGCGAGTCCCTGCGCAACCTGGAGGCCTTCGCCGCCTTCGTCGAGTCCTCGCACCGCACGGGCGGGAGCCCCGCCGGCGCCGACCCGGCTGCCGGGGCGTGACGGCGACGGACAAGTCGCAGCCGGGCGCCGTGGCACCCGGCGAGGAGACCGGCGCCGGCTACGACCGGCGGTGGTGGGTGCTGGCCACCATGACCGTCTGCCTGCTCGTGGTGATCATGGGGAACACGATCCTCAACGTCGCCATCCCGACCCTGCAGCGGGAGCTGGACGCCACCCAGGGCGAGCTCCAGTGGGCCGTGGACGCCTACATCCTCGTGTTCGCGGGGCTGCTGTTCTCGTGGGGGGTGATCGGCGACCGGATCGGCCGCCGGCGGGTGCTGCTGATCGGCCTGAGCATCTTCGCCGTCGGCTCGGTGCTCGCCGCGTTCAGCGACACCGCGCTGGAGCTCATCGCGTGGCGGGCGGTCATGGGCATCGGCGGGGCGGCCGTCCAGCCCACGACGCTCGCCGTCATCACCAACGTCTTCCCGGCCCGGGAGCGCGGCCGGGCCATCGGGATCTGGGCCGGCACCGCCGGGATCGCGGTCGCCGGTGGGCCGCTGGCCGGTGGCGCCGTCCTGGAGCACTTCTGGTGGGGCGCGGTCTTCCTCGTCGGCGTCCCCGTCGCGGTCCTGGGGATCGTGGCCGTGCTCACCGTGGTCCCCGAGTCCCGGGACCCGAACCCCGGCCGCCTGGACGTGCCCGGCGTGCTGCTGTCGATCGTGGCGCTCGCCGGGCTGGTGTTCGGCATCATCCGGGGCGGCGGTGGTGAGGGCTGGACGACGCCCGGCGTGCTGGTGCCGCTGGTCGGCGGCGTGGTCCTGCTGGTGCTCTTCGTGTGGCTGCAGCGGCGGTCCGCCCACCCGGCGCTGGACGTCTCGCTGTTCCGCAACCCGGCGTTCTCCGCGGCCGCCGGGGCCCTGGGGCTGAACTTCTTCGCTCTGCTCGGCGCCACGTTCTACCTGGTCTTCTACCTGCAGGGCGTGCGCGGCTACTCGCCGCTGCAGAGCGGGGCGGCCCTCATCCCGGTCGCGCTCGGCATGGCGCTCATGGCCCCGCGCAGCTCCGGGCTGGCCGAGCGCTTCGGTGCCAAGGCCGTCTGCGCCACGGGATTCCTGCTGATCGCGCTGTCCTTCGCCGGGGTGCAGCTGCTCGACCTCACGTCCCCGGTGTGGCTGCTGCTGACCGTGCTCTCGGTGCAGGGCGTGGGCATGGGGGCGGTCATGGCGCCCGCGACCGAGTCGATCATGTCCGTCGTCCCCAGGGAGAAGGCCGGCGCCGGGGCGGCGGTCAACAACTCGGTGCGCCAGGTGGGCGGGGCCCTCGGTGTCGCGATCCTCGGCTCGCTGCTCGCCGCCACCTACTCCGCGCAGCTCGGGTCCGCGGCCGACGGGCTGCCCGCCGGCACACGCGACGACGCCCGCCACTCGATCGTGGCCACGCTCGAGGCGGTGAGCCGGGCGCAGGCCGAGGGCACGCCGGAGGAGGCCGCGGCCGCCGCGGCGGTCGTGGAGCCGGCGCGGGAGGCCTTCGTCACCGCGATGCACGTGACCGCGATCGGCACGGCGGCCGCGACCCTGGTGGCGGCGGTGGTCGTGCTGGTCTGGCTGCCGGGCCGGCGAGAGCGCATGTCCTCGGTCACGCAGTGACTCGACAGGCGGTGCTGGCCGCCCTGCTGCGGAGCCGACCCGTACCCGGGCGGGGAGGCGACGGTGAGCGGACGCGGGCCCTCGCCCGACGGCCCCGCTGCCCACGTGGGCGGCGTCGGGCAGGATGATCGACGTGACGACTTCCCCCGGAACCCTGGTGCTGCTCCGCCACGGCGAGAGCGAGTGGAACAAGGCCAACCTCTTCACCGGCTGGGTGGACGTCCCGCTGTCGGAGAAGGGCCGGGCCGAGGCCGCCCGCAGCGGGCAGCTCCTCGCCGAGCACGGGCTGCTGCCCGACGTCTCGCACACCTCGCTGCTCCGGCGGGCGATCATGACCGCCGAGCTGGCCCTGCACGAGGCCGACCGGCAGTGGATCCCGGTCAAGCGCTCCTGGCGGCTCAACGAGCGCCACTACGGCGCGCTCCAGGGCAAGGACAAGGCCGCCACCCTCGCCGAGTACGGCGAGGAGCAGTTCATGACGTGGCGCCGGTCCTACGACACCCCGCCGCCCCCGATCGAGCCGGGCAGCGAGTTCTCGCAGGACGGCGACGACCGCTACTCGTTCCTGCCGCCGGAGGCGCGCCCGGCCACCGAGTGCCTGGCCGACGTCGTCGTCCGGATGCTGCCCTACTGGTACGACGCGATCGTGCCGGACCTGCGCCTGGGCAGGACCGTGCTGGTCGCGGCGCACGGCAACAGCCTGCGCGCGCTGGTCAAGCACCTCGACGGCATGAGCGAGGACGACGTCGTGGGCCTGAACATCCCCACCGGGGTGCCGCTGCGCTACGACCTCGACGCCGACCTGCGCCCGACCACGCCCGGTGGGGAGTACCTCGACCCCGAGGCGGCCGCGGCCGCCATCGAGGCGGTCAAGAACCAGGGCAAGAAGTAGGAGCCCGGTGCCCGTCCGGGCGCCCTCGTGAACGGGGCCCGCGCGGGGCCCCGTTCACCCGGATCAGGCCTTGCCGGTGACCTCGGACTCCCAGCGCTCGCCGGTGACCAGGTAGACGACCCGGCGGGCGACGCTGACCGCGTGGTCGGCGAAGCGCTCGTAGTAGCGGCCGAGCAGCGTGATGTCGATGGCCGTCTCGATGCCGTGGGGCCAGGTCTCGCTCAGCAGCTGCCGGAACAAGCCGCGGTGGATCTGGTCCATCGCGTCGTCGTCGGTCTCCAGCTCCCGCGCCGCCTCGACGTCCCGCTTGGCGATGACCGTCGCAGTCTTCGTGATGAGCAGCTCGGCCACGTTGCCGGCCTCGAGGAAGGCCGGACGGACCTCCTGCGGGACCGCGTGGTCGGGGAACCGCATCCGGGCGACCTTGGCGATGTGCGCCGCCAGGTCGCCCATGCGCTCGAGGTCGGCGACGATCCGCATGGCCGCCGTGATGGTGCGCAGGTCGCCGGCCACCGGCTGCTGGCGCGCGAGCAGGGTGAACGTGCGCTGCTCGATGCTCTCGCGGGTGGCATCGATCTGGTCGTCGCCGGCGATCACCAGGTCGGCCAGGGCGACGTCGGCGTCGAGGAGCGCTGTCGTGGCGGTGCTCATCTGCGAGCCCACGGAGTTGGCCATCTCCACCAGGCAGGCGTTGATGTCGTCGAGTTCCTCGTGGTAGCTGTCCCGCACGGTCGTCCTCTCATCGTGATCCCCCACCGACAGTAGGCGGAGCGAGGGCCGGTCCGGTCGCCGCGGGGTGAACGTCTGCCCCCCGCGCGGTGAACAGTGACCCGTCGGCGCGGTGAACCTGTTGCCGATGGCTGTTCACCGGCGTCGGCCCACCTACCATCTGGGCCGTGAGCCCACTGGTCGCCCTGGTGGTCGGCCTCCTCCTGGGTGGGGTGGTGGCCGCCACAGTCATCATCCGTTCCCGTCCGGATCTGGGTCGACGCGCCCTCGACGGCGCGGCCGTGCCGCCGCCCGAGGCTGCGCTGGCGCGGCGCCTGGTGGACCTGATGGATCCCGCGGTCGTGGTCGTCGGCATCGACGACGCCGTTCTGCTGGCCAACCCCGCCGCCCGGGCCCTGGGCGTCGTCCGCGGCACCCGGCTGCTCGTCCCGGACCTGCTCGCGCTGGCCCGCACGGTGCGCAGCGGGGGTACCCGGCGCGCCGACGTCCGGTTACCCGGTGACCTGGTCGGCGCCGGTCCGCGCCTGGTCGGGGTGCACGGGGTCCGCCTGGACAGCGGCGCCGTGGCCCCGCCCGGCCCGGTGGCGCTGGTCCTCCAGGACGTCACCGAGGCGCGGCGGGTGGAGGCGGTCCGCCGCGACTTCGTCGCCAACGTGGGCCACGAGCTCAAGACGCCGGTCGGCGCCCTGGCGCTGCTGGCCGAGGCGATCGAGGGCGCGGCCGACGATCCCGAGGCGGTGCAGCGGTTCGCCGCGCGCATCGCCCACGAGGCCGACCGGCTCGGCCGGCTGGTGCGCGAGCTGATCGACCTGTCCCGGCTCCAGGGCGGTGAGCCGCTGCCCGAGCTGGTGCCGGTGGAGGTGGACCGGGTGCTCTCCGAGGCGGTGGACCGCACCCGGACGGCGGCCCGCGCCAAGCAGCTGGAGATCGTGCTCGGTGGCCAGCCCGATCTCGTCGTGCGCGGCGTGGAGAGCCAGCTGGTGACCGCGGTGACGAACCTGCTCGCCAACGCGGTCGCCTACAGCACGGGCAGCAGCCGGGTCGCCGTCGCCGCCCGGGCCCGGTCGGGCTTCGCGGAGATCGCCGTCACCGACAGCGGCATCGGCATCCCGCGCGCGGACCGGCACCGGGTGTTCGAACGCTTCTACCGGGTGGACCAGTCCCGGGCCAGCAGCACCGGGGGAACCGGGCTGGGACTGGCCATCGTCAAGCACGTCGCGAGCAACCACGGTGGTTCGGTGACCGTCTGGAGCGAGGAGGGGCTGGGCTCGACCTTCACCCTGCGGATCCCGCTCGCCGGCCCGGCCGACCACCCGGCGGCGGAGCCGTCCGCCGTTCCCGCCCCCCAGAGTCTGGAGACCGAGCGTTCATGAGCCGTGTCCTGGTCGTCGAGGACGAGGAGTCCTTCTCCGACGCGTTGTCCTACATGCTCCGCCGGGAGGGGTACGAGACCGTCGTGGCCGCCACCGGGCCCGACGCCCTGGCCGAGTACGACCGCGGCGGGGCCGACATCGTGCTCCTCGACCTGATGCTCCCCGGCCTGCCGGGCACCGAGGTGTGCCGGGCGCTGCGGGCCCGCGGCAACGTGCCGATCATCATGCTCACCGCCAAGGACGCCGAGATCGACAAGGTCGTCGGCCTGGAGCTGGGGGCCGACGACTACGTCACCAAGCCGTACTCGGCGCGCGAGCTCGTCGCCCGCATCCGCGCGGTGCTGCGCCGCCGCGGGGAGGTGGCCGACGCGGCTCCGGTGGAGGGCGTGCTGGCCGCAGGCCCGGTCCGGATGGACGTCGAGCGGCACGTGGTCGCCGTGGACGGCGAGCAGGTGGCGCTGCCCCTCAAGGAGTTCGACCTGCTCGAGTTCCTGCTGCGCAACGCCGGGCGGGTGCTCACGCGTGCGCAGCTGATCGACCGCGTCTGGGGCTCGGACTACGTCGGCGACACCAAGACCCTCGACGTCCACGTGAAGCGGCTGCGGGCCAAGCTCGAGCCCGACCCCGCGAACCCGAAGTACCTGCTCACGGTGCGGGGCCTGGGCTACAAGCTCGAGGCCTGACGACAGCCTCGGGAGCATCGCAACGAGGAACGAGCGGGGAGCGGGCCGGGGCGCGGAGTCGGGCCATGGGCGAGGCCTCGAAGGAGGACCCCGTCATCCCCACCCCCCGGCACGCTCGGGGTCGGATCCGGGACGGGCCCGGGGGAACGGGCCCGTCGCCGAGGGCCTTCTGCTTCTTCAGTCGTTCTTCAGCTCGTCGATCTTCTTCGACGCGTCGGCCTTCGACAGGTCCTCGGGGACCTCCTCGTCGGTGCCCCGGGCCAGGGTCTCCAGGTAGCTCTTCTGCGCTCCCGTGGCCGGCTCGTCGCCGGTGACCCAGGTGTCGGGGTCCTTCTCGGTGGTCTGGTCGGCGGAGTTCGCTTCGCTCATGTGTTCGATGCTAGGCGCGGGCGAGCTCTCTCGCCTGCTGAGGAGCGGCCGCCGCCATGGCGGCCCGGATCGCCTCCCAGCGGCGTCCGGTGCGGTAGACGTGGACCGCCCCGCAGGCGGGGCAGCCCACGCGCGGCCGCGGCGAACGCCCTCGCCCGGGAGATGGTCGTCCCGTCGCACCGCGACGGCGGTCAGGCGCAGTTCATCGACGCGCCCGTGCCCACCTGCCGCGACGACCTCCTGGGGGCGGTCCTGGACTGGGCCGCGGCGCACCTGGCCGAGGAGATCAGCGTGGACGATCTCGCTCGTCGCGCCCTGATGAGCTCCCGGAGCTTCGCCCGCCGGTTCAAGGCGACCACGGGCACCACGCCGCACGCCTGGCTGCTGGGTCAGCGCCTCGCGGCGGCCGAGGAGCTGCTGGAGAACAGCGACGCCTCGATCGAGGAGATCGCCCGGCTGGTCGGGTTCGGCACCGCGGCCGGGCTGCGCGAGCAGTTCACCCGCCGGCGCGGCGTCTCCCCGCGGGCCTACCGGCAGACCTTCCGGTCGGCCGCGGCCTCAGCTGCCGGGACGACGCCGGTGCAGCTCGACGGGCACCGGCCGCGGGCTGGCGGGGTGCGGCGCGATCAGGCCCTGGTCGAGGCGGGCCTCGGTCAGCCGGCGTAGTTCCTCGTACGCCGGGGCGCCGAGCAGCGCGGTCAGCTCCGCGGCGTAGGTGAGCACCAGCGGCTCGGGGGAGACGTGCGCCGTCGGTGAACCGGTGCACCACCAGTGCAGGTCGTGCCCGCCCGGGCCCCAGCCGCGGCGGTCGAACTCCCCGATGGTCGAGACCAGCACCCGGGTCCCGTCGGGGCGGTCGACGTGCTCCTGTTCCCGGCGCACCGGCAGCTGCCAGCAGACGTCGGGCTTGGTCGTGAGCGGGTGCAGCCCGGTGCGCACCGCCATGCGGTGCAGGGCGCAGCCGCTGCCGCCGGCGAAACCGGGCCGGTTGAGGAACACGCAGGCGCCGTCGATGACGCGGGTGCGCAGCGACCGCACGGGCTCGGCGCCGTCGCCGTCGTCGGCGTCGTCCTCCTCGGTCCACGCGCCGCGGCCGGCCGGGGCGAGCTGCCAGTCCTCGTCGGTCAGGTCCGCGACCGCCGCGGTCACCCGGAGCAGGTCGTCCTCGTCGGTGAAGAACGCGCCGTGGCTGCAGCACCCGTCGTCGGGCCGGCCCGCCACGACGCCGGCGCAGCCCCGGCCGAAGACGCACGTCCAGGCCGACGTCAGCCAGGTGAGGTCGGCGCGGACGAGGTGCTCGGGATCCTCGGGGTCGGGGAACTCCACCCACTCCCGGGGGAAGTCCGGTCCGACCTCCTCGGGGGCGACGTCGGGCACCGGGCCAGTCTAGTGAAAGGACTGCCTGCCCCCTCCGCTCGCAAGCTCGCGGTGGAACCTTCCAGGCGGCCGTCCGGCAGAATCGGCCCATGCGGCTCGGTGTGCTGGACGTCGGATCGAACACGGTGCACCTGCTGGTGGTGGATGCCCATCGCGGGGCGCACCCCACGCCGATGCACGACGACCGCTGGCTGCTGCGGCTCGCCGAGCAGATCGGGGATGACGGCCTGCTGTCCAAGGCGGGGGAGAAGGCGCTCCTGCGCGCGGTGCAGGCCGCCTGCGACCAGGCCGAGAAGCAGGGCTGCGAGGAGCTGCTCGCGATGGTCACATCGGCCATCCGGGATGCGGCCAACGGCGTCGAGGTGCTCCACCGCATCCGCGAGCGGACCGGCGTCGAGCTGCAGGTCCTGAGCGGTGAGGACGAGGCCCGGCTGACCTTCCTCGCCGTCCGCCGGTGGTTCGGCTGGAGTGCGGGACGGCTGCTCGTTCTCGACATCGGCGGCGGATCGCTCGAGCTGGCCAGCGGTGTCGACGAGGAGCCGGACGTCGCCCTGTCCCTGCCGCTCGGTGCCGGTCGCATGTCCCGGCGGTTCCTGCCCGAGGCCCAGCGGGGCGGGCGGCCGGACCTGGCGGCGCTGGACGACCTGAACACCTACGCGAGGGGGCTGATCGAGCCGGCCGCGAAGAAGCTGCGCGGCGCCGGGACGCCGGACCTCGTGGCAGCCACCAGCAAGACCTTCCGCACCCTCGCCCGCCTGACGGGGGCCGCCCCGTACTCGGCGGGGCTGCAGGTCCCGCGGGAGCTCACCGCCGACGGGCTGGAGCAGCTGGTCGGCTTCGTCTCGCGGATCGAGAGCTCGGCGCTGGCCGAGCTCCGGGGGGTCTCGCCCGACCGCGCGCACCAGGTTCCCGCTGGGGCGGTTGTCGCTGCCGCGACTCTACGTGCGCTCGACGTACGGTGCGTGCGGATCTGTCCGTGGGCGCTGCGCGAGGGAGTCATCCTGCGCAGGCTGGACTCGTTGGGAGGGGTGTGATGGCCGAACCGGACTGGAACCCGGACACGGGAGGGCGCTCGCTCGCCGAGATACTCCGCGAGGCCGGCATCGAGTCCGCCGCCCGCACCGCCCGCCGGCGCCGTGTCGACGACGACGACACCGGCATCCGCCAGCGGCGCGCCGACGACCCGGCGGCGGCCGTCCGGGCCGGCTACGGCCGGCGCCGCAGCGACCTGCAGTCCTCCGATCCGGCGGCGGCCCCGGCGCGCGGGAGCCGCGCCCCGGAGCGCGCGCCCGACCCCGCGACCGCCGCGATCCCCGGGCTGCGCCCCGACCGCAAGCCCGGCGTCCCCCAGCCGTCGGCGCCGGTGCCCTCGCTGCGCCGGTCGGCCGAGGCGGCCGGCGGGCACCGCCGGGCCACGCGTACCGCGGCCCGGACCGCGCCCGCCCCCGGCGGGGTCGCCTCCACCGGCCCGATCCCGGTGGTGCGCGCCGGTGAGGTCGACGACGGGAGCCTCGACGCGACGCCGCGGGAGAGCGCGCTGGCCTGGCTGCGCTTCGCCGGCGAGCTGGTCATCGCCCTGGCGGCCGGGGTGGGGATCTACTTCGCCGCCACAGTCCTCTGGGAGATGGTCCCGCACCTGGCGGTCTTCCTGGCCCCCCTCGCCGTCACCGGCTTGGTGGGCGGGGTCAACCTGTGGCGCCGGCGGCAGGGCACCGAACCCGTGGGATCCTGGATGCTCGCCGTCCTGGTGTTCGCGGGCACCCTGCTGACCATCGCCCCGGCGGCCACCCTCCTCGCGACCTCCTGACCGCCGAGGGGCGGTCAGGCGTCGGCCGGCTCCTCCTCGCGGGAGACGGCGAACTCCTCCACGATCGCGGCGCCGAAGGCGTCGAGGTCGTCGGGCTTGCGGCTGGTGACCAGGTTCCCGTCGACGACGACCTCCTCGTCGACCCACGTCGCGCCGGCATTGCGCAGGTCGGTCTGCAGCGAGGGCCACGAGGTCATGCGTCGGCCGCGGACGACGCCGGCCTCGATCAGCACCCACGGCGCGTGGCAGATGGCCGCGACCGGCTTGCCGGCATCGAAGAACGCCTTCACGAAGGTGACGGCGTCGGCGTCGGCGCGCAGGAAGTCGCCGTTGATGACGCCTCCGGGCAGCACCAGCGCCGCGTAGTCGTCGGGGTCCGCCGAGCCCAGATCGGTGTCGACGGTGCGGCGCTCGCCCTTGTCGATGTGCTGGTAGGCGGTGATCGTGCCGGTGGCGAACGAGACCAGCTCCGGCTCCGCACCGGCCTCCTCGAGGGCCTGCCAGGGCTGGTCCAGCTCGACCTGCTCCACGCCGTCGGTGGCCAGCACGGCCACCCTCATCCCGTCCAGTTCTCCTGCCATGCAGCCGCCGCTACCCGGCCCCCCGACCGAGCACACGCCGGAGCACTACGGTTTCGGGCGTGTCCGTCCGTCCACGCTTCCGCCGGCTGCCCGGCCCGCGCGCGCACCCGGCGCTCGCCCAGGAGGACGCCGTCCACGCCGCCGGTGAGCTGGTCGCCGCCGGCCGGCTGGTCGCCCTGGACCTCGCCGCAGCGGCGTCCGACGCCGGAACCGCAGGGCTCGCCGTGCGGGTGGTCGACGCTGGGCTCGCCGCCGCCTGTGAGGTGACGGTCGCCGCGCGGACCCGGGCGGCCGGGGAGCTGACCGCCCGCGGTCTCGCCGTCGCCCTGACCGGCCCGCCGGCCGAGGTCGACCCGGTGGCGCGGGCGCTGCCCGGGGCCCGGGTGGTGGTCCCGGCGGGCGAGCCGTGGGCGGAGGACCGGTGCCGCGCGCTGGCCGGAGGCCGGGTGCGGCTGGTCGCCGGCCGGGGGGCAGGTGCGGAGCTCTCGTTCGTCCGCTGCGTGAACATCCTGATGGCCGGGGACGGCGAGCCGGCCGTCGCGACCACCGATCCACGACTGATCGCCATCACCGGTGAGCGCGCCGCCTGGAACGGCCGCTCGCCCGACAGCTGGGAGCACGTCATGCCCTGGGGAGAACCCACCGACGACCAGTCCCGCCTGCTGGCCGCGGGCCACACCGTCCGCGTGCTGCTGCCCGTCGCCGGGGGCCGGGCGTGACCGCCACGGGCCGGCGCGGGCTGGCCGTCATCGGGGGCGGGAAGATCGGCGAGGCGCTGCTGTCCGGCCTGGTCCGGCGCGGTGGGCCCGACGGGATCCTGGTCGTCGAGCGCAGTGCCGAGCGCGCCGCCGAGCTGACCGCGCGCTACGGCGTCCCCGCGGTGGAGCTCGCCGACGCCGCCGCCCGGGCCCGGGTCCTGCTCCTGGCGGTGAAGCCGCAGGACATCGACACGCTGCTCGGGTTGGTGTCCGGGCACGTCGACGACGGGCACCTGGTGGTCTCGGTAGCCGCCGGGGTGCCGACGAAGCGGATCGAGGCGGCCCTGCCGGCCGGCGTCCCGGTGGTGCGCGTCATGCCGAACACGCCGGCGCTGGTGGACGAGGGCATGAGCGTGCTCTCTGCCGGCGCCCACGCCGGGGAGGAGCACCTGGACGAGGCGGAGGCGCTGCTGGCCGCCGTCGGGCAGGTGCGGCGGGTGCCGGAGTCGCAGCAGGACGCCGTCACGGCGCTGTCGGGCAGCGGACCGGCCTACTTCTTCTACCTCGTCGAGGCGATGGTGGACGCGGGCATCCTGCTGGGGCTGCCGCGGACGCTGGCCGCCGACCTGATCGTGCAGACCGCGCTCGGCGCGGCGGTGATGATGCGCGACTCGGGAGAGCACCCCGTCCAGCTGCGCGAGGCGGTCTCCAGCCCGGGCGGCACGACCATCGCCGCGATCCGGGAGCTGGAGAAGCACGGCGTCCGGGCGGCGCTCATGGCCGCGATCGAGGCCGCGCACACCCGCTCCCTCGAGCTGGGCGTCGACAAGTCCTGACGTCGACAGGGCAGGACGCGCTGCCGGCGCCTTCCCGTGTCGACAGGTCGACGGGCACCCGACGCGAGCGGTCGGACACGGTAATGCACGTACCGGCGCCGTGGTGCGACGCAGCGTCGTCAGAGCCTCACCGTGTCGCGAAACGCGCCGGAACGCGTGTGCACCGTGTTGCATAGGTGTAGTTCTGCCTAGTACGGACCGGTCCGCCTGTTCGTTTCACCCATCGCTTCAGTCACGCCAGTCCCCTTACTCTCAGTACCAGCGCGTGCGTGTTCAGTTGCCGGTGGGGAAGCCGGCGCCACGACACGAGCTAGGTTCCGGAGACGAAGACATGACCATGCCCCAGCGCCACGCTGCCGCCACCGTCGTCCGTCCGGGGATGCCCGTCCCCCGCCCGATGGGTCGCCCGATGAGCGCCGCGGCGGTCGCCCGGCCCGTGCCGGCCCAGCACCCCGCCGCCATGCCGCTCGGTCGCCCGGCCGTCCCGGCCCCCCGCGCCGCCGTCACCTTCCTGACCGTCGCCGAGGTCGCCTCGATGATGCGGGTCTCGAAGATGACCGTGTACCGCCTCGTCCACGCCGGTGAGCTCTCCGCCGTCCGCGTCGGCCGCTCGTTCCGCGTGCCGGAGCGCGCCGTGCAGGACTACCTGCGCGACGCCTACACCGACATCGCCTGAGAGATTCAGGCCGCAACGCCTGCGGTGTCACGACGAGTGGGGTCGGAGGCTCCCGCGAGGAGTGACGTGCCGGCTCCGCCCGACGGGAGCCGGCACGTGGCCGCGGTGTCGTCCGGACGGCGACAGTGTCATCGCCGCGGGGCGGCTCGGGTACGCTCGGTCGCCGAGCGACACCGGGCACGGCCCGTGTCGCATTCGAGCTGATCTGATTCGTCACGACGTCGGGAGCACCACGTGGGTTCGGTCATCAAGAAGCGGCGCAAGCGGATGGCGAAGAAGAAGCACCGCAAGCTGCTGAAGAAGACGCGCGTTCAGCGTCGCAACAAGAAGTGAGCTGACGCTCGTGCCGCCCGCGGTCGTCCTCGTCACCGGTGTCAGCCGGTGGCTGGGAGGCGCGCTGGCGGCCGAGCTCGCAGCCGATCCGCGGATCAGGCGGGTCATCGGCGTGGACACCGTCCCGCCGTCACCGGACATGCTGCGCCGGCTGGGTCGCACGGAGTTCGTCCGGGCCGACATCCGCAACCCGCTGATCGGCAAGGTCATCGCCGCGGCGTCGGTCGACACCGTCGTGCACATGAACATCAGCTCCACGCCCGCCGGGTCCGGCGGGCGGGTGCCGATGAAGGAGCTCAACGTCATCGGCACGATGCAGCTGCTGGCTGCGTGCCAGCGGGCGCCGTCGGTCCGCCGGTTCGTGCTGAAGTCCACCAGCGCCGTGTACGGGGCCTCCTCGCGCGACCCCGCGGTCTTCACCGAGGCGATGCAGGCGCGGCAGGTCCCCTCCGGCGGTTTCGCCAAGGACAGCGTGGACATCGAGGGCTACGTGCGTTCCTTCGGCCGTCGCCGTCCCGACGTGGACCTCGCCGTGCTGCGCTTCACCAACTTCATCGGGCCGCGCATCGACTCGCTGCTCACCGGCTTCCTGCGGATGCCGCTGGTCCCCACCGCCCTCGGGTACGACGCCCGCGTCCAGCTGCTGCACGAGGACGACGCCCTCGCGGTACTCACCCGCGCCAGCACCGGTGACTACGTCGGCACCGTCAACGTGGGCGGTCAGGGCACCCTGCTGCTGTCCCAGGCCATCCGCCGGCTCGGCCGCATCGAGGTGCCGCTGCCCTCGCCGGCGCTCGGCTCGGTCGGCCGGCTCTCGCGCCGCTTCGGGTTCGTGGACTACTCGCCGGAGCAGATGCGGTTCCTGAACTTCGGCCGGGTCGTGGACACCACCGTCCTGCGCACCGAGTTCGGCTACACCCCCCGACACACCACGGAGGCCGCCCTGGCCGACTACGCCCGCACCGTGCCCCCGGTCGTCGACCCCGGCGCGGTCCGTTCCGTCGCCGGCGGGCTGCGGTCGCTGCTGGGGAGGGTCGGTGACACCGCGAACACAGTCGGGCAGCGGTTCCGCCCGGCTCCGCCGCCCCCCGGCCTGCGGGCGGTACGCGATGCCTGAGGCCCGCGTGATCCCGCTGCGTCGCGACGACGACGAGCCCTACGTCCCGGCTGCGCCGCCGCCGGGCTGGGAGGAGCAGCTCGCCGGCGGGGTGGACTTCCTGGAGCGCCGGCTGACCGGCGACTACCGGACCGACGAGTTCGGCTTCGACCCGGACCTGACCGACCACGTGCTGCTGCCGGTGCTGCGCCCGCTGTTCCAGAAGTGGTTCCGGGTGGAGACCCTCGGCCTGGAGAACGTGCCGGCCGACAGCGGCGCGCTGGTGGTGGCCAACCACTCGGGCACGCTGCCGGTCGACGCGCTGATGACCACCGTCGCGCTGCACGACCAGCACCCCGCCGCACGGCGGTTCCGCCTGCTCGGAGCCGACCTCGTCTTCGAGCTCCCCATGGTGGGGGCCATGGCGCGCAAGCTCGGCGCCACGCTCGCCTGCAACGAGGACGCCGAGCGGCTGCTCACCGAGGGGGAGCTGGTCGGCGTCTTCCCCGAGGGCTTCAAGGGCATCGGGAAGCCGTTCCGCGAGCGCTACACCCTCCAGCGCTTCGGCCGCGGTGGCTTCGTGTCCGCGGCGCTGCGTACCGGGGCGCCGATCGTCCCGTGCGCCATCGTGGGCGCCGAGGAGATCTACCCGATGATCGGCAACGCGAAGACCGCTGCCCGGTTGCTGGGTCTGCCGTACTTCCCGGTCACCCCGACGTTCCCGCTGCTGGGTCCGCTCGGGCTGGTGCCGCTCCCGTCGAAGTGGCTGATCGCCTTCGGGACGCCGATCGAGACGGCGTCCTACGGCCCGGCCGCCGCCGAGGACCCCATGTTGGTCTTCAACCTCACCGACCAGGTGCGGGAGACCATCCAGCACTCGCTCTACCAGCTGCTCCTGCGCCGGAAGAGCGTCTTCGGCGCCTGAAGGGCCTGCCAGGCCGGCCGCGGCTCCTCGACCGGGGTGACCGGCTCAGCGGCCCACCAGGACAGCTTGTTGCGCCTGCGCAGGGCCAGCGCCCCGCCCACCAACCCACCCGAGAGGGCGGCCGCGGCCACCGTCGGGACGCCGATCTTCGCGGCCTTGCGCCCGGTGCGGTAGTCGCGGATCGCCCACCCGCGGGCGCGGGCGACGGCGCGCAGCTCGGTGTCGGGGTTCACCGCGACCGCCGTCCCGGTCAGGGACAGCATCGGCAGGTCGTTGGCCGAGTCGCTGTACGCGGTGCACCGGGAGAGGTCCAGGCCCTCGCGCTCGGCCAGGGCGCGCACGGCCTCGGCCTTCGCCGGGCCGTGCATGAGTTCGCCGACCAGCCGGCCGGTGTAGCGGCCGTCGACGATCTCCGAGACGGTGCCGAGGGCGCCGGTCAGCCCCAGCCGGTGGGCGATGATCGAGGCCAGCTCGACCGGTGTGGCGGTCACCAGCCACACCCGCTGGCCGGCGTCGAGGTGCTGCTGGGCGAGGACACGGGTGCCCGACCAGATCCGGTCGGCCATCAGCTCGTCGTAGATCTCCTCGCCGGCCTGCGCGATCTCGGAGACCTCGCGGCCGGCGACGAAGGCCAGCGCGTTCTCGCGGATGGTGTGCATGTCGTCGGCGCTCTCGTTGCCGGCGATGCGGAACTTCGCCTGCTGCCAGGCGAACCGGGCGATGTCGCGGCTGGACAGGTACTTGCGCGCGGCCAGCCCGCGGGCGAACCAGAACAGCGACGCGCCCATCATCATCGTGTTGTCCACGTCGAAGAACGCGGCCGCGGTGAGGTCGGGCTCGACGGCCGACGGGGCCGCCACCTCGGCGGCCGCGGCCGATGCCGCGCCGGCGACGTGGGCGCGGGTCTCCTCGGCGGTCCGTTCCGTGGGCTGCGCGGCACGGCGTCCGCGTACCGGCAGTCGCGGCACTGCGACCTCCCTGAGTGGTCCGTCTCGATCCGCCGGGCACGAGTTGCGCGCATCCCCGGCGCCGTCGTCGCGACCCTAGCCCGGTCGGCGGCCGCGCTCAGATCCTGGTCAGCAGTCCCCGATCGTGGCCAGCGGCGGAAAGCAGATGCGCACCGGTCCCGGCAGCGGAACGGCGACGACGGGGGGATCCGGGGTTCCGCTCGGAACGGCGCCCGACCCGTCGGGCAGCGGCAGGGACGGCACCGGCGGCAGCACGCCCCCGTTCTGCGCCGGCACCGGGAGCTCCGTCGGGACGGCGGCCTGCCCGGGGACCCCCGGGGTTCCTGGAGACGGGGTGCCGGAGCCCGACGGGGTCGCCGGGTCGGCAGGGCCCGCGGACGGCGGGACGGCCGTCCCGGTGCCCGTCCCGGTGTCGGTCCCCCTGCCCGGGTCGGACCGGGGCGTGCCCGGCGGCGCCTCGACCACCTCGGGCGGGGTGTCCGCCAGGCAGAGCCCGGGAACCGGCCCGAGCGCGTCGGCGCCGGTCGTGGCGGGGCCGCTGGCGCAGGACAGCGCCGTCCGCAGCCCCTCGGCGCGCCCGGTGAGCGCGCCGAGCAGGTCGGCGGACCGGTCGAACGCCGGCTCCGCACCCGCCGGCACGCTCCCCTGCAGGCCGCTCAGGCCGGTGGACTGCTCCGCCGTCCACCGGGCCAGGGCCTGCAGCGGCTCGGGATCCCGCATCCGGACCGCACGCTCGGTGAGCCAGGCGGCCCCCTCGGTGGTGTGCCCGTCCATCGTGGCCAGCGTGCGCCCCACCAGCGCGGCGTCGTCCTCACCGACGAGCAGCCCGAGCTCTCCGAGCCGGGTGCTCGCCAGCTCCAGGAGGGTCTGGCCGCGGCTGTCACCGGCGAGCGCCAGCTGCGTCTGCTCGGTGCCGCGCTTGAGGTCGTAGAGCGGGTCGCCCGGCTGGGCTCCGGCCGCGACCGCGACGAGCGCCGCCAGCCCGGTCACGCCCACGGCGGCGCCGGCCAGCCCGGCGGTGATCCGCCCGCGCCAGCGGGACGGCGGCCGGTCGACGGCCCGGGCCGCCAGCAGCCGGTCGCGCAGCGTGCGCGGAGCCGGCGCGGGAGTGCGGACGGCGGCCATCGCCACCAGCCGGGCCCGTGCCCGCGCCTGGTACTGCGGGTCGGGGCCGGTGTCCAGGTGCGCGGCGAGCGACTCGAGACGGGCGACGAGCGCATCCTCGGGACCGGGGGTGGCCGGGGGGCCGGTCAGGGTCGAGCCGTCGTCGTGCCGGATCACCTGCCACCTCCCGTCGTCCTGCTCCCGGCGGGCGCCCGCTGCGACGTGCCCAACGACGGGGCGGCGGGCTCGGTTACGCACGCGCACCTCGCCGGGGTCACCGCAGGCCCTCGGGGAGCAGGCTCGCCAGCCGCCGGACCGCCCGGTGCTGGAGCGCCTTGATGGCGCCGTCCTTCTTCCCCATGATCTCGGCAGTCTCGGAGACGGAGAGACCGTGCAGGAAGCGCAGCACGATGCACTCCTGCTGCTCGCTCCCCAGCTGTCCCACGCACGCGAGCAGCTGCTCGTTCGTGAGGTGCTGGAGCACCGCGTCCTCCGGCCCGTCGGTGACGCGGTCGGCGTCGCGCATGTCGGCGGTGGTGATCTCCAGCCGGAAGCGGCTGCTCTTCACCTGGTCGCGGATGATGTTGCGGGCGATGGTGACCAGCCAGGCCCCCACGTCGCGGCCCTGGAACGACAGCGAGTCGATGCGCCGCAGCGCCCGCACGAACGTCTCGCTGGTGATGTCCTCGGCCGTGGCCCGCTCACCGACCCGGTGGTAGACGTACCGGTGCACCAGCGTCACGTAGTGGTCGTAGAGGCGGCCGAACGCCTCGGCGTCGCCGCCCTGCGCCAGGGAGACCAGCTCCCACACGTCGACGTTCCCGGCGGCGACCGCACCGGGGTCGGCGGCGGCGAGCTCCGCGACGACGTCCGTGGGGGGCTCGGCGATCTCCTCGGCCGGCTCCGCCGGCGGCTCGGGGACCGCCTGCAGCACCTCGGAGCTCGAGCGGGGGAACGGGGTCGCGCGAGGGCCGGGCCGGGCGGCCGGACCGGCGGCGCGCTCGGCGTCCAGGGGGTGCGGCATGCGGGCGATCGACCTCCTCGTCGGCCCGCTGTGCCAGGACCGTCCTCGTTCGACGCGCACGCCGGAACGGCGCGCGCGGGCTGCGGCGCTGGGCCCATGGTGACAACATCGCCCCAGCTCGTCCACGGCAGCCTGCCCGCATGCGTCCCCGAGCGCGCGCCGGGACACGGTTGCGCGCCGCACCGACGACGGGAGATGTCAGTGTCCGAGGCAGGCACCTCGCTGGCCGCGCTGGTCCGCGCGGCCGCGCAGCGCGACCCCGACGCCCCGGCGGTGGTGGCCGGGGACCGGCGGCTGAGCTGGGGTCAGCTCGACGCGGCGGTGGACCGGGTCGCGGCCGGGTACGCCGACCGCGGGCTGACCCCCGGGGATCGGGTCGCCGTCCAGCTGCCGAACGGGCTGGACTGGCTGCGCGCGGTGCTCGGTGCGCTGCGGGCCGGGCTGGTCGTCGTCCCGGTGAACACCGCCTACACCGACCCCGAGCTCGAGCACGTCCTCACGGACTCCGGCGCGGCGCTGCTGGTCGCCACCGCCGAGCGCGAGGCGCCGGGCGGCGTACCGGTCTGGGCGGGCCCGCCCGAGGCCGACGGGCCGGCCGCCGCGGTGGACGACGACCCGGAGGCGCTCGCCTTCCTCTGCTACACGAGCGGGACGACCGGCCGCCCCCGCGGCGCGATGCTGACGTCGGGAGCGCTGCGGGCCAACCAGGAGCAGTGCCTGGCGATGTCGCCCCCGCCGGTGCGGCCCGACGACCGGGTGCTGCTGGCGCTGCCGCTCTTCCACGTCTACGGCCTGAACGCCGGCTTCGGCCTCGTGGCGGCCACCGGCGCCTGCGCCGTGCTGCTGGAGAGCTTCGACCCGCGCGGATCGCTGGCGGTCATGGCCGAGGAGCAGGTCACGGCGGTGCCGGGCGCCCCGCCGATGTACCAGGCCTGGCTGGCGGCGGCCGACGCAGCCGGCCTCGAGGACCCCGCCCACCCCGACGCCGAGCTGCGGCGCGCCTTCGCCGCCGTGCGGATCGCCTCCGCCGGCGCCGCGCCGCTGCCCGAGGAGGTGTGGGCGGCGATGCGCGAGCGGGCGGCCGTCACCGTGTGGGAGGGCTACGGCTTGACGGAGGCGGCGCCCGTGGTGGCGAGCACCTTGGCCACCGGCCGCGCCAAGCCCGCCTGCATCGGCGGTCCCGTGCCAGGCGTGGAGCTGGCGCTGCGCGACACCGCCACGATCGGCGCGGCCACCGTGGAGCCGCCCGCCGGCGAGGAGACCGGCGACGGCGCGGACGGGCCGGGGACCGGGCACGCCGACGACACCGACGACGCCGACGACGCCGACGCGGGCCCGGGCGAGATCTGGGTGCGCGGCCCCAACCTCTTCGCCGGCTACTGGCCCGACGGCGCCGACGGGCCCGACGCCGACGGCTGGCTAGGCACCGGTGACCTCGCCTACCGCGACGCCGACGGCGACCTGCACCTGGTCGACCGGCGCAGCGACCTGATCCTGGTGAGCGGCTTCAACGTCTACCCGGCAGAGGTGGAGCGGATCCTCGACCAGCACCCGGCGGTCGTGGAGAGCGCGGTCATCGGCATCCCCGACCCACGCACCGGCGCGGCGGTCCGGGCCGTCGTCGTCCTGGCGCCGGGGGAGAGCCTCACCGTGGACGGGCTCCAGGCACACGCCGCGGAGTCCCTGGCCCGCTACAAGGTGCCGAGCTCGGTGCAGTTCCTCTCCTCGCTGCCGCACTCGCTGACCGGCAAGGTCAGCCGTGCCCGATTGCGCGAACTCGGGCTCACCGGCGCCGGGGAGGCCGCCGGTGGGTGACCAGCCGCGGCTGCAACTGCTGGTCCGGGACGGCTGCCACCTCTGCCTGACCGCCGCCGAGCAGCTCACCCCGATCGCCGCCCGGGCCGGGCTCGAGCCGCGGCAGGTCGACGTCGACGCCGATCCGGAGCTCCGGGCCGAGTACGGGGACCGCGTGCCGGTGCTGCTGCTCGACGGGCGGGAGCACTCCTACTTCACCCTCGACGTCCCCCGCCTGCGGCGGGACCTCGGGCTGGACTGACGGCAGGCGCGCGCGGGCCCCCACCCCCCGTCCGGGGCGATCGACCCGGGGTCGTTACGGTGGTTCCTGCCACACCTGCGGCCGCATCAGGCCAGCTCAGCGGGCCGGTGCCCCGTCAGCGACTTTGTTCCTGCGTTCACAAGCGGTTACCGTGGCGGACGCGAGCACGTGCTGCTCGCGTCCCGATGTCGTAGCTCCGCCCCGGCGCCCGCCGGGCTCCCGGGCGCGACCGCTGTGGAGTGCCCCGTGATCCAGCCGCGGCCCCGGACCATCCCGGAGGCCACCGTCGCCCGACTGGCCGTGTACCTGCGGGTGCTCACCAGCTTCGCCGACGGCGGCCGGATCACCGTCTCCTCCGGTGACCTCGCGTCCGCGGCCGGCGTCAACCCTGCCGGGCTCCGCAAGGACCTGTCCCACCTCGGGTCCTGCGGGGTGCGCGGGGTCGGCTACGACGTGCGTGCCCTGCGCGAGCGGATCGCCCGGGTGCTCGGCGCCGAGCAGTCCCGCGCCTGCGTCCTCGTCGGCATCGGGAACCTCGGCACCGCGCTCGCGGACTACGCGGGCTTCGGCAGCCGGGGCTTCGAGTTCGTCGGCCTCTTCGACGCCGGGCCGGACCGGATCGGCCGGCGCATCGGCGGGCTGACCGTGCAGGACACGACCGACCTGGAGGCGACGGTGGCGGACACGCAGGCCTCCATCGGGGTCATCGCGACCCCGGCCGACGTCGCCCAGGGGATCTGCGACCGGCTCGCCGCGGCCGGGGTGAGGAGCATCCTGAACTTCGCGCCCGTGACGCTGACGGCCCCCGCGGGTGTCGACGTCCGCCAGGTCGACCTCTCCGTCGAGCTGCAGGTGCTGGCCTTCCTCGGCCAGCAGCGCACGACCGTGGGGGAGGAGTCCGCGTGAGCCTCCTCGCGGTGGGCGTGAGCCACCAGACCGCACCGGTCGCGCTGCTCGAGCAGTTCGCCATGGGCACCGACGAGCGGGTCAAGGCGCTGCACGAGCTCGTCGGCAGCGATCACGTCAGCGAAGCCATCGTGCTCGCCACGTGCAACCGCGTCGAGGTGTTCGCCGAGGTCGAGCGCTTCCACGGCGGCGTCACCGACGTCAGCCGGGTGCTGGCCCGGCAGGCCGGGGCGACGGTGGAGGAGCTGTCCCCGTACGTCACCGTGCACTACGAGGACCAGGCCGTCGCGCACCTGTTCACCGTGGCCGCGGGACTGGACTCGATGGTCGTCGGGGAGACCCAGGTGCTCGGGCAGCTGCGCGCGGCCTACGCGCTCGCCCGCGAGGAGGGGACGGTCGGCCGGGCCCTGCACCCGGTCGCGCAGCGTGCGCTGCGGGTGGGCAAGCGGGTGCACTCCGAGACCGGCATCGACCGCGCCGGCGCCTCGCTGGTCTCGGTCGCGCTGGACCGGGCCGAGGCCCGCATCGGCGATCTCGCCGGGCGCCCTGTGCTCGTCGTCGGCGCGGGCTCGATGGGCGCGCTGTCGGCCACCACGATGGCCCGCCGCGGCGCCGACGTCGTCGTCAGCAGCCGCACGGAGGCCTCCGCCGGCCGGCTGGCCGAGGCGGTGGGCGGGCGCCCCGCGCCGCTGGACCGCATGCCCGCGGAGCTGGCCGCCGCCGACGTCCTGCTCACCTGCACCGGCGCCACCGGGCTGGTCGTCACCACCGACGTCGTCGCCGCGGCGATGGCCGGCCGCGCCGACCGGCCGCTGGTCGTCATCGACCTGGCGCTGCCCCGCGACGTGGACCCGGGCGTGGCCGCCCTTCCCGGCGTGCACGTGGTCGACCTCGCCCTGCTGCAGGGCGAACGGCGCGACGGCGAGGCCTCGCCGGGTCCGGTCGCCGCCGACGACATCACCGCCGCGCGCGCCATGATCGAGGCCGAGACCGCGCTGCTGCGCACCGAGCGCAAGGCCGCCGAGGTCGGGCCGACGGTGTCCGCGCTGCGCAGCCAGGCCGCCGAGGTCGTCGACGCCGAGCTGCTCCGGCTCTCGGGCCGGCTGCCCGACCTCGATGCGCGTGCCCGGGCGGAGATCGCCCGCACCGTGCGCCGCGTCGTCGACAAGCTGCTGCACGAGCCGACCGTGCGGGTGAAGGAACTGGCCGCCACGCCGGGCGGCACGGACTACGCCGGTGCTCTCCGGGCGCTGTTCGGGCTGGGGATCGACGCCGACGTCACCCCCGGGGCCGGCCGGCTGGCCGACGCCGTCACCGTCGACCCCGACCGTCCGGGAGGCCCGGCATGACCGCCACCGACGCGCAGGCCACGGCTCCCACCGCCGCGGGCAGCGCCCTCCCGCTCCGGCTGGGCACCCGGGCCAGCGTCCTCGCCCGCACCCAGTCGCAGGCCGTCGCCGACGCCCTGACCGCCGCCACCGGCGTGCCGGTCGAACTCGTGCTGATCAGCACCGAGGGCGACCGCTCGCAGGCGACGATCGCCCAGATGGGCAGCACCGGGGTGTTCGTCGCGGCGATCCGCCGGGCGCTGCTCGCAGGCGACGTCGACCTGGCGGTGCACAGCTACAAGGACCTCCCCACGGCACCGGAGCCGGGCCTGAGCCTCGCGGCTGTCCCGCCGCGGGAGGACCCGCGCGACGCCCTCGTGGCCCGCGACGGGCTCACCCTCGGTGAGCTCCCGCCGGGCTCGCGGATCGGCACCGGCGCGCCGCGCCGGGTCGCCCAGCTGCGGGCGCTCGGGCTCGGCCTGGAGATCGTGCCGATCCGCGGCAACGTCGACACCCGGCTGAGCCGGGTGGCTGGCTCGACCGGCGGCCCTGGCGACCTGGACGCCGTCGTCCTGGCCCGCGCCGGGCTGAGCAGGATCGGCCGCGACGACCGGATCACCGAGACCCTCGACCCGCTGCAGGTGCTGCCGGCCCCCGCCCAGGGAGCCCTCGCCGTGGAGTGCCGTACCAGTGACGCCCGCACCCGGGAGCTGCTGGGCCGGCTCGAGGACACGTCGACCCGCGCCTGCGTGGTCGCCGAGCGGGCGACGCTGGCCGCGCTCGAGGCCGGCTGCAGCGCGCCGGTCGCCGCCTACGCGGAGGTCGCCGAGGGCGAGGCCGGCCCGGAGCTGTACCTGCGCGCCTCGGTCACCGCGCTCGACGGCAGCGACTCCGTGCGCGGGTCGTCGACCGGCCCGCTGGCCGCCGCGGCCGCGCTCGGCCGCAGCCTCGCCGCCGAGCTGCTCGACCGTGGTGCGGTCGAGCTGATGGCGGCCGGAGAGTGATCGGGCCCGCGAGGTCCCCGGCGCCACCCGCCACCGCACCCCACCCCCAGACCCCCCCAACGGCCCGGAACCGGGCCATGACAGACGCCCGGGACTCCCGGGCCAGGATCAGGAGCACGCGATGACGCGCTTCCGCAAGACCGCAGGCCAGTCCGGCCGGGTCGTGTTCGTCGGCGCCGGCCCGGGCGATCCGGGCATGCTCACCGCCCGCGCCACCGCGGCGCTGGGCGAGGCGGCGGTGGTCCTCGTCGACCCCGACGTCCCGCCCGCCGTCCAGGACGCCGTCCGCGAGGCCAACGCCGGGACCGAGCTCACCCCGGTGTCCGGCGAGCCCGCCGACGTCGCCAGGGGCGCCGTCGCCGCGGCCAAGAACGGCTCGGTGGTCGTCCGGCTGGTCGCCGGTGACCCGTACACCTCCGACGACGTGGTCAAGGAGGTGCTCACCGTCGGCCGCACCTCGGTGCCCTTCGACGTGGTGCCCGGCGTCGCCACCGCCACCGCCGTCCCCGCCTTCGCCGGCGTGGCCCTGGGCAGCACCGCGGTGACCGCCGACCTGCGCAGCGGCGTCGACGTCACCGCGCTGGCCGGCGCGGCCACTGCGGCCGGCGGCACGCTGGTCCTGCAGGGGACCGCCGACGAGCTCCCCGACGCCGCCGTGCGGCTGGTCGAGGGCGGGCTGTCCGGCAGCACGCCGGTCGTGGTCACGACCGGTGGCTCCGGGACCGGCCAGAAGAGCATCGTCACCAAGCTCGCGGCCGTCGCGGAGAAGACCGCCGGCCTCGACCCGCTCAGCGGGCGGGTCGTGGCCACCATCGGCACCGCCGTCGACAAGCGCGCCCGCATGTCCTGGTGGGAGAGCCGCCCGCTGTTCGGCTGGCGCGTGCTCGTGCCGCGCACCAAGGACCAGGCCGGCGAGATGAGCGACCGGCTGCGCGCCTACGGCGCGGTGCCGGTCGAGGTGCCGACGATCGCCGTCGAGCCGCCGCGCAGCCCCGCCCAGATGGACCGCGCCATCAAGGGCCTGGTCACCGGCCGCTACGGCTGGATCGTGTTCACCTCCGTGAACGCGGTGAAGGCGGTCCGCGAGAAGTTCGCCGAGCTGGGCCTCGACGCCCGGGCGTTCGCCGGGGTCAAGGTCGCCTGCGTCGGCGAGCAGACCGCCGAGGCCGTGCGCGACTTCGGCATCCAGCCGGAGCTGGTGCCCACCGGCGAGCAGTCCAGCCAGGGCCTGCTGGCCGACTTCCCGCCCTACGACGACGTCTTCGACCCGATCGACCGCGTCCTCCTGCCGCGCGCCGACATCGCGACCGAGACCCTGGCCGCCGGCCTGGTCGAGCGGGGCTGGGAGATCGACGACGTCACCGCCTACCGGACCGTGCGCGCCGCGCCGCCGGCCGCATCGGTGCGCGAGGCGATCAAGGGCGGCGGCTTCGACGCCGTCTGCTTCACCTCCTCGAGCACCGTGCGGAACCTGGTCGGCATCGCCGGCAAGCCGCACGCCAAGACCGTGGTCGCGGTGATCGGCCCGGCGACGGCGGCCAGCGCCCAGGAGTTCGGCCTGCGCGTGGACGTCCAGCCCGAGAGCGCCGCGGTCGCGCCGCTGGTCGACGCGCTCGCCGAGTACGCCCTGTCACTGCGCGAGGCGGAGGACGGCGAGGGCAAGTGACCGTCACGGGGGGTGCCAACCCGGGATTCGCGCGCGGGCGCCGGCTGCGGTCGACGCCGGCGCTGCGGCGGCTGACCGCGCAGACCCGGCTGGCCCCGGCCGACCTGGTGCTGCCGGTCTTCGTCAAGGAGGGCATCGACGAACCGGTCGCCATCAGCTCGATGCCCGGCGTCGTCCAGCACACGCCCGACTCGCTGCGGAAGGCCGCGCAGGAGGCCGCCGAGGCGGGCATCGGCGGGCTGATGCTCTTCGGCATCCCGTCGGAGAAGGACGCCGTCGGCTCCCAGGCCGACGCCGCCGACGGCATCGTGAACGTGGCGCTGCAGCAGCTGCGGTCGGACCTGGGCGACGAGCTGGTCCTGATGGCCGACCTGTGCCTGTGCGAGTACACCGACCACGGCCACTGCGGCGTCGTCACCCCGGCCGGGGTCGTGGACAACGACCCCACGCTGGACCGGTACGCCGCCGTGGCGATCGCCCAGGCGCAGGCCGGCGCCCACCTGGTCGCGCCCAGCGGGATGATGGACGGCCAGGTGGCGGCCATCCGCGCCGGGCTGGACAGCACCGCCTTCACCGAGGTGCCGATCCTCGCCTACGCGGCCAAGTACGCCTCGGGCTTCTACGGCCCGTTCCGCGAGGCGGCCGAGGGGGCGCCGCAGTTCGGCGACCGGTCGACGTACCAGATGGACCCGCCCAACACCGACGAGGCGCTGCGGGAGGTCGCGCAGGACCTGGCCGAGGGTGCCGACGCGGTGATGGTCAAGCCGGCGCTGGCCTACCTGGACATCATCGCCCGGGTCGCCGACGCGGTGCAGGTGCCGGTGAGCGCCTATCAGGTCAGCGGCGAGTACGCGATGGTCGAGGCGGCGGCCGCCAACGGCTGGGTGGACCGGGAGCGGGCGATCCTCGAGACGCTGATCGCCATCCGCCGGGCCGGTGCCGGTCAGGTGCTCACCTACTGGGCGGTCGAGGCCGCGCGGCTCGTCGCGCGCTGACCGGCCCGGGTGGGGGACAGCACGGTGGACCCGTACGTCGAGCCCGGGGGCTCCTGGCGGCCGCTCTGGGCGGTCACCGGGGTCCTCGGGCTCTTCCTCGTCTGGGACCTCGTGCTGCCCGGGCCCGACGTGCCCCCGCTGCTGTGGCTGGTGGCGCTGATCGCGGTGCCGGGCACGGTCGCGCTGGGCTGCCTGTCGGCCCGGCGGGTCTGGACGCTGCGGGTCGACGACGACGGGCTGGCGGTGGGGCGGGAGCAGGTGCCGCTCCGCGACGTCGACGCCGCCGCCCTCCGCGACGCCGACCGGGGCGTGGACGCCGGGGCACCGGTGCTGGGCGGGGCCTGGTCGCTGCCCCGCGGCCGGACCGGCCTCCCGCTCCGCCTGACCGACGGGCGCACCGCGCTGGTGCCCACCCGCGATCCCGCCGCGCTGCGCGCCGCGCTGCTGGCCGGTGTGGCTGACGCCTCCGACCGGTCTCCGGGAACAGAGGGGACACTGGGCACGTGACCTCGCCGGACAGCTCGCCCTACACCTACGAGGCGCCGGTCTCGGCCGGCCTCTTCGCCCGCGGGCAGGAGATCACCCCGGGCGGGGTGAACTCGCCGGTCCGCGCCTTCCGCGCCGTCGGCGGCACCCCGCGGTTCATGGTGGAGGGCTCCGGCCCGTGGATCACCGACGCCGACGGCCGCCGCTACGTCGACCTGGTGAGCTCCTGGGGCCCGATGATCCTGGGGCACGCGCACCCCGCCGTCGTCGACGCGGTGGCCACCGCCGCCCGCCGGGGGCTGTCCTTCGGTGCGCCCACCGACGGCGAGCTCGACCTGGCCGAGGAGATCCGCGACCGGATGCCGCCCGTGCAGCGCGTGCGGCTGGTCAACTCCGGCACCGAGGCGGTGCTCTCGGCCGTCCGGCTGGCGCGCGGCGCCACCGGCCGCCCGCTGCTGGTCAAGTTCGCGGGCAACTACCACGGCCACGTCGACGCGCTGCTGGCCTCGGCCGGCTCCGGGGTCGCCACGCTCGGGCTGCCCGACACCCCCGGCGTCACGAGCGGGGCCGCCGCCGACACGATCGTGCTGCCCTACAACGACGTCGCCGCCGTCGAGGCCGTCTTCGCCGAGCGCGGGACGGACATCGCCGCGGTCATCAGCGAGGCCGCCGCCGGCAACATGGGCGTCGTCCCGCCGCTGGACGGCTTCAACGCCGAGCTGCGCCGGATCACCGCCGCCCACGGGGCGCTGCTGATCCTCGACGAGGTCATGACGGGGTTCCGGGTGTCGCGCTCGGGCTGGTACGGCATCGACCCGGTCGACGCCGACCTGTTCACCTTCGGCAAGGTCATGGGCGGTGGGCTGCCCGCCGCCGCGTTCGGCGGCCGCGCCGACCTCATGGACCACCTCGCGCCGAGCGGGCCGGTCTACCAGGCCGGCACGCTGTCGGGGAACCCGGTCGCGGTCGCCGCCGGGCTGACCACGCTGCGGCACTGCACCGACGAGGTCTACGCGCACTGCGACGAGGTCTCCGCGGTGCTGCGGGGCGCCGCCAGCGCCGCGCTCTTCGCCGAGGGCGTGCCGCACCGGGTGCAGCAGGCCGGGAGCATGTTCTCGATCTTCTTCGTGCCCGACGAGCGCCAGGTGCGCGACTACGACGACGCCCGCACCCAGGACGTCGAGCGCTACACCGCGTTCTTCCACGCCTTGCTCGCCCGCGGGGTGTACCTGCCGCCCTCGGCGTTCGAGGCGTGGTTCGTCAACGCCCAGCTCGCCGGCGAGGCCCTCGACCGGGTCCTCGAGGCGCTCCCGGCCGCGGCGCGGGCCGCCGCCGAGGTCGAGACCCACCGCACCGGCGCGCTGGACAGCGAGCGGTCCTCATGAGCGAGACGACCGTCGTCCACCTGCTGCGGCACGGCGAGGTGCACAACCCCGCCGGCGTGCTCTACGGCCGGCTGCCCGGGTTCCGGCTGTCCACGGCCGGTGAGGCCATGGCCCGTCGCGCCGCGGACTGGTTCACCGGGCACGACGTCACCCACCTGGTGTCCAGCCCCCTGGAGCGGGCGCAGCAGACCGTGCGCCCGCTCGCCGAGGCGACCGGGCTGGAGGTCCACATCGACGAGCGGATCATCGAGGCGGGCAACGCCTTCGAGGGCCGGGTCGTCGGCGCCGGGGGCGGGGTCTTCCGGGCCCCGCGCAACTGGTGGAAGCTGCGCAACCCGTTCCAGCCCTCCTGGGGCGAGCCGTACGTGGAGATCGCGGCACGGATGCTCGCCGCGGTCGAGGCCGCGCGCGACGCCGCGCGGGGGCACGAGGCCGTGCTGGTCAGCCACCAGCTGCCCATCTGGACGACCCGGCTGCACGTGGAGGGCCGTCGGTTCGTCCACGACCCGCGCCGTCGGCAGTGCTCGCTGGCCAGCGTCACGTCCCTGACCTACGACGGCGACCGGCTCGCGGGCGTCTCCTACGCCGAGCCGGCCGGCGCCACCGGTCCCGATGCGGTGCCGGGCGCATGACCACCCCACGGGAACGCTCCGCCGGCGCTCCACGTCTCCGCAGGCGCATGAGGCGGCTGCTCACGGCGGTCCTGGCGGCTGCGCTGCTCACCGGGTGCAGCACCGGCACCGACGCGGTGGACGTGAACAACGGCGGCGAGTTCCGGTTCGTCGCCGGCACGCCGCGCGGTGAGGTGATCCCCCCGGGCGAGCGGGCCTCGGCGCCGGAGTTCTCCGGCACGCTGCTCGGTGGCGGGGAGTTCTCCTCGGCCGAGCTCGCCGGCGACGTCGCGGTGCTCAACTTCTGGGGTTCCTGGTGCGGCCCCTGCCGCGTGGAGACGCCGGCGTTCCAGGAGGTCTACGCCGACGTGCGGGACGAGGGCGTGCAGTTCCTCGGGCTGAACGTGAAGGAGACCAGCGATCAGTTCGCGCTGGCCTTCGTCGAGCGCTTCGGCATCGAGTTCCCCTCGGTCTACGACCCGCGCGGCGAGGTGGCCCTGGCCTTCCGCGACTACCCGGCCACGGCGGTCCCGTCGACCATCGTGCTGGACCGGGAGGGCCGCGTGGCCGCCGTCTTCACCGCCGAGGTGTCGCAGGAGGACCTGCGCAGCACCCTCGACCTGCTGCTGGCGGAGGAGGCCTGACCATGGGGGAGACGTTCGCCGGCCTGGTCACCGACGGCCCGATGCTCGTGGCGGCGGGCGTCGCCGCGCTGGTCGGGCTGATCAGCTTCGCCTCGCCCTGCGTGCTGCCCCTGGTGCCCGGCTACCTGTCCTACGTCACCGGGCTGGTCGGCAGCGGCACCCGTGCTCCGGCGCCCGCCGCTCCTGCCGCGGGCGGAACGGCCGCCGGCGCCACCGCCACCGCCACCGCGGTGCGCCCGCCGGCCGACGAGCGCGCCCCCCGCGGCCGGATGGTGCTCGGCGCGCTGCTCTTCGTGCTGGGCTTCAGCGCGGTGTTCATCGCCTTCGCGACGGCCTTCGGCGGCCTGGGCCGGCTCGTCCTCCAGTACGCCCGCACCGTGGACGTCGTCTTCGGGCTGATCACCGTGGTCGTCGGGCTGGCCTTCCTCGGCTGGCTCCCGCTGCTGCAGCGCACCAGGAAGCTGTCGGTCCGCCCCGCGGGGGGGCTGGCCGGCGCCCCGCTGCTCGGCGTCGTCTTCGGTGTGGG
The DNA here is from genome assembly GCF_039729015.1 of Blastococcus sp. HT6-30. Lineage (NCBI taxonomy): Bacteria > Bacillati > Actinomycetota > Actinomycetes > Geodermatophilales > Geodermatophilaceae > Blastococcus > Blastococcus sp. HT6-30. Next base: position 3,232,302 of record NZ_CP155792.1, on the reverse strand, counting down.
CTGGACGCCGTGCCTCGGCCCCACGCTCGGCGCCGTCTACTCGCTGGCCGTCAGCGAGGCCTCGGCCGGGCGGGGCGCGGTCCTGGGCGTCGCGTACTGCCTCGGCCTCGGCGTGCCCTTCGTGCTGGTCGCGCTCGGCGCCCGGTGGGCGGTGGGGGCCACCACGTTCCTGCGCCGGCACGCCGCGGCGGTGACCCGGATCGGCGGTGTCGTCCTGGTCGTCATCGGGTTGCTCCTGCTCACCGGCGCCTGGACCGAGATGATGAGCTGGCTGCGGTCCTGGCTCGCCGCGAACGGGCTCGCGGAGACCTCGCTGTGAGCGTCGAGGCACCCCCGCGGCCGGCGAGACCCGTCCCGCCGGCCGGCCCGTCCGCGGGCCGCCGGGTGGGCGGGCTGCTGCTGCGCTGGTGGCGGCGGCTGACCGCGATGCGGACCGCGATCGTCCTGCTGTTCCTGCTGGCCCTGGCGGCGGTGCCGGGTTCCCTGCTGCCGCAGCGCTCGCTGTCGCAGAACAACGTGAACCAGTACTTCGCCGACCACCCCGACCTCGCGCCGGTGCTCGACCGGCTGTACCTGTTCGACGTCTTCAGCTCGCCGTGGTTCGCCGCGGTGTACCTGCTGCTGTTCCTCTCGCTGATCGGCTGCGTGATCCCGCGGGCCCTGGAGCACGCCCGGGCGCTGCGCACCCCACCGCCGCCCGTGCCGCGCAACCTGCTCCGGCTGCCCGACTCCGGCGAGCTGCGCAGCCCGCTGGAGGAGCTGGCCGCCCTCGACGCCGTCGAGGAGGAGCTGCGGGTGCGGCGCTACCGCGTCGTGCGCCGCGACGGCGCCCGCGGCCCCGAGCTGTCGGCGGAGAAGGGGCACCTGAAGGAGACCGGCAACCTGGTCTTCCACCTGTCCCTGCTGGCGCTGCTGCTCGGCCTCGCCGGCGGGAAGTTGTGGGGCTACGAGGGCAGCATCCTGGTCACCGAGGGCCAGGGCTTCTGCAACTCGTTCCAGCAGTACGACACCTATTCCTCTGGCCCGCTGGTCGACAGCGGAGACCTCAGCGCGCTCTGCGTGGACCTCGAGCAGTTCCGGGCCGAGTACGAGGAGAACCTCACCGCGGCGTCGTTCACCGCCGACATCCGCTACGGCGAGCCGTCCGCCGAGGGGCGGCCGACCACCATCGGCGTCAACGACCCCCTGCGGATCGACGGCGACCGGGTCTACGTCACCGGCCACGGGTTCAGCCCGACGTTCACCGTCAGCGTCCCCGACGGCACCACGTTCTCCGACCTGACCGTGCCGTTCCTGCCCACCGACCCCACGTCGATGGCCAGCGAGGGCGCGCTGAAGCTCCCCGACATCCCCGGGCGGGAGGAGCAGCTGGCGCTGGAGGGCTTCTTCGCCCCCACGGGGCTGGTGCAGGGCGGTGTGCTGACGTCGGTCGACCCGCGGCCGCTGGCCCCGCAGGTCGCCGTCGTCGCCTACTCCGGCTACCTGGGCCTGGACTCGGGCCTGCCGCAGTCGGTGTACTCCCTGGACGCGAGCCAGATCGAGCGCGGCCGGCTCAGCGAGGTCGGCTCGGCGAACCTGTCGGTGGGCGAGTCCCTGGACCTGCCCGACGGCACCCGCATCACCTTCAGCGGGGTGAAGGAGTTCGCCGCTCTGCAGTTCTCCCACGACCCCGGCCAGATCTGGGTGCTGGGCTCGGCGATCACCCTGCTCGCCGGCCTGCTGGGCATGCTGCTGCTGCGCCGGGAGCGGGTCTTCGCCCGGGCCGGGCCCGCCCGTGATGGCGGCGGTACCGTGCTGACGCTGGCCTCGCTGACGCGCGGCGGCGAGAACGGCTCCCGGTTCGCCACGCTGTCCGACGACCTGCGGGACGCGCTGAGCGCCGCACCCGCCCGCACCGCATTCGAACCGGAGGTCCCCCCGCGTGACTGACTCCTCGCTGGCCGAGCTGTCCGACAACCTCTTCTCCGTCAGCGTCGCGCTCTACTCCGTCGCGCTGCTCGCCTTCTGCGCGCAGCTGGCCTTCGGTCGGCGCACCCAGCGCAGCCGCGAGCTGGCCGGTGTCGGCGGCGGGCCGGTGCCCCCCGCGGCCCCCGCCGTCCCGGCCGGGCACGACGCGCCGGAGACGGCCTGGGGCACCCGCTGGGGCCTCCTGGGCATGGCGCTGACCGCGCTCGGCGCGCTCGCCCACGCCGGCGTCCTCGTTGCCCGCGGCATGGCCACCGACCGGCTGCCGTGGGGCAACATGTACGAGTTCGCCACGGCCGTCGTGCTGGTCGCCGTGGTCGCCTACTTCGTGCTGGCCGTGCGGCAGCCCTCGCTGCGGCACATCGGCGTCTTCGTGCTCGGCCCGGTGATCCTGGCGATGGTCGGGATCGGGCTGTTCCTCTACACCGAGGCCGGGCCCCTGGTCGCCGCCCTCCGGTCGAGCTGGCTGGGCATCCACGTGAGCAGCGCGATCCTGGGGTCGGGCATCTTCCTGGTGAGCGGCATCGCCAGCGCGCTCTACCTCGTGCGCACCCGCCGCGACGCCGGGGCTGGCGGCACCGGCGGGGGCCTCATCGACCGGCTGCCGTCCGCCGCGGGGCTGGACCGGGTGGCGCACCGCACGGCCGTCTTCGGTTTCCCGATCTACACCTTCGCCATGATCGCCGGCGCCATCTGGGCGGAGAGCGCCTGGGGCCGGTTCTGGGGCTGGGACCCCAAGGAGACCTGGATGTTCATCTCCTGGGTCGTCTACGCCGGCTACCTGCACGCCCGGACGACGGCGGGGTGGCGGGGCCGCCCGGCGGCCTTGGTCAACGTGATCGGGCTGGCGGTCGTGCTGTTCAACCTGCTCTACGTGAACATGGTCTCGACCGGGCTGCACAGCTACGGCGGGCTGGACTGAGCGATCGGTCACCGCCCCCCGTCCGGGGCACCATGCGGCGCGGGGCGGTGACCGATCTGCGTCCGCGTGCTTCCATGCACCCATGGAGCTGACCAGCAGCGCACGGGCCCGTCAGGAGGCGCGGCGTGGGTAGGCACGCGGCGGCTGACGAGGCTCCGTCGCATCCGCTCGTGGCGGCCGCGCTCGCCGGCCGGGAGGCCGACGGCCCCGGCGCGCACCGCGGGAGCCCGCGGGGCACCGTGGAGGAGGGCGACCTGGGTTGGCCGGGCGGCCCGACCCGCCAGGGTGGCGGCGGCCTCGGCTGGCCCGGGGACGCCGACGGCGGCGCGCCGGACGCCGAGCCGGCCGAGGGCACGGCTGACGCGCCCCCGCGCCGCGGGTGGCGCCGACTGTTCGGCGCGCCGGCGGCCTGAGGAGGACGTCGTCCCCACCCCTCGCAGGCTCGGGGCCGGCCCCGGTGGGGCCGGCGGAGCACTACGTGGGGGAGCCGTCGTCCCGCCGCGCCCGGCGCTCGAGCTCGCGCAGGAACTCCGGGTCGTCGTCCGGGGCGACGAAGCGCACCGGGCCACGAGGCTTCTGCGGACGGCGCGCCGGTCGGGCACGACCCTCCGGGTCGGCGTTCGCCGCGGCGCGGACCACCAGGCCCACGACCACCACTGCCATCACGAGAACCACCAGGAACAACACGGGCCCACCCCCTCGTCGGCACCCAGCGTACGTCCGCGGCGATACTCGGTGCCGAGAATCGGGCGATCCCCGTGCGGGGCAGGACGGAGAACCACCATCGACGCCGTGGACCGGCAGCTCATCGACCTGCTGCGCGCCAACGGCCGGGCCAGCTACGCCGAGCTGGCCCGGCAGGTGGGCCTGTCCTCGCCGGCCGTGCACGAGCGGGTGGGCAAGCTCGAGGCCGCCGGCGTGATCACCGGGTACCGCGCCGTCGTCGACCCCCCGGCGGTGGGCCTGCACGTCACCGCGCTGGTGAGCGTGATCGAGAGCGACCCGGTGGACGACACCGGCATCGAGGCCGGCCTGCGCGAGATCCCCGAGGTGGAGGACTGCTGGCGGGTCGCCGGCAGCGAGGGCTACGTGCTGAAGGTGCGCGTGACCGACATCCCGGCACTCGAAGCGGCCATCGATGCGTTGAACCGGATCAGAGGGGTCGCACGCACGAGGACGACGGTCGTTCTCTCGACCAAGTGGGAGGGCCGTCATGGCTGAGCACAACCCGACCGCCGGCGCACCGGTGAGCCCCGCGGGGGGCACCGCGACGCCGCCGAAGGTCCTGCCGTGGCTGGTGATCTACACGGTCGGCCGGTTCGCGATCGCCGCGGCGCTGGTGCTGGTCCTCTGGTGGGCGGGCCTGGGCAGCTTCCCCGGGCTGCTCTTCGGCCTGCTGCTGTCGATGCCGGTGTCCTACCTGCTGCTGCGCCCGTCGCGCGAGCGGCTGACCGAGGCCCTCGCGGCCCGCAGCGTCGCCCGGCGCGCGGCCAAGGAGGACCTGCGCGACCGGCTGAGCGGCGGCGGCGCGCAGTAGCCGCTCAGGAGAGGGCGAGCCCCGCGCCGAGCAGCACGCCGGTGACGAGGGTGAGCAGCCCGGTGGCCTGGAGCACCGCGACGAGCGCGGGGCCGCGGCCACCGGCGAGCACCGTGCGGATCGGGGACAGCGCCAGCGGCGCGGCGGCCAGGCCGAGCAGCGCCCACGGCCGGGGGACGCCGATGGCGGCGATCACCAGGAACGGCACCACCAGGAGGGCCGCGAAGGCGAGCCGGGTGGTGCGGTCGCCGAGCAGCACCGCCAGGGTGCGCTTGCCCACCCGCCCGTCGCCCTCGATGTCGCGCAGGTTGTTGACCACGAGGATCGCCACGACGAGCAGCCCGATCGGCACGGAGGCCGCGAACGCCAGCCCCGGCAGCGTGCCGGTCTGCACGAACGTCGTCCCGACGACGGCGACCAGCCCGAAGAACACGAAGACGAAGACCTCACCGAGGGCCCGGTAGCCGTACGGCAGCGGGCCGCCGGTGTACGTCCACGCGGCGGCGATGCAGACGGCGCCGACCGCGACCAGCCACCAGCTCGACAGCGCCGCCAGCGCCAGCCCGGCGACCCCGGCGACGGCGAAGGACAGCAGCGCCGCCGTCAGCACCTGCCGCGGCGTGGCCGCGCCCGAGCCGACCAGCCGCATGGGGCCGACGCGGTCGGCGTCGGTGCCGCGCCGGCCGTCGGAGTAGTCGTTGGCGTAGTTGACCGCGACCTGCAGCGCGAGCGCGACGAGCAGGGCCAGCAGCGCCGGCCCGGGCCGGAACCCGTCGAGGGCCGCGGCGGCCCCGGTCCCGACGAGCACGGGGGCGAGCGCCGCGGGCAGCGTGCGCGGGCGGGCGCCGGCCAGCCACTGGGCGGGGGTGGCCATGGTCAGAGCGCTCCCTGGGGGGTCGATGCGGCGACCGCACGGCGGTCGGGCTTGCCGGTGTGCAGGAGGGGGACGCCGGCGACCAGGTGCAGCTCCCGCGGGGCGGCCGGCGGACCGAGCCGCTCGGCCACCCACGGGCGCAGGTCGGGCAGCGCCGGCTCCGCGCCGGGGGCCGGGACGACGGCGGCGACGACCCGCTGCCCCCACTCCGGGTCCGGTCGGCCGAACACCACCGCGTCGGCGACGGCGGGGTGCTCCCGCAGCGCCGCCTCCACCGCGGCGGGCGCCACGTTCACCCCGCCGGTGACGACGACGTCGTCGAGCCGGCCGTGCACGGTGAGCCGGCCGTCGGCGCCGAGGGCGCCGGCGTCGCGGGTGCGGAACCAGCCGCCGGTGAACGCCGCCGCGGTCGCCCGCGGATCGCCCCGGTAGCCGAGGGCCAGGGTGGGCCCGGAGAGCTCGATCCCGCCCTCGGTCACCCGCACGCCGACACCGTCGAGGGGCGCACCGTCGTAGACGCAGCCGCCGGCGGTCTCGGTCATGCCGTAGGTGGTCACCACGGCGACCCCGTCGGCGCGGGCGCGGTCCAGCAGCGCCGGATCGGTGGCCGCGCCGCCGACGAGGACCGCGTCGAAGGCGCGCAGGGCGCCGGGCTCGGTCTCCAGGGCCCGGCGCAGCTGGGTGGGGACCATGGAGGTGTAGCGGCGGGTACCGGCCGGCATGCGGGCGACGGCGTCGGTCAGCGTCTCCCCGGCGCCGAGCCGGACCGCCGGCCGCCCGGTCAGCAACGCGCGGCAGAGCACCTGCAGCCCGGCGATCGCCGACACCGGCAGGGCGAGCAGCCAGCTGCCGGGGCCGCCCAGCCGGGCGTGCGCGGCGGCCGCGGAGGCCCGGACCGCACCGGCCGGCAGCAGCACGCCGCGACCACCGCCGGTGGAGCCGGAGGTGACGACGACGAGGTCGGCACCGGGCTCGAGCGGTTCGTCGGGACGCAGCGCGTCGCGGGCCGCGTCGACCACCGCGGGCGGCCCGTCCGGCAGCACGGCGAGCGGGCGGACGCCGTCGAGGGCGGCGCGGACGTCGTCGTCGGAGAGGTCGGCCGCAGCCACCAGAGTCAGCTGCCGGACCACGAGGGGCGAGGATACGTTGGCCGCACCGCAGGCTCCGGCCGTCGGCCTTGTCCCGGGTGCCGTGCGCGAGGCGGGGAGGACGGGCTGCTCTCACTACGCTGATCACCATGACCGCCGCCCCCGCCGCCGCTCTGCCGGCGGGGATCACCGGCCTGGCCGTCTACGAGGTGCCGATGCGCACCCGGTTCCGCGGCATCGACGTCCGCGACGGCGTGCTGCTGCGCGGCCCGGCCGGCTGGGGCGAGTTCTCCCCCTTCTGGGACTACGACGCCGTCGAGAGCCGCCGCTGGTGGGCCTCGGCCGTGGAGTCGGCCGTCGAGGGCTGGCCGGCGCCGGTGCGCGACGCCGTGCCGGTGAACGTGACCGTGCCCGCGGTCGACGCCGAGCGGGCGCACGCGATCGTCCGGGCCTCCGGCTGCCGGACGGCGAAGGTCAAGGTCGCCGAGCCGGGGCAGACGCCGGCGGACGACCTCGCCCGCGTGGAGGCGGTGCGCGACGCGCTGGGCGCCGGGAAGGCGATCCGGGTGGACGCCAACGCCGCGTGGGACGTCGACACCGCCGCCGCCCGGATCGGCGAGCTCGACCGGTTCGGCCTGGAGTACGTCGAGCAGCCGTGCGCGTCGCTGGAGGAGCTGGCCGCGCTGCGCCGCCGGATCGACGTGCGGATCGCCGCCGACGAGCTGGTGCGACGGGCCGACGACCCGCTGCGGGTCGACCTGCGCGAGGCCTGCGACGTCGTCGTCCTCAAGGTACAGCCGCTGGGCGGGATGCGGGCCGCGCTGCGGGTCGCCGAGGCGCACGGCCTGCCGTGCGTCGTCTCCTCGGCGCTGGAGTCCTCGGTCGGGATCGCCGCCGGCGTCGCGCTTGCCGCGGCCCTGCCCGAGCTGCCGTTCGCCTGCGGGCTGGCGACGGTGGCCCTGCTCGCCGGCGACGTGAGCGGGAACCCCCTGCTGCCGGTCGACGGCGTGCTGCCGATCGGCCCGCGGGAGCCCGACCGGCTGTCGGCGGTGGCCGCGGGCCCGGGGACCACCGCCCGCTGGCTCGCCCGGATCGCCGAGGTGCGTGCCGCGTGAACCCCGCCACCGCGTTCGCCCGCGTGCTGGTCGACGAGATGGTACGCGGCGGCGTCACCGACGCCGTCCTCTCACCCGGCTCCCGGTCGGCGCCGGTGGCGCTGGCCCTCGCCGCGGCCGAGTCGAACGGCCGGCTGCGGCTGCACGTGCGGATCGACGAGCGCACCGCCGCCTTCCTGGCGCTCGGGCTGGCGAAGGCCACCGGCCGGCCGGTGCCGGTGCTCACCACGTCCGGGACCGCGACCGCCCACCTGCACGCCGCCGTCCTGGAGGCCGACGCCAGCGGGGTGCCGCTGCTGGCGCTGACCGCCGACCGGCCGCCGGAGCTGCGGGCCACCGGCGCCAACCAGACGATCGAGCAGGCCGGCCTGTACGGGACCGCGGTGCGCTGGTCGGCCGACGTCGGCGTCCCCGAGCCCGGCCGGGCGGCCGAGCAGAACCGCTACTGGCGGTCGGTGGTGGCCAAGGCGCTCACGGTGGCCGCCGGCACGCTGTCGGCCGACCCCGGCCCGGTGCAGCTCAACCTCGCGCTGCGCGAGCCGCTGCTGCCCGACGAGGAGCCGCCGGCCGGGCTCGCAGCCCCCTGGGCCGGCCGCCCCGGAGGTGCGCCCTGGACCGCGGCGGAGCCGTCTGCCGGCTGGGCGGCGCGGGCGCACCGGCTGCCGCCGCGGACACTGGTGATCGCCGGTGACGGGCCGCTGCACGCCGCGCCCGGGCTCTCGGAGGGCTCGGCGTGGCCCGTGGTCGCCGAGCCGAGCAGCGGGTTCTGGGGCCTGCCGGGCTCGATCCGCGGTGGCGTGCTCGCGCTCGGTGCGGCCGGCTGGCTGGCCGCGCACCGGCCCGAGCGGGTCGTGGTGGTGGGCCGGCCGACGCTCTCCCGGCCGGTCAGCGCGCTGCTGGCCGACCCCGCCGTTCCGGTGGAGACGGTGAGCGCCTCCCCGCGGTGGGCCGACGCCGGCCGGTCGAGCACCGCCGTCCGGCGGCTGTTCGCCGGTGCCGAGCCCGACGAACCGGTGGACGAGCCGTGGGTGGCTGCCTGGCACGCCGCCGCCGATCGGGTGGGCGCCGCCGTCGACGCGCTGCTCGACGAGGCGCCGGCGCTGACCGCCGCCCGGCTGGCCCGCGACGTCGTCGCCGCCCTCCCCGCGGGCGCCCTCCTGGTCCTCGGCTCCTCGACCCCCGTGCGCGACGTCGACCGGCTGGCGGTGCCGCGCGCCGACGTCACCGTGCTCGCCAACCGCGGGGTCGCGGGCATCGACGGGACGATCTCGACCGCGGTGGGCGCGGCGCTGGTGCACGGCGGCCCGGCGTTCGCGCTGATGGGCGACCTGACGTTCCTGCACGACCTGACCGGGCTCCTGCTGGGCGAGGGCGAGCGTCGGCCCGACCTCACGGTGGTCGTGCCCGACAACGACGGCGGCGGCATCTTCGCCCAGCTCGAACCGGGGCAGGACCGCCACACCCGCGACTACCGCCGGGTGTTCGGGACGCCGCACGGCCGCGACCTGGTGGCGGTCGCCTCGGCGCTCGGGTGGGCCGCGTCGCGGATCACCGCGGCCGAGGAGCTCCCCGGCGCGCTGGCCCTCGGCGGCCCGCGCGTGGTCGTCGTCCGCACCGACCAGCGGGCCGAGGCGGCGCTGGCGACGGATCTGCGGGCGGCCGCCGCGCAGGCGCTGGGGGAGTAGCTCAGCCCTCGAGCGCGGCCTGGAAGGCGGCGAACTTCGACTGGGTCTCGGCGAGCTCCGCGGCCGGATCCGAGCCGGCGACGATGCCGCAGCCGGCGAACAGCCGCGCCCCGTCGTCGCCGACCAGCTCGGCGCAGCGCAGCGCGAGCCCGAACTCGCCGTCGCCGGCCGCGTCGAGCCAGCCCACCGGCCCCGCGTACCGGCCGCGGTCCATGCCCTCCAGCTCGCCGATGAGCGCCGCGGCGTCCGGCGTCGGGGTGCCGCACACGGCGGCGGTGGGGTGCACGGCGCCGACCAGCTCCAGCAGCCCGGCGGAGTCGCGCTGGGTGCCGACGACGTCGGTGGCGAGGTGCCGCACGTTCGCCAGCGTGAGCAGCTCCGGCTCCGCCGGTGCCGTCAGCTCCCCGCAGTACGGCTCCAGCGCGCGCACCAGGGAGTCGACGGCGAGCGCGTGCTCGGCGCGGTCCTTGGCCGAGTTCAGCAGCGCCTCGGCCAGCCGCTCGTCCGCGGCGCCCGCCCCGCGCGGCGCCGTTCCGGCCAGCACGCGGGAGGACAGCCGCCGGCCGGTGCGGCGCAGCAGCAGCTCGGGGGTGGCGCCCAGCAGGCCGTCGACGGCGAAGGTCCAGCAGCCCGGGAAGCGGGCGGCCAGCCGGCGCAGCATCCGCCTGGGGGCGAGCGGGACGTCGGAGGAGACCAGCAGGTCGCGGGCGAGCACGACCTTCTCCAGCTCGCCGGCGTCGATGCGGACCACGGCGGCGGCCACCGCGGCGCACCAGCTCGCGGGGTCGAGCGCGCCGTCGGCGTAGCGCAGCCGAGGAGCCGGGCCGTCGTCGGCCGGCGCCGACTCCGGCAGCTCCGGCGCGGCCCCGACGGCGGTGATCCAGCCGACGCCGTGCCGCCGTCCGACGACGACCTCGGGGACGACGAAGACCGACGTCCCGGCGGCGGGGTCGAAGGCGATGCTCGCGAACACCACCGGGCCCGAGCCCGGGACGCGGAGCTCGTCGGCGACGTCCAGGCCGGCGGTGAACCGGTCCCACCAGTCGGCGGCCTCGGCCAGCGCGCGGGGGCCGGAGATCTCCAGCCGCGCCGCCTCGCCCCAGCCGACCAGGCCCTCGCCGTGGCGGACCCAGGACAGGCCACCGCGGGCCGGGAGCAGGCCGAGCAGCTCGCCGGCCGTGTCGGACCGCACGGTGGTGACGGTGCGCGACGCCGCTGCCGGGGAGGTCAGGGCGGCCGCTGTCACGCGATCAGAGTAGGAGGCCTTGTAGCGTCCACGCCGTGGCAGACCGGCGAGAGACCGCCCACAGGCCCCCTTCCGGGACCCGCGCCGAGCGTGCGAGGGGCGGGGAGGAGGGGGTCCTTCCACTGCGGGCCGGGCTGGACAAGCGACCGGCCGAGGTCGCGGCCATGTTCGACCGCGTGGCGAAGCGCTACGACGTCACCAACACCGTCCTCTCCGGTGGTCTGGACGCCGGCTGGCGGCGGGCCACCCGGGCGGCGCTCGGGGCCCGGCCGGGGCAGACCGTCCTCGACGTCGCGGCAGGGACCGCCGTCTCGACCGTCGAGCTCGCCGCAGGTGGGGTCACGGCGGTCGCCTGCGACTTCTCGCAGGGCATGCTGCGCGCCGGTGCGGCCCGGCCGGTGCCCAAGGTCGCCGGGGACGCGATGGCGCTGCCGCTGGCCGACGAGAGCGTCGACGCCGTGGTCATCTCCTTCGGGCTGCGCAACGTGGCCGACCCCGACGCGGCGCTGCGCGAGTTCTCCCGGGTGACGAAGCCGGGCGGCACGCTGGTGGTCTGCGAGTTCTCCAGCCCCACGTGGTCGCCGTTCCGCACCGTCTACACCGAGTACCTGATGAAGGCGCTGCCCCGCATCGCCCGGGCGGTGAGCAGCAATCCGGAGGCCTACGTCTACCTCGCCGAGTCGATCCGCGCCTGGCCCGACCAGGCCACGCTCGCCGGCCGCCTGCAGGACGCCGGCTGGGTCGACGTCGCCTGGCACAACCTGACCGGCGGGATCGTCGCGCTGCACCGGGGCCGCAAGTCCACCTGACCTCGGCGCCGAGTTCCTGCTGGTCAGGCTGGGGAAGTGTCGTACTCCGGCGTTGGCGTCGACCGTGGCTGCCGGCTTCCCGGCTGCGGGCAGCCGGTCGGCCGCACCGACCTCGACCACGTCACCGCCTACGGTGCCGGCGGCTCCACCGACTGCGACAGCTCCGTCGACTCTGAGGACACCCTCTCCCGGGCAACAGTGGCCAGCCAGGCGCTACCGTGCCTCCGATGCGCTTGACCATCGTCATGGTCGCGGACATCCCGAGTGGAGCCGACGCGGGCTTCCAGGCGTACGAGTCCGCAGTTCTGCCCCTCCTTCCGCGTCACGGCGGTCGCCTCGAACGACGCCTACGAACTGGCGACGCGCTCACGGAGGTCCACATCGTCTCCTTCGCGTCGCAGGACGGCTTCGCGTCCTACCTGGCCGACGAAGAGCGGCAGTCACACAAGGGGCTGTTGGACGGCCTCGGCGTTACCCAGCGCGTGCTTCTCGTTGACGACGTGTAGGTGCCGTCGCACACGCGCGCGGCCGCCCCCGCCCACCCATCCGACCGCCCGGGGCGGCATCCCTACAGCTGGCGCCGTAGGCCGTCGGGGAGCCCCGAGGCCGGCGGGAGGCGGCGGAGCGGACCCTCGACGGGCGGAGGAACGGCCGACCCGGTGGCACGCGCCGTATGGCGCGCCTCTCGACTCGTCCCGGCGAAGGATCTCGCCAGCCAGGGTGACACCTGGCTGGCCAACCGGTGCTGCCTCTGCCGGCGCCACCGCCCTCACCGGTGGGACCTGTCGACCCGCCACCGTTCCGACGATGTCGCCGGGCGCCCGGACGAGCGTGCGAAGGGTGGGGGAGGACGGGGTCGCTGTTCTAGCGTCGGACCATGACGAGCACACCTGTTCTGCCGACCGGGCCGACGCCGGCGTCGCCGTAGCGGTGGCCGTGCCCCCTCCCCGCTACGCCGACCGGGCCGACGCCGGCCGAGCGCTCGCCACCGCCCTCGCCGGGCGGGCGGACGCGCACGCCCTGGTCCTGGGTCTGCCCCGCGGCGGCGTGCTCGTCGCCGCGGAGGTGGCCGCCGCCCTCGCCGCTGACCTCGACGTCCTCGTCGTCCGCAAGCTCGGCGTCCCCGAGCACCCGGAGCTGGCGATGGGCGCCATCGCCGCGGTCGGCGGCGCCGTCGAGACGGTGTGGGTCCGCCGGGTCCTCGACCGCGCCGCGCCCGACCCCGCCGCCGTGTCGGCGGTGCACGACCGGGAGCTCGCCGAGCTCCGTCGGCGCACCACCGCCTACCGCGGCGCCCGGCCGGCACCGGCGGTCGCCGGCCGCCACGTCGTGCTCGTGGACGACGGCCTGGCCACGGGGGCCACCATGCGCGTCGCCGTCCGGGCTCTCCGGCGGAGCGGCCCGGCGCGGATCACCGTAGCCGTTCCGGTCGGCCCACCGGAGTCCGTCGCCGAGCTGACCGGCGTGGTCGACGACGCGGTGTGCCTGCAGGCGCCGGCCGGCTTCCGCTCGGTCGGGCAGGCCTACGCCGACTTCTCCGACACCCCTGACGAGGAGGTCCTGGCGGCGCTGGCCCGAGGGGGGGCTGTCGGCTAGATCACATCGCGGCCTAGACTCGGACCGAGCACCTTGTGAACCTTTTCACAAGGTCACCGGACTCGGGCGACGGACCGGAGGTGGCGGCGTGGCGCAGGCCTCGATCGAGCACACGGCCGACGACGTCGTGGTCGGCGCCGGACCGACTGACGCCGGCGACGTGAGGGGGTTGGGTGTGGCGACAGGCCGACCCGACACGGACGCTCCGTGGCCGAAGTGTGACCCGTCCGTGACCGAGATCACCCTAGGGTGGCGATGATGCTCTCGACCTACGTCCCGATCGTCGGGCTCTTCGCGTTGGCCGCGGCGTTCGCGCTGTTCTCGGTCGCCGTCGCCCCATTCGTGGGCCCCCGCCGGTACAACCGCGCCAAGCTGGCGGCCTACGAGTGCGGCATCGAACCGGTCGACCAGCCGCTCACCGGCGGCCGGTTCCCGGTCAAGTACTACCTGACCGCGATGTTGTTCATCGTCTTCGACATCGAGATCGTCTTCCTCTACCCGTGGGCCGTCGCCAACGACGCCCTGGGTGTGTGGGGCCTGGTCGCGATGGTCGTCTTCATCGGCACCGTCTTCCTCGCCTTCGCCTACGAGTGGCGGCGCGGTGGGCTCGAGTGGGACTGACAGGGAGCACCTGATGGGACTCGAGGAGAAGCTGCCCAGCGGCGTCCTGCTGACCAGCGTGGAGAAGCTGGTCAACTGGACCCGCAAGTCGTCGCTGTGGCCCGCGACGTTCGGCCTGGCCTGCTGCGCCATCGAGATGATGGCCTCCGGGGCCGGCCGGTACGACCTTGCCCGGTTCGGGATGGAGGTCTTCCGCGCCTCGCCGCGGCAGGCCGATCTGATGATCGTCGCCGGCCGGGTGAGCCAGAAGATGGCGCCGGTCCTGCGGCAGATCTACGACCAGATGCCCGAGCCCCGGTGGGTGCTGGCGATGGGGGTGTGCGCGAGCTCCGGCGGCATGTTCAACAACTACGCGATCGTGCAGGGCGTCGACCACGTCGTCCCGGTGGACATGTACCTGCCCGGCTGCCCGCCGCGGCCGGAGATGCTCATGGACGCGATCCTCAAGCTGCACCACAAGATCCAGCACGAGCCGCTCGGCGAGAAGCGGGCCCGCCAGCTCGAGCGGGAACGCCAGGACGGGACCGCGAAGGACCTCCTGGTCGAGATGCCCTCGACGGTCCGCGTCGACAAGGCCGCCCGCCGCGCCTACGAGCAGGCCGCCGCCGAGGGCCGCACCGGCCAGTTCGGCATCGAGCAGCGCGGCGGGAACGCCGTCCTCCTGCCGAGCGAGCGCACGCGATGAGCAACGACGGCGGTTCGAACGTCGTCCCCGGCCGCCAGGAGGCCGGATACGACGACAGCACGGCGCCTTCGGGCGGCTTCCGGAAGGGCGCGTTCGGCGTCTCCGGCAGCGGCGACACCTCCGGGTTCGGTGGCCTCGTGCGGGTCGAGCCCGGTGGTGCGGTGGCGCTGCACTCCACCGAGCGGCCCTACGGCAGCTACTTCGACGAGGTCACCGACGCGCTGATCGAGGCCGTCGGGGAGGCGACGTACGCGGCCGCGGTCCAGCGGGTGCTCGTCGACCGCGGCGAGATCACCTACTTCGTCGCCCGCGAGCACCTGCTGACCCTCGTGCAGCCGCTCCGCGACGACGAGGCCCTGCGCTTCGAGCTGTGCAGCAGCGTCTCCGGCGTCGACTACCTCGACAGCGGTGGCCCGGCGGTGGCTCCCGGCCGGCCACGGCTGCACGTCGTCTACCACCTGACGTCGATGACCTACCGGCGCCGCATCCGCCTGGAGGTGGCGGTGAGCGCGGAGGACCCGCACGTTCCGTCGATCACCGCGATCTACCCGACGGCGGACTGGCACGAGCGGGAGACCTGGGACATGTTCGGCGTCGTCTTCGACGGCCACCCGGCGCTGACCCGGATCCTCATGCCCGACGACTGGGACGGCCACCCGCAGCGCAAGGACTACCCGCTCGGCGGGATCCCGGTGGAGTACCACGACGCGACGGTCCCGCCGCCGGACACCCGGAGGGCCTACCGATGAGCACCGAAGGCACGAGTTCCCCCGCGGAGCGGCGACGATGAGCACCACCTACAACCCTGCCGACCCCTACGCCGGGTCGCGCGAGACCACCGAGGGCCGCGTCTACACCGTGACCGGTGGGGACTGGGACCTCACGCTCGGCGCGGACCCGCACGGCGAGGAGCGCCTCGTCGTCAACATGGGCCCGCAGCACCCGTCCACGCACGGCGTGCTGCGGCTGGTCCTCGACCTCGAGGGCGAGACGGTGACCAAGGCGCGGGTGGTCATCGGCTACCTGCACACCGGCATCGAGAAGAACACCGAGTACCGCAACTGGGTGCAGGGCACCACGTTCGTGACCCGCATGGACTACCTCGCCCCGCTGTTCAACGAGGCCGGCTACTGCATGGCGGTGGAGAAGCTGCTGGGCGTGGAGATCCCGCAGCGGGCGGCCACCATCCGGGTGCTGGTGATGGAGCTCAACCGGATCGCCTCGCACCTGGTCGCGCTGGCCACGTTCGGCATGGAGATGGGTGCCCTCACGGGCATGACCAACGGCTTCCGCGAGCGCGAGATGGTCCTCGACCTGCTCGAGGAGATCACCGGCCTGCGGATGAACCACGCCTACATCCGGCCCGGCGGCCTGGCGCAGGACCTGCCCGAGGGCGCGGTCGAGCACATCCGCGAGTTCCTGGCGGTCATGCCGGCGCGGGTGGCCGACTTCCACCGGCTCCTCACCGGCCAGCCGATCTGGCAGGCCCGGCTCAAGGACGCCGGCTACCTGGACCTGACCGGTTGCGTGGCGCTCGGCGTCACCGGGCCGATCCTGCGCGCCACCGGCCTGGCGTGGGACCTGCGCAAGGTCGAGCCCTACCTCGGTTACGACACCTACGACTTCGAGGTGCCGACCGCGGACACCTGCGACGCCTGGGGCCGGTACCTGGTGCGCATGGCCGAGGTGAACGAGTCGCTGAAGCTCATCGGCCAGGCGCTGGACCGGCTCGAGCCCGGGCCGGTGATGGTCGAGGACAAGAAGATCGCCTGGCCCGCGCAGCTCTCGCTCGGGCCCGACGGGATGGGCAACTCCCTCGACCACGTCCGGCACATCATGGGCCAGTCGATGGAGGCCCTGATCCACCACTTCAAGCTGGTCACCGAGGGCTTCCGGGTGCCCGCCGGCCAGGTGTACGTGCCGATCGAGTCACCGCGCGGCGAGCTCGGCTACCACGTGGTCAGCGACGGCAGCACCCGCCCGTGGCGCGTCCACGTGCGCGACCCCAGCTTCGTGAACCTGCAGGCCACCGCGGCGATGAGCGAGGGCGGCATGATCGCCGACGTCATCGCCGCGATCGCCTCGATCGACCCGGTCATGGGGGGCGTCGACAGATGAGCGCACTGCCAGGCAGCCCGGAGGCCACGGCGGTCACCGGGCTCGACTCGAGCCCGGTCGACTCCGCGGCCCTCGCCGAGGTCCCGCCGCTGACCGAGCAGGCCCGCGTCGAGGCGCGGGAGATCATCGCCCGCTACCCGGTGGCCCGGTCGGCGCTGCTGCCGATGCTGCACCTGGTGCAGAGCTACCAGGGCTACGTCACCCCCGAGGGCGTCGCGCTGTGCGCCGAGGAGCTGGGGCTGACCAAGGCCGAGGTCGGCGCGGTCGCGACCTTCTACACGATGTACAAGCGCCGGCCGACCGGGCGGCACCTGGTCAGCGTCTGCACCAACACGCTGTGCGCCGTCCTCGGCGGGCAACGGATCATGGACGCCCTGTCGGCGGATCTCGGCGTGCACCACGACGAGACCGCCGCCGACGGCTCGATCACCCTCGAGCACGCCGAGTGCCTCGCCGCCTGCGACTACGCGCCGGTGGTCACCGTCGACTACGAGTTCTACGACCAGCAGGACGTCGAGAGCGCCCGCGAGCTGGTGGCGGCGCTGCGCCGGGGCGAGAAGCCGGCGCCCACCCGAGGCGCCCCGCTCACCGACTTCCGGGGGATCTCCCGCCAGCTGGCGGGGTTCTCCCAGTACCCGGACGCCGCCGCGGCGGCCGCCGCCGTCGACGCCCCCGGGTCCTACGAGCCGACGCTGCGCGGGCTGCGGCTGGCCGCCGAACGCGGCGAGTCCGCGCCGCCGATGCGCGACCCCGAGCCGGAGCCGGTCCCCGACGCCGCAGAAGGACCCCGTCCTCCCCACCCTTCGCAAGCTCAGGGCGGGCCCCGGGACGGGGCCGGGGAGACGGTCCGCCCCTCGGGCCGCACCGGGGAGACGCCGGGCAAGGAGGCCGCCGACGCGCGCGTCGCTGCGGCCGACACCCCGGCGGAGAAGGCCGGCGCAGCGCAAGCCCACCCCGACGAGGGCACGGAGTACGGCCGCGGGCGGCCGCCCGGTGGCCTCGACGCCAGCGGCACCGACACCCCGGCGGCGAGCGAACCGGCAGGCGGCTACCAGGGGCCCGGGACCGGGCGCACCGTCGAAGGCCGTACCCCGCCGAAGCGGAGGAAGTGAGCCATGCCCCTCACCCCCGTCCTCACCACCCGCTGGGGCGCCGAGCACTCGTGGCGGCTGTCCACCTACGAGCGGCTCGACGGCTACTCGGCGTTGCGCACGGCGTTGTCGATGCAGCCCGACGAGCTGGTCACCCTGGTCAAGGACTCCGGCCTGCGCGGCCGCGGCGGCGCCGGTTTCCCCACCGGCATGAAGTGGAGCTTCATCCCGCAGCCCAAGCCGGGGGAGGAGCCCACCGGCCCGGCGGCGATGCCCAAGTACCTCGTGGTCAACGCCGACGAGGGCGAGCCGGGCACCTGCAAGGACCTGCCGCTGATGATGGCCGACCCGCACTCGCTGATCGAGGGCGTGATCATCTCGTCCTACGCGATCCGGTCGAAGCTGGCCGTCATCTACGTCCGCGGCGAGGCGGTGCACGCCCACCGGCGGCTGATGAACGCGGTGGGCGAGGCCTACGCCGCCGGCTACCTCGGCACCGACATCCTCGGCTCCGGCTACGACCTGGAGCTGATCGTGCACGCCGGCGCCGGCGCGTACATCTGCGGCGAGGAGACCGCGCTGCTCGACTCGCTCGAGGGCTACCGCGGTCAGCCCCGGCTCAAGCCGCCGTTCCCCGCGGTCGCCGGCCTGTACGGCGCCCCGACCGTCATCAACAACGTCGAGACCCTGGCCAGCGTGCCGTTCGTCGTCCGCGGCGGCGCCGAGTGGTTCAAGGCCTTCGGCCCCGAGAGGTCGCCCGGGCCGAAGATCTACTCGTTGTCGGGCCGGGTCGTGCGGCCGGGCCAGTACGAGGCCCCCATGGGTACGACGATGCGCGAGCTGCTGGAGATGGCCGGGGGGGTCCGGCCTGGTCACCAGCTGAAGTTCTGGACACCGGGCGGCTCGTCGACGCCGTACTTCACCCCCGAGCACCTCGACGTCCCGCTGGACTTCGACTCCGTCGCCGCCGCGGGCTCCATGCTCGGCACCACCGCGCTGATGGTGTTCGACGAGACCGACTCGATCGTCGAGGCGACCCTGCGGTTCACCGAGTTCTACGCCCACGAGAGCTGCGGCAAGTGCACCCCCTGCCGCGAGGGCACCTACTGGCTGGTGCAGATCCTCGAACGGATCGCGCACGGCCGGGGCACCGCGCAGGATCTCGACATCCTGGTCGACACCTGCGACAACATCCTCGGCCGCTCGTTCTGCGCCCTCGGTGACGGCGCCACCAGCTGCATCACCAGCTCGCTGAAGTACTTCAAGGACGACTACGTCGCCCTGCTGCCGCCCGAGGAGCAGGCCCGGCTGGGCCGCAACCTTCGCATCGAGCCCGTGGGAGTGGCGTCATGACACTCACCCCGACCAATCCGCCCCCCGCCGCCGCGGTGCCCCCGGGCGCGCCGGGCCCGCACACCCCGCCGGACGCCGTCCACTGCACCATCGACGGCTTCGACGTCGCCGTCCCGAAGGGCACGCTCATCATCCGGGCGGCCGAGCAGGTCGGCGTCTTCATCCCACGGTTCTGCGACCACCCGCTGCTCGAGCCGGTCGGCGCCTGCCGGCAGTGCCTGGTCGAGGTCGAGGGCCAGCGCAAGCCGGTCGCCTCCTGCACCATGCCGGTCACCGACGGCATGGCGATCAAGACCCAGCTGTCCAGCCCGGTCGCCGACAAGGCGCAGCAGGGCACGATGGAGCTGCTGCTGATCAACCACCCGCTCGACTGCCCCACCTGCGACAAGGGCGGCGAGTGCCCCCTGCAGAACCAGGCGATGGGCCACGGGCGCACCGAGAGCCGGTTCGTCGACGAGAAGCGGACCTATCCCAAGCCGCTGCCGATCAGCAGCGAGATCCTGCTCGACCGCGAGCGCTGCGTGCTGTGCGCCCGCTGCACCCGGTTCTCCCAGCAGGTCGCCGGCGACCCGTTCATCGAGCTGTTCGAGCGCGGCGCGCTGGAGCAGGTGGCCATCTACGAGGACGAGCCCTTCGAGTCCTACTTCTCCGGCAACACCACCCAGATCTGCCCGGTCGGCGCCCTCACCAGCGCCCAGTACCGCTTCCGCGCGCGCCCCTTCGACCTGCGCAGCGAGGCGAGCGTCTGCGAGCACTGCGCCTCCGGCTGCGCGATGCGCAGCGACTACCGGCGCGGCAAGGTCACCCGGCGGCAGGCCGGGGAGGATCCGGCGGTCAACGAGGAGTGGACCTGCGACAAGGGCCGCTACGCGTTCCGGTACGCCACGTCGAACGAGCGGCTGACCACCCCGATGGTGCGGGGGGCCGACGGCCTGCTGCACCCCGCGTCCTGGCCCGAGGCGTGGGCCACGGCCGCTGCCGGCCTGCTGCGGGCGCGGGCCGAGGGCGGTGTCGGCGTCCTCCCCGGTGGCCGGCTCACGCTCGAGGACGCCTACGCCTGGGCTGCCTTCGCCCGGGTGGCACTGGGCACCAACGACGTCGACGCCCGGGCCCGGGCGCACTCGGCCGAGGAGCTGGCCTTCCTGGCGGCCACCGTCGCCGGCACCGGACCGGCGACCGGCGCCGTCACCTACGACGACGTCGGCTCCGCGCCCGCGGTGCTGCTCGCCGGCCTGGAGCCGGAGGAGGAGTCCCCGATCCTGTTCCTGCGGCTGCGCCGGGCGGTGCGGACCGGCGGCCTCGCGGTCTTCGACCTGGCCCCCTACGGCACCCGCGCGGCGGAGAAGCTGCAGGCCACCGTGCTCACCACGTTCCCCGGTGCCGAGGCCCGCTCCCTGCAGGCCCTCGCCGAGGGCAGCTGGGGCGGCCCCGCCGTCGAGGCGCTGCGCCGGCCGGGCGCCGTCGTCCTCGCCGGCGAGCGCCTGGCCGAGGTCCCCGGCGCCTTCACGGCACTGCTGGAGCTGTCGCGGGCCACCGGCGCCCGGCTGGCCTGGGTGCCGCGCCGCGCCGGTGAGCGCGGCGCCGTCGAGGCCGGCGCACTGCCGACGCTGCTGCCCGGCGGCCGCGCCGTCGACGACCCCGCCGCCCGCGCCGAGGTGGCCGCGTTGTGGGGCATCGACCCCGCGGCCGTACCCGCCGCCCCCGGCCGCGACGTCACCGGCATCCTGACCGCCGCCCGCGCCGGGCGGCTGCCCGGGCTGCTCGTCGGTGGCGTCGACCCGGCCGACCTGCCCGACCCCGCCCTGGCCCGGGCGGCGCTGGACGCCGCGGCGTTCGTCGTCAGCCTGGAGATGTTCCCGAGCGAGGTCACCGAGCGCGCCGACGTCGTCCTGCCGGTCGCCGCCGCATCGGAGAAGTCGGGGAGCTACCTCGACTGGGAGGGCCGGCTGCGGCCCTTCGACGCCACCCTGCACGACACGGGTCGGCTGCCCGACGGGCGGGTGCTGCACGGTCTGGCCGACGAGATGGACGTCGACCTGCGCCTGCCCACCCCCGAGGTCGCCCGCGCCGCGCTGGCCGCCCTGGGCGCCCGCCGGTCCGCCGCCGAGGGCCGGGCGCCGGCCGTCGCGCCACCGGCCGCGCCCGCGCTGCGCGACGACGAGGCGGTGCTCGCGTCGTGGCGCCAGCTGCTCGACGTCGGCACGCTGCAGCGGGAGGAGCCCGAGCTCGCCGGCACCGCCCGGCGCCCGGTCGCCCGCATCGGCGCCGAGGCCGCTGCCCGGCTGGGCCTCGTCGACGGCGACCGGCTCACCGTCAGCGGGTCCACCGGCTCCATCAGCCTGCCGGTGCAGATCACCCCGATGCCCGACCACGTGGTCTGGGTGCCGATGCGGTCGCCCGGCAGCGAGATCCGGACGGCGCTGGGCGCCGGGCCCGGGAGCGTCGTGCGGCTGGCCCGCACGAGCGCCGACGCCGGGGAGGGCGTGCGATGAGCGTGTGGGCGGCTACGGCCGACCAGCCGACGCTGGCGGACTTCGGCAACGACGTCTGGTGGATCGTCGTGATCAAGGTCGTCGGCGTCTTCGCGGTGCTGGTGCTCATGACGTTGTTCGCGATCGTGTTCGAGCGCAAGGTCGTCGCGCGGATGCAGCAGCGGATCGGGCCCAACCGGGTCGGTCCGCGCGGCTACCTGCAGAGCCTCGCCGACGGGCTGAAGCTCGCGTTCAAGGAAGACATCATGCCCGCGCTCGCGGACAAGCCGGTGTACTTCCTGGCCCCGGTGATCGCCACCATCCCGGCGTTCGTCGCGTTCTCCGTCATCCCGATGGGCCCGGTCGTGAGCATCTTCGGCCAGCAGACGCCGCTGCAGCTCACCGATGCCCCGATCGGGGTGCTGATCATCCTGGCGATGTCCGCGATGGGCATCTACGGCATCGTGCTGGGCGGCTGGGCCTCCGGATCCACGTACCCGCTGCTGGGCAGCCTGCGCAGCGCGGCCCAGATGATCAGCTACGAGATCGCGATGGGGCTGTCGCTGGTCGCGGTGTTCCTCTACGCGGGGACGATGTCCACGTCGGGGATCGTCGCCGCCCAGGCCGACGGGTCCGAGCTCTCCTTCTTCGGCTGGGAGTTCACCGGGCCGAGCTGGTACGTCGTCCTGCTCCCGGTCTCCTTCGTGATCTACGCGATCGCCGTCGTCGGTGAGACGAACCGTGCGCCGTTCGACCTGCCCGAGGCCGAGAGCGAGCTGGTGGGTGGCTTCCACACGGAGTACTCGTCGTTGAAGTTCGCCCTGTTCTTCCTGGCCGAGTACATCAACATGGTCACCGTCTCGGCGCTGGCCGCGACGCTCTTCCTCGGTGGGTGGCGGGCACCGTGGCCGATCTCCGTCTGGGACGGCGCCAACAGCGGCTGGTGGCCGCTGCTGTGGTTCTTCCTCAAGGTCGTCGCCGCGCTGTTCGTCTTCATCTGGCTGCGCGGCACCCTGCCCCGGCTCCGCTACGACCAGTTCATGCGGTTCGGCTGGAAGGTGCTGGTCCCGGTGTCGCTGGTGTGGATCCTCGTCGTCGCCACGATGCGGACCGTGTCCCGCGAGGCCGGCCTCTCCGCCGGTGAGGTGGCGCTCTACGTGGGGCTGCCCATCGCGCTGGTCCTGCTGGGAGGCCTCTGGCTCGCCGGCCGGGCGAGCCAGCGCGACACCCGGCTGGCCGCGGTCGAGGCCGCCGCCGGCTCGAACCACCCGACGAGCACCGAGCCCGAGGTCCTGCCCCCGGCCGGCGCACGCCGCCGGCCGGCCGGCGGCCCCATCCGGGCCGAGGGCGGCTTCCCGGTCCCGCCCATGGACCTGCGGGTCCCGCCGTCGCCACGGCTGCGGCGGCAGCCGGTGAGCGCCGCCGGTGAACCGGTGCCCGGAGCAGTCGTCGGCACCGGCCGGCGCGGCGCCACCAGCACTTCGGAGGAGGACGGCGATGTCTGAGCGCAGCAAGCCGGGCGAGCAGGACCTGGTGCGGCGGTCCGCGGGCGAGGTCGAGCGCTCTCCGGAGGGCGGCCGGAAGCGGCCGGCGGTCCGCGACGGGCTGCTGCCCGCCGCCGTCCAGGGGTTCGGCGTCACCTTCGCCCAGATCTTCCGCACGGTGACCACCGAGCAGTACCCGTTCGAGCCCAAGGTGACCAAGCCGCGCTACCACGGCCGGCACGTGCTCAACCGGCACCCCGACGGCCTGGAGAAGTGCGTCGGCTGCGAGCTGTGCGCGTGGGCCTGCCCGGCCGACGCGATCTACGTGGAGGGCGGCGACAACACCGAGGACGCCCGCTACTCGCCCGGTGAGCGGTACGGCGCGGTGTACCAGATCAACTACCTGCGGTGCATCTTCTGCGGGCTGTGCATCGAGGCCTGCCCGACGCGGTCGCTGACGATGAGCAACGACTTCGAGCTGGCCGACGACAACCGGCGCGACCTGATCTACACCAAGGAGCAGCTCATGGCTCCGCTGCTGCCCGGCATGGAGGCCACGCCACACCCGATGCGGCTCGGCGACGACGAGAAGGACTACTACGTGCGCGAGCCGGAGCCCCGCCCGTGACCCCGGAGACGGCCGGTGTCGTCATCGGCACCGGCGAGGCGGTCATCTTCTGGATCCTCGGGCCGGTCGCCCTCGCCGGGGCGCTGGGCATGGTGCTCAGCCGCAACGCGGTGCACTCCGCGCTGTGGCTGGTGCTGACCATGCTCTCCCTCGGCGTCTTCTACGTGGTGCAGGAGGCGCCCTTCCTCGGCGCGGTCCAGGTGATCGTCTACACCGGGGCGATCATGATCCTGTTCCTGTTCGTGCTGATGCTGGTCGGCCGGGATTCCTCCGACTCGGTGGTCGAGACGCTGCGCGGCCAGCGGGTCGCGGCGCTCGCGCTGGGCGCCGGCTTCGCCGCCCTGGTCGGCGCCGGCATCGCCCGGGCCACCCAGGACCTGCCCGTCGCCGGTCTCGAGGCCGTGCAGGGCGGGGTGGGCGGCCCCTCGTCCGGCAACGTGGAGGCGGTCGCCGGGCTGCTCTACACCCGCTACCTGCTGGCCTTCGAGGTCACCGGTGCGCTGCTGATCGTCGCCGCGGTCGGTGCGCTGCTGCTCACCCACGTGGAGCGGGAACCGGGCAGCCGGCAGACGCAGAAGGAGCGGTCCCGGGCCCGCTTCCTCACCGACCGGCCGCAGACCCTGCCGGGGCCGGGTGTGCACGCCCGCGCCACCTCCGTGGCCGCGCCGGCGCTGCTGCCCGACGGCAGCCTCGCCGAGGACAGCTTCGCCACCGGTATCGAGCCGCAGCCGGTCGAGCAGATGCCCCGCCCGACCGGCCGGGAGCAGCTCGGCTCCCCGGACGCCGCGCTCGGCTCCCTCGACCCCACGCTCAGCGACACCCCGGGCGGGCGGACGGGAGGCGAGCACCGGTGAGCGTCTCCTACTACCTGGTGCTGGCGGCCATCCTCTTCACCATCGGCGCCGTCGGCGTCCTCGTGCGGCGCAACGCGATCGTCGTCTTCATGTGCATCGAGCTGATGCTCAACGCGGTCAACCTGACGCTGATCACCTTCGCCCGGTCCACCGGGACCGTCGACGGCCAGATCATCGCGCTGTTCGTCATGGTCGTCGCCGCCGCCGAGGTGGTCGTGGGTCTCGCCATCATCATGTCGATCTACCGGACCCGCCGGTCCGCCTCGGTCGACGACGCCAACCTGCTGAAGTACTGACCGGGACGGGGTTGCAGTGCCTGCTGAAGGGCTCCTCGCCGCCTCCTGGCTGCTGATCGCGCTGCCGCTGGCCGGTGCCGCGGTGCTGCTGCTGGGTGGCCGGCGCACCGACCGCTGGGGTCACCTGCTGGGGACGGCGACGGTCGTGGCGGCTTTCGTCCTCGCCGTGGCGTGCACCGTGCAGCTGGCCGGCCTCGACGAGCGCGCCGCCGACGTCGAGCTGTTCACCTTCGTCGCGACCGGTGAGCTCGACGTCACCGCCGGGCTGCTCTACGACCCGCTGTCGGCGGTGTTCGTGCTGCTGATCACCGGTGTCGGCTCGCTGATCCACGTCTACTCGATCGGCTACATGGCGCACGACCCCGCACGCCGCCGCTTCTTCGCCTACCTGAACCTCTTCGTCGCGGCGATGCTGCTGCTGGTCCTCGGCAACAGCTTCGTGGCGCTCTACGTGGGCTGGGAGGGCGTCGGCCTGGCGTCCTACCTGCTCATCGCCTTCTGGTACACCCGCCCGGCCGCGGCCACCGCGGCGAAGAAGGCGTTCATCATGAACCGGGTCGGCGACGTCGGCCTGGCGCTGGCGATCTTCGTGATGTTCGCCCAGCTGGGGACGACGTCCTACGCCGGCGTCTTCGGGTCGGTGGGCACCCTGGCCGGCGGCACGATCACCGCCATCGGCCTGCTCCTGCTGCTGGGTGCCTGCGGCAAATCCGGCCAGTTCCCGCTGCAGGCGTGGCTGCCCGACGCGATGGAGGGGCCCACGCCCGTCTCCGCGCTCATCCACGCCGCCACGATGGTCACCGCGGGCGTGTACCTGATCGCCCGCTCCGCGCCGATCTACGACCTGACGCCTACGGCGCGGGCCGTCGTCCTCGCGGTCGGCGCCCTGACCCTGCTGATCGGCGCGATCGCCGGGTGTGCCTACGACGACATCAAGAAGGTGCTGGCCTACTCGACGGTCAGCCAGATCGGCTACATGTTCCTGGCCGTCGGGCTCGGCCCGGCCGGCTACGTCGCGGGGCTGGCGCACCTGCTCGCGCACGGCTTCTTCAAAGCCGGCCTCTTCCTCGGCGCCGGGTCGGTCATGCACGCGATGGACGACTCGGTGGACATGCGCCGGTTCGGCGCGCTGTGGAGGAAGCTGCCGGTCACCTTCGTCACCTTCGGGCTGGGCTACCTGGCGCTGATCGGCTTCCCCTTCCTCTCGGGGTACTTCACCAAGGACGCGATCATCGAGGCGGCGCTGGACCGCGACGACGTCTGGGGGTGGGTCCTGGGCGGCGTGATGGTCCTCGGCGCGGGGCTGACCGCCTTCTACATGACGCGGCTGATGCTCATGACGTTCTTCGGCCGGGCCCGGTGGGACGACGGCGTCCACCCGCACGAGTCGCCGTCGATCATGACCGCGCCGATGATCGTGCTGGCGTTCGGCTCGGTGTTCGCCGGCGCCCTGCTCGTGGCGGTCTTCCCGCTCTCGGGCTGGCTCGAGCCGGTCTTCGGCGAGCCGGCGGAGGCCGCGCACGTGGTGGCGCCGGCCGTCGTCGGGCTCGTGGTCACGCTCGTCGCCTTCGCCGGTGTCGCGCTCGCCTGGCTGTTCGTCGGTCGCCGGGAGGTGCCGCTCACCGCCCCGGTGCGGGTCTCGCCCGTCACGCGGGCGGCCCGCCAGGCCCTCTACGCCGACGCGGTCAACGAGTCGCTGTTCATGCGCCCGGGGCAGTGGCTCACCCGCGCGCTCGTGTGGGTCGACAACCGCGGCGTCGACGGCGCGGTCAACGGCCTGGCCGCCGGGCTCGGCGGCTCGTCCGCCCGGCTCGGCCGCGCGCAGACCGGCTTCGTGCGCACCTACGCGCTCGGGATGCTCGGCGGCGCGGTCGTGGTGGCCGGCGCCCTCCTGGCGGTGACGGCCGGATGAACCGGCAGACCCCACCCCTCCTCGGAAAGGGAACCGACCAGTGAGCGACTTCCCCTGGCTGCTGGCGATGATCGCCGTGCCGGCCGTCGGTGCCGCGGCGGTCGCCGCCCTGCCGCGTGGGCGGGAGCTGCTCGCCAAACAGGTCGCGCTCGGCGTCAGCCTCGTCGTCCTGCTGCTCGCGGTGCTCACCACGGTCGCCTTCGACGCCGGCGGCGAGCGGTTCCAGCTGACGACGGCGGTGTCCTGGATCCCCGACTTCGGCTCCGAGTTTGCCCTCGGGGTCGACGGCATCGCGCTGGTGATGCTGCTGCTCATCGGCGTGCTCGTGCCCCTGGTGATCGGCGCCTCCTGGCACGAGGCCGACGCCGGGCCCCGCCCGGCCCGGGTCTTCTTCGCCTGGCTGCTGCTGCTCGAGGCGATGATGGTCGGCGTCTTCGCCGCCACCGACGTGCTGCTCTTCTACGTCTTCTTCGAGGCGATGCTGGTTCCGATGTACTTCCTGATCGGCAGTTTCGGCGGGCCGCGCCGGCAGTACGCGGCCGTCAAGTTCTTCGTCTACAGCCTGGTCGGCGGGCTGGTCATGCTCGCCTCGGTCATCGGGCTGTACGTGGTGAGCACCAGTCAGCTGGGGGAGGGCACCTTCGCCTTCGACGCGCTCCGGCAGCTGGACATCGACCCCGACGTGCAGAAGCTGCTGTTCCTGGGCTTCTTCGTCGCTTTCGCCATCAAGGCGCCGCTGGTGCCCTTCCACACCTGGCTGCCCGACTCCGGCGCCGAGGCCCCGATCGGCGGAGCGGTGCTGCTGGTCGGCGTGCTCGACAAGGTGGGCACGTTCGGCTTCCTGCGCTACTGCCTGCCGCTGTTCCCCGACGCCTCCCGTGAGCTGGCGCCGTTCGTGCTGGTCCTGGC
The DNA here is from genome assembly GCF_039729015.1 of Blastococcus sp. HT6-30. Classification (NCBI taxonomy): domain Bacteria; kingdom Bacillati; phylum Actinomycetota; class Actinomycetes; order Geodermatophilales; family Geodermatophilaceae; genus Blastococcus; species Blastococcus sp. HT6-30. The sequence goes on along the minus strand of NZ_CP155792.1, from coordinate 3,205,043 downwards.
GGTCGTCGGCATCCTGTACGCCGCGCTGCTGGCCATGGGGCAGAGCGACATGAAGCGGCTGGTGTCCTACACGTCGATCTCGCACTTCGGGTTCATCGCGCTGGGCATCTTCGCCTTCACCACCGAGGCGGCCACCGGCGCGGTGCTCTACATGGTCAACCACGGCATCGCGACGGGGTTGCTGTTCCTCGTCGTCGGCATGCTGATCAGCCGGGGCGGCTCCCGCCAGATCGGGGACTACGGCGGCGTCGCGGCGAAGGCTCCGCTGCTGGCCGGCGCCTTCCTGGTCGCCGGCCTGGCGTCCCTGGCGCTGCCGGGTACCAACAGCTTCGTCAGCGAGTTCCTCGTGCTGATCGGCTCGTTCCCGGAGCGGCCGGTGTTCACGATCCTCGCGACGGTCGGCATCATCCTGGCCGCGCTCTACGTGCTGCTGATGTACCAGCGCACCATGCACGGGCCGGCCCGTGGCGTGCTGCTGCCCGACGTGCACGGTGGCGACCCCGCACCGGGCACCGAGCCCGCCCGGGGTGGTGCGTCGGCGGCCACCGCGACGGTGACCGCGCCGGCTCCCGCGCGCGGCCGGTCGCGGTTCGCCGACCTCAGCCGGCGGGAGCTCGCCGTCGTGGCGCCGCTGGTCGCGCTGATCATCGGCCTGGGGGTCTACCCGCAGCCGCTGATCGACCTCATCGAACCCGCCGTCGTCGCCACCCTCGGCGACCTGGGCGCCCCCGGAGGGACCGACCGATGATCGAGGCGCCCGACTTCGACTTCGCCGCGCTGGCGCCGCTGCTGCTCGTCCTCGGTGCGGCCTGCATCGGCGTCCTGGTGGAGGCGTTCGCCCCACGCGGGCTCCGGCACCCCCTGCAGGTGGGGCTCGCGCTCGCCGGCACCGCAGGCGCCTTCCTCGCCACCCTGCTCCTCGCCGGCGCCCGGCAGGTCACCGCCGGCGGCGCGCTGGCCGTCGACGGCGCGGCACTGTTCCTGCAGGCCACGATCGCCGGCCTGGGCGCGCTGTCGATCCTGCTGTTCGCCGAGCGGGCGCTGGACCCGGCGCGGTCGGCGTTCGTCGTCAGCGCCGCCGTTCCGGCGGGCAGCCCGCGGGACCGGGAGCTCGCCACGGTGCCGGAGGTGCAGACCGAGGTCTACCCCCTCGCGAGCTTCGCCATCGGCGGCATGATGCTCTTCGTCGCCTCGAACGACCTGCTGGTCATGTTCGTGGCGCTGGAGGTGCTCAGCCTGCCGCTGTACCTGATCAGCGGGATGGCGCGGCGGCGTCGGCTGCTGTCCCAGGAAGCGGCGGTCAAGTACTTCCTGCTGGGCGCCTTCGCCTCGGCCTTCTTCCTCTACGGGCTGGCGCTGGTCTACGGCGCCACCGGCAGCGTCCGCCTGAGCGACATCCGCGAGGCGGCGACCGCCGACGCCGGCGGCGTGCTGCTGGTCCTGGGGCTCGCCCTGCTGATCGTGGGCCTGCTGTTCAAGGCCAGCGTCGCGCCGTTCCACTCCTGGACGCCCGACGTCTACCAGGGCGCCCCGACGCCGGTCACCGCCTTCATGGCCGCGTGCACGAAGGTCGCGGCGTTCGGCGCCATCCTGCGGCTGCTGTACGTCGCGTTCGGCACTGCCGAGTGGACCTGGCGGCCGCTGGTCTACGCCGCCGCCATCGCCTCGATGGTGGTGGGCGCGATCCTCGGCCTCACCCAGACCGACCTCAAGCGGATGCTCGCCTACTCCTCGGTCGCCCACGCCGGCTTCCTGCTCACCGGCGTCATCGGCCTCGGCGCCGACGGCGGCGGCTCCGGTCTCGCGGCCACGATGTTCTACCTGCTCACCTACGGGCTCACCACGCTCGGCGCCTTCGCCGTCCTGACGCTCGTGCGCGACGGCGACGGGGAGGCGAGCCACCTGTCGCAGTGGGCGGGCCTCGGGGCGCGGTCCCCGCTGACCGCGGCGGTGATGACGCTGTTCCTGCTGGCGCTGGCCGGCATCCCGCTCACCGCCGGCTTCACCGGAAAGTTCGCCGTCTTCCGGGCCGCGATCGAGCAGGGCGCCTGGCCGCTGGTCGTCGTGGCGCTGCTGGCGAGCGCGGTCGCCGCCTTCTTCTACCTTCGGGTGATCGTGCTGATGTACTTCTCCGAGCCGGTCGCCGACGGGCCCACGGTCGGCGTTCCGGGGGTGCCCACGACGCTCGTGCTCGCGGTGACGGCCACCGGCACCCTGGTGCTCGGCATCCTCCCCGGGGCGGTGCTCGCCCTCGCCGAGCAGGCGGCTATCTTCGTCGGTTGATGACCGGAGCCCGTGCCGCAGTCGACGGCACTCCCACCGAGGCCTGGCACCGGATCTCCACCCCGGCGTCGACCATCGGCCCCTGGCTGCCCGAGGGCGAGCTCGGGGAAGCGCTGGCCGATGGGCTCGCCCGGGTCGAGTCGGAGCTGGCCCGGGCGGTGGGCAGCGAGCACCCGTTCGTGCGGGAGGCGGCCGGTCACCTGATGGCCGCCGGGGGCAAGCGGTTCCGCCCGATGCTGGCGCTGCTGGCCGCCCAGCTCGGCGACCCGGCTGCTCCGGAGGTGACCCGGGGCGCGGTGGTGTGCGAGCTCACCCACCTCGCGACGCTCTACCACGACGACGTCATGGACGAAGCCGCCGTCCGCCGGGGGGCGCCCAGCGCCAACAGCCGGTGGAGCAACAGCATCGCGATCCTCACCGGCGACCTGCTCTTCGCCCGGGCGTCGGACATCCTGGCCGACCTCGGGCCCGAGGCCGTGCGGATCCAGGCCCGCACCTTCGAGCGGCTGGTCACCGGGCAGATCAAGGAGACCGTCGGCGCCCAGCCCGGCGAGGACGCGATCGCCCACTACCTCGACGTGCTGGCGGACAAGACCGGCTCGCTGGTGGCGACGTCGGCCCGCTTCGGCGCTGCCTTCGCCGGTGTGGACGCCGGCCTGGTCGCCGCTCTCACCGAGTTCGGCGAGGAGGTCGGGGTCGCCTTCCAGATCTCCGACGACCTGATCGACATCATCAGCCGCGACGGCGTCTCCGGGAAGTTGCCCGGCACCGATCTGCGCGAGGGCATCGCCACGCTGCCGGTGCTCTTCGCGCTGGCCGGTGACGACCCCGCGGAGGCCCGGCTGCGCGAGCTGGTGGCCGGCCCCGTCACCGACGACGCCCAGCACGCCGAGGCGCTGGCGTTGCTGCGGTCCTCCCGGTCGCTCGAGCGGGCCACCGAGGTGCTGCGCCAGTACGCCGACCGGGCGCGGGCCCGGCTGGACGCCGTTCCCGAGGGGGCCGTCCGGGACGCCCTGTCCGCCCTCTGCGGCTACGTGGTGATCCGCACCAGCTGACACCCTCACCCGGAACTGTCCCGGGCTCGTGGTCGTGGCCGATGTCCCCTGTCCCGGCCGCGGCGGGAGGCAGCCCGCAGTGGCCGGGGCCATGCTGGGTAGGTGCACTCCCTCCCCGTCCTGCTGGCCGCGGCCCTCCTGACGGCCGGCTGCTCCGGCGCGGAGAGCGACGCCGGGTTGCGCCCGGCCGGGCCGTCCGTCCCGACCGGCACGCCCACGGGCGCACCGGAGTTGGACGTCGAGGTGCTCGCCGAGGGGCTGGACCACCCGTGGGACGTCGTCCAGGCGCCGGACGGCACCCTGCTGGTCGACGAGCGGTCCGGAGGCTTCACCGCCGTCCTGCCCGACGGCACCGTGCAGCAGGTCCGGGCGGACCTCGGCGACCTCCGGGCCGTCGGCGAGACCGGCCTCATGGGGCTGGCCCTGGATCCCGCGTTCGAGGAGAACCGCCGCCTCTACAGCTGCCAGGGCGCCACCTCCGGCGAGATTCAGGTGGTGGCCTGGACCCTGGCCGAGGACTGGTCCGCCCTCACCCGGGCCGACGACCCGCTCGTCGGCGGGCTGCCGCTCAACGAGCGCAGCGGCCGGCACGGCGGGTGCCGGCTGGAGTTCGCCCCTGACGGCGCCCTGCTGATCGGCACCGGCGACACCGCCACCGGCACGGTGCCGCAGGACCCCGGCTCGCTCGGCGGCAAGGTGCTGCGCGCCGATCCGGCCACCGGGGAGGTCACCGTCTGGACCAGCGGGCACCGCAACGTGCAGGGCCTGGCCATCCGCCCCGGCAGCGGGCAGGTCTACGCCGTCGAGCACGGCCCGGACCGGGACGACGAGGTGAACCTCCTGCGCGAGGGCGGGAACTACGGCTGGAACCCCGACGGCGGCGGCTCCTACGACGAGAGCGTCCCGATGACCGATCCGTCCATCCCCGGCGCCGTTCCGGCCGTCTGGGCCTCGGGGCAGCCGACCCTGGCCACCAGCGGCGCGACCTTCGTGAGCGGCGACGAGTGGGGCGCCTACGACGGACTGCTGCTCGTCGCCCTGCTCAAGGACCAGGGCGTGCTGGCGCTGCGGCTCGACGACGAGGGCGATCTCACCGAGCAGTTCCAGGTGCCGCCGCTCGACGACGCCTACGGGCGGATCCGCACCGTCCAGCAGGGCGCCGACGGCGCGCTGTACGCCGTCACCGACAACGGCGACGACGACCGGCTGCTCCGGATCACGCCGGGGAGCTGACCCGCCGGTCGCGTACCCGGGCCGGGACCGCCACGCCCGCGGGGAGCAGCGGGCAGGGCTCCGGCTCCCCGGCCACCGTGCGCAGCGGCAGCACCCCCGCCCACACCGGGTCGGCGACCCCGGGGCCCGTCAGGTCGTGCTCGTCGTCGCCCGGCGGACCGGTGCGGATCTTCACGCTCGCCTCGGCCAGGTCGAGAGCGAGCACCGCGGTCGCGGCCAGCTCCTTGCGGTTGGGGAGGCGGGCCGCCGTCCAGGAGCCGGGGGCCAGGTGCTCGGTGAGCACCCGGAGGCCGAGCAGCCGCTCGTCGGGGTCCTCGACCAGGCGGGCCCGGCCGTGCACGACGGCGCAGCGGTAGTTGACCGAGTGGTGGAAGGCCGAGCGGGCGTACACGATGCCGTCCAGGAGGGTGACGGTGAAGCACACCGGCGCCCCGCCCCCGGCGGCCCGGAGCGTCGCGGCCCCCGTGGAGCCGTGCAGGTAGAGGGTGTTCCCGTTCCGGCCGTAGCCCGTGGGCAGCACGACGGGAGCGCCGCCGAGGTCGACGCCCAGGTGGCCGATCAGCCCGGAGTCGAGCACCGCGTGGAGGTCGGCGCGGTCGGTCCGGGCGCGCTTCGCGCCCCGGCGCACGGTGCTGCGGTCGGTGGGGGAGAGCGGGGCGGGAGCGTCCATGCCGTCGATCCTGCGGGGCGCGGTGGCCTCTCGGAATGGCCAATCGGCTACCTTTCCGACAGGCCACCGGGTGAGGAGGACCGTGACCGGCATCCCGCCCCTGCTGCTCGACCGCGCGTTGGGCACCCCGCTGTCGGTGCAGCTCGCCGACGCGCTGCGGGCCGCCGCCGCCGAGGGAACCCTGCGCCCCGGTGACCGGCTGCCGTCGACGCGCGAGCTCGCGGGTGTACTGCGGGTCAGCCGGACCGTGACGGCCGCCGCCTACGACCAGCTGCTGGCCGAGGGCTGGGCCGGTGGGCGCCGGGGTGTGGGCACCTTCGTGCTCGGTGCCGCACCGTCGTCCCCGCCCGCGCGGGTGTGCCCGTCGCCCGCGGGGCCGGCGGATCCCGCGCTGGTCGACCTGCGGGCCGGCTCGCCCTGCCTGGAGGTGCTGGACCGGGGGGTGTGGCGGCGCGCCTGGCGTGCCGCCGGTGACGTGCCGCCCGACCTCCGGCCGGACGCCGCGGGCGACCCAGCCTTCCGGTCGGTGGTGAGCGAGCACCTGCTCCGCCACCGCGGGCTGGTGGCGACGGCCGACGACGTGCTCGCGACCGGCGGCACCTCGGCCGCGGTGGGTGAGGTGGCGCGCACGCTGCCGCCGGGCAGTCGGGTGGCCGTGGAGGACCCCGGCTACCAGCGGGCCGGAGGCGCGCTCCGGGAGGCGGGGCTGGTGGTCGTCCCGGCCCCCGTCGATGACGACGGCCTGGTCGTCGACGCGCTGCCCGCCGGTCTGGCGGCGGTCTACTGCACGCCGGCGCACCAGTACCCGCTCGGCCGGCGGATGTCCGCCGCGCGGCGGCAGGCGCTGGTCGCCCGGGCACGAGCTGAGGGCTGGTGGGTGCTCGAGGACGACTACGACGGGGAGCTGCGCTACGACGTCGCCCCGCTGCCCCTGCTGGGGGCGCTGGGACCCGACGTCGTGGTCCACCTGGGCACGACGAGCAAGATCCTCAGCCCGACGCTCGGCGTCGGCTGGCTGGTGGCCCCGGCGGCGCTGCGCGCCGAGCTGCTGGCCCGCCGCACGGCTACGGGAACCCGGCCGGCGCGGGCCGGGCAGCGGGTGCTCGCCGCGCTCGCGTCCTCCGGTGACCTGGCCCGCCACCTGCGCCGGCTGCGCCGGGAGCTGTCGGGACGGCGGGAGGACGTCCGGGCCGTGGTGGCCGCGGCCGGTCTCGTCGCCGAGGGTGACCCGGCCGGTGCGCACGTGCTGGTGCCCGTTCCGGACGTCGCCGTGGAGGAGGCGGTCCTGGTGGCCGCCGCCCGACGGGGGATCGCCCTGGACGGTCTCGGCCGCCACCACCTGGACGGCGCGCACCGACGGGCGGGTCTGGTGCTCGGCTTCGCCGCCCCGGACCGGGCCGAGTTGGACCGGGTGCTGCCCCTGCTGACCGGCGTGCTCCGGGAGGTGACCGGGAACGACCGCGGGCCCGCCTCCCCCGAGGGGAGACGGGCCACGCGACGGCCTGGCCTGACGGCTACGCCTGGACCTCCCACGTGTCGCCGCCGGCGAGCAGCTCGTCGAGGTCGCCGGGGCCCTGGAGCCGCGCCTCGTGGAGCTGCTCCGCCATCATCGACTCGTAGGACGGCTTGCGCACCGACCGGAAGACGCCCATCGGCGAGTAGCGGAGGTCCTGGGAGGACAGCCGCGACAGGGCGAAGGCGTAGGACGGGTCCTCGCGGGTGGCGTCGTGCACCACGATGTCGCTCGCCTCGACCTGGTTGGTCTCGGCGATCCGCAGGCCCCCGAAGTCGTCGCGGACCACGCAGGAGGCGCCGTCCGGACCGAACACGAGCGGCTTGCCGTGCTCCAGCGGGATCGTCCACATCGGGCCCGTGGACGGGTCCTTCAACAGGTCGAACGCACCGTCGTTGAAGATGTTGCAGTTCTGGTAGATCTCCACCAGCGCGGTGCCCTGGTGCTCGGCGGCCTGCCGCAGCACCTCGGTGAGCCCCTTGCGGTCGGAGTCCATCGCCCGGCCCACGAAGGTGGCGTCGGCGCCGATGGCCAGCGACACGGGGTTGAACGGGTGGTCCAGCGAGCCCATCGGCGTGGACTTGGTGACCTTGCCGACCTCGGAGGTGGGCGAGTACTGGCCCTTGGTCAGCCCGTAGATCCGGTTGTTGAACAGCAGGATCGTCATGTTGACGTTCCGCCGCAGCGCGTGGATCAGGTGGTTGCCGCCGATGGAGAGGGCGTCGCCGTCGCCGGTGACGACCCAGACCGACAGGTCGGGTCGGGAGGCGGCCAGGCCGGTGGCGATCGCCGGGGCGCGGCCGTGGATCGAGTGCATCCCGTAGGTGTTCATGTAGTACGGGAAGCGCGACGAGCACCCGATGCCCGAGACGATGACCATGTCCTCGCGGGCGATGCCGAGGCTCGGCAGGAAGCTCTGGACGGCGTTGAGGATGACGTAGTCACCGCACCCGGGGCACCAGCGCACCTCCTGGTCGGTCTTGAAGTCCTTGCCCTTGAGCTCGGTCTGCTTGGGACCGTGCTGCTCGAGCGAGCGGGCGATGGCGGCGTCGATCGGGGTCGGCGCGTCCGGCATGCCGAGTTCGACGGTGGTCACTGCAGTGCTCCGTTCAGGGATGCGGTGGTGCTGTCGATGGCGTCCTGGATCACCGCGGCCAGTTCGGCCGCGCGGAAGGGCAACCCGCGCACCTGGGTGTGGCTCTGCACGTCGACCAGGTACTTCGCGCGCAGGAGCAGGGCCAGCTGCCCGAGGTTCATCTCCGGGCAGATCACCCGGTCGTACCGGGCCAGGACCTCGCCGAGGTCGGCCGGGAACGGGTTGATGTGCCGCAGGTGGAGCTGGGCCACCTTCCGGCCGGAGCTCCGGATCCGCCGGCAGGCGGCGCCGATCGGGCCGTAGGTGGAGCCCCACCCGATGACGGCGACGCGCGCGTCGCCGTCGGGGTCGTCGACGTCGGTGGCCGGGATCGACGCGGCGATGCCGTCGATCTTCGCCTGCCGGGTGCGGGTCATGAAGTCGTGGTTGGCCGGGTCGTAGGAGATGTTGCCGGTCTTGTCGGCCTTCTCCAGCCCGCCGATCCGGTGCTGCATGCCCGCGGTACCCGGGATGGCCCAGGCACGCGCCAGGGTCTCGGGGTCGCGCAGGTAGGGGAGGAACTCACCGTCCTCGCCGTTGGGCTCGGTGGCGAACGCCACCGACCCGGTGAGGTCGGGCAGCGCGTCGGCGTCCGGGATCGCCCACGGCTCGGCGCCGTTGGCGAGGTAGCCGTCCGACAGCAGCATGACCGGCGTCCGGTAGGTGAGCGCGATCCGCGCGGCCTCCACGGCGGCGTCGAAGCAGTCACCGGGGGAGCGCGGGGCGATGACCGGGATCGGGGCCTCGCCGTTGCGGCCGAACATCGCCTGCAGCAGGTCCGACTGCTCGGTCTTCGTCGGCAGGCCGGTGGAGGGGCCACCGCGCTGGACGTCGACGATGACCAGCGGCAGCTCGGTCATGACCGCGAGGCCGATGGTCTCGGCCTTGAGCGCCACACCGGGGCCCGACGTCGTCGTGATGCCCAGCGCGCCGCCGAACGAGGCGCCGAGGGCCGCACCGACGCCGGCGATCTCGTCCTCGGCCTGGAAGGTGCGCACGCCGAACGCCTTGTGCCGGGACAGCTCGTGGAGGATGTCCGACGCCGGGGTGATCGGGTACGCGCCGAGGAACACCGGCAGCCCGGAGCGCTGGCCGGCGGCCACCAGCCCGAGAGCGAGCGCCTGGTTGCCCGAGATGTTCCGGTAGCGGCCCGGCTTCATCGGGGCCGGCTTGATCTCGTAGGAGACGGCGAACGCCTCGGTGGTGTCGCCGTAGTTGTAGCCGGCGCGGAACGCGGCGATGTTCGCCGCGGCGATCTCCGGCTTGCGGCGGAACTGGCGCTCGAGGAAGCGGATCGTCCCCTCGGTGGGCCGGTGGTACATCCACGACAGCAGGCCGAGGGTGAACATGTTCTTGCTGCGCTCGGCCTCCTTCTTGCCCAGGCCGGAGTCGGCGAGCGCCTCGAGGGTCATCGACGTCAGCGGGACGCTGACGGTCTGCCACCCCTCCAGCGAGCCGTCCTCCAGCGGGCTGGTGGCGTAGCCGACCTTGGCCAGGTTGCGCGGCGTGAACTCGTCGGAGTCGACGATCAGCAGCCCACCACCGGGCAGCTCGCCGAGGTTGGCCTTGAGCGCGGCCGGGTTCATCGCCACGAGCACGTCCGGGGCGTCGCCCGGCGTCATGACGTCGTGATCGGCGAACTGCAGCTGGAAGGAGCTGACACCCGGCAGGGTTCCCGTCGGCGCCCGGATCTCGGCGGGGAAGTTCGGCAGCGTCTTCAGGTCGTTGCCGAACGACGCCGTCTCACTCGTGAACCGGTTGCCGGTCAGCTGCATGCCGTCGCCGGAGTCACCGGCCAGCCGGATGACGACGCGGTCGAGCTCCACGACGCTCTTGACGAGCCCGCCGGGGGCCGAGCTGGACACCGTGGTGGCCAGGGCGCCGTTCGAGTCCGACGGCGCGATGGTCGGGTTGGGGCCAGTCATGAGCGGTCTACCTCCACCGGGCGAGGTTACGTGCGTGTGTCGGTGCTCGGGATGTGCAACCGGACACGCTGCAGCGGCGACGATTTCACCGCGTTCACGGGGCACAACGGCGCCGGGTGCTCCGTCATTCCACCGGGGGCGCGGGTCGCCCACCGGGAACGGGGGCCCGACGGACGACGTTGGAGCGGACGTGCAGCGCTGGAACAACGGAGTGAAGACCGCCCTGCTCCTGGGGCTCATGGGCGGACTGATCCTGATGGCGGGCGCGCTTATCGGCGGGCGCGGCGGCCTGGTCGTCGCGCTGGTCGTCGCGCTGGGCGTCAACGGCTACGCGTACTTCAACTCCGACAAGCTGGCCCTGCGGGCGATGCGGGCCTTCCCGGTCACCCAGACCCAGGCCCCGGCCCTCTACGCGATCGTGCGGGAGCTGGCCACCGAGGCGCGGCAGCCCATGCCCCGGCTCTACGTCAGCCCGACCGCGCAGCCCAACGCCTTCGCCACCGGCCGCAACCCGCGCAACGCCGCCGTCTGCGTCACCCAGGGCATCCTCGAGCTGCTCGACCGCCGGCAGCTGCGGGGCGTGCTGGCCCACGAGCTCTCGCACGTCTACAACCGCGACATCCTGATCAGCTCCGTCGCCGGCGCCATGGCCACCGTGATCACCTACCTGGCGCACATGGCTATGTTCGCGTCGCTGTTCGGCGGCCGGTCCGACGAGGACCGCGGCGGCGGCAACATGATCGGCGGTCTGTTGCTCATGCTGCTGGGCCCGCTCGCCGCCGGGCTGGTGCAGATGGCGGTCAGCCGCAGCCGCGAGTTCCAGGCGGACGCCTCGGGCGCCCAGCTGTCGCAGGACCCGCTGGCGCTGGCCGACGCACTGCGGGTGATCGACCGGGGGACCGCGGCCCGGCCACTGCCGCAGGAGGAGCGGCTGGTCACCCAGAGCCACCTGATGATCGCCAACCCGTTCCGCGGTCAGGGGATGGCGTCGATGTTCGCCAGCCACCCGCCGATGCCCGAGCGGATCGCCCGCCTGGAGCAGATGGCCCGGGAGCTGGGCCAGCGCTGAAGGATGGCCCCCTCGCCCCCCACCCCTCGTGCCTCGGGGTGGGGGGCGAGGGGGCCGTTCCATCAGCTCACCCGTTCCCCACGACACGCTCCGCGCGCCGTGGGCCCCTGCGGCCGGCCGCTCCCTCACGTCATCTGTAGTTGTCGAACTGCAGGGCGACGTCGAGGTCTGCGCCGCGGAGCAGCTGCTGCACCGCCTGCAGGTCGTCGCGCTTCTTGCCGCTCACCCGGAGCTGGTCGCCCTGGATCTGCGCCTGGACGCCCTTGGGGCCCTCGTCGCGGATCAGCTTCGCGATCTTCTTGGCGGTGTCGGACTCGATGCCCTGCTTGATCGTCGCGCCGATCTTGTAGCTCTTGCCCGAGGACTGGGGCTCGCCGGCGTCGAGCACCTTCAGTGAGATGTTCCGCTTGATCAGCTTCTCCTTGAAGACCTCGAGCGCGGCGACCACCCGCTCCTCGGTGTCGGCCTGCAGGGTGACGCCGTCCTCCCCGGCCCAGGCGATGGTGGCGTTGGTGCCGCGGAAGTCGAAGCGCTGCGACAGTTCCTTGCCCGCCTGGTTGAGGGCGTTGTCGACCTCCTGCCGGTCGACCTTGCTCACGACGTCGAAGGATGCGTCGGCCATGTCGTTCCTCTCCGTGCGGGACGGGGCGCTGCAGCGGCCCCGCCGGTGGGGACCCGTCACGTGCCGGGCCCCTCGTCTTGTAGTCTCTCCCGCGTACCAATCGCGGCGGGTTGCCCGAGTGGCCAATGGGAGCGGACTGTAAATCCGTCGGCTTAGCCTACGAAGGTTCGAATCCTTCACCCGCCACGCCCGGTACGACGGCCCCCGACCTCCAGGTCGGGGGCCGTCGCCTCTCCGGGCCGGATCAGGGCAGCGTGGGCGCCCGCGCGCCGGAGACGGCGGTGCGCTCGAGCTGCTGACCGCCCAGGAACAGCCAGCCGAACGCGATGTCGACGTGGCGGGTGCAGCGCACCGTCACCTCTGCGCCGTCGGTCTCCGCCGCCCAGCTGTCCAGCAGCACGCCGCCGTCGGCCAGCTGGTCGGCCACCGCCGCCTGCGCGGCCGCACGGGTGAGCGGCAGCCCCGTGCCCACCCCGCGGGCGTAGACGACGGCCTCGTCGGCCTGGTTCGCCGCCGCCAGGGCGGCGCTGTCGCACACCGACTGGACCTCCTGCTGCTCCAGGAAGGCGTCGGAGGCCGCGATGGCGCCGAAGGCCATGAGGGCGGCGACCAGCCAGCACACGAGGACGAAGGGCAGCGTCGAGCCGCGTTCGCGGTCGTCCTGGCCGGGGCGCATGCGCGGCAGCGTAGGCACCTGTCGACCGTCGTCCACCACCTGTGGACACGATCTGTGGACACTGTGGACGGCGGTTCACCCGTCCGGCGCACAGCCCGGCGACGCCTGTGGGCGACGGCCGCAGCGAGGGCTTCGGGGCGGTGGCTGCGATCACTCATCGTGTGACCGGAGTGGCGTCTGGTCACGGCATGACGACGGAGGCGGCGTGTCGCCGTCGACGTGCTTGTCGCTGGTAGTGACGGGAAGGAGTGTCTCACGCGCGGTCCGTATTCAACGACGCTCTGCCCCCGCGCGTGGATGGCTGCCGCTACAGCCAATCAGTCGTGCCCAGAGGGAGGCGCCATGAACAGCACCGTGCAGCGTGGGACCGGGATCCGTGGAGTGAAGTGGACCCGCGGCGTCAAGTGGACCCGTGGCGTCAAGTGGACGCGTCAGGCCGACTGACCGTCCCTCCGGACATCAGCAAAGGACGGTCGTCCGCGAGGACGACCGTCCTGTTCCTTTTCCTCCGGTGAACCGCAGATTCCGGTCGTGGATCGGCTGACCCTTCCGAGTCGGACGAGGCTTGTGGCGGACGAGGTCGCTGTTAGCCTTCGCCCGCCCACCGATCCGGAAGAAAGCAGCCCCCGTTGCCCGAGCAGGACGTTCGCGAGGCAGGTGGGTCGCGCGACGAGCGGAGCCCCTGGCTGGTGACGCTGCTCGGCCTGGCGTTCGCGGCGCCGGCGGGTGTGGCGGTGCTGGTCGGCGGTCCGGCCGCGGTCGACCCACGCGTCGTGGTGGCGGTCTTCCTGGCGGCGATGGTCGCGGAGTGGATCAACGTCCACGTCGAGTTCCGGCGGCAGAGCTTCCACAGCTCGGCGAGCGAGCTGGTCTTCGTGATCGCGCTCCTGGAGGTCGGCGGAGCGTGGACGGCCATCACCCGGGCCGCGGCGGTGGCCCTGGTGCTGGTGGTGCAGCGGCTCCCGGCGCCCAAGGTCCTGTTCAACACCGCGGTGGCGGTCCTGGAAGCATCCGTCGCCGTCGCCGTCCTGGCGGTGCTGCCGGGCGGCGACGTCACGTCTCCGGTCACGTGGTTCTCGTGCCTGCTGGCGATCTTCGCGGCCAACGCCGTGGCGGCGGTCCTGGTCGCCGGGGCGATCAGCGTCACGCAGGGCTACCCCGGGCGCGCCATCTGGACGAGCCTGCTGGTCCCGGTCGTCGTCGTGCAGCCGGTGGCCGTGCTCGTGGGCCTGGTCGTCCTGCTGCTGCTGCACGCGACGCCCTGGTCCTGGGCGCTCATCGCTCCGCTCATCCTCGCGCTCGTGCTGCTCTACCGCCGCTTCGCCGCGGTGACGCGGGAGAGCCACTCGCTCGAACGCGTCTACGAGTTCGCGCGGCGGGTGGAGCAGGTCCAGCCCGACGAGGCCGGCACCCGGCAGATCGTGCAGGCGGTGCGCGAGCTCCTCAACGCCGAGCGGGTCGCCCTCTGGCTGCCGCCCTACCTCGACGAGGGGCCACGGCTGGTGGTCGCCACCGAGGACGGCGCCGACTGGTACGACGGCCCGGGCGACTCGGACGACCTGTTGCGCCGCCGCGCCGTCGCCTCCACCGGAGGGGCGATCCGCGTCTCGGTGGGGCGCGCCGATCAGCACGAAGCCGCTGCACTGGCCCGCCGGGGCGTGTCCGAGCTGCTCGGTGCGCCGGTCACCACGGCCGCGGGCGAGCCGGGCTACCTCGAGGTGTGCGACCGGCGCAGCGACATCGTCTCCTTCGGGCGCAGCGAGCGTGGCGCGCTGGACTCCATGCTCACCCACGTCAACGCGGCCATCCGGCAGCAGCAGCTGCTCACCCGCATCCGCTTCGACGCCGACCACGACCGGCTCACCGGCCTGCCCAACCGCCAGCGGCTCGCCGCGGAGGTCAGCCGGCTGGTGTCCGCCGAGGGCGGCCAGGCCGGGCTCATCCTGGCCTCGCTCGGCACCTACGCCGACGTCACCGACACCCTCGGGCACGCCGCCAGCGACGAGCTGCTGCAGGTCACGGCAGGGCTCCTCCGCGAGCACGCTCCGCCGCGGGCCCTGCTGGCCCGCATGGAGCGCGAACAGTTCGCGGTCCTGCTCCCCGGGCTCTCCCTCGAGGCCACCGAGCGGGCCGCGCGCCGGCTGCGCGAGGCCGCCGCGACCCGCGTCCGGGTGGCCGGGCTGGATCTCGAGGTGTCACTGACCATCGGCGTCGCCGCCGCCCCCGTGCACGGCGCGGACGCCGGGACGCTCATGCAGCGGGCCGACGTCGCCCTCCTGGCGGCCGGGAGCTCCAACGGTGTGGCGAGCTACCACCCGGTGCTCGACCAGCAGAGCCTCCGGCGGATGCAGCTGGGCACCGAGCTCGAGCAGGCCATGGTCGACGGCCAGATCGGGGTCGTCTTCCAGCCGGTCATCGACGCCCAGACCTCCGACATCGTGTCGGTGGAGACGCTGGTGCGCTGGACCCACCCGCGGTACGGGAGCATCCCGCCCGAGGACGTCATCGGCCTGGCCGAGCAGATCGGCCGGATCGGCGCGATCACCGACCACGTCCTGGACCTGGCGCTGGCGCGCTGCCGGCGCTGGCTGGACCAGGGGATCGCGCTGTCGGTCGCGGTCAACATCTCCGCGTGCTCGCTGAGCGAGCCGGACCTGGTCCAGCGGGTACGCGATGCCCTGGCGAGGCACCAGGTGCCCGGGGAGCTGCTCGTCCTGGAGCTCACCGAGAGCAGCGTCGTCGACGACTCGGTGCGCGGGAGCTCGGTCCTGGAGGAACTCCACGACCTCGGGCTGCGGCTGTCGATGGACGACTTCGGCACCGGCTACTCGTCGCTGTCCCAGCTGCGCCAGCTGCCCATCGACGAGCTGAAGATCGACAAGTCCTTCATCCTCACCATGGCCACGAGCCAGGGTGAGTCGTTCATCGCGCGCTCCATCATCGAGCTGGCCCACAACCTCGGCCTGTGCGTCGTCGCCGAGGGTGTCGAGGACGAGATGACCCGCAACCAGCTGGCCACCATGGGCTGCGACAAGCTCCAGGGCTTCCTGATCAGCCGGCCGTTGCCGGACGACCGGCTGGAGAGGTGGCTCCTCGCGCGCACCGGCGTGCGCTCGGCCGCGCCCGGTGCGACCCACCGCCGACTGTTCGTCCGGACCTGAAGGCCGGCCCGTCCCCCTCACCCCTCGCAGGCTGGGGGCGGGGCCTCTGGACGGGGCCGGCCGGAGTGGCTGTTACAGTCTTCCCGCACGGTCCGGAGGGCCCCGCCGGTCGCCACGAAGCGGCTTGGTAGAGTTCCTGGCGGCTCGGAGCACGCCCCTTTAGCTCAGTCGGCAGAGCGTCTCCATGGTAAGGAGAAGGTCTACGGTTCGATTCCGTAAAGGGGCTCTGGCAGTAACCCGACCTACCGGTCCTGTCGCGAGATCGGCCCGGGGGGTCACCCCGGCGGTGTAGCTCAGCCTGGTAGAGCAAGCGGCTCATAATCGCTGTGTCACCGGTTCAAGTCCGGTCACCGCTACTCCCGACGGACCCCGCGACACCGGGGTCCGTCGCCGTGTCGGCACCAGTGCCGGCCCGGCAACAGGACCCGGTCCCGGGCCCTGTCCCACAAGGCTAGGAGCGCCCCATGGCAGCCACCGACGTCCGTCCGAAGATCACCCTGGCCTGCCAGGAGTGCAAGAACCGCAACTACATCACCCGCAAGAACCGGCGGAACGACCCCGACCGGCTCGAGCTGATGAAGTACTGCCCGCGTGAGCGCAAGCACACGCTGCACCGCGAGACCCGCTGACCGCGGTCCGCGACTGAGCGAGAGGGCGGGAGCATGGCGTTGGACCGAGGACTGGTCGGGCGCAGCTACCCGCCCTCTGCCGTGCACGAGGTCGGCCGGGTGGCGCTGGCCGAGTTCGCCGTTGCGGTCGGTGCCACCGACCCGGTGCACCTCGACCCGGAGGTCGCCCGCGCCGCCGGCCACCCCGACGTCATCGCGCCCCCGACGTTCGCCGTGGTGGTGTCGCTGGGCGCCGCGAACGTCGTCCTGGACGACCCCGACGTCGCCCTGGACTACAGCCGGGTGGTCCACGGCGAGCAGCGGTTCGCCCACCACCGGCCCATCCGCGCCGGCGACCGGCTCGTCGCCACCACCAGCATCGAGGCCGTGCGCAGCGTCGGCGGCAACGACCTGCTGACCACGCGGGTCGAGCTGACCACCGAGGACGGCGAGGCCGTCTGCACGGCGACGACGATGCTCGTCGCCCGCGGAGCGGACGGGGGAGCCGCATGAGCCGGCCGGAGATCGCCGTCGGAACCGAGCTGCCGGAGCGGACCTTCACGATCACCCGCGCCGACCTGGTGCGCTACGCGGGCGCGTCCAAGGACTTCAACCCGATCCACTGGAGCGACCGGGTGGCGACGGCCGTCGGCCTCCCCGGGGTCATCGCGCACGGCATGCTCACCATGGCGCTGGCCGCCCGCGCCGTCACGGAGTGGACCGGCGACCCGGCGGCCCTCGTCGAGTACCAGGTGCGCTTCGGCCGGCCCGTCGTCGTGCCTGACGACGACGCCGGGGCCCAGATCGTCGTCCGCGGCCGGGTGGCCACGGTGGGCGACGACGGCCGCGCCCGCGTCGACCTGACCGTCACCAGCTCCGGGGAGAAGGTCCTCTCGCTCGCCCGCGCGGTGATCCGCCTCCCGTGACCGGTCGCCGGTCCCTCGGCGTCGTGGTCGTTGCCCTGTTGCTGTCCGGCTGCACGTCGTTCGCCGACACCCGACGGCCGGAGACCCGGGCACCGGCGGCGCCGACGTCCGCGGCCGCCGACGAGAACGTCTGCCCGGCCGAGCGCGCGGCCCCGGACCCCGACCGGCCCGAGATCGCGTTCGACTTCCGGCTGGACGACGACCTGCACACGGTATGGGGCACCGAGACCGTCGTCTTCACCCCCGACCTCCCGACCGACGAGCTGGTCTTCCGGCTGGTCCCCAACGCCCCGGAGTCCGCGCCGGCCGGCTCCCGGCTGGTCGTCGACGCGGTCACCGGGGACGACGTCACCGGAGGCCGGTACGAGGAGGCCGGAGGAGCGGCTCCCGGCGGCCGCTACGTCGTCGAGCTGGTCGACCGGCTGGCGGCGGGGGAGTCCACCGAGGTACGCCTGGAGTTCACCCTCGACGTGGGCGATGGGGAGTTCGAGCGCTTCGGCGCCGACGAGGGGGTGACGTGGTGGGCCAGCGGCGCCCCGCTGCTGGCGTGGGAGCCGGGCGTGGGCTGGGCGCGCGACCCGTTCGTCGGGCTGACCGGTGAGACGGCGACGAGCCCCGCGGCCGACACCCGCATCCGGGTCTCGGCGCCGGAGGAGCTCACGGTGCTGATGACCGGGGACCAGGCTCCGCCCACGACACCCCGGGACGGGCGCCGGGTCTGGACGTCGTCCGAGCCCGCCGCCCGGGACGTGAGCGTCGCCGCGGGCACCTTCGCCACCGAGGAGCGCACCAGCGGCAGCGGCGTCCGGGTGACCGTGGGGGTGCTGCCCGGCGCCGAGCTGGACGCCACCCGGCTGGCGGAGTGGACCACCGGGGCGATCGGCGAGCTGGAGAGCCTTCTCGGCTCCTTCCCCTACGAGACGCTCACCGTGCCGCTGCTGCCCGATCACGGCGGCGGGATCGAGTACCCCAGCTCCATCCTGCAGGCCACGCCGTCCCGGGAGGTGCTGGTCCACGAGGTCGCCCACATGTGGTTCTACGGGATGGTCGGCAACTCGCAGTTCCGGGACCCGTGGCTGGACGAGGCGTTCGCCACCTACGCCGAGGCGCTGCCCGGTCTGCCGTCGGCCGACGTGCTCGATCCGGTGCTGGCCCGCCCCGGCGCCGTCGGCGGCAGCATGGCCGACTTCACCGGGGACGGCCCCTACGTCCGGACCGTCTACGGCAAGGGCGGCGCGGCGCTGCTGGCCGCCCGGGCCGTGGCGGGCCCGGAGGCCTTCGACGCCGCCGTCCGCTGCTATGTGGACGCCAACGCGTGGCGGATCGCGACCCCCGACGACGTGGGGCGGGCGCTCGCCGACCTGCCGTCAGCGGTGGACGTCCTCGTCGGCGCCGGGGCGCTGGACGAGGAGGACCTGCCCGGCTGAGGCCCGGTCCCCTGCAGCGTGCCGCCGCGACCGTGCGAGCGGTGGGCGGCGGAGGGCGTTCCTCAGCCCGCCTGGCCGAGCAGCCGCTGCATGCGGCTGACGCCCTCGACGAGGTCGTCGTCGCCCAGCGCGTAGGACATGCGCACGTACCCGGGGGTGCCGAAGGCCTCGCCGGGCACGACCGCCACCTCCGCCTCCTCCAGCACGAGCTCGGCGAGCTCGGCGCTGGTCGCGGCAGTCCGCCCGGCGATGGGCCGGCCCAGCAGGCCCTTCACCGACGGGTAGACGTAGAAGGCGCCCTGCGGCTCGGGGCAGGCGATCCCGGGGATCTCCCGCAGCATCGACACGATCGTCTGCCTGCGCCGGTCGAACGCCTCGCGCATGGTCGCCACCGCGGAGAGGTCGCCGTTGAGCGCCGCGACGGCCGCGGCCTGCGAGACGTTGGCGACGTTCGACGTCGCGTGGGACTGCAGGTTCGTCGCCGCCTTCACCACATCCGCCGGGCCGACGATCCAGCCGACCCGCCAGCCCGTCATCGCATAGGTCTTGGCGACCCCGTTGACGACCACGCAGCGGTCGGCCAGCTCGGGGACGAGCACGGGCATGGACGGTGCGGTGACGCCGCCGTAGGTCAGGTGCTCGTAGATCTCGTCGGTGAGTACCCACAGACCGTGCGCGACGGCCCAGCGGCCGATCTCCTCGACCTGCTCGGCCGGGTACACCGCGCCCGTGGGGTTCGAGGGGGAGCAGAACAGCAGCACCTTGGTGCGCGGGGTGCGGGCGGCCTCGAGCTGCGCGGCCGACACGAGGTAGCCGCTCTGCTCGTCGGCGACCACCGGCACCGGCACGCCCCCGGCCAGGCGGATCGCCTCCGGGTAGGTGGTCCAGTAGGGAGCCGGCAGGAGCACCTCGTCGCCTGGGTCGAGCATGGTGGCCAGCGCCTCGTAGACGGCCTGCTTGCCGCCGTTGGTGACCAGCACCTGCGCGGGGGTGATCCGGAGGCCGGAGTCGCGCGCCGTCTTGGCGACGATCGCCTCCTTGAGGGACGGCAGCCCGCCCGCAGGGGTGTAGCGGTGCATGGCCGGCGTGCGGGCCGCCGTGATGGCCGCCTCGACGACGTAGTCGGGCGTGGGGAAGTCCGGCTCGCCGGCGCCGAAGCCGATCACCGGCTTCCCGGCGGCCTTCAGCGCCTTCGCCTTGGCGTCCACGGCCAGGGTCGCGGACTCGGCGATCGCGCCGATGCGGCGGGACACGCGCCGCTCGGCGGGCGGCAACGGGGTCGAGGGGGCGGCGGACTCCGGTGAGGAGGCGGCGATCATGGGCCCATCGTCTCAAAGCCGGCGGCCTGCGGGCTGTCCGCCCGGTGCGGCACCGCCATCGCGCGGGGGAGGACGCCCTCCGGGGGTGCGGGGGATGGGACGTTCGCTGATCCCCGCACGGGTCCCGTACACTGGCTCCACCGGGGCAGTTGACCCCGCCACCGGTGTGCCCCGGATCCCTCCGGAGGTCGGGCGCCGCAGTGGCGGTTCGGCGGCCCCGGGGCCCGCCCAGGGCACAGGGGTGTAGCTCAATTGGCAGAGCAGCGGTCTCCAAAACCGCAGGCTGCAGGTTCAAGTCCTGTCACCCCTGCCAGCAGGACACGGACAGCACCGACCGACGGCCCTCGCGCGAGCGGCCACCACGACGAGGCGAGCGAGGCGCAGTGAGCGACGAGAAGCCGGACCGCGAGGACGACCCTCGCGCCGCCTCCGACGCCGAGCTCACCGACGAGCAGCTCGACCGCGAGGCCCCGGGGGTCGACGACGCCTCCGCGCTCGAGGCAGCCGAGGACCAGGTCGCCGGCGAGGCCGAGTCCGAGGAGGACAAGGTCGTCGCCCGCGCGGGTGACCAGGGCGGCCGCCGGCGGGGCCGGATCACCGCCGACGGTGACGAGGACGACGAGCCCGGCCGTCGGCGGGTGGCTCGTTCGGCCACCGCGGCCGGCCGGGAGGGCTCCGGAACCCGTTCGCGGGCCGCGGCGGAGCGGGCCCGCGCCGAGGAGATGCGGCCCCGCCGCTCGCTCGCGCGTTTCCTGCGCGAGGTCGTCGCCGAGCTGCGCAAGGTCATCTGGCCGGGACGCCGCGAGCTGATCACCTACACCACGGTGGTCATCGTCTTCGTGGCGTTCATCGTCGCGCTGGTGGCAGGCCTGGACCTGCTCTTCGCGCAGGGCGTGATCGCCGTCTTCGGCTGACCGTCGTCCGCGCGCATGAACGCCCTCTGACAAGGAAGAGACCCCCGTGATCGAGCTTGCGAGATCACCCATCAGCACAGCGCCGTCGGGCACGACGCCGACGAGCGCCAGCGAGGAGAAGCAGTGACCGACCCCCGCGAGCCCTTCGAGACCGACAGCGCGGTCGAAGGAATCGACCTGGACGACGCCCGCTTCGGCGAGCGCGGAACCGCCGACGTCGAGACCGGCGCCGGCGAGACCGGTGCCGCCGAGGGCTCCGCCGACACCGCCGACCTCGACACCGACACCGCCGTCTCCGACGTGACGCCGGAGATCGAGACCGGTGACGCGGACACCCTCGCCACCGACCCGCTGGCTGCCCCGGCCCCCGACTCCGACGTCGAGCAGGAGGAGGACGAGGACCCGGCCGAGGCGATGAAGAAGGCGCTGCGGCGCGCGCCGGGCGACTGGTACGTCGTGCACTCCTACGCGGGCTACGAGAACAAGGTGAAGACCAACCTCGAGGCGCGCATCCAGTCACTGGACGTCGAGGACTACATCTACCAGATCGAGGTGCCCACCGAGGAGGTCACCGAGATCAAGAACGGCAAGCGGTCGCAGGTCAACCGCAAGGTGCTGCCGGGCTACCTGCTCGTGCGCATGGAGCTCAACGACGAGTCCTGGGGTGCGGTCCGCAACACCCCCGGCGTCACCGGCTTCGTGGGTGCCACCTCCAAGCCCTCGCCGCTGACCCTCGACGAGGTCGTCAAGATCCTGGTGCCCGCCACCGCGCCGCAGGCGCCCCGGGCCACCGAGGCGGCTGCGTCGACCGGCGGCGCCCCCGCCGCGGCGGCCGCGGTCGTCGACTTCGAGGTCGGCGAGTCGGTCACCGTCATGGACGGCCCGTTCGCGACGCTGCCCGCCACCATCAACGAGATCAACGCCGAGCAGCAGAAGCTGCAGGTGCTGGTCTCCATCTTCGGCCGCGAGACGCCCGTCGAGCTGTCGTTCAACCAGGTCAGCAAGATCTAGAAGGAACTCGTCGCCCCCCACCGCTCGTAAACTGGCGGCGGGGCCCTGCGACGGGGCCGTTCCATCCCGTCACCAAGAAGGAAGTCATGCCCCCCAGGAAGCGGTTGACCGCGGTCATCAAGCTCCAGATCAACGCCGGCGCGGCCACCCCCGCGCCGCCGGTGGGTCCGGCGCTGGGCCAGCACGGCGT
This sequence comes from Blastococcus sp. HT6-30, assembly GCF_039729015.1. Classification (NCBI taxonomy): domain Bacteria; kingdom Bacillati; phylum Actinomycetota; class Actinomycetes; order Geodermatophilales; family Geodermatophilaceae; genus Blastococcus; species Blastococcus sp. HT6-30. The sequence goes on along the minus strand of NZ_CP155792.1, from coordinate 3,183,306 downwards.
CAACATCATGGAGTTCTGCAAGGCGTACAACGCCGCGACCGAGTCGCAGCGCGGGAACGTCGTCCCCGTGGAGATCTCGGTCTTCGAGGACCGGACCTTCACGTTCGTCACCAAGACCCCGCCGGCCGCGCGCATGCTGCTCAAGGCCGCCGGTGTCGAGAAGGGCTCGGGCGAGCCGCACAAGACCAAGGTCGCCACGGTCACACGTGACCAGGTCCGCGAGATCGCCCAGACCAAGATGGCCGACCTGAACGCCAACGACCTCGAGCAGGCGGAGAAGATCATCGCCGGCACCGCCCGGTCGATGGGCATCACGGTCCAGTAAGAGGACCCCTTCGCCCTCCACCGCTCGCACGCTCGCGGCGGGACCGGGTGAAGGGACCGTTCCAGCACATCACGAGTGGGAGGGCCCCGCCAGGCCCGGGAACCACACGACCGGGGGCATCCCCCGGAGAGGAATCACCATGGCGAAGCACGGCAAGAAGTTCCGCGCCGCGGCCGAGAAGGTCGACCGCGACAACCTGTACAGCCCGCTCCAGGCAGCCACGCTGGCCAAGGAGACGTCGACGACCGCCTACGACGCCACCGTCGAGGTCGCCATGCGCCTGGGCGTCGACCCGCGCAAGGCCGACCAGATGGTCCGCGGCACGGTCAACCTGCCCCACGGCACCGGCAAGACCGCCCGCGTCATCGTCTTCGCGACCGGTGACAAGGCCGCCGAGGCCGAGGCCGCCGGCGCCGACGTCGTGGGCTCCGACGACCTGATCGAGCGCATCCAGGGCGGCTTCCTGGACTTCGACGCGGCGATCGCCACCCCCGACCAGATGGCCAAGGTCGGCCGGATCGCCCGCATCCTCGGCCCCCGTGGCCTGATGCCGAACCCGAAGACGGGCACCGTGACCCCCGACGTCACCAAGGCCGTCAACGACATCAAGGGCGGAAAGATCAACTTCCGCGTCGACAAGCAGGCCAACCTGCACCTGGTCATCGGCAAGACGTCGTTCGACCAGACCAAGCTGGTCGAGAACTACGCGGCCGCGCTCGACGAGGTGCTCCGGGCCAAGCCCGCCGCCGCCAAGGGCCGGTACGTCAAGAAGGTCACCATCTCCACCACGATGGGGCCGGGCATCCCGGTCGACCCGAACCGCACCCGCAACCTCACGGTGGACGAGCCCACCGCCTGAAACACCACCCGTCCTCCTCACCCCTCGCAGGCTCGGGGTGAGCCTCTGGACGGGGCCGACCAGCACCTCACCGGGGGCCCCGCCGCGTACTGCGCGGCGGGGCCTCCGGCGTTCCGGCGCAACCGGCGACCGTGTGATCCCGGTCGCCCCTGACGGGTTGGTCGCCGCCTCCACCGCGGCATGGCGTAGTCTTCTGCCTGTTCCCCCCAAGACCGCTGGTCGTCGCACGTCCGCGTGCGATCGAAGGTCCGCAGATCGCGGGCGGCCCGCGCAGGAGGACGGATCGATCGTCGGGTGCTGCCGTGCGCCTGTCCATCGCCCCGTGCGCCCTGCGCCGGGGCGTTTCGTGTCTCCGGGGCATCGATCGCCCGTCGTCGTGCAGCGTCCAGTGGTCGCCCGACAGACGAGAGGAGGCCCATGCCCACGCAGGCGAAGGCCGCGGTGATCGACGAGATCACCGAGCGGTTCCAGTCGTCCAGCGCGGCGGTGCTCACCGAGTACCGCGGGCTGACCGTGGCCCAGCTGACCCAGCTGCGCCGTTCCCTCGGTGAGGGCAGCAGCTACGCCATCGTCAAGAACACCCTGACGAAGCGTGCGGCGGAGCAGGTCGGCTTCTCCGACCTCACCCCGCTGCTCAACGGTCCCACCGCGATCGCCTTCATCGAGGGCGACCCGGTGAACGCCGCCAAGGCCATCCGTGACTTCGCGCGCGCCAACCCGCTGCTCGTCGTCAAGGGCGGCGTGGTGGAGGGCCGCACGGTCGACGCCGCCGAGGTCACCCGCCTCGCCGACGTCGAGAGCCGTGAGGTGCTCCTCGCCAAGCTGGCCGGCGCGATGAAGGGCAACCTGACCAAGGCCGCCGGGCTGTTCCAGGCCCCGCTGTCGCAGGTCGCCCGGCTGGCCGCCGCGCTCCAGGAGAAGAAGGCCGCCGACGCACCGGCGGACGAGGCTCCTGCCGGCGACACCGCTGCTGCTGACACCACCACCGACACCGACGCTGACGCCGCGGACACCGCGGCCAGCACCGACTGACCCCAGAAGGAGACATCATGGCCAAGCTTTCCAGCGCCGAGCTGCTCGACGCGTTCAAGGAGATGACCCTCCTCGAGCTCTCCGACTTCGTGAAGCAGTTCGAGGAGACCTTCGACGTCACCGCGGCTGCCCCCGTCGCCGTCGCGGCCGCCCCGGCCGCCGGTGGCGGCGACGGTGGCGCTCCCGCCGCCGAGGAGCAGGACGAGTTCGACGTCATCCTCGAGGCTGCCGGCGACAAGAAGATCCAGGTCATCAAGGAGGTGCGCGGCCTGACCTCGCTCGGCCTCAAGGAGGCCAAGGACCTGGTCGACAACGCACCGAAGCCGGTCCTCGAGAAGGTCGCCAAGGACGCTGCCGAGAAGGCCAAGGCCGCCCTCGAGGGCGCCGGCGCCTCCGTCACCGTCAAGTGACCCCTCGCCCGGCGGTTCCGACCGCCGGGCACGTCACGGCGACGTGACACCTCCCCGGCCCGGCCGGGGAACGCTCCACCCCGCACAGGGGCCGTCCTCCTCAGGGGGCGGCCCCTGTCGCATGTCCGGGTGGTTCTCGCCTACAAGGGGGAGATCCGGGTCACGGAAACCGCGTGACACACGTAACCTTCGCCCCGCGTGATCGTTACTGACCGGTAGTGATGCGGCGTCACCGCTCCGCATGCGGAGTCGGTCGAGGTGTCGTACATGGCCGGGGCTCGCCGACGTAGCGGGGCGGTGGACCGGCATTGCAGCCGGAGCGGGAGGCAGGGACACGTGGGCGTCGCAGTGGAGGTCTCGGGGCTGACCAAGTCGTTCGGCAGCCAGAACATCTGGAGCGACGTCACGCTCACGCTCCCGCCCGGGGAGATCTCGGTCCTGCTGGGCCCCTCCGGTACCGGAAAGTCGGTCTTCCTCAAGTCGCTGGTCGGCCTGCTGAAACCCGAGCGGGGGTCGATCGTCATCTCCGACACCGACATCGTCCGGACCAACGAGTCCCGGCTCTACGAGGTGCGCAAGCTCTTCGGCGTGCTGTTCCAGGACGGCGCGCTGTTCGGCTCGATGAACATCTTCGACAACATCGCCTTCCCGCTCCGCGAGCACACGAAGAAGAGCGAGTCCGAGGTCCGCCGGATCGTCCTCGAGAAGATGGACATGGTGGGCCTGCAGGGTGCCGAGGGGAAGCTACCCGGGGAGATCTCCGGCGGTATGCGCAAGCGTGCCGGCCTCGCCCGCGCGCTGGTGCTCAACCCCGAGATCATCCTGTTCGACGAGCCGGACTCCGGCCTGGACCCGGTCCGCGTCGCCTACCTCAACCAGCTGATCGTCGACCTCAACGCGCAGATCGACGCCACGTTCCTCATCGTCACCCACGACATCGGCACCGCGCGCACGGTGCCCGACAACCTCGGCCTGCTCTTCCGCCGCCACCTGGCCATGTTCGGCCCGCGCGAGCAGCTGCTCACCTCGCAGGAGCCGGTGGTCCGCCAGTTCCTCAACGGCCGCCGCGAGGGCCCGATCGGGATGAGCGAGGAGAAGGACGTCGCCCAGGTGGAGGCCGAGATGGCGGCCCTGGAGGCCCGGGGCGGGGACCAGCACAACGGCATCGGTCCCAAGGGGGCCAGCGGCGGGGACGCCGTGCCGCCGCAGCTGGACCCCACGCCCGGCCTTCCCGAGCGCAAGGCGGTGCGCCGCAGGCAGGAGCGGGTCGCGCGCATGCTGCACGAGTTCGACCCCACCACCGCCGAGGCCATCCGGGCGTCGCTGCCCGAGGACCTCCTCGCGCGGGCCGACGCCGGTGCGTTCCTCCCGACCCGGGGCGCGGGTGGGCGGCACTGGGCTCCCGGGCCCGGCGCGGTCCCGGGCGGCTCGACCGCCACGGTCGTGCTGCCGCGGTCCGGCGGTGAGGGGTGACGGCGACCCACGAGTCGACGGCGCCCGGCCTGCTCGACGGGAAGTACTCGCCGACCCGGCCGCTGGCGGCCAGCGGCAAGCTGTTCGCCTTCGCGCTCGACGTCCTGCGGGCGCTGCCCAAGCGGCCGTTCCAGATCCGCGAGTTCGTCCAGCAGACCTGGTTCGTCGCCAGCGTCACGATCTTGCCGACGGCGCTGGTCGCGATCCCGTTCGGCGCGGTCATCGCCCTGCAGCTGGGCTCGCTCACCCGGCAGCTGGGTGCGCAGTCGTTCACCGGCTCGGCGTCGGTCCTCGCCGTCCTCCGCGAGGCCAGCCCGATCGTCACCGCGCTGCTCATCGCCGGCGCCGGCGGATCGGCGATCTGCGCCGACCTGGGTGCCCGCAAGATCCGCGACGAGATCGACGCCATGGAGGTCCTGGGCATCAGCCCGATCCAGCGGCTGGTGGTGCCCCGCGTCCTGGGCTCGATGCTGGTGGCGGTGCTGCTCAACGGCCTGGTCAGCGTCGTCGGCGTCGCCGGCGGGTACTTCTTCAACGTCGTCCTGCAGGGCGGCACGCCCGGCGCCTACCTGGCCTCCTTCAACGCCCTGGCGCAGGTGGAGGACTTCTGGTCCGGGGAGATCAAGGCCCTGGTCTTCGGGTTGATCGCGGGCATCGTGGCCGCCTACAAGGGGCTCAACGCAGGCGGCGGGCCCAAGGGCGTGGGTGACGCGGTGAACCAGTCGGTGGTCATCACGTTCCTGCTGCTGTTCGCCGTGAACTTCGTGATGACGGCGCTGTACTTCCAGCTCGTCCCCCCGAAGGGGGCGTGATGGCGCTCCTCTCACCGACCGACCGCATCCGGGTCCGCGCGCGCAGGATCGTGCGCACCGTCTACCGGCGGCCGCTGGACACCCTCGACGACCTCGGCGACCAGCTCGGCTTCTACGGGCGGGCGCTCGGCTGGGTGCCGCGCACGCTGCGCCGCTACAAGCGGGAGACCTTCCGGCTGCTCGCCGAGGTGACGTTCGGGTCCGGCGCGCTGGCCGTCATCGGCGGCACGGTCGGCGTCATCGCCTTCCTGTCGTTCTTCACCGGAACCGAGGTGGGGCTGCAGGGCTACGCGGCCCTGGACCAGCTGGGCACGTCGGCGTTCACCGGCTTCCTCTCGGCCTACTTCAACACCCGCGAGATCGCCCCGCTGGTGGCCGGGCTCGCGCTCTCGGCGACGGTCGGCTGCGGGTTCACCGCCCAGATCGGCGCCATGCGCATCAACGAGGAGATCGACGCCCTCGAGGTCATGGGCGTGCCGTCCCTGCCCTTCCTCGTCACCACGCGGATCGTCGCCGGCTTCGTCGCCGTCGTCCCGCTGTACGTGCTCGGGTTGCTGAGCAGCTACTTCGCCACCCGCACCATCACCACCCAGGCCTACGGGCAGTCGACCGGCACCTACGACCACTACTTCCACCTGTTCCTGCCACCGCAGGACGTCTTCTGGTCGTTCCTCAAGGTCCTGGTCTTCGCCGTGGTCATCATCCTGAGCCACTGCTACTACGGCTTCCGCGCCGGCGGCGGCCCCGCCGGCGTGGGGCTCGCGGTGGGCCGGGCGGTGCGCTTCTCCATCGTGGCGGTGATGGTCATCGACCTGTTCCTGTCCCTGGCCATCTGGGGTTCGACGACGACCGTGCGGATCGCGGGGTGAGCGCGGAATGAACAGCAACCGGGGTGCGGTCGTGCGGCGACGGCTGCAGGGGCTGGCCTTCCTGGTCGTCCTGGCCCTCCTGCTCGGGCTGGCGGTGGCCACCTACCAGAAGGCGTTCACCGAGGTCGCCCGCGTGACGCTGGAGGCCGACACGGTCGGCAACCAGCTCCAGGAGGCCTCCGACGTCAAGGTGCGCGGCGTCATCGTGGGCGACGTCCGGGAGGTGCGCACCGGGATGGGCGGCGCCGTCATCGAGCTGGCCATCAAGCCGGAGTACCTCGAGCAGATCCCGGCCGACGTCACCGCCCGGCTGCTGCCGAAGACGCTGTTCGGCGAGCGGTTCGTCTCCCTGGAGCTGCCCGAGCAGCCCACCGCCGAGCGGCTGGCCGACGGCGACGTCATCGGCCAGGACCGTAGCGAGAACGCCATCGAGCTGCAGCGCGTGATCGACGACCTGCTCCCGCTGCTGCAGGCGGTGGAGCCGCAGGACATTTCCTACACGCTCGGGGCGGTCGCCGACGCACTGCGCGGCCGGGGGGAACGGCTGGGCGCCAACCTGGCGGCGGTCGGGGAGTACGCAGGGGAGCTGAACACCGTGCTGCCGCAGCTGCAGGCCGACATCTCCGGGCTCGCCGACCTCGCCGACACCTACGAGTCCGCCGCCGACGACCTGCTGGCCGTGCTGGACAACCTGGCCGTCACCAGCACGACGCTGGTCGACCAGTCCGAGCAGCTGCGCCGGACCTTCACCGTGGGCCGGTCGGCCGGGGACGTGACCGCGGGCTTCCTGGAGGCCAACGAGCGGAACATCATCTCCCTCGCCGAGACCTCCCGGCCGGTGCTGGGCGTCTTCGCCGAGTACTCGCCGGTCTACCCGTGCCTGCTCGACGGCCTCACCCGGTTCAACCCGATGATCAGCGAGGCGTTCGGCGCCGACGGCGACCCCGCGCTGAACCTGAACATCGTGGTCACCCTGCCGCCGCGCAACCCCTACGTGCCCGGTGACCAGCCGGCGTACCTGGACCGGAGCGGTCCGGACTGCCAGGGCCTCGACGACATCGACGGCCTCATCCGGGCGGCCGAGCGCGGCGAGTACTACTGCCCGACACCCCCGGAGGACGGCGTCGACTCGCCCGACAACCCGTTCTCGGGCAACCCGGTCTGCCTGGGCGGCCATGGCCCCGACGACGTGCCCGAGGGCGCGGGGGAGCCCAACCCGACGGCGGGCAGGTCCCTGCCCTACGACCTCGCCGGATCGACAGCGGAGCTGGACTTCGTGCGCAGCATCCTCGCCTACCAGACCGGGACCGAGCCGACCGAGATCTCCGACCTCGCCGCCTCCTCGATGGCGCCGCTGCTGCGCGGGACCCAGGTGGCGCTCCGATGAGGGGCGCGCTGCGCGGGCTGGCGGCCCCGCTCACCAAGCTGCTGGTGTTCGGGCTGGTCACCGTGCTGGCCAGCTACGTGCTGATCAGCACCATCACCAACGCCGGGTACGGCGAGCAGCTGGCGTACCGCGCCCAGTTCACCGACGTGGCCGGCCTGGTGGAGGGCGACGAGGTGCGCATCGCCGGCGTCCGGGTGGGCCAGGTGACCGGCATCGGGCTGGCCGAGGCGACCGACCACCCGGTCGCGGAGGTGGCGCTGGAGGTCAGCGCCGACGTGCCGTTGCCGGCCGGTGTCGAGGCGACCATCCGCTACCGGAACCTGGTGGGGCAGCGGTACATCGCGCTGGAGGAGGGTGACGGCTCGGCCGGTCGCACCCTCGAGGAGGACGCGCTCATCCCGCTGGCCCGGACGACGCCGGCCTTGGACCTGACCACCCTCTTCGGCGGTTTCCAGCCCCTGCTGCGGGCCCTGTCGCCGGCGGACATGAACCGGCTGTCCTTCGAGATCATCCAGGTGTTCCAGGGCGAGGGCGGCACCGTGCAGAGCCTGCTGTCGCACATCGCGTCGCTGAGCGGCTCGCTCGCGGACAAGGACGCCGTGATCGGCAGCGTGATCGAGAACCTGACCACCGTGCTCGGCAGCGTCGCGGCCCGGGACGAGCAGCTGTCGGGGCTCGTCGTGAGCCTGCAGCAGTTCGTGACCGGCCTGGCCGCCGACAGCGAAGCCATCTTCGACTCGCTGTCGACCATCGACGGGCTGGCCCGGGCGACCACCGAGCTGCTGGTCGACGTCCGGGCCCCGCTGGCCGCCGACATCCAGGGCCTCGGCCGGCTGTCGACGAACCTGGCCGACAGCGGTGACGTCCTCGAGAACTTCCTGCAGCTCGCACCCACGAAGCTCGACCTGGTCACCCGCACGGCGGTGAACGGCAGCTGGTTCAACTTCTACCTGTGCGGGGCCTCGGGCAACGTCGTCCTGCCGGTCAGCAACCCCGACGGCACCGAGAACGCCGTCGAGCTGCCCACCGGGGGCCTGCGCAACGGTGAGCGGGGGTGCAGCTGATGGCCCGCCGGTCCCGTCCCTTCCGCGACCGGAACCCGGTGACGGTCGGCGCGGTCAGCCTCGCGGTGATCACCGCGCTGGTCCTCCTGGCGTTCAACGCGCAGTCCCTGCCGCTGATCGGCGGCGGCACCGTCCACCGGGCGCAGTTCTCCGAGGCGGCGGGCCTGCAGCCCGGCGACCCGGTGCGCGTGGCCGGGGTGAAGGTCGGCAGCGTCGAGGAGCTGTCGCTCGAGGACGGCGCGGTCACGGTCGAGTTCCGGGTGGAGGACGCCTTCGTGGGTGACCGGTCGGAGGCGGCCATCAAGATCGAGACGGTGCTGGGCGCGAAGTACCTGGCCCTGGTGCCCCGCGGCGCCACCGAACTCGACCCCGACCAGCGGATCCCGTTGGACCGGACGGCGTCGCCCTACGACGTCGTCGAGGCCTTCGCCGACCTCTCCACGACCGTGGAGGACCTGGACACCGCGCAGCTGGCCGGCTCCTTCGAGGTGCTCGCCGAGACCTTCGCCGAGACGCCCGACGAGGTCCGCGCCTCTCTCCAGGGCCTGGCCCGGTTGTCGGACACCATCGCCTCGCGGGACGCCCAGCTGCGGGAGCTGCTGTCGGCCACCCGGACGGTGACCGACGTGCTGGCCGACCGCAACGGTGAGTTCACCCGACTGATCCTGGACTCGAACACGCTCCTCACCGAGGTGCAGGAGCGCCGCCGGCTGATCGACTCGGTCCTGACCAGCACCCAGCAGCTGTCCACCCAGCTCTCCGGGCTGGTGGCCGACAACCGCGAGGCGCTCACGCCGGCGCTGCAGCAGCTGTCGCGGGTGACCGACATCCTGGCGCGCAACCGGGCGAACCTCGCCCAGACCGTCGACAACCTCGCACCGTTCGTCCGGCTGTTCACCAACACACTGGGCAACGGCCGGTGGTTCGACAGCTTCGTCGACAACCTGCTGCCCGGCGTGGTCGGCAGCATCGTCTGCGGCGGGCCCGGCGTCGTCGGCCTGCCGGTGTCCTGCCAGGAGGGCAACTGATGAGCGGCTCGCTGCAACGCGGGATCGCGCTGGCCGCTGCGCTGGTCCTCGTCGGCGCCCTGGGCTGGACGGTGCTCAAGCCCGCCGACCACTACCGGGTGACTGCCTGGTTCTCGCAGACGGTCGGCCTCTACCCGGGGTCCGACGTCCGGATCCTCGGCATCGACGTCGGCCAGATCACCGACGTCCGCCCGCAGGGCGACCGGGTGCGCGTGGAGATGGAGATCGACGAGGACTACGACATCCCGGCCGACGCCGACGCCGTCGTGCTGGCGCCGTCGCTGGTCTCCGACCGGTACGTGCAGTTCGCCCCCGTCTACGACGGCGGCCCCACCATGCAGGACGGCGCCGAGGTGCCGGTGGAGCGGACGGCGACGCCGGTGGAGCTCGACGCCGTGTACGGGGCCCTGGACGAGCTGTCCGCGGCGCTCGGCCCCACGGGCGCCAACCGGAACGGTGCGCTGTCGGATCTCGTCGACGTCGGAGCGGCCAACCTCGGCGGCACCGGGGACGACCTCAACCGCACGCTGACCGGGTTCTCGCAGGCCGTGGAGACGCTGGCGGACAACCGTGACGGGCTGTTCGACTCGGTGCAGAACCTGCAGACCTTCACCAGCGCGCTGGCCACCATCGACGCCCAGGTCGGCCAGTTCAACCAGGACCTCGCGGCCGTCGCGGACCTGCTGGAGGGCGAGCGGGAGGACCTGGCCACGGCCGTCCAGCTGCTGTCCCAGGCGCTGGGGGAGGTCGCCGGCTTCGTGCAGGACAACACCGACCTGCTGCGCACCAACGTCGACCGGCTGGCCGAGGTCACGGTGGCCCTGGTCCAGCAGCGGGACGCGCTGGCGGAGGTGCTGGACGTGGCACCGGCGGCCCTGGGCAACCTGGCGCACGCCTACAACCCCGACTACGGGACGCTGGACACCCGGGACAACTCCGTGGGTGCCACGAGCCCCGAGATCATCGTCTGCCAGCTCCTGGGCGCGACCGGGCGGCTACGCGCCGACCTCGACCTGGTCCCCGACGTGCTCACCGACCCGCTGAGCCAGGGCCTCCAGCTGCCGCCGATCGAGCAGATCTGCACCCGGCTGCTGTCCGGGGACGCGAACGCCGACGGCGCCCTGGACGACGCCGACGGCAACGGGGTCCCCGACCTGCAGGAGCTGCTCACCGCGCTGTTCGGCGGCGGCTGGGCCGGCGGCCGCACCGGCGGCTCGCTCATCGGCCTGCCCCCCGTCCCAGGAGGGCAGGGATGACCCGGGCCCCGGTGCGGGCGACCGCCCTGGCCGGCGCCCTGGTGCTGCTGACCGGCTGCGGCTTCCGCGGCGCGTACTCCTTCGGCCTTCCCGGCGGCGCCGACCTCGGCGACGAGCCGTACACGGTGCAGGTGGAGTTCCTCGACGTGCTGGACCTGGTGCCCCAGTCGGGCGTCCGGGTCGCCGACGTGCCGGTCGGCCGGGTCGAGGAGATCGAGCTGGCCGACGACTGGACCGCGCTGGTGACCCTCTCGGTCAACGGCGACGTCGAGCTGCCCGCCAACGCCGTGGCGATGATCCAGCAGACCTCGCTGCTGGGGGAGAAGTTCGTCGAGCTGGCGCCCCCGGGCAACGAGCAGCCCGACGGCAGCCTGGCGGACGGTGCGCGGATCGGGCTGGACCGCACCAACCGCAACGTCGAGGTGGAGGAGCTGCTCGGCGCGCTGTCCCTGGTGCTGGGTGGTGGCGGGCTCGCCCAGCTGCAGACGATCACCCGGGAACTCGGCGTCGCGCTCGAGGGTCGCGAGTCGGCGATCCGCAGCACCCTGGAGGAGCTGGACACGTTCATCGGCGGCCTGGACCAGCAGAAGGACGAGATCGGCCGCGCCCTGGACAGCGTCGATGCCCTCGCCGTCAGCCTGGCCGAGCGCACGGAGACCATCGAGACGGCGCTGGACACCATCGGCCCGGGCCTGGACGTGGTGAACCAGCAGCGCGACCTGCTGGTCTCGATGCTCGACAGCCTCGCCCGGCTCGGCGACGTCGGCGCCCGGATCATCGACCAGGCCGCGGCGGACACCGTCGCCGACCTGCAGCTGCTCCAGCCCATCCTCGCCCAGCTGACCGCCGCCGGCCCCGACCTCGCCGGCTCGCTGGACCTGCTGCTGACCTACCCGTTCCCGGCCAGCTCGCTGCCGGCGCTGAACTACCGGCAGGACCTGCGGACCGGTGGCTACGGGCTGTTCACGAACATGACCGCCAGCCTCGACCTGGACCTCACCGAGGTCCTCTGCCGCTACTTCGTGGACCCGTCCACCGGCGCCCTCGAGGAGCAGGCGCCCGAGGACTTCTCCGGTGACCGGTGCGGGGTCCCGGGCACCCCACCGGGCAACGGGGCCGGCGGCGCGGCCGCCGCGGACTCCGGGCAGCCGCCCGGGCTCGGGGCGCTGCTGCCCGAGGAGATCGTCGGCCGGGTGCCCGGTCCGGGCGGCCTCGTCGGTCTGCCCGACCTGCTGGGAGGCCGGCCGTGATTCCCCGCACCACGAAGCTGCAGCTGGTCGCGTTCGCGATGGTCGCCGTCCTGGGCATGGCCTACCTCGGGTTCACGTACGTGGGCCTGGACCGCCTGCTGCTCGGCACCGGCTACGAGGTGGCCGCCGACTTCCGCGACTCCGGCGGCATCTTCGTCAACGCCGACGTCACCTACCGCGGGGTCTCCGTGGGCCGGGTGAGCGACATGGCGCTCGTCGACGACGGCGTCCGGGTGACGCTGACCATCGAGCCCGACGCCGAGCCCATCCCCGCGGACACCGCGGCGGTGGTGGCCACCCGCAGCGCGGTGGGGGAGCAGTACATCAACCTCCTGCCCGATGACGAGGAGGGGCCCTTCCTCGAGGACGGCGCGGTCATCCCGCAGGACCGCACGTCCCTCCCCGTGCCCGTCGAGCAGCTGCTGCTCGACGTCGACGAGCTGGTCGGCTCCCTGGACGAGGAGAACCTGCGGATCGTCGTCGACGAGCTGGGGCGCGCCTTCGCCGGGGCGGGCGACGACCTGGGCCGGCTCATCGACAACGGCGACCTGCTGCTCGCCCGCGCCCAGGAGTCGCTGCCGCAGACCCTGCGGCTGATCACCGACGGCCAGACGGTGCTGCGGACCCAGATCGACGGCCGCTCGGCCATCGAGCAGTGGGCGGCCGACCTGCGCCTGGTCAGCGACACCCTGGTGCGCAGCGACGCCGATCTGCGCAGCCTGCTGGTCAACGCTCCCGACGCCGGCGACGCCCTGCAGCGGCTGATCGACCAGGCCGGCCCCGGGCTCGGGCCGCTGATCCGCAACCTGGACGTCCTCAACGGGGTCACGATCCCCCGGCTCGACGGCGTCGAGCAGCTCCTGGTGACCTATCCGGACGTGGTCTCCGGCGGCTTCACCGTCGTCCGCAACGACGGCGGCACGATGCGCGCGCACTTCGGCGTCGTGCTCAACGCCGGCGATCCGCACCCCTGCACCAGCGGATACGTCTCCACCGGTGAGCTCTCCAGCCCGGGCGCCGTCCAGGCCCTGGACACCGAGGCCGTCCGGTGCCGGGTGGTGGACGGGGTCGACCCGAGCCCGGGCGACGACGAGGACGAGACCGGCTCCAGCATCCGCGGCGAGCAGAACATCGGCCGCTCCGGTGGCGTGGGCGGCTCCGGGCCGCAGGCCGGCGGGGCCACCCGGCCGCCGGTGCTCGCCGGCCTCGACGAGCTGCTCGGGGGCCTGCTGCACGCCAGCCCCTTCTCCCGCACCACCGCCTGACCGCCCACCCCGAAGGGTTGACACACCGCCCGCCGCCGGTCGGACCGACGAGATGACGAAGGAGAATGCGCGGGTGATCAGTGACACGCGGGCCCGATCGCCCGAGGGCGACCGGGCCGGGAGCGCCCCGACCGTCGTCGCCGACGTGGCAGCGACGGGAACGGGCACGCGCACCGCCACGGAGCCGACGGTCGGCGGCACGGCGGAGGACGACGCCGGGACCCCGGACCGCGCCCGGCCGGCCGTCCCGGTGGTGCCGCTGCTCGGTGCGCTCCTGGTCCTGCTGGTCGCGGCGGCCGTCGTCCTGTGGCTGACCAGGCCGGAGCCCTCGGCGATCCGGACCGGCGACTACGTCGACGCCCTGCAGGCGGCCCGGTCGCATGTCGTCGACCTGACGTCCTTCGACCACGTCACGCTCGACGACGACATCCGGCAGATCGAGCAGGTGGCGACCGAGGAGCTGGGCCGGGAGACGATCGCCCAGCTGGACGCCCGCCGCCAGCAGATCACCGAGTCCGAGGCCGTCGTGAGCACCGAGGTGGTCGGGGCCGGCATCACCCGGGCCGACGTGGACGACGCGGTGGCCCTGATGGTCATCGAGTCCACGCAGCGGAGCAACGCCGCCGAGCAGGCCCAGGTCCTGCGGTACCGCATCGAGGTCGAGCTGGCGAAGGTCGACGACCGGTGGCTGCTGTCGGCCATCCGGGGAGGGTGAGCACGCGTGAGCCAGACACCGGAGGACCGGCCGCGTCCGCCCGCCCGCCCGCGGCCCACGTCCGGCGCCCGGCCCAGCCCGCGCGCCCGGGTGGCGGGAAGCCGCCGCGACCGGGAGGAGGGCGTGCCCGCCGCCGACCTCGGCGACCGGAAAGCGCCGGCGGCTGCCGGGAGCGGCGGCGGCGGGGCGCCCGCCGCCGACGCGGCGTCCGGCCGGGACCTGCGCGCGCACCGGCGGGCCGGTGCGGCCCGCCGGACCGCGGGCGCGCGGAGCACGGGCGCGGCGCCGTCGGGTCGCCGGTCCGGCCGGGCGCCGGTCGCCGTGCTGGCCGCGCTCTGCCTGGTGGCCGCGGCCGGCGCGGGGACGCTGCTCTGGCAGCGACTGGAGCCGCGCTACGTCGACGCGTCGGTGGTCGAGGCCGCCGGCGACGGCGTCCGCGCCCTCTACGCCTACGACTACGCCGACTCCGAGGGCAGCGTGGAGGGCAAGCTCGCCGTGCTCACCGGCGAGCTCCGCGAGCAGTACGAACGCGACCTGTCCCAGGGCGGGATCATCGACACCTACGAGCAGGTGTCGGCCACCACGCGCTACGAGGTCAACGACGTCGGGCTCCAGCAGATCAACGACGCGCAGGACACCGCGACGCTCGTGGTCTTCGGCCAGTACGTCGTGGAGTCGGTGAACAGCGGCGCGCAGCAGCCGCCGGAGGGCTCGGAGTGCCAGGTGACCGCCGAGGGCGCGCAGTCCTGCGTGCAGACGGTGCAGCTGCGGATGGTCACCGTCGACGGCGAGTGGAAGATCAGCGAGCTGACGCTGCTCACCACCAGCTGACGGAGGGTCCTCCCGGGCGCCGTCCCCGGCGTGGCGGTGCCACCCACGGGAGCCGGCTGGCATCATGAGATCGGCGCACGCCCCGCCGGCCGGTTCCGGCCCGCGCGTCCAGGGTTGTGGTGCCGGTCGCACCGGTCCCCCCGCGTGGACATCGCGCGACACCAGGGGTAGGGTCTCCTGTTGCGCTGCCCTCTGACTGCCTGCCCGCCGAGACGGGTCACGACGGGTCCCCGGGAATCCTCCCGGCGTCGCCCGCGCTGACCGTCGTAGCGGGCGATCGCGGCCGTCTCGGACAGCGTCGCCATCACCGACGACGACCCAGGACGACCCCGCAGCCCACCGCCCGCACGTCGTGAGGTCCTTGGAAGGACGCATCTTGGCAGGCTCTCGCCCCACCAGCATCAACCCCAGCACCACCGAATCAGGCCCCTTCGGCCAGCAGGACCAGTCTCCCGTGGCGGGCCCCCGCACCGGCGAGGCCGACCAGGCGAAGATCCCCGGCGCGCCGCTGCGCGTGTCGTTCGCGAAGATCAACGAGCCGCTCGAGGTCCCCGACCTCCTGGCGCTGCAGACGGCGTCGTTCGACTGGCTGGTCGGCAGCCCCGAGTGGCGCGCCACCCTCTCGCCCGAGGAGCAGGCCGACGCCGTCGGCGGCCTGGCCGAGATCCTGGAGGAGATCTCCCCGATCGAGGACTTCAGCGGCTCGATGTCGCTGTCCTTCTCCAACCCGCGCTTCGAGGACGTCAAGGCGTCGCTCGAGGAGTGCAAGGACAAGGACATGACATACGCGGCGCCGCTGTTCGTCACCGCCGAGTTCATGAACAACACCACCGGCGAGATCAAGAGCCAGACGGTGTTCATGGGCGACTTCCCGATCATGACGAACAAGGGCACGTTCGTCATCAACGGGACCGAGCGCGTCGTCGTCTCGCAGCTCGTGCGCAGCCCGGGCGTCTACTTCGACAAGTCCCTGGACAAGACGTCGGACAAGGACGTCTTCTCGGCCAAGGTCATCCCCAGCCGCGGTGCGTGGCTGGAGTTCGACGTCGACAAGCGCGACACCGTCGGCGTCCGCATCGACCGCAAGCGCCGCCAGCCGGTCACCGTCCTGCTCAAGGCTCTCGGCTGGGGCGAGGACCGCATCCGCGAGCACTTCCAGTGGTCGCCCACGGTCCTGGCGACGCTCGAGAAGGACCACATCGCCGGGCAGGACGAGGCGCTGCTGGACATCTACCGCAAGCTGCGGCCGGGCGAGCCGCCGACGCGTGAGTCGGCGCAGGCGCTCCTGGAGAACCTGTTCTTCAACCCCAAGCGCTACGACCTGGCGAAGGTCGGCCGGTACAAGGTCAACAAGAAGCTGGGCGTCGAGGTGCCGCAGAGCACCTCCACGCTGACCGAGGACGACATCGTCGCCACCATCGAGTACGTCGTGCGTCTCCACGCCGGCGAGCCCGACCACGGCGTCGACGACATCGACCACTTCGGCAACCGTCGCCTGCGCACCGTCGGTGAGCTGATCCAGAACCAGATCCGGGTCGGCCTCTCCCGCATGGAGCGGGTGGTCCGCGAGCGGATGACCACCCAGGACGTCGAGGCGATCACGCCGCAGACCCTGATCAACATCCGGCCGGTCGTCGCCTCCATCAAGGAGTTCTTCGGCACCAGCCAGCTGTCCCAGTTCATGGACCAGACCAACCCGCTCGCGGGCCTGACCCACAAGCGCCGGCTCTCGGCGCTGGGCCCGGGTGGTCTGTCGCGTGAGCGGGCCGGCATGGAGGTGCGCGACGTGCACCCCAGCCACTACGGCCGGATGTGCCCGATCGAGACGCCGGAAGGTCCGAACATCGGCCTCATCGGCTCGCTGTCCTCGTTCGGCCGGGTGAACCCGTTCGGCTTCATCGAGACGCCCTACCGCAAGGTGGAGTACGGCACCGTCACCAACCAGATCGACTACCTGACCGCCGACGAGGAGGACCGCTTCGTCGTCGCGCAGGCCAACAGCCCGCTCGACGCGCAGGGTCGCCTCGCCGAGGAGCGGGTGCTGGTCCGCACCAAGGGCGGTGAGGTCGACTACCTCGCACCCGAGAACGTCGACTACATGGACGTCTCGCCGCGGCAGATGACCTCGGTGGCGACGGCGATGATCCCGTTCCTCGAGCACGACGACGCCAACCGCGCGCTCATGGGCGCGAACATGCAGCGTCAGGCGGTGCCGCTGCTGCGCAGCGAGGCCCCGCTGGTCGGCACCGGCATGGAGCTGCGTGCCGCCGTCGACGCCGGCGACGTGGTCGTGGCGGAGAAGGCCGGTGTCGTCGAGGACTCCACCGCCGACTACGTCACCGTCATGGCCGACGACGGGACCCGGCAGACCTACCGGCTGCTGAAGTTCCGCCGCTCGAACCAGGGCACCTCGATCAACCAGAGCCCCGTCGTCGACGAGGGCCAGCGCGTGGAGGTCGGCCAGGTCATCGCCGACGGTCCGTGCACCGACAACGGCGAGATGGCGCTGGGCAAGAACCTGCTGGTCGCCTTCATGCCGTGGGAGGGCCACAACTACGAGGACGCGATCATCCTGTCGCAGCGCCTCGTGCAGGACGACGTCCTGTCCTCGATCCACATCGAGGAGTTCGAGGTCGACGCCCGCGACACCAAGCTCGGTGCCGAGGAGATCACGCGGGACATCCCGAACGTCTCCGAGGACGTGCTGGCCGATCTCGACGAGCGCGGCATCATCCGCATCGGTGCCGAGGTCGTCCCCGGCGACATCCTGGTCGGCAAGGTCACGCCCAAGGGCGAGACGGAGCTGACCCCCGAGGAGCGGCTGCTGCGCGCGATCTTCGGCGAGAAGGCCCGCGAGGTCCGCGACACGTCGCTGAAGGTCAAGCACGGTGAGTCGGGCAAGGTCATCGGCGTCCGCGTGTTCTCGCGCGAGGACGGCGACGAGCTGCCCGCCGGGGTCAACGAGCTGATCCGGGTCTACGTCGCCCAGATGCGCAAGATCTCCGACGGCGACAAGCTCGCCGGACGCCACGGCAACAAGGGCGTCATCTCGAAGATCCTGCCGCAGGAGGACATGCCGTTCCTCGCGGACGGCACCCCGGTCGACATCGTCCTGAACCCGCTCGGCGTGCCCGGCCGCATGAACGTCGGCCAGGTCCTGGAGATGCACCTCGGGTGGATCGCCAAGCAGGGCTGGCAGGTCGAGGGCACGCCGGACTGGGCGAAGAACCTGCCGGAGGCGGCGAAGTCGGCGGCGCCGGGCACCCGCACGGCGACGCCGGTGTTCGACGGCGCGCGCGAGGACGAGATCATCGGCCTGCTCGGCTCGACGACGCCGAACCGCGACGGCGAGCGGATGGTCAAGGAGACGGGCAAGGCGCGGCTGTTCGACGGCCGCTCCGGGGAGCCCTTCCCCGAGCCGATCGCCGTGGGCTACGTCTACATCCTCAAGCTGCTGCACCTGGTCGACGACAAGATCCACGCCCGCTCGACCGGCCCGTACTCGATGATCACGCAGCAGCCGCTGGGTGGTAAGGCGCAGTTCGGTGGCCAGCGCTTCGGCGAGATGGAGTGCTGGGCCATGCAGGCCTACGGCGCCGCCTACGCGCTGCAGGAGCTGCTCACCATCAAGTCCGACGACATCCTCGGCCGCGTCAAGGTGTACGAGGCGATCGTCAAGGGCGAGAACATCCCCGAGCCGGGCATCCCGGAGTCGTTCAAGGTGTTGCTCAAGGAGCTCCAGTCGCTGTGCCTCAACGTCGAGGTGCTCTCCGGCGACGGGCAGGCGATCGAGCTGCGCGACACCGACGACGAGGTCTTCCGGGCCGCGGAGGAGCTGGGCATCGACCTGTCCCGCCGCGAGCCGTCGTCCGTCGAAGACGTCTGATCGGTAGCCGGTCGGCCCTGAGCAGTCGGGGCCGGCCGGCCACCCCCTCCAAGTCATAGAAGCGAAGCACTAGCCCCTGAAAGGGGTCACACCTTGCTCGACGTCAACTTCTTCGACGAGCTCCGCATCGGGTTGGCCACCGGCGACGACATCCGCCAGTGGAGCCACGGTGAGGTGAAGAAGCCCGAGACCATCAACTACCGGACCCTGCGTCCGGAGAAGGACGGTCTCTTCTGCGAGAAGATCTTCGGCCCCACCCGGGACTGGGAGTGCTACTGCGGTAAGTACAAGCGCGTCCGGTTCAAGGGCATCATCTGCGAGCGCTGCGGCGTCGAGGTGACCCGCGCCAAGGTCCGCCGCGAGCGGATGGGCCACATCGAGCTGGCCGCACCGGTCACCCACATCTGGTTCTTCAAGGGCGTCCCCTCGCGGCTGGGGTACCTGCTCGACCTGGCCCCCAAGGACCTCGAGAAGATCATCTACTTCGCGGCCTACATGATCACCTCGGTCGACGACGAGGCGCGGCACCGCGACCTCCCGACCATCGAGGCCGAGATCAGCGCCGAGAAGTCCAACCTCGAGGGCCGGCGTGACGCCGACGTCGAGGGCCGCCAGCAGAAGCTGGAGGCGGACCTCGCCGAGCTCGAGGCCGAGGGTGCCAAGTCCGACGTGCGCCGCAAGGTGCGCGAGGGCGGCGAGCGCGAGATGCGCCAGCTGCGCGACCGCGCCCAGCGGGAGATCGACCGCCTCGACGAGGTGATGGACACCTTCCGCAAGCTCGAGGTCAAGCAGCTCATCGCCGACGAGGGCCTCTACCGCGAGCTGCGCGACCGCTTCGGTGAGTACTTCGAGGGCGGCATGGGCGCCGCGGCGCTGCAGAAGCTGCTCGCCGGCTTCGACCTCGACGCCGAGGCCGTCTCCCTGCGCGAGACCATCCGCAGCGGCAAGGGCCAGCGCAAGCTGCGGGCCCTCAAGCGGCTGAAGGTCGTCGCGGCGTTCCAGCAGACCCGCAACTCGCCCATGGGCATGGTGCTGGACTGCGTCCCGGTCATCCCGCCGGACCTGCGCCCGATGGTGCAGCTCGACGGTGGCCGCTTCGCCACCAGCGACATGAACGATCTGTACCGCCGCGTGATCAACCGGAACAACCGGCTCAAGCGTCTGCTGGACCTCGGCGCCCCCGAGATCATCGTGAACAACGAGAAGCGGATGCTCCAGGAGTCCGTGGACGCGCTGTTCGACAACGGCCGTCGTGGCCGGCCGGTCACCGGTCCGGGCAACCGCCCCCTGAAGTCCCTGAGCGACCTGCTCAAGGGCAAGCAGGGCCGGTTCCGCCAGAACCTGCTCGGCAAGCGCGTCGACTACTCGGGCCGTTCGGTCATCGTCGTCGGCCCGCAGCTCAAGCTCCACCAGTGCGGCCTGCCCAAGCAGATGGCGCTGGAGCTGTTCAAGCCCTTCGTCATGAAGCGGCTGGTCGACCTCAACCACGCGCAGAACATCAAGTCCGCCAAGCGGATGGTCGAGCGCGCGCGGCCGGTCGTGTGGGACGTGCTGGAGGAGGTCATCACCGAGCACCCGGTGCTGCTGAACCGTGCGCCCACGCTGCACCGTCTGGGCATCCAGGCCTTCGAGCCCCAGCTGGTCGAGGGCAAGGCCATCCAGATCCACCCGCTGGTCTGCACCGCGTTCAACGCGGACTTCGACGGTGACCAGATGGCGGTGCACCTGCCGCTGTCGGCCGAGGCCCAGGCCGAGGCCCGGATCCTGATGCTGTCGAGCAACAACATCCTCAGCCCGGCCGACGGTCGCCCGATCACCGCGCCGACGCAGGACATGGTGCTCGGGCTGTACCACCTCACGACCCTGGTGGCCTCGCCGCTGGAGGCCGACGGTGGTCAGCCGCGATCCTTCTCGTCGGCGGCCGAGGCGGTCATGGCCTACGACCTGGGCGATCTGGCGTTGCAGGAGCGGGCCTGGATCCGCCTGGACGAGGTCTACGGCGTCGACAACGGTGCGGTCAACGAGCCGTGGGAGCAGCCGGAGGACTGGACGCCGGGCGCCCCCGCGCGCGTGCTCACCAGCCTGGGCCGGGTGCTGTTCAACGAGGCGCTGCCCGAGGACTACCGCTTCGTCAACTACCAGGTGCCGAAGAAGGAGCTCGGGGCGATCGTCAACGACCTCGCCGAGCGCTACCCCAAGGTGCAGGTCGCGGCGACGTTGGACGCCCTCAAGTCGGCCGGGTTCCACTGGGCCACCCGCGCGGGCATCACGATCGCCATCGACGACGTGGTGACCCCGCCGGCCAAGCGCGAGATCCTGGACCGGCACGAGGCCGAGGCCGCCAAGATCGAGCGCCAGTACGAGCGCGGCGTCATCACCGATGCCGAGCGTCGTGGCGAGCTGATCGAGATCTGGACCCGCGCGCGGGCCGAGGTCTCCCAGGCGATGGTGGACAACTTCCCGACCACCAACCCGGTCTGGGTCATGGTCAACTCGGGCGCCCGAGGCAACATGATGCAGATCAGCCAGATCGCCGGTATGCGTGGTCTGGTCGCCAACCCGAAGGGCGAGATCATCCCGCGGCCGATCAAGGCCAACTTCCGGGAGGGTCTGTCGGTGCTGGAGTACTTCATCTCCACGCACGGTGCCCGCAAGGGTCTGGCGGACACCGCCCTGCGGACCGCGGACTCCGGGTACCTCACCCGTCGTCTGGTCGACGTCTCGCAGGACGTCATCATCCGCGAGGAGGACTGCGGCACCGACCGCGGCGTGCTCATGCCGATCGGCACCGTCGTCGACGGTGTGGTGACGCGTGACGCCCACGTGGAGACCAGCGTCTACGCCCGCGCCCTGGCCGCCGACGTGGTGGCCGAGGACGGGACGGTCATCGCCCCGGCGAACGCCGACCTGGGTGACGTCCTGATCCAGACGCTGATCGACGCGCAGGTGTCCGAGGTCAAGGTCCGCTGCGTGCTCACCTGCGAGTCGCTGCTGGGCACCTGCGCCACCTGCTACGGCCGCTCGCTGGCGACCGGCAAGCTGGTGGACGTCGGTGAGGCGGTCGGCATCATCGCCGCCCAGTCGATCGGTGAGCCCGGCACCCAGCTGACGATGCGCACCTTCCACACCGGTGGTGTCGCGGGTGAGGACATCACCCACGGTCTGCCGCGTGTGGTGGAGCTCTTCGAGGCCCGTGTCCCCAAGGGGAAGGCGCCCATCGCCGAGCTGGCCGGCACCGTGCGGATCGAGGACGGCGAGCAGTTCCGGAAGCTCACCATCACCCCGGACGACGGCTCCGACGAGGTCGTCTACGACAAGCTGTCGCGCCGGTCGCGGCTGCGGGTCGAGGACGGCGCCCACGTCGAGGTCGGCGAACAGCTCACCGAAGGTGCGGTCGACCCGCACGAGGTGCTGCGGATCATGGGCCCGCGCGAGGTGCAGCTGCACCTGGTCCGCGAGGTCCAGGAGGTCTACCGGTCGCAGGGTGTGTCGATC
Source organism: Blastococcus sp. HT6-30 (assembly GCF_039729015.1). Taxonomy (NCBI): domain Bacteria; kingdom Bacillati; phylum Actinomycetota; class Actinomycetes; order Geodermatophilales; family Geodermatophilaceae; genus Blastococcus; species Blastococcus sp. HT6-30. Next base: position 3,161,349 of record NZ_CP155792.1, on the reverse strand, counting down.
CACGACAAGCACATCGAGGTGATCATCCGCCAGATGCTGAAGCGGGTGACCATCATCGACTCGGGGGCGACGGAGTTCCTCCCGGGTGCGCTGGTCGAGCGGACGCTGTTCGAGACCGAGAACCGTCGCGTCGTCGCCGAGGGCGGCGAGCCGGCCTCGGCCCGTCCGGTGCTCATGGGCATCACCAAGGCCTCGCTCGCGACCGAGTCGTGGCTGTCGGCCGCCTCCTTCCAGGAGACGACCAAGGTCCTCACCGACGCCGCCATCCAGGGCAAGAGCGACAGCCTGCTCGGGCTCAAGGAGAACGTGATCATCGGAAAGCTGATCCCGGCGGGTACGGGCATCAGCCGCTACCGGAACATCACGGTCGAGCCGACCGAGGAGGCGCGCGCCGCCGTCTACACGATGGCCGGCTACGAGGACGGGCAGTACTACAGCCCCGACGTCTTCGGGCAGGGCACCGGCGAGGCCGTGCGCCTCGAGGAGTACGACTGGCGGGGCTGAACCCCTGGCTAGGCAGTGACGGAAGGGCCCCGCGGATCGCAAGATCTGCGGGGCCCTTCCGCGTCGCCGCGGTCACCAGCCGCCGTAGGCCAGCCACCCGCCGTCGACCGGCACGCTGACGCCGGTCAGGTACGCGGCGGCGGGCGACACCACGAACGCGATCACCTCGGCGACCTCCTCGGGCGTCGCCAGTCGCCCGAGTGGCGTTCGGCGCTCCAGCGCACTCGCGTCGAAGCCTCCGGCGGCCATCGTCTTCTCCACGAGGGCGGTGGAGACGTAGGCGGGGCTGACCGCGAGCACCCGCACACCGGCCGGCGCCCATTCCACCGCCAGCACCTTGGTCAGGCCTTCCAGACCGTGTTTGGCCGAGCAGTACGCCACCCGCCCGCGGATGGCGGTGTGCCCGAGGATCGACGAGATGTTGACGATCACCCCTTGCCCCTGAGCGGCCATGGTGGGGTAAGCGGCCTGCGCGAGCAGGAACGGCGCGGTGAGGTTCGTGCTCAGTACCGCGTTCCAGTCCCTCGCGGACAGTTCACTCGCCGGTGCGACGGACGGGATCCCGGCGTTGTTGACCAGGATGTCCAGCCGCCCGTGGACGGCCGTCGCTTCCTCGACCAGTCGGCCGATCTGCTCGGGCTCGGCGACGTCGGCGGCCACCGGCGTCACGGTCAATCCCTGCGCGCGGAACTCCTCGGCGCAGGCCTCGGCGCGCTCCTCCGACCGGCTGTTCACGATCACGCTGGCTCCCGCGACCGCCAGCCGACGGGCGATTGCCTTGCCGATCCCTGCGGAGGAGCCGGTCACCACGGCGACGCGGCCCGCCAACGGAGTGGCGGGCGTCACGGCGTGTGCTTCGAGCGATTCACTCATCGGGTGACCTCCGGGACTGCGGATTGCTTCGTCGGGTCACACAAGCACACGTCGGATGGTCGTGTCTTCGTTCGGCCGCGGCAGAAGTTGGAACGGCCCGCCCCGCCCCGCCCCGGCCGGGCCCGGCGCCGGAGGCGCCGACCGCGTCCAGCGCCCGGAAACTGCGTGACCAAACTGTGATACGCGAACGGCCACCCGCCGGGCGCCCCCATCGGCTCGCCCCTGACGAGGGCTTTCGTGCCAGGCCACACCTGGATACGCCGGGCCACTCCCCGCTGCGTGCCAGGTCGGCCTGCCGTGAGGGCGACGAAGAGGTTGCGTGTCGTGCCTCACAGTCCCTAGGTTGCTGACGACCGTTCGTATGGGGGGCAGGCTCATCGAGCCGCCGGAAGCATCGAGGTGCAACGACTGTGAGCCGACTCATCCCACGCAGGAGGCGCCGCCTCGCCGCCGGCGTCGTGGCCGTGTCCTTCCTCGCCGCCTGTGGGGGTGGCGGCTCTGCCGGCGGCGGAGACGAGAGCGGGCCCATCAGGATCGGCGTCCTGTCCGACCTCGGCAGCCCGGCCGGCGAGAGCATCGTCAACGCCGCCGAGCTCGCCGCCGAGCGGATCAACTCGGACGGGGGCGTGCACGGCCGGGACTTCGAGCTCGTGGTGCGCGACACGGAGCTGAACCCACAGGAGGCGGTCGCGGCCTACCAGCGGCTCGGTCAGTCCGACCAGGTGGCGGCAGCGGTGGGCATCCGCAGTTCGGGTTCGAGCTTCGCGATCATGGACCACCTCGCGCGGGTCCAGGTCCCGTTCCTCAACACCGGTTCCGCGACGACCGAGCTCGCCGACATGGTCAGCGAGAACTACGACGACTACAAGTACTGGTTCCGCTTCATGCACAACAGCGCGGAGATTCCGGAGTCGATCATGAGCTTCGTCTCGGACCATCTCCAGCCGACGTACGGGGTGGAACGCATCGCGATCTTCAGCGAGGACGCCACGTGGACCGAAGAGGTCCGCCAGATCATGCGGGACCACATCGAGCAGGACCCCAACCTGGAACTGGTGGCAGAGGAGCTCTTCGACGTCCAGACCACCAACTTCACGCCGATCTTCCAGCGGCTCCTGGCGGCGGACCCGGACTTCATCGTCGAGGTGTCCGCGCACGTCAACAGCGCGGGGTACACGAAGCAGTGGGCAGCCCTGCAACCGGCTCCCATGGGCGGTGTGGCGGTGTCGCAGATCTCGTCGACCTTCTACGACGAGACCGACGGAGCCGCGGCCTGGCTCTTCGGTCAGCACTACGGCTTCCCCGAGGTGTCGGTGACCGACGCGAGCGCCGACTTCTACGAGAGCTACCTGGCCGAGTTCGGCGAGGCTCCGAACTACACCGGCACCTACACCTACGAGGCGATGATGGCTCTGGCGGACTCCTTCGAGCGGATGGAGCCCGGCGAGATCGGCGACGCCGATGCGCTTATCGCCTCGCTCGAGGACCTGGACATGACCGGTGTGCTGGGGCAGTGGCAGTTCCAGGAAGACCACCACCCGGTCTTCGAGGGAAACCGCGAGCAGTCGCTCATGCTCGTGCAGTGGCTGCCCGACAACCAGCGTCAGGTGATCTGGCCCGAGGAGGTCGCGACCGGCGAGTACCAGCCGCCGACGTGGTGGACCGGGTGGGGTCAGTGAGCCGGGGCGGACCGGCCGACGCCGCACAGAGCGACTAGGGGAGCTCCGCCTTGGACGAACTCCTGAACATCCTCGTCCTGGGGATCACGCGGGGGACGCTGTACGCGCTGCTCGCTCTCGGGTTCGCGCTGATCTTCAGCGTCGCCCGCGTGATCAACCTGGCGCATGGCGCCTACTTCATGATCGGGGCGTACTTCTCCTACATCTTCTACGACTACGTCCTCGGCGAGGGGGGCGTCGCGATGATCATCATCGCGGTCGTCGTCGGTGCCCTGGCGAGCGGGCTGATCGCCCTCTTCCAGTTCTACGTGCTGTTGCGAGGACTGAAGAACCCGAGGCACGACTACATCCTGGTGATGTCCCTGGCACTGTCCCTGCTGGCCGGTGAGATCTTCCGTCAGGTCTTCGGTGCCGAGCGTGCGACCCCGCCGGCCTTCGTGAACAGTTACGGCACCGTGTTCGGGGTGCGGGTGATCAGCCAGGAGCTGATCATCGTGCCGGTCGCCGTGCTGGCGGTCGTCGCGATGGTCCTCTACCTGAAGTACACGAGGCAGGGCCGTTCGGTGGTGGCGGTCGCCCAGAACCGGCACGGGGCGGTGCTTATGGGCATCGACCCGGTGAAGGCGTTCGCCATCGTCTTCTTCCTCGCCGGCTGCACCGCCGGGCTCTCCGGCGCGCTGATGGGGCCGATCCGCGTCGTCGATCCGCTGATGTGGATCCCCCCGTTGATCCTCTCGTTCGCGATCGTGGTGATGGGCGGCCTCGGCAGCCTCTACGGCACGATCGCCGGCGCCTTCCTGGTCGGACTCATCGAGACGGCCACCGCCCTGCAGATCGGCGCCGCGTACACCGAACTGGTCGCGTTCGTGGTGATCATCGCGGTCCTGGCGATCCGGCCGGCAGGTCTTTTCGGAAAGCAGGTCAGGCTCTAGATGGACACGGCACTCAAGAACGTCCGAGTCGTGGGCTCTCCCGTCGTGCTGGTCGGCCTCGTGGTCATGGCGGTCGCCGTGCTGATGATCGCCGACCCGTTCGTGACCCAGATGCTCACGATCGCCCTCCTCTACGGTTTCTACGTGATGTCGTGGGACGTGCTCTCGGGGACGACCGAGGAGATTAACTTCGGGCACCCGTTCTGGCTGCTGGCCGGCGCATTCACGGCCGGCTGGCTGAACCTGGAGTTCGAGTACAGCGCCTGGATCACCGTGCCGGCCGGTGCGCTCGTGGCGATGCTCCTGGGGCTCCTGGCCGGCGGGCTCACGCTGCGCCTGCGGGGTCCCTACTTCGCCCTCGTCACCCTGGCGCTGGCCGTGACGCTCTACAAGCTCAGCTTCATCTGGGACGAGTTCTTCGGGGGTGAGGAGGGGATCTCGGGGGTCGACTTCATCACCGAGTCGGCCAGGGGTGACTACTACGTCGTCCTCGCCCTGCTGGCCGTGTCCTACTTGCTGCTGCATCAGTACTACCGCAGCCGGATCGGGTTGATCCTCATGGGGATCAAGGCCAACGACGACATCACCCGGGCCTCGGGTCACAACACGACCTTTTACCGGATCATGACCTTCGGGATCGCGATGTTCTTCGCCGGCATCGCCGGCGCCCTCACCGCGCACGTCCAGGGGTCGGTGAACTCGGAGCTGGCGGCCGGTGTGGTCGGTACCCTCATCGTCCTCTACGCGATGATCGGGTCGCGAGGCACGCTCGCCGGGCCGCTCATCGCCGGGTGTCTCTTCTACGTCCTCGACCAGAACCTTCGCGTCCTGGAGGAGTGGCGGACGATCATCCTGCTCGGGTCGATCATGCTGGCGATCTATCTGTTCCCCGACGGAGTCGTCCGGGAGATCCAGGACCGCATCCGCCGACGGCGGCTGCGACACTCACCGAGGTCGGAGGCAGCGTTGACCCCCGAGGAACCGGGATCCGTGGCGACCGCGAGCTCCCCGCGATGAGTACGGCGATCGATCAGGACGTCATCCTGGAGGTCCGGGGACTGACCAGGCGGTTCGGGGGGCTGGTCGCGGTGAACGACATCTCCTTCCAGGTCCGCCGGGGCCACGTCCTCGGCATCATCGGCCCCAACGGTGCCGGGAAGTCCACGCTGTTCAACCTCATCTCCGGGGTCGACCGGCCGACGAGCGGACGGGTCGTCATGGAAGGCGACGACATCACCGGCAAGTCCAGCAGCGCGGTGGTCCACCACGGCGTGGCCAAGACCTTCCAGCTGGCTTCACCCATGCCGCACATGACCGTCCGGCAGATCCTCTCGCTGGCGGCCAGCTCGAGTCGGCCCCGGGCTCGCGCGCGGGACCGGGGGATGGATGCCTACATCGGCGAGATCGCCGAGGAACTCGGCCTGGTCCCATTGCTCGACGCGTACACCGAAGAGCTGAACGTCGCCGCGTTGCGCCTGGTGGACATCGGCCGGGCGCTGGCAACGGATCCGGCGCTGCTGCTGCTCGACGAGCCGTTCTCCAGCCTGTCGCAGGACGAGATCGAGCGGGTGAGCACGGTGCTCCGGGAGCTGCGGGCGCGGGGCATCACGATGGTCATGGTCGAGCACAAGCTGCCCGCCCTCATGCGGTTGGTCGACGAGGTCATCGTCATGAACTTCGGTGAGCAGATCGCCCACGGTGCCCCGCGGGAGGTCGTGGAGAACGAGCAGGTGATCGAGGCATACCTCGGCACCAAGGCGACGAGGATGTTCGATGCCCCTTCTTGAGATCCGGGACATGCGGGCGTCGTACAACGCCGTCCCCGCTGTCCACATCGACGAGATCACCGTGGAGGAGGGCGAGCTCGTCGCCGTCCTCGGCCCCAACGGGGTCGGCAAGAGTACGACGTTGTCCGCCATATCCCGCACCGTGTCGACGGTCGGGACCCTCCGGTTCGACGGCGAGGACCTCGGCCCTCTACGGCCGGCCGACGTCATCCGGCTGGGGGTCGTGCACGCTCCCGAGGGGAGGCTGCTGTTCCCCGAGATGACGGTGACGGAGAACCTGCGGATGGGTGCCTTCCTGCGGTCGGACAAGGCGGAGATCGAGCGTGATCTCGAGTTCGTGCAGGACCTCTTCCCGATTCTCGCCCAGCGGGCCCGTCAGGACGCCGGCACGCTGTCGGGAGGGGAGCAGCAGATGTGCGCCATCGGGCGGGCGCTCATGGCCCGCCCCCGGTTGCTGTTGCTCGACGAGCCGTCGTTCGGGTTGGCCCCGGTCATCGTCGAGCGGATCGAGCGGGTGATCGCCGACCTCAACCGGGAACGGAAGTTGAGCATGCTCCTCGTGGAGCAGAACGTCTCGATGGCACTGGGCGTGGCCAGCCGCGCGTACGTGCTGGAGAACGGGCGGGTGGCCCGGCACGGATCGTCGCGGGAGCTGTCCGGGGATCCGGACTTCCGCCGGGCGTACCTGGGCGTCGCGTAGGCGGCAGTGGCGGGACCGTCCGCTCGGCACTCGGTCGCTCGTTCGGTCCCGCCTCCTCGGCTCTGTACGCCATGCGGCGGGTGCGCGGCACGGCGCTCGACCCGTTCGGCCGCGCCGAGATCCGCCGGGTGGCGCGCGGGCTGGTGCGGGAGTACTGCGAGGTGCTGGAGGAAGTTCTCGAGCCCCTGGGGGACCGGGTGATCAACACGGCGGTGGGGAGCGCGGCGCTGCCGACATGTGCGCGGCTACGAGGACGTCGAGCTGGGCGACGTGCAGCGCTACCGGGAGCGCCTGGCGGAGCTGCGGTCGTCGTGGGCGGGCGCCGATCAGTCGTACTGGCGCAGCTCCCGCCGGGACAGCGTCATCTTGTGCACCTCGTCCGGGCCGTCGGCGATCTGGAGAAGGCGGGCCTGGGCGTAGAGCGCCGCCAGGGGCGTGTCCTGCGAGACGCCGGCACCCCCGTGCGCCTGGATCGCGCGGTCCACGACCCACGTGGCGACGGCCGGTGCCGCCACCTTGATCGCGGCGATCTCCACCCGTGCACCCTTGTTCCCCACGGTGTCCATCAGCCAGGCGGTCTTGAGTACCAGCAACCGCACCTGCTCGATCCTGATCCGGGACTCGGCGACCCAGTCCTGGAGGACGCCCTGTTCGGCGATGGGCTTGCCGAACGCGACCCGCTCCTTCGCTCGCCGGCACATGAGTTCCAGCGCCCGCTCCGCCATCCCGATCAGTCGCATGCAGTGGTGGATCCGGCCCGGACCGAGGCGGGCCTGGGCCATCGCGAAGCCGCCGCCCTCCGTGCCCAGCAGGTTCCCGGTGGGGACGCGCACGTCGTCGTAGTGGATCTCGGCATGGCCGCCGTGGATGCCGTCGGTGAATCCGAACACCGACGTGGAGCGGAGAACGTTGACGCCCGGGGTGTCCAGCGGGACCAGGATCATGCCGTGCCGATCGTGCCGGTCGTTCTCCGGGTTGGTCACGCCCATGACGATCGCGATCCGGCATCGTGGGCTCATCGCTCCGGAGGACCACCACTTGCGCCCGGTCACGATGTACTCGTCGCCGTCCCGGCGGATCCGGGTCTCGATGTTGCTGGCGTCGGAGGAGGCGACGGCGGGCTCCGTCATGCTGTAGACGGAGCGGATCTCCCCCTCCAGGAGCGGCGTCAACCAGCGCTCGCGCTGTTCCGGGCTGCCGAACAGGGCCAGCAGCTCCATGTTGCCGGTGTCGGGGGCGCTGCAGTTCAGTGCCTCGGGTGCGATGATCGGGCTGCGGCCGGTGATCTCCGCCAGGGGCGCGTACTCGGCGTTCGAGAGCCCTGTGCCGAACTCGGAGTGCGGCAGGAACAGGTTCCAGAGCCCGCGTCGGCGTGCCTCGGCCTTCAGGTCCTCCATCACCGGAGGCGTGTCCCACGGGTCGTCCATGGCTGCCGCCTGCTCCGCGAACAGTGGCTCGGCGGGGTAGACGTGCCCGCGCATGAAGTCCTCGAGTTCGCCGATCAGTTGCTGCGTCCGCGCGGTGAACGCGAAGTCCATGTTCGTACCCCCAGCGCAGTTCAGTCGCGTGGCCACCGGATCGGTTCCGCAGCTGACGCTTCATGAACGTTCGTTCGTCCGGTGGGCCGGACGCTAACCGGAGGCCGGGGAGACGGTCAAGGTGCGGGCGGCCGGCTCCGGCTGCCGGGCACTCGGCCCGGCCGGCGGGGCGCCGCTGGTCGCCGTCAGGGGCTGCCGGGAGTCCGGCCGGGTCCTTCCACCTGTGTTCCTGAAGCGACCGGGCCGGCCACGGTGGCCCCGCGCCCGTCGCGGTCACCCAGGTGGGACGAGAGTCGCTGCCGGTCACCCGTGTAGTGCACCGCGCGCAACGCGAGCTCCACGTGGGCCGTGCAGATCTCATCGACCGAGAGCTCCTTCGACGGGTCGAACCACCGGGTGAGCCCCATGCCGACATCCAGGAGGGCGAACGCCGCGACCGGCACGTGCGGCACGGTGAAGACGCCCTCCGCCACGCCGGCTGACACGATCGTCTGCAGTCTGCCCGCGTAGTCCCGCCGGCGCTCCATCACGGTGCGGTACCGGCGCGACTCCAGGCTCTGCAGCTGCCGGTTGGCGATGCCGGCCAGCCGGGGATGCGTGGCGTGGAAGCGACTGTGGGCGTCGACGAAGGACACGAACTGCTCGACCGTTCCCGATGCCGACGAGCCGGAGCTCATCTGCACATCGCTCAGGGCTCGCCAGGACCGCTGCACGATCTCCCAGAGGATGTCCTCCTTGGACCGGTAGTGGTTGTAGAGGCTTGCCGGGGTGACTCCGACGACAGCGGCGATCTCGCGCATGGACGCGCCCTCGTAGTTCCTGCCGACGAACAGATCGACGGCGGCGTCGAGGATCGCCTGCGCCGTGCCGGGAAGGCGGTCGTCCTCCGGGGCAGTGCTCACCGCGCGGCCCTCCCGATGGTGCAGGTACGTCGACGTCCGGTCGGAGCGTGAGGCAACCTAGCAGTGAACGTGCGTTTGTTTACACGTGCGTCGTCACCAAAACGTGACCCGCCCGATGGCAGGCGTGGCGTTGACGGTTGTCCGACCCCCACCTAGCTTCCGTGTGACCTGTTTAACAAACGTTGGTTAGCGGAGGGTTCTGCATGAACGCAACAGCACGCATCGGCTGCGCCGGTGCATCGGTGGTAGCCGGTGGCCCTAGTGGCGGTCGTGGGGGGGTGATGACGCGGGCCCTCGCTTTCGGTGCAGCAGCTCTTCTCCTCGCTGCCTGCGGAACCTCCGGCGACGGTGGCGACACCACCGCGGCCGAGGGCGGCGGCGCCGACGGCGGCGGCTGCGAGGTGAACGGCGAGGCCTACCCCTCGGGGCCGATCGAGTACATCATGCCGTACGCGGCGGGCGGCGGGACCGACGTCCTGGGCCGCGCTCTTGCCCAGGGGATGAGCGACGAGCTCGGCGTCCAGGTCAACGTGGTGAACATGCCCGAGGGCTCGGCCGTCGTCGGCAAGACGGCGCTCGCGAACGCGGAGCCGGACGGCTCCACCATCGGCTCGGTCACCGTGCAGACGATGATCTATCCCCGCGTGGGTCTGGGGAACGTGACCAAGGACGACCTGACGCCGATCTCCGTGGTCAGCACCGTCCCCGCCGGCGTCACCGTCCGCGCGGACGCCCCCTACGACTCGATCGAGGAACTGCTCGCCTACGCGGAGGAGAACCCGGGCGAGCTGGTGGGCTCGGGCACGGGTGCCGGCGGAGTCTGGGACATCGCCCGGGCCGGCATGCTGATCGAGGCCGGCCTGCCCCTCGACACCATTCGCTGGGTGCCGAGCCAGGGTGCCGCGCCCGCCCTCCAGGAGGTCCTGGCGGGTGGCATCGACATCTCCTTCGCCTCCCTGCAGGAGAACCAGGCCATGATCGAGGAGGGGCGGGTCAAGGCCCTCGCGGTCATGGCCGACGAGCGGGAGGAGGGCTTCCCGGACGTTCCCACGCTGACGGAGCAGGGGGTCGACTTCACGCACTCCGTGTGGCGCGGCGTCGGTGGTCCGGCGGGTCTGCCGGACTGCGTCGTCGAGACTCTGGACGGGGCGGTCGCCACGACCGTCGAGAGCCAGGAGTTCATCGACTTCATGGCCAACACCAACTCCGCCATCACGTACATGGACGCCGCTGAGACGGCGGAGTTCTGGGAGGAGCAGGACCAGGCCATGGCGGAGCTCATCGACCAGATGGGGATCGGGACCAGCTGAGCACCACGACCGACGAGGGACGTTTCGATGCAGCTCACGCGCACGCAACGGCGAGATGACACGGTCGTGGCACTCGTGTGCCTGGCTCTGGGATTGGCCGCGATCTGGGAATCACGATCCTTCCCCGAGGCTGCCGGCGGCTATCCCGGTCCGGGGCTGTTCCCGACCTTGGTCGGGGCCGTCTTCGCGGTGTGCGGACTGCTGCTCCTGGCCCGGGTCCTGCTCAGTCTGCGCAGGACCCGGCCGCCGGAGGGCGCGTCCACCACCCGGGGGGAGGCGGTCGAGCGCCCCACGCGTCGGGCACTGCTCAACGCGGCCGCGATCCTGCTGGCGGTGCCGGTGTACGTCTTCCTGTCCGACGTCCTCGGCTTCTTCCTGACCGTGGCGCTAGTCGTCGGTGGCCTGATGGTCGTGCTCGGCACCAAGGTGCTGAAGGTTGCCGTGCCGGTGGCCATCGGTGTCGCTGGCTTCGTCTGGTACATCTTCGGCGAGATCCTGCTGGTGCCTCTGCCCAGCGCCATCTGGGAGGGCTGACGCGTGGGCAACCTGACCGACGCCGCGCTCATGATCCTGGATCCGACGGTCCTGCTGGTCATCCTCCTGTCGGCGATCTACGGCCTGTTCATGGGCGCGATCCCCGGCCTGACCGCGACGCTGGCCACCGCGCTGCTGGTGCCGTTCGCCTTCTTCCTCGAGCCGGTGGCCGCACTGGCGTCGATCATCACGATGTCGGCGATGGCCATCTTCGCGGGGGACATCCCGAGCGCGCTGGTGCGCATGCCCGGCACCCCGGCCAGCGCGGCCTACACCGATGACGCCTACTTCCTGACCCGGCAGGGAAAGGGCGACCTCGCGCTGGGCATCGGCCTGGTCGGATCGGCCGTCGCCGGGATCATGGGCAGTGTCGTGCTCATCCTGGCGGCCCCGATCGTGGCCGAGTTCGCGCTGCAGTTCACCTCCTTCGAGTACTTCTGGTTCGCCGTCCTCGGCCTCAGCACCGCGGTGGTGATCTCACGCGGCTCGCAGGTCAAGGGCGTCATCGCCCTGTCGCTGGGGCTGCTGCTGGGCACCGTCGGGCTGGACCCGACCATGGGCTTTCCCCGCTTCACCTTCGGATCGGATGGACTGCTCGGCGGGATCAACTTCATCCCCGCGATGATCGGCCTCTTCGGGCTGTCCGAGGTGCTGCGCAACGTGCTCGCCAAGCATGTGATGCAGCGGCCGCCGCGCATCGACATGAAGGGGTTCTGGCGCCGCATCGGCCGTCATAGCCGTCGCGAGAGCCGGCACATGCTGCGCGGCGGTGCCATCGGTTCCGTCGTCGGAGCCCTGCCCGGGGCAGGTGGCGACGTGGCCGCCTGGGTGTCCTACGGCACCGCCAAGAACGGGGCCAAGGAGCCGGGGAAGTTCGGCAAGGGCAGCACCGAGGGCATCGCCGCCGCCGGCTCGGCCAACAACTCCTCGCTGGCGTCGGCCTGGGTTCCGACGCTCACCCTCGGTATCCCCGGGGATACCATCACGGCCATCCTGATCGGTGTCCTGTACCTCAAGGGGCTCACGCCAGGTCCGGCGATCTTCCGTGACCAGCCGGAGCTGGTCACGGCCGTCTACCTGATCTTCATCCTGGCCAACCTGCTGCTGATCCCCCTCGGCTACCTCGCCATTCGGATGAGCGGGTTCGTCCTGCGGGTCCCACGGCATGTACTGCTGCCGGTCATCGTCGTCTTCTGTGTCGTCGGCAGCTATTCGGTCAACAACAGCTTGCTCGGCATCTGGGTGATGCTGGGGATGGGAATCGTCGGCTTCCTGATGGAGCGCGCCGGCATTCCGCTGGCACCTGTCGTGCTCGGACTGGTGCTCGGCCCGATCGTGGAGCGGAACTTCACCGCCGCCGTGACCGTGACGAACTGGGACCTGGCGCAGTTCTTCACCCGGCCGGTGAGCGCTGCCCTCATCGTCGCGGTCCTGCTGACGTGGATGTGGCCGCTGTTCTCGATGCTCCGCGGCCGTATGAAGGGATCAGGTGATCGACCTCGCGACGGGGACGGCCAAGGGGCGGATGGGACGGGCGCGGATGACGAGCCGGGGACTCCCGTGTCCGTGGAGGCCGACGCGAGTCCGTCCACGCCCACGGCACGGGAGGTTCGTGTCGATCGCGGGATCAGGCCCCCCGGGGACGGTCCGTAGCGTTCGTCGCGGCCCAGGGGGTGTCGAGGACTTCTCGCCTCGGGGCCCGGTTGGGAACGGCTGCGGACCGGGCGCCGTCTCGGACAGTGGGACCTCCGGGGGCCTTCGCGATCGCGAAGGCCCCCGGCGGCTCTCCCCGGCCTGTGGGGCCTGCAGCTTGCTCAGCCGGCGAGCCGCTTCATCGTCTCCACGGTCTTGAGGCGGCCCTCACGGCTACCGTCGAGAGGCTGGAGCATGAGCGTGGTGACCCCGGCCTCGCGGAAGGCCGCGATGCGCTCCGCGACGTGGCCCTCCGGGCCGATGAGCGAGGACGCCCGCACCAGCTCGTCCGGCACCGCGGCGGCGGCCTCGTCCTTCTTCCCGCCGAGGTAGAGGTCCTGGATGGTCTTCGCCTGCGCTTCGTAGCCGTACCGGACGGCGAGGTCGTTGTAGAAGTTCTTGCCCCGTGCCCCCATGCCGCCGATGTAGAGCGCCAGCGACGGCTTCACGAACTCCAGCATCGGCTCGACGTCCTCGCCGATCGCCACGGGGACGCCGGTGGTGACCTGCAGGTCGCCGAGCGCCGGGTCCCGCTTGGCCTTGCCGGCGGCGAGGGATTCGCCCCACACCGACGCCGCCTTCTCGGGCACGAAGAAGATCGGCTCCCAGGCCTCGGCGATCTCGGCGGCGAGCTCGACGTTCTTGGGGCCCAGCGCGGCCAGCATCACCGGGATGCGCTCGCGCACCGGGGTGTTGATGAGCTTGAGCGGCTTGCCCAGGCCGGTGCCCTGATCGGCCGGCAGCGGGATCGTGTACTTCCGGCCCTGGTGGTCCAGACGGTCGCGACGCCACACCTGCCGGCAGACCTCCACGACCTCGCGGGTGCGCTGCAGCGGGGCGTCGTAGGGGACGCCGTGCCAGCCCTCGATCACCTGCGGGCCCGAGGCGCCCAGGCCGAGGGTGAAGCGCCCGCCGGAGACGAAGTCCAGGCCGGCGGCGGTCATCGCGGTCAGCGCCGGGGTCCGGCTGTAGATGGGGAAGATGGCGCTCAACAGCTCGACCCGCTCGGTCACCGCCGCGAGGTAGCCCAGCTGGCTGACCGCGTCGAAGGTGTAGACCTCGGCCACCGCGGCCAGGTCGAGCCCCGCGGACTCGAGGTCGCGGATCTCCGCCGCCGTCTCCTGGAAACCACCGCTGTAGCTGGCCTGGATGCCGATGCGCACGTGCACTCCTCTGTGTCGCGGCGCCACCGTCGGCGCCGTCCCGCACGCTATCGGGCGCCGCGCGGGGAAGCGGAGGAGCTGTGCCTCGGCGGCACACGGCGGTACCGTGCGGACAGCTCGTCCCTGCCCGGCCCCTCCGGTCGACGTGTCGACGTGTGTGAGGGACCCCGCCTTTGACCGTCTCCACCGGCACGGGTATCGTGGTCAGCCGTGCCCAGGGTGCCCTGGGCCTGCTCCCGTTCGCGGTGCGCCTGGGTGGCCAGAGGTGAGAACTTCAGGCCGCCGGGGACCGCCCTTCCGGACCTGATCCGGGGGGTGGCGGCGCCGAGTCGCGAGGGGCAACCGAGTTCGGTCCGACACCGAACCGGTCCCGGGAAGGGCGACACGCCCGACCGCGTGGACCGGACGTTGGAACACGACCGCCCCCGGGAAGGTTCCGACGAGGAGCCGGCACCCCAGCACCACCGCAGAGCAGTCAGCAGGTATTCGACAGCACCACCCAGCGCAGGTAGGAGATCCAGGCCACCCATGCCCACGATCAACCAGCTGGTCCGCAAGGGCCGCGAGGACAAGGTCGAGAAGACCAACACCCCGGCGCTGAAGGGTTCGCCCCAGCGTCGCGGTGTCTGCACGCGCGTGTACACGACGACGCCGAAGAAGCCGAACTCGGCGCTGCGCAAGGTCGCTCGCGTCCGCCTCACCAGTGGCATCGAGGTGACCGCCTACATCCCGGGCGTCGGCCACAACCTGCAGGAGCACTCGATGGTGCTCGTGCGCGGCGGCCGTGTGAAGGACCTGCCCGGCGTGCGGTACAAGATCATCCGCGGCTCGCTGGACACCCAGGGTGTCCGCAACCGCAAGCAGGCTCGCAGCCGGTACGGCGCGAAGAAGGAGAAGAGCTAATGCCGCGCAAGGGCCCCGCACCGAAGCGTCCGCTGGTCGCCGACCCGGTGTACCAGTCGCCGCTGGTCACCCAGCTGGTGAACAAGGTGCTGGTCGACGGCAAGCGTTCGGTCGCCGAGGCGATCGTCTACGGCGCGCTCGAGGGCGCCCGCGCCAAGACCGACACCGACCCGGTCGTCACGCTGAAGCGCGCGCTGGACAACGTGAAGCCGGCCCTCGAGGTCCGCAGCCGCCGCGTCGGTGGCGCGACCTACCAGGTCCCGGTCGAGGTCCGAGCCTCCCGCAGCACGACGCTCGGCCTGCGCTGGCTCATCCAGTACAGCCGGGCCCGTCGCGAGAAGACGATGACCGAGCGCCTGATGAACGAGCTGCTCGACGCGAGCAACGGCCTGGGTGCCGCCGTGAAGCGGCGCGAGGACACGCACAAGATGGCCGAGTCGAACAAGGCCTTCGCGCACTACCGCTGGTGACGTCCGTCCACCAGCACCCGCGGCCGGCGGGAAGTCCGGGCCACCCCCGGACCCCGCTCGCGGACCAGAACAAAGAGGAGAAGTAATGGCCAGCAACGAGGCCCAGCTGCGTAAGACCCGCAACATCGGGATCATGGCGCACATCGACGCCGGCAAGACCACCACGACCGAGCGCATCCTCTTCTACACCGGCATCACGTACAAGATCGGTGAGGTCCACGACGGCGCGGCCACGATGGACTGGATGGAGCAGGAGCAGGAGCGCGGCATCACCATCACGTCGGCCGCGACGAAGTGCTCCTGGAACGGCCACGACATCAACATCATCGACACCCCCGGGCACGTCGACTTCACCGTCGAGGTCGAGCGGTCGCTGCGGGTGCTCGACGGCGCGGTCGCGGTCTACGACGGTGTCGCCGGTGTGGAGCCGCAGACCGAGCAGGTGTGGCGGCAGGCCGAGAAGTACGGCGTCCCGCGCATGTGCTTCGTCAACAAGCTCGACCGCACGGGCGCCGACTTCTTCCGCTGCGTCGACATGATGGTGGAGCGGCTGGCCGCCAACCCGCTGGTGCTGCAGCTGCCGATCGGTGCCGAGGCCGACTTCATCGGCGTCGTCGACCTGGTCGAGATGCGCGCCCTCACGTGGCGCGGCGAGACCAAGATGGGCGAGGACTACGCGGTCGAGGAGATCCCGGCCGAGCTCGCCGACCAGGCCGCCGAGTACCGCGAGAAGCTGCTCGAGAACATCGCGGACTTCGACGACTCGCTCATGGAGGACTACCTCGGTGGCGAGGAGATCTCCGTGGACCGGCTCAAGGCCGCCATCCGCAAGGCCACCATCGGTGGTCAGGTGAACCCGGTCCTGACCGGCACCGCCTTCAAGAACAAGGGCGTGCAGCCCCTGCTCGACGCGGTCGTCGACTACCTGCCCAGCCCGCTGGACATCGAGGCGATCGTGGGCACGGCCCTCGACGGCGAGACCGAGGTGCTGCGGCACGCCGACGAGGACGAGCCGTTCTCCGCTCTGGCGTTCAAGATCCAGACCGACCAGCACCTGGGCAAGCTGACCTACATCCGCGTCTACTCCGGCCGGCTCGACGCCGGGTCCCCGGTGCTGAACAGCACCAAGGACCGCAAGGAGCGGATCGGCAAGATCTACCAGATGCACGCCAACAAGCGCGAAGAGCGCGAGGGCGTGGGCGCCGGCCAGATCGTGGCCGTCAACGGCCTGAAGCAGACGACGACGGGTGACACCCTCTGCGACCCGCAGAAGCCGGTGATCCTCGAGTCGATGACCTTCCCGGCCCCGGTCATCTCGGTCGCCATCGAGCCCAAGACCAAGAGCGACCAGGAGAAGCTGGGCACCGCCATCCAGAAGCTCGCCGAGGAGGACCCGACCTTCCAGGTGAAGCTGGACGAGGAGACCGGGCAGACCGTCATCTCCGGCATGGGCGAGCTCCACCTGGAGATCCTGGTGGACCGGATGCGCCGGGAGTTCAACGTCGAGGCCAACGTCGGCAAGCCGCAGGTGGCCTACCGCGAGACGATCCGCAAGGCCGTCGAGCGCTACGACTACACGCACAAGAAGCAGACGGGTGGCTCCGGGCAGTTCGCGAAGGTCCAGATCGCGATCGAGCCGCTCGAGATGAGCGCCGACTCGGCGACCTACGAGTTCGAGAACAAGGTCACCGGTGGTCGCATCCCGAGGGAGTACATCCCCTCGGTCGACCAGGGCATGCAGGACGCGATGCAGTACGGCGTCCTGGCCGGCTACCCCATGGTGGGCGTCAAGGCCAGCCTGCTCGACGGCCAGTACCACGAGGTCGACTCGTCGGAGATGGCCTTCAAGATCGCCGGCTCCATCGCCTTCAAGGAGGCAGCGCGCAAGGCCAGCCCGGCCCTGCTCGAGCCGCTGATGGCGGTCGAGGTCACGACGCCCGAGGACAACATGGGAGACGTGATCGGCGACCTGAACTCCCGCCGCGGGATCATCCAGGCGATGGAGGAGCGCTCCGGCGCCCGCGTCGTCCGGGCCCTGGTCCCGCTGTCGGAGATGTTCGGCTACGTGGGCGACCTGCGCAGCCGCACCCAGGGACGGGCGAGCTACTCGATGGTGTTCGACTCGTACGCCGAGGTCCCGGCCAACGTCGCCAAGGAGATCATCGCGAAGGCGACGGGAGAGTGAGCATCGCAGGGCCGTCCGCGGCCCGAGGAGCGGAGCGATCCCGGAGCCGAGTCATGAACTCCGCGGAGGCGACCGGCGAGTAACCGGGAGGCGGGCCGACAGCCCGCGACCTCCTGAGCAGAGCCCCCACCCCAGAGCACGCACCACCTGCGTAACCACGAGGAGAGGAACCCAGTGGCCAAGGCCAAGTTCGAGCGGAACAAGCCGCACGTCAACATCGGCACCATCGGGCACATCGACCACGGCAAGACGACGCTGACCGCAGCGATCACCAAGGTCCTGCACGACAAGTACCCGAACCTCAACGAGGCGTCCGCGTTCGACCAGATCGACAAGGCGCCCGAGGAGAAGGCTCGCGGGATCACGATCTCGATCGCGCACGTCGAGTACCAGACCGAGAACCGGCACTACGCGCACGTCGACTGCCCCGGGCACGCCGACTACATCAAGAACATGATCACCGGTGCCGCGCAGATGGACGGCGCGATCCTGGTCGTGGCCGCCACCGACGGCCCGATGCCGCAGACCAAGGAGCACGTCCTCCTGGCCCGCCAGGTCGGCGTCCCCTACATCGTCGTGGCGCTCAACAAGGCCGACATGGTCGACGACGAGGAGATCCTCGAGCTCGTCGAGCTGGAGGTCCGCGAGCTGCTCAGCGAGTACGAGTTCCCGGGCGACGACGTCCCCGTGGTCCGCGTCTCCGCGCTGAAGGCCCTCGAGGGCGACGCCGAGTGGGGCGACAAGCTCATGGAGCTCATGGACGCCGTCGACTCGGCGATCCCCGAGCCGGAGCGCGAGATCGACAAGCCGTTCCTCATGCCCGTCGAGGACGTCTTCACGATCACCGGTCGCGGCACCGTCGTCACCGGTCGCGTCGAGCGCGGCATCGTGAAGGTCTCCGAGGAGATCGAGATCGTCGGTATCCGCGAGGGTTCGACGAAGACGACCGTCACCGGCGTCGAGATGTTCCGCAAGCTGCTCGACCAGGGCCAGGCCGGCGACAACGTGGGCCTGCTCCTCCGCGGCATCAAGCGTGAGGACGTGGAGCGCGGCCAGGTCGTCGTGAAGCCCGGCTCGATCACCCCGCACACCAACTTCGAGGGTTCGGTCTACATCCTCTCGAAGGACGAGGGTGGCCGTCACACGCCGTTCTTCAACAACTACCGTCCCCAGTTCTACTTCCGGACGACGGACGTGACCGGCGTCGTGACCCTGCCCGCCGGCACCGAGATGGTCATGCCGGGCGACAACACCGAGATGACGGTGGAGCTCATCCAGCCCATCGCCATGGAGGAGGGTCTCCGGTTCGCCATCCGCGAGGGTGGCCGGACCGTCGGCGCTGGGCGCGTCACGAAGATCATCAAGTAACACCCTGACAGGCGGCGGCCGGGGATCCGGCCGCCGCCCGGTCATGGGTCTGGGACAACCCGGATCCGCCCGGGTCAGCAGACCCACTTGAACCTTCACAACCGATCGGCAGGAGCGAGAACAGGCGATGGCGGGACAGAAGATCCGCATCCGGCTGAAGGCATACGACCACGAGGCCATCGACGCCTCGGCGCGGCGCATCGTGGAGACGGTGACGAAGACCGGAGCGCGCGTCGTCGGCCCGGTGCCGCTGCCGACGGAGAAGAACGTGTACGCGGTGATCCGTTCACCGCACAAGTACAAGGACTCGTTCGAGCACTTCGAGATGCGCACGCACAAGCGGCTCATCGACATCCTCGACCCGACGCCGAAGACGGTCGACGCGCTCATGCGCATCGACCTGCCGGCTTCGGTCGACGTCAACATTCAGTAAGGGCAGTCAGCAGACATGGCGAGCACATTTCGTGGTCTCCTCGGCGAGAAGCTGGGGATGACCCAGGTTTTCGACGAGAACAACCGCCTCGTGCCGGTGACCGTCGTCAAGGCGGGCCCGTGTGTGGTGACCCAGGTGCGCACCCCCGAGGTCGACGGCTACTCCGCCGTCCAGCTCGGTTTCGGTGAGATCGACCCGCGCAAGGTGAACCGTCCCGAGGGCGGGCACTTCACCAAGGCGGGCGTCACGCCGCGGCGGCACCTGGTGGAACTCCGCACCTCGGACGCCGGCAACTACACGGTCGGCCAGGAGCTGACCACCGACGTGTTCGACGGCGTGGCCAAGGTGGACGTCATCGGCACCAGCAAGGGCAAGGGCACGGCCGGTGTCATGAAGCGTCACGGCTTCAAGGGTCTGGGCGCCGGTCACGGCACGCACCGCAAGCACCGCGCCCCCGGCTCGATCGGTGGCGCGTCCACCCCCGGCCGGGTCTTCAAGGGCCTGCGCATGGCCGGCCGCATGGGCGCGGTAAAGACCACGACCCTGTCGCTCAACGTCCACAAGGTGGACGCCGAGCGTGGCCTGCTGCTGATCAAGGGCGCCATCCCCGGCCCGAAGGGCGGCCTCGTGCTGGTCCGTTCGGCGGTCAAGGGTGGGCCCGTGGGGAGTGACGACAAGTGACCCAGTCCACCGAGACGCGCACCGACCGCCAGGTCGACGTGCGCACCCCGGCGGGGGAGACCTCCGGCAGCGTCACGCTGCCCGGTGAGCTCTTCGACGCCGATGCCAACGTCTCCCTCATGCACCAGGTGGTCGTGGCCCAGCTGGCCGCGGCCCGCCAGGGCACGCACGCGACCAAGACGCGGGCGCAGGTCCGCGGTGGTGGCGTCAAGCCGTACCGGCAGAAGGGCACCGGCCGGGCCCGCCAGGGCTCGATCCGCGCGCCGCAGTTCACCGGCGGTGGCATCGTGCACGGCCCCACGCCGCGCAACTACGAGCAGAAGACCCCGAAGAAGATGAAGGCCGCCGCCCTACGCGGAGCCCTCTCCGACCGGGCCCGCGAGGGCCGGGTGCACGTGGTCTCCGCGTTCGTGGACGGCGATGCCCCGAAGACGAAGGCCGCCCTGGCGACCCTCAACGCGGTGACGCAGGCGAAGCGGGTCCTCATCGTCCTGGACCGCGAGGACATCGTGAACTGGGTCAGCCTGCGCAACGTCCCCGAGGTGCACCTGATCGAGGCCGGCCAGCTCAACACCTACGACGTGCTGGTCTCTGACGAGGTGATCTTCACGGAGGCGGCGCTGGCCGAGTTCGTCGCCGGTCCGGCCAAGGGCAAGCGCTCCGGCGCCGACCTGCCCGACCTCGCCACCCACGAGATCGCCGGTGGCGTCCCGTCCATCGCCCCCGCCGCCGGCGAGGGCAACGTCGAAGAGACCACCGAGGAGAAGGCATGAGCGTCCGCGACCCCCGGGACGTCCTGCTCGCCCCGGTCATCTCCGAGAAGAGCTACGGCCTGCTCGACGGCAACCAGTACACGTTCATCGTGCGGCCGGACGCCAACAAGACGCAGATCAAGATCGCGGTCGAGCAGATCTTCAAGGTGAAGGTCCTCGGCGTGAACACGATCAACCGCCAGGGCAAGCGCAAGCGCAGCCGGGGTACCCAGATGGGCAAGCGCAAGGACACCAAGCGCGCCATCGTCTCCGTGGCTGCCGGCGACCGCATCGAGATCTTCGGTGGTCCCGGCGCCTGAGCGCCGTGACCGTTCGGACCAGAGATAGAGGACTGAGTCAGCAATGGCTATCCGCAAGTACAAGCCGACGACGCCGGGCCGCCGCGGCTCCAGCGTCGCCGACTTCGCCGAGGTCACGCGAGACCACCCCGAGAAGTCGCTGGTCCGACCGCTGCACGGTCGTGGCGGGCGCAACGTGCACGGGAAGGTCACCGCTCGTCACCAGGGCGGCGGCCACAAGCGTGCGTACCGGGTGATCGACTTCCGTCGCGCCGACAAGGACGGCGTGCCGGCCAAGGTCGCGCACATCGAGTACGACCCGAACCGCACGTCGCGGATCGCGCTCCTGCACTTCGCCGACGGCGAGAAGCGCTACATCATCGCGCCGGCCCGCCTGAAGCAGGGCGACACGGTCGAGTGCGGCCCTGCCGCCGACATCAAGCCGGGCAACAACCTGCCGTTGCGGAACATCCCGGTCGGCACGGTGGTTCACGCCATCGAGCTCCGTCCCGGTGGCGGCGCGAAGATCGCCCGGTCCGCGGGTACCAGCGTCCAGCTGGTCGCCCGTGAGGGCCGGTTCGCCCAGCTGCGCATGCCGTCGGGCGAGATCCGCAACGTCGACGTGCGCTGCCGCGCGACCGTCGGTGAGGTGGGCAACGCCGAGCAGTCGAACATCAACTGGGGCAAGGCAGGCCGGATGCGGTGGAAGGGCAAGCGCCCGACCGTCCGTGGTGTCGCCATGAACCCGGTGGACCACCCGCACGGTGGTGGTGAGGGCAAGACCTCCGGTGGACGCCACCCGGTGAACCCGAAGGGCAAGCCGGAGGGCCGGACGCGCAAGCGGAAGGCCAGTGACGCCCTGATCGTGCGCCGCCGGCGCACCAACAAGAAGCGCTGAGCGGGTAAAGGAGTCCGATAGACATGCCACGCAGCCTGAAGAAGGGCCCGTTCGTCGACGACCACCTGCTCGCCAAGGTGGACGCCCAGAACGAAAAGGGCACCAAGAACGTGATCCGTACCTGGTCGCGCCGCTCGACGATCATCCCCGACATGCTGGGCCACACCCTCGCGGTGCACGACGGCCGCAAGCACGTCCCGGTGTTCGTCACCGAGGCGATGGTCGGGCACAAGCTCGGGGAGTTCGCGCCGACGCGCACCTTCCGCGGGCACATCAAGGACGACCGCCGCTCGCGGCGGGGCTGACCAGGTAGAGAGAGATTCCGATGACTTCCCAGTTGGGACAGGAGGCGCCGGTCGCCCGGGCAACGGCCCGGTTCGTCCGCGTGACCCCCATGAAGGCCCGCCGGGTGGTGGACCTGATCCGCTACCTGCCGACCGACGAGGCCCTGGCGCTGCTGCGGTTCGCCCCGCAGTCGGCCAGCGAGCCGGTCGCCAAGGTCGTCGCCAGCGCGGTGGCCAACGCCGAGCACAACCTGCAGCTGGACCCGGCTGCACTCGTGGTCAGCGCCGCCTACGTCGACGAGGGCCCCACGCTCAAGCGGATCCGTCCGCGTGCGCAGGGCCGGGCGTTCCGCATCAACAAGCGGACCAGCCACATCACCATCGAGGTGAGCGAGGTGGCCACCAGCGCCGTCCTCGCGCAGAAGTCGCGCAAGGCGCGCCGGGACACCGGCCAGTCCGGCCCGGCTACCCAGCAGTCCACCAGCAACACGAGGGGAGGGACCCGCTAGTGGGTCAGAAGGTCAACCCGCACGGGTTCCGACTCGGGATCACCACCGACTACAAGTCCCGGTGGTACGCGGACAAGCTGTACAAGGACTACGTCAAGGAAGACGTCGCGATCCGCAAGCTCATGTCCAAGGGCATGGAGCGGGCCGGCATCTCCAAGGTGGAGATCGAGCGCACCCGTGACCGGGTCCGCGTCGACATCCACACCGCCCGTCCGGGCATCGTCATCGGCCGCCGCGGCGCCGAGGCCGACCGCATCCGCGGCGAGCTGGAGAAGCTCACCGGCAAGCAGGTGCAGCTGAACATCCTCGAGGTGAAGAACCCCGAGTCCGACGCGCAGCTGGTCGCCCAGGGCGTGGCCGAGCAGCTCTCCAGCCGGGTCAGCTTCCGCCGTGCCATGCGCAAGGCGATGCAGTCCGCGCAGCGGAGCCCGCAGGTCAAGGGCATCCGGGTGCAGTGCTCGGGCCGCCTCGGCGGCACCGAGATGAGCCGCTCGGAGTTCTACCGCGAGGGCCGCGTGCCCCTGCACACGCTCCGGGCGAACATCGACTACGGCATCTACGAGGCCCGGACGACCTTCGGTCGCATCGGCGTCAAGGTGTGGATCTACAAGGGCGACGTCAGCGGCTCCCGCGCCGAGCGCGAGGCCCTCGAGGCCCTCGCCGCCCGTCAGGGGCAGCGTCGCGAGCGCCCGCAGCGTCCGCGTCGGTCCGGCTCGTCCGGCACGACCGCCGGTGGCACCGAGGCCGGCCGTGCCGCTGCCGAGGGCACCACGCCCGTCGCGGCTGCGGATGACGCAGTGGTCGCGCAGACCTCCGGCGAGGCTCCTGCCGAGCAGACGCTCGGCCAGGCTGCCGGCCCGGAGGCCACCGCCGCTGCCGAGACCACGGCCGCCGAGAACACCACGGCTACGAGTTCGGAAGAGGGGGCCTGACGCCATGCTCATCCCACGGCGCGTCAAGCACCGCAAGCAGCACCACCCGAGCCGCTCCGGCCGGGCCAAGGGCGGCACCGAGATCAACTTCGGTGAGTACGCCATCCAGGCCCTGGAGCCGGCCTACGTCACGAACCGGCAGATCGAGTCGGCGCGTATCGCGATGACCCGGCACATCAAGCGTGGCGGCAAGGTGTGGATCTCGATCTACCCCGACCGGCCCCTGACGAAGAAGCCCGCCGAGACCCGCATGGGCTCGGGTAAGGGTTCGCCCGAGTGGTGGGTGGCCAACGTCAAGCCCGGTCGCGTGCTGTTCGAGCTGTCCGGTGTCGCCGAGCCCGTGGCCCGCGAGGCCATGCGCCGCGCGATCCACAAGCTGCCGATGAAGTGCCGCTTCATCACGCGTGAAGGAGAAGTGTGATGGCCGCCGGTCTGACCGCTCCCGAGCTGCGCGAGCTCTCCGCTGACGAGCTCGCCTCGCGGCTGCGTGAGTCGAAGGAAGAACTGTTCAACCTGCGCTTCCAGGTGGCCACCGGCCAGCTGGACAACAACCGGCGACTGCAGACCGTCCGCCGCGACATCGCCCGGATCTACACGATCATGCGCGAGCGCGAGCTGGGTCTCTCGGTCGCCCCGAACGAGGGTGTGGCATGAGCGAGACCCAGGAGTCGACCGGCCCCGGCCTGGCCGGCCGTGGCTACCGCAAGGTCCGCGAGGGCCTCGTCGTCAGCGACAAGATGGAGAAGACCATCGTCGTCGAGGTCGAGGACCGCGTGAAGCACGGCCTGTACGGCAAGGTCATCCGCCGGACGAGCAAGCTGAAGGCGCACGACGAGCAGGGGGTCGCCGGCATCGGTGACCGCGTGCAGATCATGGAGACCCGGCCCACGTCGGCCACCAAGCGGTGGCGGCTGGTCGAGGTCGTCGAGAAGGCCAAGTAAGCCTGCGCCAGGCGGCCCTCCGGGGCCGCTGCGGGTAGGAGTACCCTGGACGACTGGCGCGCGCCCCGGTGCGCGCCACATCCCGGTACCCGTGCTCCGGACGCACCGGCGGCGATCAGCCGCCGGTGCGTCCGCACGCGAGTGCCGGACAGCCGGTTCACCGTTCCGGCCCGGCTGTCACCACAAGTATTTGGGAGAAGGACGTGATCCAGCAGGAGTCGCGGCTGCGAGTCGCCGACAACACCGGTGCGAAGGAGATCCTCTGCATCCGGGTTCTCGGAGGCTCCGGGCGACGCTACGCGGGCATCGGTGACGTCATCGTCGGCACCGTGAAGGACGCGCTGCCGGGCGCCGGCGTCAAGAAGGGCGACGTGGTCAAGGCTGTCGTCGTCCGCACGGTGAAGGAGCGCCGTCGTCCGGACGGCTCCTACATCCGCTTCGACGAGAACGCCGCCGTGATCATCCGCGACAGCGGCGACCCGCGCGGCACGCGCATCTTCGGGCCCGTGGGCCGGGAGCTCCGTGACAAGCGCTTCATGCGGATCATCTCGCTCGCCCCGGAGGTGCTGTGATCATGGCTCAGGCAGCCAGCGGGAAGACCCCGTCGATGAAGGTCAAGAAGGGCGACACCGTCCTCGTGCTGTCCGGCAAGGACAAGGGCGCGAAGGGCCGCGTCATCGCCGCCTACCCCAAGCTCCAGAAGGTTCTGGTCGAGGGCGTCGGCCGGGTGAAGAAGCACACCCGCATCAGCTCGACGCAGCGGGGCGCCCAGCAGGGCGGGATCGTCACGCAGGAGGCTCCCATCCACGTCAGCAACGTGATGGTGATCGACTCCGAGGACAAGCCGACCCGGGTCGGCTACCGCAAGGACGAGGAAGGCCGCAACATCCGGGTCTCGCGGCGCACCGGTAAGGACCTCTGATCATGAGCGCACCCACCCGTGAGCTGCCCCGCATGCTCGCCAACTACCGCGACAACATCGTGCCCACGCTGCAGGGCGAGTTCGGCTACGAGAACGTCATGCAGATCCCGCGCCTGACGAAGATCGTCGTCAACATGGGCGTCGGCGAGGCCACCCGCGACGCGAAGCTGATGGACGGCGCGGTCCGCGACCTCACCGCCATCACCGGCCAGAAGCCCGCCGTCGTCCGGGCACGGAAGTCCATCGCGCAGTTCAAGCTGCGCGAGGGCATGCCGATCGGCGCCAAGGTCACCCTTCGCGGCGACCGCATGTGGGAGTTCCTCGACCGTCTGCTGTCGCTGGCTCTTCCCCGTATCCGTGACTTCCGCGGCCTCAACGCCAAGCAGTTCGACGGTCACGGCAACTACACCTTCGGGCTGACGGAGCAGTCGATGTTCCGCGAGATCGACGTCGACAAGATCGACCGGTCGCGCGGCATGGACATCACGCTCGTCACCACCGCCACCACCGACGAGGAGGGTCGCGAGCTGCTCCGCCAGCTCGGGTTCCCCTTCGCCGGCCAGCCCGTCGTCACGACCGTCCGCTGAGTCGGGCAGGAGAGAAGCTATGGCCAAGAAGGCGCTGATCAACAAGGCGGCCCGCAAGCCGAAGTTCGCGGTTCGCGGTTACACCCGCTGCCAGCGGTGCGGTCGCCCGCACTCGGTCTTCCGCAAGTTCGGCCTGTGCCGGATCTGCCTGCGGGAGATGGCCCACGCCGGGGAGCTCCCCGGCGTCCGCAAGAGTTCCTGGTAACGAAACAACCCCATGGCCTCGTCCAGAGGCTCGACCCGAGCGTGCGAGGGTTGACAGGGACGAGGCCTTTCTACGATCGCCGAGAGGCCCACGCGCCAAGTCCGGGAAGACCCGGCGCATGAGGAACCGCGGCGAGAGAGGCACCACTACGCCATGACCATGACCGACCCGATCGCAGACATGCTGACGCGTCTGCGGAACGCCAACCAGGCGTACCACGACTCCGCGGTCATGCCGTCGTCGAAGCTCAAGACGCACATCGCCGAGATCCTCCAGCAGGAGGGCTACATCGCCGGCTGGCGCGTCGATGACACCGACAAGGACGGCAACCCGTTCAAGCAGCTGGTGATCGACCTCAAGTACGGCCCCAACCGCGAGCGCAGCATCGCCGGGGTCCGACGGGTCTCC
Source organism: Blastococcus sp. HT6-30 (assembly GCF_039729015.1). Lineage (NCBI taxonomy): Bacteria > Bacillati > Actinomycetota > Actinomycetes > Geodermatophilales > Geodermatophilaceae > Blastococcus > Blastococcus sp. HT6-30. The sequence continues at coordinate 3,134,958 of NZ_CP155792.1, read as the reverse complement.
AAGCCCGGTCTGCGGGTGTACGCGAAGTCCACCGCACTGCCCAAGGTGCTCGGCGGCCTCGGCGTGGCGATCATCTCGACCTCGACCGGGCTGCTCACCGACAAGCAGGCGAACAAGAAGGGCGTGGGTGGGGAAGTCCTCGCCTACGTCTGGTAAGAGGAGCGAGCAGAGATGTCACGGATCGGACGACTCCCGATCGCCGTGCCCGGTGGTGTCGACGTAGCCATCGACGGTCAGACGGTCAGCGTGAAGGGGCCCAAGGGCGAGCTGCGCCACACGGTCGCCGCGCCGATCACCGTCGTGCGCGACGAGGACGGCACGCTGCGGGTGCAGCGCCCCAACGACGAGCGTCAGAACCGCGCCCTCCACGGGCTCTCGCGGACTCTGATCGCCAACATGATCACCGGCGTCACCGAGGGCTACACCAAGACCCTCGAGATCGTCGGTGTCGGATACCGCGTCCAGGCGCGCGGCTCGGACCTCGAGTTCGCCCTGGGCTACAGCCACCCCGTGCCGGTGAAGGCCCCCGAGGGGATCTCCTTCGCCGTCGAGTCGCCGACCCGCCTGCGGGTCAGCGGCATCGACAAGCAGCTGGTCGGCGAGGTGGCGGCCAAGATCCGCAAGATCCGCAGGCCCGACCCCTACAAGGGCAAGGGTGTGCGGTACCAGGGCGAGGTCGTCAAGCGCAAGGTCGGGAAGACGGGTAAGTGATGGCTCAGGCAGAGAAGGCCGCCCGGGTGCACAAGCCCGTCGGCACCGACATCAGCACGGCGCGCCGCGTCTCGCGGCTCCGTCGCCACAACCGGCTGCGCAAGCGGGTCGCGGGCACGGCGGAGCGTCCGCGCCTGGTGGTCAAGCGCAGCGCGCGCCACATCCACGTGCAGGTCGTCGACGACACGGTCGGCCGCACCGTGGTGAGCGCCTCCACGATGGACGCCAGCCTGCGCGGCTCCGAGGGCGACAAGTCCACCCTCGCCCGTCAGGTGGGTGCTCTGGTGGCCGAGCGCGCGAAGGCCGCCGGCATCTCGGCGGTCGTCTTCGACCGCGGGGGCAACCGCTACGCCGGGCGCATCGCCGCTCTGGCCGACGGTGCCCGCGAGGGTGGGCTGGACTTCTGATGACCACCCACCCCACCAGCACGAGCGAGCAGATCGAGAGGGACGTCTGATGCCAGGACCACAGCGACGCGGCGGCGGCGCCGGCGGCGGTAACGACCGCCGCGACCGTCGTGACGGCGGGCGGGGCCCCGGAGGCGCGCCCGCCGAGAAGAGCAACTACATCGAGCGCGTGGTCGCCATCAACCGCGTGTCCAAGGTCGTCAAGGGTGGTCGGCGCTTCAGCTTCACCGCCCTGGTGATCGTGGGCGACGGTGACGGCACCGTGGGCGTCGGCTACGGGAAGGCCAAGGAGGTGCCCGCGGCGATCGCCAAGGGCGTCGAGGAGGCCAAGAAGCACTTCTACAAGGTGCCCCGCATCGCCAGCACCATCCCGCACCCCGTGCAGGGCGAGGCGGCCGCCGGTGTCGTGCTGCTCAAGCCGGCCAGCCCCGGTACCGGTGTCATCGCCGGTGGCCCGGTGCGCGCCGTGCTCGAGTGCGCCGGGATCCACGACGTGCTGTCCAAGAGCCTGGGCTCGTCGAACCCGATCAACATCGTGCACGCCACCATGCAGGCGCTGAAGGACCTCGTCCGCCCGGAGGAGATCGCGGCCCGCCGCGGCCTGCCGCTCGAGGACGTCGCCCCCGCCGCCATGCTCCGTGCGCGTGCGGGTCAGGGGGTCTGAGATGGCACAGCTGAAGGTCACCCAGGTCAAGTCGGTCATCGGCACCAAGCCCAACCAGCGCCAGACGCTGCGCTCGCTGGGCCTCAAGCGGATCAACGACTCGGTCGTCCAGGAGGACCGTCCCGAGATCCGCGGGATGGTCGCGACGGTGCCGCACCTGGTCACCGTCGAAGAGATCAGCTGACGCTGGTCCGACGAAGCGCTAGTAGGGACATCTCATGACTCTCAAGGTCCACCACCTGCGTCCGGCCCCCGGCGCTCACACCGCCAAGACCCGCGTGGGTCGCGGTGAGGGCTCCAAGGGCAAGACCGCCGGGCGCGGCACCAAGGGCACCGGCGCGCGGGGCACCGTCTCCGCGCGGTTCGAGGGTGGGCAGACCCCGCTGAACATGCGGCTGCCCAAGCTCTCGGGCTTCAAGCCGCCGAACAAGGTCGTCTTCCAGGTCGTCAACCTCGACCGGATCGCGGCGCTGTTCCCGCAGGGCGGAGCCGTCAACCCGGACACCCTGGCCGAGGCCGGCGCCGTGCGCCGTGGCCAGCCGGTCAAGGTGCTCGGCACCGGCGAGCTCGGCGGCGTCAGGGTCGACGTGCAGGCGAACGCCTTCTCCGCCTCCGCGGCCGAGAAGATCGCCGCGGCCGGAGGCAGCACCACCCGCATCTGAGAAAGGACCCCTCTGCTCCCCGCCGCTCGCACGCTCGCGGCGGGTCCCTGCAGAGGGGCCTCCATCGGCCCGCCCTGCACTAGTGCGGGGCGGGCCGATTGCTATCGTCATCCGACCGATCAGGGGAGGGCACGTGCTGCAGGCGTTCGCCGCGGCGTTCCGGACGCCAGACCTCCGGCGCAAGCTGCTGTTCTCCCTGGCGATCATCGCCGTGTACCGGCTCGGCGCCGCGGTCCCCGGACCGGGCGTCTCGGTAGAGGCGATCAACAGCTGCCTCGAGCAGGCCCAGGCGTCCGACCAGCGCGACATCTACTCGCTGGTCAACCTGTTCTCCGGCGGCGCGTTGCTGCGACTGAGCGTGTTCGCGCTCGGGATCATGCCGTACATCACGGCGAGCATCATCGTGCAGCTGCTCGTGGTGGTCATCCCGCGCTTCGAGCAGCTGAAGAAGGAAGGGCAGTCGGGTCAGGCGAAGCTGACCCAGTACACCCGCTACCTGACCATCGCGCTCGCGGTCCTGCAGAGCACCGGTATCATCGCCCTCGCCCGCAGCGGCCAGCTGTTCCCCAACTGCACCCAGACGATCATCCCGTCCGAGTCGGTCTGGACGACGGTCATCCTCGTCGTCGCGCTCACCGCCGGTACCGCGCTGATCATGTGGCTCGGCGAGCTGCTCACCGAGAAGGGGATCGGCAACGGCATGTCCGTGCTGATCTTCACCTCGATCGCCGCGCGCATCCCCGCCGAGGGCGGCTCGATCCTGCAGACCCGCGGTGGCGTCGTGTTCGCCGTCGTCTGCGCCTTCGCCGTCGTCATCATCGGCACCGTGGTCTACGTCGAGCAGGCCCAGCGCCGCATCCCGGTGCAGTACGCCAAGCGGATGGTGGGTCGCCGCATGTACGGCGGGACATCCACCTACCTGCCGCTCAAGGTGAACCAGGCCGGCGTCATCCCGGTCATCTTCGCCTCCTCGCTGCTGTACCTGCCGCAGCTGATCGCCCAGCTGCAGGGCAGCGAGACCGGTACGGTGCGACGGTTCTTCGAGAACTACATCATCGACCAGAGCAGCCCGGTCCACGTCGCGATCTACTTCGCGATGATCATCTTCTTCACGTACTTCTACGTGTCCATCACGTTCAACCCGGAGGAGCGGGCCGACGACATGAAGCGCTACGGCGGCTTCATCCCCGGCATCCGGCCGGGCCGGCCGACCGCGGAGTACCTGCAGTACGTCCTGTCCCGGATCACGCTTCCGGGCTCGATCTACCTGGGTCTGGTCGCCGTGCTGCCGAACCTCTTCCTCTCCATCACGCAGGAGGGGCAGAACCAGAACTTCCCGTTCGGAGGGACCGCGGTCCTGATCATGGTCGGAGTGGGGTTGGAGACGGTGAAGCAAATCGAGACGCAACTGAACCAGCGCAACTACGAAGGGTTCCTGAAGTAGTGCGCGTCGTCCTCCTGGGCCCTCCCGGAGCGGGCAAGGGCACCCAGGCGCAGTTCATCGCCGGCGAACTCGGCGTCCCCGCGATCTCGACCGGTGACATCTTCCGGGCCAACGTCAGCGGGCAGACGGAGCTGGGGCAGAAGGCCAAGATCTACATGGACGCCGGTGACCTCGTGCCCGACGAGATCACCGTCGCCATGGTGAAGGACCGGCTGGCCGAGGAAGACGCCCGGGCGGGCTTTCTCCTGGACGGGTTCCCCCGCACGATCTCGCAGGCCGAGCAGCTCCGCGCATCGCTGGCCGAGCTCGGACACGGCCTCGACCGGGTCCTCGAGCTGGTGGTCGACGAGGAGGAGCTGGTCCGGCGGCTCTCCGGCCGGCGGATGCTGGTCGACGGGCAGATGGTCCAGCGCGACGACGACAAGCCCGAGACGGTGCGGCACCGGCTGAAGGTGTACCGGGAACAGACTGCCCCGCTGTCCGGCTTCTACGAGGACCAGGGTCTGCTGGCCCGCATCGACGCGATCGGTGCGGTCGAGGAGGTCACGGCCCGTGCGCTCGCCGCACTGGGTACGGACGGCGCGCAGCCGAGCGCAGACTGATCACCGGGCACCGGAGGCGGATCTGCACATGACAGGCGGGATCCTCGGCCGCCTTCCGCTGCTCGCGAAGTGGAGTGGACGCATGATCCAGATCAAGACCCCGCACGAGATCGAGCTGATGCGGGGCGCCGGCCTCGTCGTCGCCGGGGCCATCGCCGCCGTTCGCGCCGCGATCCGTCCCGGGGTGACCACCGGTGAGCTCGACGCGATCGCCGAGGACCGCATCCGCAGCGCGGGCGCGATCCCGTCCTTCCTCGGATACCACGGTTTCACCGGCAGCATCTGCGCCTCCATCAACGACGAGGTCGTGCACGGGATCCCGGACGTGAACCGAGCGCTGGCCGCGGGCGACAACATCTCCATCGACTGCGGGGCGATCCTGCAAGGCTGGCACGGCGACTCCGCCGTGACGGTCACGGTGGGGGAGCCCTCCGCCGAGGACGCAGCCCTGATAGCCGTCACCGAGCGGTCGATGTGGGCCGGCCTGGCCCGGGCAGTGGCCGGTGGCCGGCTCACCGACATCAGCTCCGCCGTGGAGCAGGCGATCCGGGACGAGGACCGCCCGTACGGCATCGTCGACAACTACGGCGGTCACGGCATCGGCACCGAGATGCACCAGGACCCGCACGTGCTCAACTACGGACGTCCCGGCCGTGGCCCGAAGCTGGTCCCCGGGCTGGCCCTGGCCATCGAGCCCATGGTCACCGTGGGTGATCCGGCAACCGTCGAGCTCGAGGACGGGTGGACCGTGGTCACCAAGGACGGCTCCCGCGCCGCCCACTTCGAGCACACGGTGGCCATCACCCCCGAGGGCCCGTGGGTGCTGACGGCCGAGGACGGCGGCGTCGCCGGCCTCGCCCCGTTCGGGATCACCCCGCGTACCTGAGCCTCGTGCAGGGAGCCGCCGCGAGCCTGCGAGTGGCGGGGAGCACGGGGTCCTTGCCGGAGGCCGGGTTGGATCGGCGCGCCGGGCCGAGGTACAGTAGCCGTTGGCGCTAGCGCCGTTCTGCCGTCGTGCTGTGGCCGCACGACCCGGAACGCCCTCTGCGAGAGTGCCTGCACCACCTGTTCTGCAATCTCCGAGCGCGTCCAGCCGGGCACCGGTGCGGGCGCACGAGGATCCAGTACCACCGAGTCAAGGAGCGCGTGTCGGGCATGGCGAAGAAGGACGGGGCCATCGAGGTCGAGGGTCGCGTCGTCGAGCCGCTGCCCAATGCGATGTTCCGGGTCGAGCTGCAGAACGGACACCGGGTGCTCGCCCACATCAGCGGCAAGATGCGGCAGCACTACATCCGCATCCTGCCCGAGGACCGCGTGGTCGTGGAGCTCTCGCCCTACGACCTGACCCGCGGTCGCATCGTCTACCGCTACAAGTGACCGCCGGCGGCCCGCACGTCGTGTGGGGTCCCGGCACATCGATTTCGAGGAATGAGGGGCGGCACCGGTGAAGGTCCAGCCGTCGGTGAAGAAGATCTGCGACAAGTGCAAGGTGATCCGCCGGCACGGCCGGGTCATGGTCATCTGCGACAACGCCCGGCACAAGCAGCGCCAGGGCTGAGGGAGTACCTGAACATGGCACGACTGGCTGGCGTCGACCTGCCCCGCGAGAAGCGGATGGAGATCGCGCTCACCTACATCTATGGCATCGGCAGGCACCACGCCAAGGAGACCCTGGCCGCGACGGGCGTCAGCCCGGACCTGCGCGCCAAGGACCTCAGCGACGAGGACCTGCTCAAGCTGCGCGACTACATCGACGAGCACTTCCGCGTCGAGGGTGACCTGCGGCGCGAGGTCGCCGGCGACATCCGCCGGAAGATCGAGATCGGTTCCTACCAGGGGCTTCGGCACCGGCGTGGGCTCCCGGTGCACGGTCAGCGCACCAAGACCAATGCGCGCTCGAGCAAGGGCCCGCGCAAGACCATCGCCGGCAAGAAGAAGGCCGGCAAGAAGTAGACACACGGGGGGCTCCGCCCCCCGTGGACCCCCCGCCCGCCCGCGCGTTCGCAGGGACGGCGAGCGGGGGTCAGGCCACGAAGAGAAGGAACCCGACAAACATATGCCTCCCAGGGCTCGCGCCGCGGCTGGTGCCAAGAAGGTCCGCCGCAAGGAGAAGAAGAACGTCGCTCACGGTGCTGCGCACATCAAGAGCACGTTCAACAACACGATCGTCTCGATCACCGACCCCAACGGCAACGTGATCAGCTGGGCCTCGGCCGGCCACGTCGGCTTCAAGGGCTCCCGCAAGTCCACGCCCTTCGCCGCGCAGATGGCCGCGGAGAATGCGGCCCGCAAGGCGCAGGAGCACGGCATGCGCAAGGTGGACGTCTTCGTGAAGGGTCCCGGCTCCGGCCGCGAGACCGCGATCCGCTCCCTGCAGGCCACCGGCCTCGAGGTCGGGCAGATCCAGGACGTCACGCCGCAGCCGCACAACGGCTGCCGCCCCAAGAAGCGCCGCCGGGTCTGACCGGTCACTGACGAGACGAAGAGGTAGATAGACGTGGCCCGTTACACCGGAGCCGACTGCCGCATGTGCCGGCGCGAGAAGATGAAGCTGTTCCTCAAGGGCAGCAAGTGCGAGTCACCGAAGTGCCCGATCGAGATCCGGCCGTACCCGCCGGGCGAGCACGGCCGTGGCCGGAGCAAGGACAGCGAGTACCTGCTCCAGCTCCGCGAGAAGCAGAAGGCCCGCCGCATCTACGGCGTGCTGGAGAAGCAGTTCCGCGGCTACTACGAAGAGGCCAACCGCAAGACCGGCAAGACCGGTGAGGTCCTGCTGCAGATCCTCGAGTCGCGGCTGGACAACGTGGTCTACCGGGCCGGCTTCGCCGAGTCCCGCGACATGGCCCGCCAGCTGGTGCGCCACGGTCACATCCGGGTGAACGGCCGCAAGGTCGACATCCCGTCGTACCGGGTCAGCGAGAACGACATCATCGAGGTCGCCGAGAAGTCGCGCACCATGATGCCGTTCGAGGTCGCCCAGGCCCGCGCCGGCGAGCGTCCGGTGCCGGCGTGGCTCGAGGTCATCAGCAGCCAGCTGCGCGTGCTCGTGCACAGCATCCCGGCCCGCCAGGTGATCGACACCCCGGTCCAGGAGCAGCTGATCGTCGAGCTGTACTCGAAGTAGCAGGACCCCGTCCTCCTCACCCCTCGCAGGCTCGGGGTGAGCCTCTGGACGGGGCCATGGCTCCGGCGGGCGGACAGATGCCCGCCGGAGCCCGCACCACCCCTCACGGCGTCATATGGCGGGTGCCGGAGGACCTGAAGGAGAAGCAATGCTCATCGCACAGCGCCCCACGCTGACCGAGGAGACCATCTCGGAGCAGCGCTCGCGGTTCATCATCGAGCCGCTCGAGCCGGGTTTCGGCTACACCCTCGGCAACTCCCTGCGGCGCACGCTGCTGTCGTCCATCCCCGGTGCGGCTGTGACCAGCATCCGCATCGAGGGCACCCTGCACGAGTTCACCACCGTGCCGGGCGTCAAGGAGGACGTCACCGAGATCATCCTGAACCTCAAGGGGCTCGTGGTCAGCTCCGACTCCGACGAGCCGGTGACCATGTACCTGCGCAAGCAGGGCCCCGGCGAGGTCACCGCGGCGGACATCGCCCCGCCGGCCGGCGTCGAGGTGCACAACCCCGAGCTGCACATCGCCACCCTGAACGGGAAGGGCCGGCTCGAGATCGAGCTGGTCGTCGAGCGGGGTCGCGGCTACGTGCCCGCGCCGCAGAACAAGCAGCCCGGCCAGGAGATCGGCCGCATCCCCGTGGACTCGATCTACTCGCCGGTCCTCAAGGTGACCTACGCCGTCGAGGCGACCCGTGTCGAGCAGCGCACCGACTTCGACCGGCTGGTGGTCGACGTCGAGACGAAGCCGTCGATCGCCCCGCGCGACGCCATCGCGTCCGCCGGGTCCACGCTGGTCGAGCTCTTCGGCCTGCTGCGCGAGCTGAACGTCGAGGCCGAGGGCATCGAGGTCGGGCCCAGCCCGGCCGAGGCAGCCGACATCGCGAACTTCTCGATGCCGATCGAGGACATGGACCTCACGGTCCGGTCCTACAACTGCCTCAAGCGCGAGGGCGTGCACACCGTCGGGGAGCTCGTCACCCGTTCCGAGGCCGACCTGCTCGACATCCGGAACTTCGGGGCCAAGTCGATCGACGAGGTCAAGATGAAGCTGGCCGCCATGGGCCTCGCGCTCAAGGACAGCCCGCCCGGGTTCATCCCCACCTCGGTCGAGAGCTACGACGAGGGCTACGAGACCGACGCCTACCAGGGCACGGGCGAGTACGCCGCGGGCTACGACCAGGCGCAGTACGACGAGGGTGCCTACCAGGAGACCGAGCAGCTCTGAGAACGGACCCCGCTGCACCCCGCCGCTCGCACGCGCGCGGCGGGCCCCTGCAGCGGGGCCACTCGGGGCGCGCCACACTGACGCCACGAGCAGTGCAGCACCACCGCAGTACGGACGACAGCAGCACCACGGATGCAGCCGGCAGCGAGCGCCCGGCGGCCTGAGGAAGGACCGACATGCCCACCCCCACCAAGGGTCCCCGTCTCGGCGGGTCCCCCGCGCACGAGCGGCTGATGCTGGCCAACCTGGCCACCTCGCTGTTCGAGCACGGGCGGATCACCACCACCGAGGCGAAGGCCAAGCGGCTGCGTCCGCTGGCCGAGAAGCTGGTGACCTTCGCCAAGCGCGGTGACCTGCACGCCCGTCGTCAGGTGATGACGACCATCCGTGACAAGGACGTCGTCCACACGCTCTTCGCCGAGATCGGTCCTCGCTTCGAGAACCGTCCCGGCGGCTACACCCGGATCACCAAGGTCGGTCCCCGCAAGGGCGACAACGCGCCGATGGCGGTCATCGAGCTGGTCGAGGCCCTCACCGTCGCCCAGCAGGCGGTCGGCGAGGCCGAGCGGGCACGCGGCACGCAGTTCGCCTCGGGCGCCGGTGCCGCCTCCGCGGCCGGTGAGGTCACCGCCGACGCCGTCGAGCCGACGGACTCCGCCGACTCGGTGGAGAGCGTCGACTCGGTCGACAGCGCGGACTCGGCCGACAGCGCGGACACCCCGGACGAGGTCGTCGGCGACGCGCCGGCCGCCCAGGACGAGGGCACGGACGCGCGATGAGCAACCCCGAGAACGTCGCCGGTGCGGGCGCGGCCGGCGTGTCCGCCGGCGGCGGCGACCAGGGCGCCACGTTCCAGGGTGAGACGACCGGGCCCGGCGGGGACACCTCCCCGGCCGTGACCGACGGCAGCGTCACCGACGAGGCGCAGGAGGTCGTCGCCGACGTCTTCAGCCCCGACGGTCAGCGCCAGGACGACGGGGACGTCACCCCGGAGCCGGAGCGCGAGAACGTGGCCGTGGTCGAGGACCCGGCGCTCTCTCCGGAGGTCGCCCGGGCGGCGGCAGCGGAGATCGAGGCCGCCGAGCTCGGGGACGCCGCGACCGCCAGCCAGCAGTACCAGGGCGGCGACGCCGCGCCCGACCCGAAGTGATCCGCCGCTGACCATCCATCAGCAGACGGACGAGCCCGCCACCGGTCCCGGTGGCGGGCTCGTCCGTCTTCGTCTGGCGGTCCAGTACGACGGCACCGCATTCCACGGCTGGGCTCGCCAGCCGAGGTTGCGGACCGTGCAGGACGAGCTGGAGCGGGGCCTGGCCACGGTGCTGCGCACCGACGTCGACCTCACCGTCGCCGGCCGCACCGACGCCGGGGTGCACGCCACCGGGCAGGTGGTGCACGTCGACGTCCCCCGCGGCGTGTGGGCGGACCAGCGGGCCAAGCTGGTCCGCCGGCTGCGAGGGGTCCTGCCGACGGACGTGGCCGTTCCGCAGGTGACGGAGGCGCCCCCGGACTTCGACGCCCGGTTCGGGGCCCTGGCGCGGCACTACGTGTACCGGCTGACCGACGGGCCGGCCGGACCGTCGCCGCTGCGCCGGGCCGACACCGTGGCGTGGCCGCGCAGGCTGGACGCCGCCGCGATGGACCTGGCCGCCGGCCTCCTCCTCGGTCAGCACGACTTCGCCGCCTACTGCAAGCGGCGTGACGGTGCGACGACCATCCGGACCCTGCTGCGGCTCGCCGTGGCCCGTCAGACGGAGGACGACGGCTCCGAGACGGTGCGGGTCGAGGCATCGGCCGACGCGTTCTGCCACTCCATGGTCCGCAGCCTGGTCGGCGGGCTCGTCGCCGTGGGGGAGGGGCGGCGCCCGCTGGGCTGGCCGGCAGGTCTGCTGGCCCGCAGGGAGCGGGCGAGCGACGTGCCGGTCGCGCCCGCGCACGGGCTGACGCTGGTGGCGGTCGACTACCCGGACGACGCCGAGCTGGCCGCCCGCGCTGCGGTCACCCGGGCCCGCCGGGCCTGATGCCCGGACCGGCGAGGAGCCGGTCCGGGCGCGCTGCCGTCACGGCACCGCGGCGACGGCCTCGGCCACGGGGGTCTCGCCGGAGACCAGCTCCACGACGGCGCCGTCGCGCGGGGAGTCGAGGAAGGCCAGCAGCACGGCGGCGACGTCGTCGCGGGGGATCTCGCCGCGCTCGACGTGCCGGTCGAGGGTGACCCGGCCGGTGCCGGGCCCGTCGGTGAGGCCGCCCGGCCGCAGGACCGTCACGGCGAGCGCCGGACGCGCCAGGAGGTCCTGCTCGGCGGCCAGCTTGGCGCGCAGGTAGGCGGCGAACACCTCGTCGACACCCTCCGGGGCGGCGCCGTCGGCGACCAGGTCGGTGCCCATGGACGAGACCAGCAGGTACGTGCGCACCCCCGCCCGCTCGGCGGCGTCGGCGAGCAGGACGGCCGCGCCGCGGTCGACCGTGTCCTTGCGGGCCGCGCCGCTACCGGGCCCGGCGCCGGCGGCGAAGACCACCGCGTCGGCGCCGGACAGGACCTCGGCCACGTCGACGACCGACGCGGACTCGAGGTCGAGGACCACCGGCGTGACGCCGTCGTCCTCCAGGTCGGACCGGTGGTCGGGATTGCGGACGAGGCCGAGGACGGTGTCGTCGCGGGCGGAGAGCAGACGGCCGAGGCGGCGGGCGACCTGCCCGTGGGCCCCGGCGAGGACGATGCGCATCCGCAGGGCCTACCCGGTAGCGCCGGGGGCTACCTCCCGTGCCCGGGCCAGCTCCTCGGGGGTGTCGCAGTCCAGCCACGGAGCCACCTCGCCGGGCGCCGGCGCGGGGTGGTGCCGGTCTACCGCGAGGCCGGCCACCGCGCGGTGGAGCGCCCGCGGGCCGTCCGGGTCACCGACCGCGCGGCGCAGCGCCGCGGTGCGCCACACGCCCAGCAGGAGCTGGTCCCGACCGGCGTCGTCGACGACGAGGACGCCGTCCCGGTGGAGTCGCCGGCGCAGCTCGCCGACGAGCCCGCGGGTGACGAAGGGCAGGTCGGCGGCGAGGACCGCCACCACGTCGGCGTCCACGGCGACCAGCCCGGCCCGCAGCGCCGCCACGGGCCCGCCGCCCGGCGGGTCCTCCCGGGTGAGGACGACGTCCCCCGGGACCTCCTGCCGAGGGCCGACCACGATCCGCTGCGCCGCGTCGCCCACGGCGATGAGGACGGCGGCGAGCATCGTCCGGCCGCCGACCCGCAGCTGCGGCTTGGCCTGCCCGCCCAGCCGCTGGGCCCGGCCGCCGGCCAGCACCACGGCCGCGTACGGCGGGAAGTCCTCCATGGCAGCACCGTAGGCCGCCGGGCGTGGGTACCGTCCACGTCGTGGGACGAGTCACCAGCCGCACCCCGGTGCTGCGCATCCGTGGTCAGCACCGCACCACCCGACCCGACGCCGTGGCGGCGGAGGAGCCGTTGGAGATCCGGCTGAACGGCACGCCGCTGGCGGTGACGATGCGCACGCCGGGCGACGACTTCGACCTGGTCCACGGCTTCCTCGCCACCGAGGGGGCGATCCGCGGTGCCGACGACGTGGCCGGCCTGCGCTACTGCGACTCCGTGGACGCCGACGGGCGCAACACCTACAACGTCGTGGACGTCGACCTCGCACCCGGCGTGCCCGTGCCGGACACGGGGCTCGAGCGGAACTTCTACACGTCCAGCTCCTGCGGGGTGTGCGGCAAGGCCAGCATCGACGCGATCCGCACCAAGACCGCCTACGACCTCGCCGGCGACGCGGTCCGTCTGCCGCTGGAGGTGCTCCTGGCGCTGCCGGACCGCCTGCGGGCCGCCCAGCAGGTCTTCGACAAGACCGGCGGGCTGCACGCGGCCGGGCTGGCCACGGCCGGCGGGGAGCTCGTGGCGGTGCGGGAGGACGTCGGCCGGCACAACGCGGTGGACAAGGTGATCGGCGACGGCGTCCGCGAGGGCCGGCTGCCGCTGGCCGGGCACGTGCTGATGGTGAGCGGCCGGGCGAGCTTCGAGCTGACCCAGAAGGCGGCGATGGCCGGCATCCCGGTGCTCGCCGCGGTGTCGGCGCCGTCGTCGCTGGCCGTGGAGCTGGCCCGCGAGGTCGGCATCACGCTGGTCGGCTTCCTCCGGGGTGACGGCTGCAACGTCTACACCCACCAGGACCGGATCGTGCTGGACTGAACCGACCGGACCACGCCACCTCGCCACCGTGAGCCGCCTGCGATGGCGGTGCCGGCGGACGGGGCCGGAGGCTCCTCCGACGGTGACGCGGACTCGCTCAACGCAGCCGGGGGACGGCCGTTGGCCGCGGTGTCGTCCGGAGGACGACATCAAGCATGGTCGCCGCCACGGAGCTGGCTCACGACGTGCGGGAGCAGCGGCCCGAGGACGGCGAGGCCGTCCTTCACCCCGCCCGTGGAGCCGGGCAGGTTGACTATCAGCGTGCGGGCCGCGGTGCCGGCCACCCCGCGGGAGAGCACCGCCGTCGGCACGCCGTTGTCGCTGCCGTACCGCCGGACGGCCTCGGCGAGGCCGGGCGCCTCCCGCTCGAGCACCCGGCGGGTGGCCTCCGGGGTGACGTCGGTGGGGGAGAGGCCGGTCCCGCCGGTGGTGACGACCACGTCGACCCCGAGGTCCACCGCCGCCCGGATGACCGCCTCGAGTTCGTCGACGTCGTCGGGGCGCACGTGCGGCCCCTCGACGGCGAAGCCGAGCCCGCGCAGCCCGGCGGCGAGCGCCTGACCGCTGCGGTCCTCGTACACGCCCGCGTAGGCCCGGTTCGAGGCCGTCAGCACCCACGCCCGGGCGGCCATCGGCAGCTCGCTCACCGGGTCCACTCCCCGCTCCTGCCGCCGCTCTTGCGCAGCAGCCGCACGTCGGTGATCGACGCCCGCGGATCGACCGCCTTCACCATGTCGATCATCGTCAGCCCGGCGACGGCGACCGAGGTCAGCGCCTCCATCTCCACACCGGTGCGGTCCGCCGTGCGGGCGGTCGCGGTGATCTCGACGGCGTCATCGGTCACCTCGAGCTCGACGGTGACGCCGTGCAGCGCGATGGGGTGGCACAGCGGGACGAGGTCGGGCGTCCGCTTGGCCCCGGCGATGCCGGCGATCCGGGCCACGGCGACCGCGTCGCCCTTGGGCACGCCGGTCCCGCGGAGCAGGTCGACGACCTCCCGGCTGACCAGCACCCGGCCGGCGGCGGTCGCCTCCCGGGCGGTGACCCCCTTCGCGCTGACGTCGACCATGCGCGCGGCCCCGTGCTCGTCGACGTGGGTGAGACGTGTCTCGGTCATTGGAGCGCTCCCTCGATCAGCACGACGTCGACCTCGGCGCCGGCGGGCAGTTCGGTGACGTCCTCGGGGACGACCACCAGGCAGTTGGCGCGGGCCAGGTGCGCGACCAGGTGCGACCCGGGGCCGCCGACCTGGGAGACGACGCCGCCGTCGTAGCGGCCGCGCAGGAACTGGCGCCGGCCGGCGGGCGAGCGCAAGGGGCCGGCGAGCCGGGCCGGGACGCGCAGCCGGTCCGGCGCGGTGTGCCCGAGCGCCCGGCGCAGCGCCGGGCGGACGAAGACCTCGAAGGAGACGAACGCGCTCACCGGGTTGCCGGGGAGGGTGACCACCGGCACGCCGTCGACCGTGCCGGCGCCCTGCGGCCCGCCGGGCTGCATCGCGACCTTGACGAAGTCGACGGTGCCCAGGGTCCCGAAGGCGTCCTTCACGACCTCGTAGGCGCCGGCGCTCACGCCGCCGCTGGTGACCAGCAGGTCCGCGGTCGCGAGCTCCGCCCGGACCGTGCCGAGGAACTGGTCGACGTCGTCGGGGACGAAGTGCAGCCGCCGGGCGGTGCCGCCCGCCTCCTCGACCGCCGCCACCAGCAGCATCGAGTTCGACTCGTAGATCTGGCCCGGGGCGAGCTCCTCGCCGGGGGCGACCAGCTCGCTGCCGGTCGAGAGCACCAGCACCCGGGGGCGCCGCCGGACCCGCAGCTCGGTGATGCCCACGGCGGCGGCCAGCCCGAGCTGCGCGGCGCCGAGCGGTGCGCCGGGGGAGAGGGCGACGGTGCCGGCCGCGATGTCCTCGCCGGCGCGGCGCAGGTGGCTGCCGACCGGGGGGCAGTCCCGCAGCTCGACGACGTCGGTGCCGCCGTCGGTCAGCTCGACCGGGACGACGACGTCGGCTCCGGGGGGCAGCGGGGCGCCGGTCATGATGCGGTGTGCCGTGCCCGGCGCCAGCGGGACGACGTCGGTGCGCCCGGCCGGGATGTCCTCGGCCACCGGCAGCCGGACGGGGAGGCCCGCGCCGCCGACCTCGGCCCAGCGCACGGCGTAGCCGTCCATCGCGGAGTTGTCGAACCCCGGCAGCGGCACCGCGGCGACGACGTCGCGGGACAGCACCCGGCCGTGGGCCGCCGCGAGCGGCACCGTCTCCTCGGGGGAGGCCTGCAGCAGGGCGTCCACCACCGCCTGGTGTTCCTCGACCGTGCGCACCAGCCCATCCTGGCCGATTCCGCCCGGGCGCACCTCGCCGCCCGCCGGTTAGTGTCCCCGGCACCACCAGGAGAGGGAGGGGGCCGCATGGCCGAGATCGACCGGATGCTCGAGGCGAACGAGCAGTGGGCGCAGCAGTTCCCCGGCAGCAAGCCGGTGGCGCCGGCGCGGAAGGTCGCCGTCGTCGCCTGCATGGACTCGCGGATGCCGCTGTTCCCGCTGCTGGGGCTCGAGGTGGGTGACGCGCACGTCATCCGCAACGCCGGCGGGGTGGTCACCGAGGACACCGTCCGTTCGCTGACGATCTCCCAGCACCTGCTCGGCACCCGCGAGATCGTGCTGGTGCACCACACCGACTGCGGGCTGCAGAAGAGCAACGACGTCGACTTCGCCGACCTGGTGGAGAAGGCCACGGGCCGTCGGCCGCCGTGGGCCGCGCGCACCTTCACCGACGTCGACGCCGACGTGCGCGAGTCCATCCGCCTGCTGCAGGACTGCCCGTACCTGCTCTCGCACGAGGTCCGCGGAACCGTCTACGACGTGGAGACCGGCCGCCTGCGTGAGATCGAGGACCCTGCTGCCCCCCACCGCTCGTAGACTCGCGACGGGCCCTGCAGGAGGGCCAGGTCGAGGTCGTGGCTCGGGCTGGTATCGTGCTCGGTTGGCGCGTGTGCCGGCTGGTGCCCGCGCGTCGTCGCTGTCTCCCGTGCTCGGTGAGGCGATCCCACCAGCCATCCCGACGACGACGGAGGACACGAGCGCCGTGCGCACGTACACCCCCAAGCCCGGCGAGGTCGCCCGGGCCTGGCACGTCATCGACGCCACTGACGTGGTGCTCGGTCGACTGGCCAGCCAGACCGCGCAGCTCCTGCGCGGCAAGCACAAGCCCCAGTACGCCCCGCACGTCGACGTCGGCGACTTCGTCGTCATCGTCAACGCCGGCAAGGTCGCCCTGACGGGGTCGAAGCGGGACGACAAGCTCGCCTACCGGCACTCCGGTCACCCGGGTGGTCTCAAGACCATCAACGTCGGCGACCAGCTGCGCACGCACCCCGACCGGGTCATCGAGCGCGCGATCAAGGGCATGCTCCCGCACAACACCCTCGGTCGGCAGATGCTGAAGAAGCTCAAGGTCTACGCCGGCCCGGAGCACCCGCACGCCGCGCAGCAGCCCCAGACCTACGAGATCAAGCAGGTGGCCCAGTGACCAGCGCACTGACCGTGACCGACGCCGACGGGCGTCCGGTCCAGACCGTCGGCCGGCGCAAGGAAGCGGTCGTCCGCGTCCGGCTGCTCCCCGGCACCGGCCAGTTCACCCTGAACGGCCGGACCCTCGAGGAGTACTTCCCCAACAAGGTGCACCAGCAGCTCATCCGTGAGCCGTTCGTGACCCTGGAGAAGGGCGAGCAGTACGACGTCGTCGGCATCCTCAAGGGTGGCGGCGTCACGGGCCAGGCCGGCGCGCTGCGCCTGGCCATCGCCCGCGCCCTCATCGAGGTCGAGGCCGAGGACCGCCCCGCCCTCAAGAAGGCCGGCTTCCTGACCCGTGACCCGCGGGTCAAGGAGCGCAAGAAGTACGGGCTCAAGAAGGCCCGCAAGGCGCCTCAGTACTCCAAGCGCTGACCGGTACGTCCGTGGGTCGCCTCTTCGGGACCGACGGCGTCCGGGGTCGGGCCAACTCCGACCTCACGCCGGAGCTGGCCCTCTCGGTGGCGCGTGCCGCCGCAAGCGTGCTCGCCGACCGCGACGGGACCTCGCGTCCCGTCGCGGTCGTCGGCCGCGACCCCCGCGCCAGCGGGGAGATGCTCGAGGCCGCGGTCGTCGCGGGCCTCACGAGCGCCGGAGCCGAGGTGCACCTCGCCGGGGTGGTCCCCACGCCGGCGCTGGCCTGGCTGACCGGCCGCAGCGACGCCGACCTCGGCGTCATGATCTCGGCCAGCCACAACCCGATGCCCGACAACGGCATCAAGCTGTTCAGCCGGGGTGGGCACAAGCTCCCCGACGCGCTCGAGGCCGCGATCGAGCGGACCGTCACCTCCGACTCGCTGGAAGGGCACCGCCCCACGGGCAACCTGATCGGCCGCGTGAGCGCGCTGGCCGACGGGACCGACGCCTACGTCGAGCACCTGCTCTCCACCGTGGACCGGCCCCTGACCGGGCTGTCCGTCGTCGTCGACGCCGCCCACGGTGCGGCCGCCGCCGCCGCGCCGGAGGTCTACCGCCGCGCCGGGGCCACCGTCCACGCGATCGGCTGCGAGCCCGACGGCTGGAACATCAACGACGGCGTCGGATCCACCCACCTCGAGCCGCTGATCGCGGCCGTCCGCGAGCGCGGCGCCGACATCGGCATCGCCCACGACGGTGACGCCGACCGCTGCCTCGCCGTGACCGCCGCCGGTGACGTCGTCGACGGCGACGCCATCCTCGCGGTGTGCGCGCTGGCCCTGCACGAGCGCGGGGCGCTGAAGTCCGACACCGTCGTCGCCACGGTGATGAGCAACCTCGGCTTCCACCACACCATGCGCGACGCCGGCATCTCGGTGAGCACCACGGCCGTGGGCGACCGCTACGTGCTGGAGACCCTGCGCGCGCACGACCTCAGCCTCGGCGGGGAGCAGAGCGGGCACCTGGTCTTCCTGGACCACGCCACCACGGGCGACGGGCTGCTCACCGGCCTGGCCCTGCTCTCCCGCATGGCCGCCACCGGCGCTTCCCTGGCGGAGCTGACCTCCGTGGTGCAGCGGCTGCCGCAGGTGCTGATCAACGTCCCCGTCTCCGACCGGCTCGCCGTCGCCGAGAGCGACGAGGTCGCCGCCGCCGTCAACGCGGTGGCGGCGGAGCTGGGCGACGCCGGCCGGGTGCTGCTGCGCCCGTCGGGCACCGAGCAGCTGGTCCGCGTGATGGTGGAGGCTCCCACCCAGGAGCAGGCCGACACCGTCGCCCGGCGTCTCGCGGCCGTCGTCGCCGCGGCGGGCTGACCGCCTCACCCGTCGGGGCTGCGGGGACCCGCGCGCGGGCACGATGGCCGGTCGGCTCCCGGTACCCTCGGTCCAATGTGCGGCATCGTGGGATACGTCGGCCCTCAGGACGCCCTCGGCGTCGTCCTCGAGGGGCTGCGCCGGCTCGAGTACCGCGGGTACGACTCCGCGGGCATCGCCGTCGTCGCCGGCGGTGAGCTGAGCACGGCGAAGAAGGCCGGCAAGCTGGCCAACCTGGAGAAGGTGCTGGCCGACCAGCCGCTGCCGGAGGCCACGATCGGCATCGGGCACACCCGCTGGGCCACCCACGGTGGCCCGACCGACCGCAACGCCCATCCGCACGTCTCCGCCGACGGCGCGGTCGCGGTGATCCACAACGGGATCATCGAGAACTTCGCGGCGCTGCGGGCCGAGTGCGAGACCGCCGGCGTGGAGTTCACCTCCGAGACCGACACCGAGGTGGTCGCCCACCTGCTCGCCGCCGTCTACGAGACCACCCCCGAGGGGTCCGGGCGGCTGGCCGAGGCGATGCGGGCCGTCTGCCAGCGGCTGGAGGGCGCGTTCACCCTCGTCGCCACGCACGTCGCCGAGCCGGACACCCTCGTCGCCGCCCGCCGCAGCAGTCCGCTCGTGGTCGGGGTCGGGGTCGGGGAGGGCGAGTACTTCCTGGGGTCCGACGTCGCCGCCTTCATCGGCCACACCCGGGAGGCCCGCGAGCTCGGCCAGGACCAGGTCGTCGAGATCGACCGCACCCGCGGGCTGTCGGTGACCGGCTTCGACGGCACGCCGGCCGAGCCGACCGCCTACACGGTCGACTGGGACGCGGCCGCCGCCGAGAAGGGCGGCTACGACTGGTTCATGCTCAAGGAGATCGCCGAGCAGCCGCAGGCGGTCGCCGACACCCTGCTCGGCCGCCTGGCCGAGAACGGCGAGCTGGTGCTCGACGAGGTGCGCCTGTCGGACCAGGAGCTGCGCGACGTCGACAAGATCTTCGTCGTCTCCTGCGGCACCAGCTACCACGCGGGCCTGATCGCGAAGTACGCCATCGAGCACTGGACCCGCATCCCCGTCGAGGTCGAGGTCGCCAGCGAGTTCCGCTACCGCGACCCCGTCCTCGACCGCTCCACGCTGGTCATCGTCATCAGCCAGTCCGGCGAGACGATGGACACCCTGATGGCGCTGCGGCACGCCAAGGAGCAGAAGGCCCGCGTGCTGGCCATCTGCAACGCCAACGGCTCGACGATCCCGCGGGAGTCCGACGCCGTCCTCTACACCCACGCCGGCCCCGAGATCGCCGTCGCCTCGACCAAGGCGTTCCTCAGCCAGGTCGTGGCCTGCTACCTGGTCGGGCTGTTCCTCGCCCAGGTGCGCGGGGTGAAGTACGAGGACGAGATCGCCGCGATCGTCGACGACCTCCGGTTGCTGCCCGACGCCGTCGCGCAGGTCCTCGAGCAGATGGAGCCGGTGCGCGAGCTGGGCCGGTCGCTGGCCGACGCGAACACGATCCTGTTCCTGGGCCGCCACGTCGGCTTCCCCGTGGCGCTGGAGGGCGCGCTGAAGCTCAAGGAGCTGGCCTACATCCACGCCGAGGGCTTCGCCGCCGGCGAGCTCAAGCATGGGCCGATCGCCCTGATCGACCAGGGCACCCCCGTGGTGGTCGTGGTGCCCTCGCCGCGCAGCCGCAACTCGGTGCACGGCAAGGTCGTCTCGAACATCCAGGAGGTCCGGGCGCGCGGAGCGCGGACGATCGTCATCGCCGAAGAGGGCGACGACGACGTGCTGCCCTACGCCGACCACCTGATCCGGGTGCCGCGCACGCCCACGCTCATGGCCCCGGTGGTGACCACGGTGCCGCTCCAGGTGCTCGCCTGCGAGATCGCCGACACGCGCGGCTACGACGTCGACCAGCCGCGGAACCTGGCCAAGAGCGTCACGGTGGAGTGAGTTCCCCGACGATCCAGGTCACCCGGGTCCAGGCCGTGGCCCTGGCTCACCGTCGACGGTGAGCCAGGACCCGCTGCGGTGAGCCAGGACGGCGGGCAGGCGGCAGACTGGGCGGATGATCATCGGGGTCGGGATCGACGTCGTGCCGGTGGACCGCTTCGCGTCCTCGCTCGCCCGGACGCCGGGGCTGCGGGACCGGCTGTTCACCACCGACGAGCAGCGCACGCCCTCGGGAGGCCCGCGCACCGGTGAGTCGCTGGCCGCGCGGTTCGCCGCCAAGGAGGCGCTCGCGAAGGCCCTCGGCGCCCCCGGCGACCTGCACTGGCACGACGCGGAGGTGACCGTCGGGGAGCACGGCCGCCCACACCTGGAGGTCCGGGGCTCGGTGGCCGGCCGGGCGGCGCAGCTCGGTGTCACCGCCTGGCACGTCTCGCTCAGCCACGACGGCGGCATCGCCTCGGCGGTCGTCGTCGCCGAGGGCCTGGCCCGGGAGGGCACGTGATCGGACTGCATCCCGCCGCGGAGATCCGGGCGGCCGAGGCCCCGCTGCTCGCCTCCCTGCCCGATGGCGCGCTCATGCAGCGCGCGGCCGCGGGGCTGGCCACCGTCTGCCTCCGGCTGCTGGGCCGCTCCTACGGCGCCCGTGTCGGGCTGCTCGTGGGCGCGGGCAACAACGGTGGCGACGCGCTGTTCGCCGGCGCCCGGCTGGCCGCCCGGGGGGCACGGGTCACGGCAGTCCTGCTCGATCCCGCACGGGCGCACGCCGCGGGCCTGTCCGCGCTGCGCGCCGCCGGCGGCCGCAGCGTGCCGCCCGGGGCGGCCGGGCCGGTCCTCGATCGCGCGGACCTGGTCCTCGACGGGATCGTCGGCATCGGCGGCACCGGCGGCCTGCGGCCGGAGGCCGCCGCGCTGGTCGAGCGGGCGGCCGCCGGGCCCGCGCTGATGGTCGCCGTCGACGTGCCGAGCGGGGTGGACGCCGACACCGGGGCCGTCGAGGGCGCCGCCTTCCCCGCCACGCACACGGTCACCTTCGGTGCGGTCAAGCCAGGGCTGGTCGTGGGGGAGGGGCGCGGTCACGCCGGCGAGGTGCACCTGGTCGACATCGGGCTGGGTCCGCACCTGCCCCGGCCCTCCGCCGGCCGCTTCACCGACGCCGACGCGGCCGCGCGGCTGCCGGTCCCGGACGCCGACGACGACAAGTACTCGCAAGGGGTCGTCGGCGTCGTCGCCGGCTCGGCCACCTATCCGGGCGCCGGCGTGCTGTGCACCGGGGCCGCGCTGCGCACCCGGCCCGGACTGGTCCGCTACGCCGGCACAGCCGCCGAGGGCGTGCGCGCCGCCTGGCCGGAGGCCATCGTGACCGAGGGTCGCCCGGCCGACGCCGGCCGGGTGCAGGCCTGGGTGGTGGGCCCCGGCACGGGCACCGACGACGACGCGCGCAGCGTCCTGGCCGAGGTGCTCGGCACCGACCTGCCGGTGCTCGTGGACGCCGACGCGCTGACGCTGCTCGCCCGGGAGCCGGAGCTGGTGCGGCAGCGTGCGGCTCCCACCGTGCTGACGCCCCACGACCGGGAGTTCGCGCGGTTCGGGTCGGCCGGGGGCGGTGGAGCCGGTGGCGGAACGGTCGGCGACGACCGGATCGGCGCCGCGCGGCGGCTGGCCGGGGATCTGGGCGTCGTCGTCCTGCTCAAGGGAGAGGCCACCGTGGTCGCCGGCCCGGACGGCACCGCCTTCGTCAACGCCACCGGCACCCCCTGGCTGGCCACGGCGGGCACCGGCGACGTCCTGTCCGGCATCGCCGGCGCGCTGCTGGCCACGGGGCTGCCGGCAGCGGAGGCGGCCGCTACGGCGGCGCACGTGCACGGGCGGGCCGGCCAGGTCGCCGCGGCGAACGGCCCGCTGATCGCCGGCGACCTCGTGCGGCACCTCCCCGCGGCGATCGACCGGGTACGCGGTGCCCGGTCGGGCGGCCTGCCAGACTCGGAGCCGTGACGAACGGGACCGGAGCAGAGGTCGTCGTCGACCTCGACGCGATCGCGGCGAACACCGCGGTGCTGCGCGAGCGCGTCGGCCGCCCGCTGATGGCGGTCGTGAAGGCCGACGGCTACGGGCACGGCCTGGTGCCCGCCGCGCGCGCGACCCTCGTCGGCGGGGCCGACCAGCTCGGGGTGGCCGTCCTGGACGAGGCGCTGGCGCTGCGGGCCGCCGGGATCACCGCGCCGGTGCTCGCGTGGCTGCACGGGCCGGGCGCCGACTTCACCGCGGCGCTCGCCGCCGACGTCGAGGTGTCGGTGAACGCCGCCTGGGGCCTCGCGGAGGTGGTGGCCGCCGCCCGCGCGACCGGCCGCACCGCACGGCTGCACCTGTTCGTCGACACCGGGCTCTCCCGCGAGGGCGCTCCCATGGCCGAGTGGCCGGGGCTGGTGGACGCAGCCGCGCGGGCCCAGGGCGACGGCGACGTCGCCGTGGTGGGGGTGTGGAGCCACATGGCCTACGCCGACGCCCCGGCGCACCCCACCATCGCCGCCCAGGTGCGGGTGTTCGAGGAGGCGATCGCCCTCGCGCGCGCGGCCGGGCTGACCGAGGCCCGCTGCCACCTGGCGAACTCCGCGGCCACCGTGGCCCTGCCGGGCACCTGGTTCGACATGGTGCGCCCGGGCATCGCCGTCTACGGGCTGGACCCGCTGGGCGGGAACGCCGCCGACCACGGTCTCCGGCCGGCGATGACGGTGCGCGCCCGCGTCGCGCTGACCAAGCGGGTGGCCGCCGGGGCGGGGGTGTCCTACGGGCACACCTACGCCACCGCGGCCGAGACGACGCTCGCCCTCGTGCCGGCCGGCTACGCCGACGGGGTGCCGCGGGCCGGCGGGAACCGGGCCCCGGTGCTCGCGGCCGGGCGGCAGCGGACGATCGCCGGGCGGGTGTGCATGGACCAGTTCGTCGTCGACGTCGGGGACGACCCGGTCGCGCCCGGCGACGAGGTGGTGCTCTGGGGCCCGGGGAGCGACGGGGAGCCGACCGCCCAGCAGTGGGCCGACGCCGTCGACACGATCCACTACGAGCTGGTCACCCGGATCGGTGGCCGGTTCACCCGCCGGTACGTCGGCTCGGCGGGGGCGGTCTGATGGTGCGCACCCGCCCGCCCGCGGGCCGGCACACCCGCGCGCAGACCGCCGGCCTGCTCGGCGCGGTCCTCGGGCTGGCGGCCGCCGGCACCGCCGCCGGAATGGCCGTCAGCCGCATCGCCGCGCGCCGCGTGCGCGCCGCCGAGCTCGGCCCGGCCGCAGAGCTGCCGCGCGAGCTGACCGACGGGCAACTCCGCCAGGTCGACCCGCTGGGCGTCGCGGCCCGACCGGCCGACCGCACCGCGCTGGTCCAGGCCGACGACGGCGTGCTGCTCGCCGTGGAGGAGATCGGGCCGCGGGACGCCCCGCTGACCGTCGTCTTCGTGCACGGCTACACCCTGTCGATGGGGTCGTGGGCCTTCCAGCGGCGCACGCTCGCCGCGGAGCTGGCCACCGGGAACGGGCACCGCCCGCAGGCGCGCCTGATCTTCTACGACCAGCGGGGCCACGGCTCGTCCGGCCGCGGCCCGGCCGAGCACTCCACGATCGAGCAGCTGGCCGCCGACCTCGGGTCGGTCCTGGACGCCCGGGCTCCGCGGGGGCCGGTCGTCCTCGTCGGGCACTCCATGGGCGGCATGACGATCATGGGCCTGGCGGCGATGCGGCCGGAGCTGTTCGGCACCCGGGTCAAGGGTGCCGCGCTGGTCTCCACCTCCAGCGGCAACCTGGCCGGGCTCAGCCTCGGCCTGCCCGAGATGCTCACCCGCGTCCGGGCCGCGGTGCTGCCGGTCGCCGCGTGGACCATGCGGTACCGGCCGGCCTTCGCCGAGCGCACCCGCCGGGCGGCCGCCGAGCTGGTGTCGGCGGCGACGAGGGCGCTGTCGTTCGGCTCGGCCGACGTCGACCCCGCCCTCGTCCGCTACGTCGATGCGATGATCGCCGGCACCCCCGTCGACGTGATCGCGGAGTTCTACCCGGCGTTGGCCGGCCTCGACGAGACCGGCCGGCTGGAACCCCTGCGCCGGGTGCCCACGCTCGTCCTGACCGGGGACCGGGACAAGATGATCCCCAAGGAGCACAGCGACCTCATCGTGGAGCGGCTCGAGCAGACGGGGGAGAACGCCGTCGACTACGTCGTCGTCCCGGGCGCCGGGCACATGGTGACCCTGGAGGAGCCCGACGAGGTGAGCCGTGCGCTGACCGCCCTGCTCCGGCGCGTGGCCGCCGGCCACAGCGTGGAAGTGACGGGCTGACGCGGCCGCCCCGCCGCGGTAGGCGGCGAGCCTGGCGTCGCTGTGGCGGACCCCGCGCGAGCGGCGACCGGGCCGGCCCGCCGGGAGCACGGCCCGCGTGGAGGTGGTCCCGGGGGGAGCGTCCCCGCGCCCGCGGTTAGGGTGCGCGGGTGGCCGCACCCCGTCCGCCCCGGCTCGACGCCGCCGCCGAAGAGGTGGCACGCGCCGCCGGGGCGGCCCCGGACTGGGGGTCCCTGGCCCGCTCGGCGAGCGGGTGCCTGGCCTGTCCCGAGCTGGTGGCCGCGCGGCGCCACGTCGTCGTCGGCGACGTCCCGGTCACCGACCGCCCGCTCGTGGCGATCGTCGGAGAGGCCCCGGGCGCGACGGAGGACGAGACCGGCCGGCCGTTCGTGGGCAGGAGCGGGGCGTTGCTGGACCAGCTGCTGGCCGAGGCGGGGCTGGACCGGAGCCGGACGGCGGTGCTCAACGTGGTGAAGTGCCGCCCGCCCGGCAACCGGACGCCCCGGGCCGACGAGGTGGCCCGCTGCAGCGGCTGGCTGCGGCGCCAGCTCGAGCTGCTCGACCCGCCGGCCGTCCTCGCCCTCGGCCTCTCTGCGGCGAAGTGGTTCCTGGGCCCGCGGACGGTGCTCGCCCGGGCGCGGGAGACCGGGCCCGTCCCGTGGGAGGGCCGGGGGCTGCACGTCACCTACCACCCGTCGGCGGCCATCCGGTTCGGGCCCAACGGTGCGCCGCGGGCCGCGCTGGCCGCGGACCTCCGCCGGCTGGCGTACCTGGTCGGCGCGCGGGAGACACCGTGAAGCGCGCGCACGAGCTGCCCACCCTGGCCGACACCCACGCCCTGGGCGAGGCGCTGGCCGCGCTCGCCCGGCCCGGCGACCTGCTCGTGCTGGTCGGCCCCCTGGGGGCGGGCAAGACCGCCCTGACCCAGGGCATCGGTGCCGGCCTGGGCGTCCGCGAGCCGGTCACCTCGCCGACGTTCGTCATCGCCCGTGTGCACGCGGACGGCCGCATCCCCCTCGTGCACGTCGACGCCTACCGCCTGGGCGGGCACGCCGACGTCGACGACCTCGATCTGGACGCCTCGACGGAGGAGTCGGTGACCGTGGTCGAGTGGGGGCAGGGACTGGTCGAGCAGCTGGCCGACGAGCACCTCGAGGTGCAACTGGACCGCCGCGAGAACGACGTCCGCACGGCGCTGCTGGTGCCGCACGGCCCAGGGTGGACGGCCCGGGTCGACGCGACCTGAGCCGTCCGGATCAGCCGGCCGCGGAGGACGACCGGCCGCCGACAGCCTTCCGCCGTGGACGTGCGGGTGTAGCTGGTCGAGCTGAGCCCGGCTGCGCTGCGCGCGCTCGCGGACGGCGACCTGGAGATCGTCCACGAGGTGGCGGCCGGCACTCGCCTACGCTGATCGGTCGTGCTGGTCCTCGCGCTCGACACCGCCACCCCGACGCTCGTCGCCGGGCTGGCCCGCTGGGCGGCCGACGCCGGTGCCACGGTGCTCGCCGAGCGGGCGGTGCCGTCGGGGACGAAGCACGCCGAGCTGCTCACGCCCGCGATCCAGGGCGTGCTCGCCGACGCCGGCCTGGCGCTGGGCGACCTCGACGCCGTGGTCACCGGTCTCGGCCCCGGGCCGTTCACCGGGCTGCGGGTCGGGGTGGTGACCGCCGCCGCGCTGGCCGACGCCCGGGGCCTTCCGGTGGTCGGGGTGTGCTCGCTGGACGCGGTGGGGTCCGGGGCCCGCACGGTGGTCACCGATGCCCGGCGCAAGGAGGTCTACTGGGCCTCCTACGACGCGGACGGCGTGCGCACCGAGGGCCCGGCGGTCGTCCGGCCCGAGGAGCTCGAGCTGCCCGGGCCGTTCGTGGGCGACCCGGCCTTCGCCGGTCGGCTGAGAGCAGACGTGGTGCCGGCCGAGGTCACCACCGCCGGGCTGCTGCGCGCCGCCCGCCCCCAGCTGGCCGACCCGTCCTGCGCCGGGCCGTTGGTGCCGCTCTACCTGCGCCGCCCGGACGCCGTCCCGCCGACGTCGATCAAGCCGGTGACGCGGTGACCCGGCTCCGGTCGATGCGGCCGGCCGACCTGCCGGCGGTGATGGCGCTCGAGGAGGAGCTGTTCGCGCCCGACACCTGGACGGCGGCGATGTACCGCGACGAGCTGTCCCGGACCGACACCCGGCACTACCTCGTGGCCGACGACGACGGCGCCGTGGTCGGCTACGCCGGGCTGATCGCCTACGACGACGAGGCCCACGTGGCGACCATCGGCGTGACCGGCGCCCGGCAGGGCGAGGGCATCGGCGCCCAGCTCCTGGACGCACTGCTGGCCGAGGCCGACCGCCGCTCGCCGGTGGTGCTGCTGGAGGTCCGGGCGGACAACGGGACGGCCCAGGGCCTCTACCGGCGCCGCGGGTTCGCCGAGATCGGCCGGCGGCGCGGCTACTACCAGCCGAGCGGCGAGGACGCCGTCGTCATGAAGAGGGAGCGCCCCGCGGGAGCGCCCGGGGGCAGGGGGAAGCCGTGAAGCAGGAACCGGTCGTCCTGGGTTTCGAGACGTCCTGCGACGAGACCGGCGTCGGCATCGTCCGCGGGCACACGCTGCTCGCCGACGCACTGGCCACCTCGATGGCCGAGCACGAGCGCTTCGGCGGCGTCGTCCCCGAGATCGCCTCCCGGGCGCACCTGGAGGCGATGGTCCCCACCGTCCACCGCGCGCTGGCCGACGCCGGGGTCCGTGCCTCCGACGTCGACGCGGTCGCGGTCACCTCCGGCCCCGGGCTCACCGGGGCGCTGCTGGTCGGCGTCGCGGCGGCGAAGGCCTACGCCCTGGCGCTGGACAGGCCGCTCTACGGCGTCAACCACCTGGCCGCGCACGTCGCCGTCGACGAGCTGCAGCACGGCCCGCTGGCCGAGCCGTCGATCGCGATGCTCGTCTCCGGTGGCCACAGCTCGCTGCTGCTCGTGCCGGACCTCGCGCAGGAGGTGCAGTCGCTCGGCCGGACGATCGACGACGCCGCGGGGGAGGCCTTCGACAAGGTCGCCCGCGTGCTCGGCCTGCCGTTCCCCGGCGGCCCGCCCATCGACCGGGCCGCCCGGGACGGCGACCCGTCGGCGATCGCCTTCCCGCGGGGCCTCACCGGCTCCCGCGACCCGGCCTACGACTTCTCCTTCTCGGGGCTGAAGACCGCCGTCGCCCGGTGGGTGGAGGCCCGGCAGCGCGCGGGCGAAGCCGTGCCGGTGGCCGACGTCGCGGCGTCGTTCCAGGAGGCGGTCGCCGACGTGCTGACGGCGAAGGCGGTGCGGGCCTGCCGTGATCACGGCGTCGACCACCTGGTCCTCGGCGGGGGAGTGGCGGCCAACTCGCGGCTGCGTGCGCTGGCCGAGGAGCGGTGCGCTGCAGCCGGCATCGTGCTGCGGGTGCCCAGCCCGAGGCTCTGCACCGACAACGGCGCGATGGTGGCCGCGCTCGGCTCCCGGCTCGTCGCCGCCAGCGTCGCGCCGTCGGCCCCCGACCTCGGCGCGGACAGCTCGCTGCCGATCGACGTGGTCAGCCGCTGACGTCGCAGACGATGGCGGTCGGGGTGCCGGCGACGCGGGTGACGACGACGGTCGCCGTCCCGGAGGCGTCGGTGCGGAGGTGGCGGGCGAGGGTCTCCGGCTCGATCGCCGAGCCCCGCTTCTTGACCACGACCCGGCCGACGCCGCGCTCGCGCAGCAGCGCCTTGAGCTTCTTCTGGTTGAACGGCAGCACCTGGTCGACCCGGTAGGAGCTGACCCAGGGGGAGTCCGCCGGGCCGTCGGAGGTCAGGTAGGCGATCGTCGGGTCGACCAGGGTCGCGCCGAGGCCGGCGGCCGCCAGGGAGATCAGGCCGGAGCGGATGACCGCGGGGTCGGGCTCGTGCAGCCACCCGCGCACGGGGCCAGCGGGCGCCGGCCCCGGATCGGCGTCGGCGGTCAGCTCGTGCACGACGCCGTCGCGGACGACCGCCGCCCGCCGCCACGTCTCGGAGACGGCCGGGCCCCACAGCAGCGCCTCGACGATCGAGCCGCCGACGGAGACCCATTCCGCCTCGACGCCCTCGGGCACCCGGTCGTGGTCGAGCCCCGGCGCCACCTTGACCACCGACGTCGGCACCCGGTCGAGCAGCTCCGCGACGGTGGACCACGGGGGCGACCAGCGGTCGGGGTCCAGCTGCCGGCGGCCGCCGGCCCGGCGGGCGGGGTCGAGCACGGCGGCGCCGCAGCCGGCCACCTCCCCCCCGCGCGCCGCTGCCACCAGCTCCACCGCGTCCCCGGCGACCACCCAGACGTCGTCGGCGACCCCCATGGCCTCGACGTTGGCGGCCGTCAGCTCGCGGGCGACCGGATCGACGTCGACCGCCAGCACCCGGGCCCCGGCGCGGGCGAGGGCGATCGTGTCGGTGCCGGCCGCGCACCCGAGGTCGGCGACGGAGTCGGCACCTCCGGCCAGCAGGCGGGCCGCGCGACGGGCGGCGAGCTCCGGGCGGCCGGCCTGCTCGAGCGCGTCGGAGGTGAACAGCAGCCGGTCGGCGTCGGCTCCGAACGTCGACCGGGCCTTCTGCCGCTGACGGGCGATGCCCCACGCCGGTCCGGCCAGGTCCGTGCCCACCTCGGTCCGCAGCCGGGTCAGCGCGGCGACCGCGTCCACCCCCTCGATCAGGAGCGACGCTGCCCGGGACAGCGCCGCGGCCCCCTCGGGCGTCGTCAATGCCCGCAGCTGGCGCAGCGTCTCAGCGGTCTGCTCCTCGGGTTCCCGGTCCACCGGCACAGCGTGGCGCACGGGCCGGTCCGTCCCGACGTCACCCACCCCGGGGACCAGGTTGAGCGGCTGGCACTCTCCTGGGTAGAGTGCCAAACGACACGGGCTGGCGCCCGACCCCCGCGACGGCGGGTGCCCGGATCCCGTGCCACAGCATCGAACATCCCTGCCGTCCTACACCGAAGGGGGCGTCACCGACGTGACGACCGCTACCAAGGTCAGCATCAAGCCGCTGGAGGACCGCGTCGTGGTCCAGGCCAACGAGGCCGAGACCACCACCGCGTCCGGTCTGGTCATCCCGGACACCGCCAAGGAGAAGCCCCAGGAGGGCACCGTCGTCGCCGTGGGCCCCGGCCGCATCGACGACAACGGCAACCGCGTGCCGCTCGACGTGAACGTCGGCGACGTGGTCATCTACTCGAAGTACGGCGGCACCGAGGTCAAGTACGCGGGCGAGGAGTACCTGGTGCTCTCCGCTCGCGACCTGCTCGCCGTCGTGGAGAAGTAGAACACCCCGTCCCCCGCACCCCTCGCACGCTCGGGGGAAGCCTCTGGACGGGGCTGCCGTTCCAGCACGTCACGACCGCCCCGGGCGACCCGAACTCGGGTCCCGGGGCGGTCGCCTTTTGCCCTGCACTGACTGATCGGAAGAGCCCATGGCCAAGATCATCAAGTTCAACGAGGACGCCCGGCGCGCCCTCGAGCGCGGCGTCGACAAGCTCGCCGACGCGGTGAGGGTGACGATCGGCCCGCGCGGCCGCAACGTCGTCATCGACAAGAAGTTCGGCGCCCCGACGATCACCAACGACGGCGTGACCATCGCCCGCGAGATCGAGCTCGAGGACCCCTACGAGAACCTCGGCGCCCAGCTGGCGAAGAACGTCGCCACCAAGACCAACGACGTGGCCGGTGACGGCACCACCACCGCCACGGTGCTCGCCCAGGCGCTCGTGCACGAGGGCATGCGCAACGTCGCCGCCGGGGCCAACCCGATGGCCCTCGGCCGGGGCATGCGCGCCGCCGTCGATGCCGTGCACGCCGCCCTCGACGCCGCCGCCATCCCGGTGGAGAAGCGTGCGGCCGTCGCCGAGGTGGCCACCATCTCCGCGCAGGACGCCGAGGTGGGCGACCTGATCGGCGAGGCGATGGAGCGCGTCGGCAAGGACGGCGTCATCACCGTCGAGGAGAGCAACACCCTGAACACCGAGCTCGACGTCACCGAGGGCGTCCAGTTCGACAAGGGCTACCTCTCGCCGTACTTCGTCACCGACCAGGAGGCGATGGAGGCCGTCCTCGACGACGCCCTGGTCCTGCTGGTCAGCGGCAAGGTCAGTGCCCTGGCCGACCTGCTGCCGCTGCTGGAGAAGGTGCTCTCGACCGGCGGTCGCCCGCTGCTGATCGTCGCCGAGGACGTCGAGGGCGAGGCGCTGTCCACCCTCGTCGTGAACTCCATCCGCAAGACCGTCAAGGTCGTCGCGGTGAAGTCGCCGTACTTCGGTGACCGGCGCACGGCGTTCATGACCGACCTCGCCGTCGTCACCGGCGGCCAGGTGGTCAGCGAGGACGTCGGCCTCAAGCTCGACCAGGTCGGCCTCGAGGTGCTCGGCACCGCCCGCCGCGTCACCGTCACCAAGGACGCCACCACGATCGTCGACGGCGGCGGAACCTCCGAGGCCATCGGTGACCGCGTCGCGCAGATCCGCCGCGAGATCGACGCGACCGACTCCGACTGGGACCGCGAGAAGCTGCAGGAGCGGCTGGCCAAACTGGCCGGCGGCATCGGCATCATCCGGGTCGGCGCGGCCACCGAGGTGGAGCTCAAGGAGCGCAAGCACCGCATCGAGGACGCCATCGCGGCCACCCGCGCGGCGGTGGAGGAGGGCGTCATCCCCGGCGGTGGCTCGGCGCTCGTGCACGCCGCCGCGGCGGTCGATGCGCTCGACCTGTCCGGTGACGAGCTGACCGGTGCCCGCGCCGTCCGCACCGCGCTGGACGCCCCGGCGGTGCAGATCGCCGAGAACGCCGGCTTCGAGGGCCGGGTCGTGGTTAGCCGGGTCCGCGAGGCAGGCCAGGGGCAGGGCTTCAACGCCGCCACCGGTGAGTACGGGGACCTGGCCGCCGAGGGCGTCATCGACCCGGTCAAGGTCACCAAGGCCGCGCTGGACAACGCCGTCTCGATCGCCGCGATGGTGCTGACCACCGACTCCGCCGTCGTCGAGGCTCCCGAGGAGGAGGACGACCACGCCGGCGGTGGTCACCACACCCACGGCCACGCGCACGGCCACGGGCACAGCCACTGAGAATCACCCCGTCCTCCTCACCGCTCGCACGCTCGTGGTGAGCCTCTGGACGGGGTGGGGTCCTGGCTCGGCACCAGCGCTGAGCCAGGACCCCACCGGCTGAGCCAGGACGGCGGTCGCGCCGTCCGAGCACGCGAGAGGGCCCGGTCCAGGAAGTCCTGGACCGGGCCCTCTCGCGTTGTCCGGGGCTCAGACCCCCGCGGCGACCGCAGCGGGTTCGGCCGCGATCAGCCGGGCCCGCTCCTCCTCGCTCATGCCGCCCCACACGCCGTACGGCTCGCGGACGGCGAGAGCGTGCTTGAGGCACGCGTCGACGACCGGGCACCGACCGCAGACGGCCTTGGCCGCGCTCTGCCGCCGCGCCCGGGCCGGCCCACGCTCACCGTCGGGGTGGAAGAAGAGGGACGTGTTCTCGCCACGGCACGCGCCGTGGAGCTGCCAGTCCCAGACCTCGGCGACGGGCGTCGGGAGTCTGCGGATGTCGGCCATGTCTCCTCCAGAACTCGATGGAGCCGGAGGGGGCTGTCCGGCTGCAAGGGGCCCGGTGCCCTCGGCGTCCCACCGTCAAACACGGCCGATTCGCAACTTTTCGGGATGTGCACTGCCTCACCGCCCGTCAGGGCTGCTCACCCCGGGGGGTGAGGGCGTCTGTTCCCCCGGCCGGGAGTCGATCACTGTGGCTCCAGGTCGCGTCGACGTCCGGGAGGGGGAGCAGCCCGGACGGCCCCGCCGACCTGCGCAGAGGTGGAGGGCCCCGCCGGGGTCCTCCACCCGAGCGGCACCCGGCCGGGCGACTCCCGGGCGGTGGGGGACCCGGCCGCCGAGCGGCCGGGAGGAGCGAGGAGCAGGCGTGATCGAGGACAGGCTGCGGGCACCCGTGCACGGTGCGACGGTGTGGGTCTACGACGAGCGACGGCGGGTCCGTGACGACGTCGCCTCGCGGCTGGTCGCCCTGCCGTTCGTCGGCCGGGTCGAGGTCGTGGGGGACGGGCAGTCCCTGATGTCCCGGCTCGCGACCCGCACCCCCGACGTCCTGGTGGTCGGCACCCAGCGCGCCGTCGACACCGGGCTCTCGGCCGCCACGCAGGCTCTGCGCGCGCACCCGGGCCTGCCGGTGCTCGTGCTCGGCGCCCCCGACGACACCGAGAGCGTCCGGGCCGCCGTCGCCTTCGGCGCCCGCGGCTACCTCCGCTGGGACGCGACCCCGTTCGAGATGGGCCTGGGTCTCTCCCGCGTCGGCCTGCGGGCCGACGGCGGTCGCATCCCGCAGCAGGCGGCCGCCCCCGTGCCGGCGTGGAGCGGAGCCGCGCCGCTGTCCGGCTCGCCGCCCACCACGGTCCGCTCCACGGTGCGCGACGCCGCTCCCGCCGTGGCGCTGTCCATGCGGGAGATGCAGGTGCTCACGGGGATGAGCCAGGGCAAGAGCAACGCCCAGATCGGCCGTGAGCTCTACCTCTCCGAGGACACCATCAAGACCCACGCGCGGCGGCTGTTCCGCAAGCTCGGCGCGAAGGACCGCGCCGAGGCGGTGGCCACCGGGTTCCGCCGCGGCATCATGACCTGACCGGTCACCGGGACCATCACGGACCGAGGGCCGCCTCCGGCATCGGGGGGCAGCCCTCGGTGCGTTCTCGGGGGGCTACGGCTTGGTCGGCCCGAGTGGGCCCCGGAGGGGTCCGCGCAGGGATGACGGCGGGGCTCAGCGGCACAGGGGAACGGCCCCTGGCCGCGGTGCGATCCGGAGGATCGCAGCGTCATCGCTCAGTCGTCGCGGGCGTGACGGCCGGTGCGGCGGCCGCTGGGCTCGTCGCGCTCGGCGAGGGCGGCGATGCCGTCGGCGTAGCCGCTGGCGTAGTCCCAGCTGACGTAGTCGTCGGGGTCGGGGTCGAACGGCGGCTCGTGCCGGCCGGTCTGCCCCTCCTCGAGCAGCTGGCGCAGGTTGGCCTGCATCAGCGCCCAGTCGACGTGGTGCTCCTCCTCGCAGTCGGGGCAGTCGACGACGATGCCCTTGATGCCGGTGGGCTCGAGGAGGGTGCGGAAGACCTCGAGCTCGGCAAGGTCGTCGAGGACCCCGGCGCGCTCCTCCATCGTGAGGGGCGGCGGGCCGGAACCGTCGGCCGGGCCGAAGTCCGGTCCGGAGGAATCGTCGAACGGAGACACGGTCACACGGTAGCCGTCGAACAGGCGGAGCACCGCCTCTCGTGCGCCGCCGCCTACGATCGGAACCGGTCCCGCGCGCCCGCGAGGTGCGTCGGCCGGTGTCCGACCCGATCTGCCCCGAAGGGTGGCCGCGCAGATGCAGCCCGACTCCGTGCCCGAGCTGCCGGCGAAGTTCGCCCGCCTCGGGCTCACCTACGACGACGTCCTCCTCATCCCCGGGGCGTCCGACGTCGTCCCGGCCGAGGTGGACACCAGCAGCCGGGTGACCCGCCGGATCACGCTCGCGGTGCCCCTGCTGTCCAGCGCGATGGACACCGTCACCGAGGCGCGCATGGCGATCGCCATGGCGCGGGTCGGCGGCATGGGCGTCCTGCACCGCAACCTCTCCGCCGAGGAGCAGGCCGGCCAGGTCGACCTGGTCAAGCGGTCGGAGGCCGGCATGGTCACCAACCCGGTCACCTGCTCCCCGGACAGCACCCTCGCCGAGGTCGACGCGCTGTCGGCCCGCTACCGGATCTCCGGCGCCCCCGTGGTCGACGCCGACGGCGTCCTGCTGGGCATCGTGACCAACCGCGACATGCGCTTCGAGACCGACCAGAACCGGCTCGTGCGCGACGTCATGACGCCGATGCCGCTGATCACCGCGCCCGTCGGCGTGGACGCCGACACGGCGCTGGCGCTGCTCTCGAAGCACAAGGTCGAGAAGCTGCCGCTGGTCGACGACGCCGGCCGGCTCCGCGGGCTGATCACCGTCAAGGACTTCGTCAAGCGCGACCAGTTCCCGCTCTCCACCAAGGACGCCGACGGCCGCCTGGTCGTGGGCGCGGCGCTCGGCGTGGGCGAGGACGCCTACAAGCGGGCCGGGCTGCTGGTCGACGCGGGTGTCGACGTGCTCGTCGTCGACACCGCGCACGGCCACCAGCGGGCGGTGCTGGAGATGGTCGCCCGTGTGAAGAAGGAGTTCGGCGGCGACGCGGGCGTGGAGGTCGTCGGCGGCAACGTCGCCACCCGTGCCGGCGCGCAGGCGCTGGTCGACGCCGGCGTCGACGCGGTGAAGGTCGGCGTCGGCCCCGGCTCCATCTGCACCACCCGGGTGGTCGCCGGCGTCGGCGTCCCGCAGATCAGCGCCATCTACGAGGCCTGGCTGGCCGCCGGCCCGGCCGGTGTCCCGGTCATCGCCGACGGCGGCCTGCAGTACTCCGGGGACATCGCCAAGGCGCTGGTCGCCGGCGCCGACACGGTGATGATCGGCGGGCTGTTCGCCGGCGTCGAGGAGGCCCCCGGCGAGCTGGTCTTCATGAACGGCAAGCAGTACAAGACCTACCGCGGCATGGGCTCGCTGGGTGCCATGCAGAAGCGCGGCAACCAGTCGTTCAGCCGCGACCGCTACTTCGCCGACGACGTCCTCTCCGACGACAAGCTCGTCCCGGAGGGCATCGAGGGCCAGGTGCCCTACCGCGGCCTGCTGTCCGGCGTCGCCCACCAGCTCGTGGGCGGCCTGCAGGCCTCCATGGGCTACGCCGGCGCCGGCACCATCGCCGACCTCAAGGAGCGCGGTCAGCTGACCCGCATCACCTCGGCCGGTCTGGTGGAGAGCCACCCCCATGACATCCAGATGACCGTCGAGGCACCGAACTACCGGGGGCGCTGAGCATGAGCGTGCGCGACACCGTCGAGATCGGCCTCAACCGCTTCGCCCGCCGGGGCTACGACCTCGACGAGGTCTCGATCGTCCCGTCCCGGCGCACCCGCGACGTCGACGACGTCTCGACCGCCTGGCAGATCGACGCCTTCCGGTTCGACATCCCGCTGGTCACCAGCCCGAGCGACGCCGTGGTCAGCCCGGCGACGGCGATCGCCGTGGGGCAGGCCGGCGGCCTCGGCGTGCTCAACGGCGAGGGCCTGTGGACCCGCTACGACGACCCGGCACCGGTCTACCGCGAGATCACCGAGGCGGCTGCCGCCGGCGCCCCGCCGGTGGCGCTGCTGCAGAAGGTCTACGCCGAGCCGGTCAAGACCGACCTGATCGCCGCCCGCATCAAGGAGATGAGCGACGCGGGGGTGACCACGGCGATCCGGGTCTCGCCGCAGCACACCGAGCAGCTGGCCCCGGCGGCGCTGTCGGCCGGGGTGGACCTGCTGGTCATCCAGGGCACGATCGTCTCCGCCGAGCACGTCACCTCCCAGGGCGACGCGCTCAACCTCAAGGAGTTCATCGCCGACCTCGACGTCCCGGTGATCGTGGGCGGCGCGGCGAACTACACGACCGCGCTGCACCTCATGCGCACCGGCGCGGCCGGCGTCATCGTCGGCGTGGGTGCCGACACCTACTCCACGACCGACGACGTCATGGGCATCCGGGTGCCGCTCGCCAGCGCGATCGCCGACGCCGCCGCGGCCCGCCGCGACTACCTCGACGAGACCGGTGGCCGGTACGTGCACGTCATCGCCAACGGCCGGATCGAGACCAGCGGCGCGATCGCCCGCGCGCTGGCCTGCGGCGCCGACGCCGTCCAGCTCGGCGAGCCGCTGCGCGCGGCGGCCGAGGCGCCGGGCGGCGGGGTGTGGTGGGACTCCGTGGCCGCCCATCCGCGGCTGCCGCGCGGCGGCACGTCGGCGCCGGTGGAGCCGGCCGGCTCCCTGGCCGACGTGCTCCTCGGCGAGGCCCGCGAGGCCGACGGCCGCACCAACCTGTTCGGCGCCCTGGCCCGCACCATGGCCAAGACCGGGTACTCCGACCTCAAGGAGTTCCAGCGCGTCGACCTCGTCATCGGGGGCTGACCGCGTGGACTTCCCGACCGTCCTGGTCGTCGACTTCGGCGCCCAGTACGCCCAGCTGATCGCCCGCCGCATCCGCGAGGCGGGGGTCTACTCCGAGATCGTCTCCTCCGAGGTCCCGGCCGAGGAGATCATGGCGCGGAAGCCGGCGGCGATCGTGCTCTCCGGTGGTCCCTCCAGCGTCTACGCGCCGGAGGCCCCGCAGGTGGATCCCACGCTCTTCGAGTCGGGGGTGCCCGCGTTCGGCATCTGCTACGGCTTCCAGGCCATGGCCGCCTCGCTCGGCGGCACGGTGTCGCGCACCGGCGACCGCGAGTACGGCGGCACCCCGCTGACCGTCACGACCGGGGCGCGGCTCTTCGGCGACCTGCCGGTCGAGCAGAACGTCTGGATGAGCCACGGCGACGCCGTCTCCGCGGCCCCGCCCGGGTTCACCGTCACCGCCACCTCCACCGGTGCCCCGGTCGCCGCCTTCGAGGACGTCGACCGCCGGCTGGCCGGCGTGCAGTTCCACCCCGAGGTGCGGCACACCGCGCACGGGCAGACGGTGCTCGAGCACTTCCTGTTCGACATCGCCGGCCTGGAGCCGACGTGGACGATGAGCAACGTCGTCGACGAGCAGGTGGCCGCGATCCGCGAGCGGATCGGGGACCGGCGGGCGCTGTGCGCGCTGTCCGGCGGGGTGGACTCCGCCGTGGCCGCGGCGCTCGTGCAGCGGGCCATCGGCGACAAGCTCACCTGCGTCTACGTCGACCACGGCCTGATGCGCGAGGGCGAGACCGAGCAGATCGAGCGCGACTTCGCCGCCACCACGGGGGCGGACCTGCGGGTCGTCGACGCGAGCGAGCAGTTCCTCGCCGCGCTGGCCGGGGTGAGC
The DNA here is from genome assembly GCF_039729015.1 of Blastococcus sp. HT6-30. Classification (NCBI taxonomy): domain Bacteria; kingdom Bacillati; phylum Actinomycetota; class Actinomycetes; order Geodermatophilales; family Geodermatophilaceae; genus Blastococcus; species Blastococcus sp. HT6-30. Next base: position 3,097,477 of record NZ_CP155792.1, on the reverse strand, counting down.
GACCCGGAGGAGAAGCGGAAGATCATCGGCCGCGAGTTCATCCGGGTGTTCGAGCAGGCGGCCACCGACGTCGTCGCCGACGCGCAGGCGCACGGCGAGACCGTCGACTTCCTCGTGCAGGGCACGCTGTACCCCGACGTCGTCGAGTCCGGCGGCGGCAGCGGGACGGCGAACATCAAGAGCCACCACAACGTCGGCGGGCTGCCCGATGACCTCACCTTCTCCCTGGTCGAGCCGCTGCGCACGCTGTTCAAGGACGAGGTGCGCGAGGTGGGCCGGCAGCTCGGCCTGCCCGACCGGCTCGTGCAGCGGCAGCCGTTCCCCGGGCCCGGCCTCGGCATCCGGATCGTCGGGGAGGTGACCCGCGAGCGGCTGGACGTGCTGCGCAGGGCCGACGCCATCGCCCGCGAGGAGCTCACCGCGGCGAAGCTGGACGACGAGATCTGGCAGTGCCCGGTCGTGCTGCTGGCCGACGTCCGCTCGGTCGGCGTCCAGGGCGACGGGCGCACCTACGGTCACCCCGTGGTGCTGCGCCCGGTGTCCAGCGAGGACGCCATGACCGCCGACTGGACCCGGCTGCCCTACGACGTGCTGGCCCGCATCTCGACCCGGATCACCAACGAGGTGCAGGAGATCAACCGGGTCACCCTCGACGTCACGAGCAAGCCGCCGGGCACCATCGAGTGGGAGTGAGGCCACCGCCGCCCCCAGCCCTCGCTGTTCCCCTTCCGCCGGTCAGGCCCGGCCGCGCGGCGTCCGGAGCTCCCGCACCAGCAGGGCGACGCCGGCGCCGACGAGCAGCACCCAGACGAGCGCGCCGTCGTCGAACAGCCCCAGCGGCAGGTCACCTCCGACCATCGTGGTGAGCGCCAGGACCAGGAACAGCAGGCCCGGCACCAGTGCGACCAGGTCGACCTTCCGGCGGGGCTCCGGCCGGGGCAGGTCCTCGGTCGCCAGGGGGGCGACCGCCTGCCACTGCTGCTCCTGCCAGGCGGTCGGCGTGGTCGGGAACTCGCTGTAGTCAGCCACGGGACACCTCCACGTCTCCCACACCGCTGTGGATCACCAGTTCGATCTCCGGCTCCCCGTCGTCGGTCCAGGACCGCGAGCCCGTGCCGGCGTAGAAGCCCTCGATCGGCGAGCCGCCCTCGAGGACGCGCACCTCGCCGGGCCCGTGGTCCACGGTCACCTCGACGTCGGCCGATACCACCGGCTGGCGCCCCGCCGGCGCCCGGCAGTGGATCGCGCTGGTCGTCCTCGGCCTGGTCGCCGCCGGGCTGCTGGGCCGGCTGACGCAGTCGGCCAGCAGCGACGTCGTCCTGCCGCTGATACTGCTGGCCGGTGGCCTGACCGTGATCTGGCGGCAGCTGGACACCGACCGCACGCTCGCCGTCGCCGGCGTGCGCTGGGCGCTGGCCGGCGGGGTCGTCGTGGTGGGAGTCGGGCTGTTCCTGCTGCTGGCCACGACCGGCCAGCTCGCCAACGCCCGCAACGGTTTCGCCGCGACCCTGCTGATCCTCACCGGGGTCGTCCTGGCGACGGCCCCCGCTGTGGCGGCGGCTGCTGGACTCCCGGTCGGAGGAGCGCTCCGCCCGCATCCGGTCGGAGGAGCGCGCCGCCGTCGCCGCCCACCTGCACGACTCGGTGCTGCAGACCCTGGCCCTGATCCAGCGCCACGCCGACGAGCCGCAGGCGGTCAGCCGGCTCGCGCGCAGCCAGGAGCGCGAGCTGCGCGCCTGGCTCTACGACCCGCCGTCGTCCGGGAAGGCGGCACCTGGGCCGGCCTCGTGGCCGCGATGGTGGCCGAGGTGGAGGCCGACCACGCGCTCACCGTGGACTCGGTCGTCGTGGGGGACGCCTTCGTCGACGAGGACCTGGCAGCGCTCGGCGCCGCCGCCCGCGAGGCCCTGGTCAACGCGGCCAAGCACTCCGGCGCCGCCTCCGCGGACGTCTACACCGAGGTGGCGCCGGAGCAGGTGTCGGTCTTCGTCCGTGACCGCGGGAAGGGCTTCGATCCGGGCACGGTGCCCGACGACCGGCGCGGCCTGCGGGACTCGGTGCACGGCCGGCTGGCCCGCCTGGGCGGCACGGCCCAGGTCCGGTCGACCCCGGGAGAGGGGACCGAGGTCGAACTGGTCCTGCCGAGGAGGGCCGTGAGCGGGCAGCGGCGTGAGCGTGGTAGCGATCCAGGAGGCGGGGCATGAGTCCGCGGGTGTTCGTGGTGGACGACCACGCGATGGTGCGCACCGGGGTGCGGGCCGAGCTGGGCGCCGACGTCACCGTCGTCGGGGAGGCGGCCGACGTCGCCACCGCCATCGAGGGGATCCGCGCGACCCGGCCGGACGTCGTCCTGCTCGACGTGCACCTGCCCGGTGGCAACGGCCGGACCGTGCTCGAGACGCTGCGAGGGAGCTGCCCGGGGTGCGCTGGCTGGCGCTGTCGGTCTCCGACGCCGCCGAGGACGTCATCGCCGTCACCGGGCCGGGGCGCGCGGCTACGTCACCAAGACCATCTCCGGTCCCGACCTGCTCGACGCCGTCCGCCGGGTCGCCGACGGCGACGTCGTCTTCAGCCCCCGGCTGGCGGGCTTCGTGCTCGACGCCTTCGCCGCCGGTGGCGCCGTCGCGCCGGCACCGGAGGAGGCGACCGATCCCGGGCTGGACCTGCTCAGCGCCCGAGAGCGCGAGGTGATGCAGCTGCTGGCCCGCGGCTACACCTACCGGGAGATCGGATCCCGGCTGTTCATCTCGGTGAAGACGGTGGAGTCACACGCGTCCAACGTGCTGCGCAAGCTGCAGCTGTCCAACCGCAACGAGCTCACCCGGTGGGCGGCGACCAACCGGCTGCTCTGACGAGTGGCCCCTCCGCTCGACCTCCGATAAGCATGTGGCCGAGCCCACAGGCGGCCCGACCGGGCCTGACGGAGAGGAAGCCGCGATGCTGCGCACGCTGTCGCGCCCGCTGGTCACCGGCGTGGAGAGGTATCTGCCGGGAGCGTTCGTCTTCGCGGTCGTCCTGACCGTCATCGTCGCCGTCCTCGCCCTGCTCTTCGGCGACATCGGGCCGGCCGAGCTCACGCGGGCCTGGGGCGACGGGCTGGCCGGGCTGCTGGCCTTCATGACGCAGGTGGCGCTGGTGCTGCTGCTCGGCTACACGCTGGCGCTCACGAGGCCGGTGAAGGCCGGGCTGACCCGCATCGCCAACGTCCCCAAGACCCCCCGGGCGGCGTACGCCTTCGTCGCCCTCGTGTCGGCCGTCGCCTCCCTGATCAGCTTCGGGCTGGGGCTGGTGGTCGGCGGCGTCATCGCCCTCGAGGTTGGCCGGGCCGCCCGACGGCGCGGCACGCAGCTGCACTACCCGCTGCTGGTCGCCAGCGCCTACTCCGGCTTCGCCGTCTGGCACATGGGCTACAGCGCCACCGGCCCGCTGGCCGCGGCGACCCCGGGCAGCTTCGTCGAGGAGGCGATCGGCCGCACCATCCCGATCAGCGAGACCGTCTACTCGCCGTGGAACCTGATCGCGATCGTCGTCGCCGTCGCCGCGATCCTCGCGACGGTGGTCCTGCTGGCCCCCAAGGGCAGGGACCGGATCGTCGAGCTGCCCGAGCGGATGGGGACCGAGGAGCCCGACGTCGCCCTGAGCACTCCGGGGACACCGGCCGAGCGGATGGAGGCGTCGCGGCTGGTCACCCTGATCCCGGGCGTGGCCCTGCTGCTCTACCTCGGCGTCTACTTCGCCCAGGAGGGGTTCAACCTCACCCTGGACATCGTCAACTGGTCGTTCCTCGCCGCGATCCTGCTGATCGTGCGCAGCCCGGCCGAGCTCGCCGAGCTCGTCGGCGGGGCGGTCCGGACGGTGGGGGAGGTGCTGCTGCAGTACCCGCTCTACGCCGGGATCATCGGGATGATGACCGCCTCCGGGCTGGCCGCGCAGCTGAGCGGCTGGTTTACCGAGGTCGCCAGCCCCGGCACCCTCGGGCTGCTGGCCTTCCTGTCCGCGGGGCTGCTCAACCTGTTCGTGCCCAGCGGCGGTGGGCAGTTCGCCGTTCAGGCGCCGATCTTCCTCGACGCCGCGGACTCCCTGGGCGTCGATCCCGCCGTCATCACCATGGCGATCGCCTACGGCGACCAGTGGACGAACATGATCCAGCCGTTCTGGGCGCTGCCGCTGCTGGCCGTCGCCGGCCTCGGCGTGCGGGACATCTTCGGGTTCACCGCCATCACCTGCCTGATCACCGGCATCGTGTTCGGCGGCACGCTGCTCGTCCTCGGCGGCGGCTGAGCGCAGCCGCCGGCTCAGGCGGTGTGCACCACGTGGAACGCCTCGGCGAGGCGGCCGGCCGGCAGGCCCAGGCGTGTGGCGGTCTGCCGCATCCAGCCGGTGACGAACTCCCGCAGCTGGCCCTCGGGCTGGTGGCTCACCTGGGTCACGTGGCTCATCAGCGCGGCGAACTTGCGGTCCACCACGTCGGTGACGTCGACGGCGTGGTCGGCCCGCGGGCTGGCGCCGAGCCACACCTCCGCCACGGTCCAGGCCTCCAACCCCTCGTCGGCCAGCAGCTCAGGAAAGGCGAACGGGTTGCGGGCGTCGGGGTACACCGCCCGCAGGGTCGACTCCCCCACGGTCATGTGGTCGGGGTGGCTCGCGCCGATCCGCTCCCAGAACCGCTCCGGCGAGCTGGTGAGCACCCGCTGCGGTCGCACCTGGCGGATCACCCGGCTGATGTCCCGGCGCAGGTCGAGGGTGAGCTCGAGCCGGCCGTCCGGATAACCGAGGAACCGCACGTCGGTGACGCCCACGGCGGCCGCGGCCGCCCGCTGCTCGGCTCGCCGCAGCGGCCCCATCTCGTGGCGGGGGGTGTCGTCGAACCCGCCGGCGTCGCCGTCGGTGACGATCAGGTAGGTGACCTCAGTACCGGCGGCGGTCCAGGTGGCCACCGTCCCGGCGCTGCCGAAGTCGACGTCGTCGGGGTGGGCCAGGACGCACAGCGCGCGTTCGACGTGCTCGGCGGGAGGCTGCGGGGCGGGTGCGGTCACCCGGCGCAGCCTAGGGAAGCCGCGGACCGGTGGACTCGTCCGGGTTGCACGGGACGGTTCGCACGCGCAGAAGGGCAGTGGCCGCGGATGTGACGGGCGGGGTGGTGGCAGGGGGACGACGGCGGTCGCGCAGACTCGAAGGGTGCCCGAGTACACGCTCGCCGTCGCGCTCCGCTCCTCGGCCCCGCTGGACGACGCCGCGATCGACGCCCTCCGCACGGTCATCCGCCCCGGCGACGCCGGACTGCAGCTGTGGCGGGAGCCGGACCGGGCGGTGCTGCGGCTGACCACCGAGTGCGCAGCCGACGACCTGCACGCGGCGCTCGAACAGGGCCGGGACCTCGCCGACGAGGCGAACGACGCCTGCCCCGGCCGGGTGTTCGAGGTGGCCGCGATGGACGACGAGGACTCGCTGGTCTGGCGCGCCGGACCCTGAGGCCTCGCTGCGGGGTCCCGCCGCGGGCTCGCGAGCGGTGGGGGCAGCGAGGTCCTCTTTCAGAGGCGCCCGCGGCCCTGGCGCAGCAGCATCATGCCGAGCGCGGCGCCGTCGGGGCCGAGCTCGGTGCGGAAGCGGGACAGCACCTGCTGCTCGCGGGACAGGGACAGCCGCGTCCCGCCCGATGCGGCGCGCAGGGCGCCGATCTCCTGCGAGATCTCCAGGCGGCGGCGCACGAGCTCGATGATCTCGGCGTCGCAGGCGTCGATCGCGTCGCGCAGCGCGCCGATCTGCTCGGCCGGGTCCTCGGGCGCGACCGGGCGGGCGGCGGGGGAGGCGGTGAGGGTGCTCATCGGTTGTCCTCGGTGGTTCGTGGACCCGGGACCCCGAGAACGAGAAACGCCCCGGGCTCCTCGGGCCCGGGGCGTCTGTTGCGGCGTGTGCTCAGCCAGCGGTGACGGACACCGGATCCCGGTGGCCGTAGTAAAAGCTGACGGTGGCGAGCACGGGCCGAGTGTGCCACAGCCCGGCCGGACCGTGCCAGGCGGAGCCGCCGGCGACAGGTGGTGCGGCTGGCTCCGGCCCCGCGGGGACCGTCACCCGTCCGGCTTACAGTGGCGGGGTCATGAACCGACCCCACGAAGACCGTCCGCCGGCGCGCCACGTCCCCGTGGGGGCCCCGGCATGAGCAGCCTCCAGCAGTCCCTCCCCGGCACCGCCGCCCTGCAGCGCTCCGCTGCCGGCTCGGTCGGTCGCGAGCTGGACCGGATGCTCGCGGGTCTCAACGGCCCGCAGCGCAACGCCGTCGTCCACGAGGGCAGCCCGCTGCTCATCGTCGCCGGCGCCGGGTCGGGCAAGACCCGCGTGCTCACGCACCGGATCGCCTACCTGCTCGGCGCCCGCGGCGTGCAGCCGGGCGAGATCCTGGCGATCACCTTCACCAACAAGGCCGCCGGCGAGATGAAGGACCGGGTGGCCGCCCTGGTCGGGCCGCGGGCGCGGTCGATGTGGGTGTCGACCTTCCACTCGATGTGCGTGCGCATCCTGCGGGCCGAGGCCGCCAAGCTGGGCATGAAGTCGTCGTTCACGATCTACGACCAGGGCGACTCCATCCGGCTGATGACGATGGTCGCCCGCGACCTGGACCTCGACGCCAAGCGCTACCCCGGGCGCAGCCTGTCCAACCAGGTGTCCAACCTGAAGAACGAGCTCGTCGACGAGGAGTCGTTCAGCCCCCAGACGGCGCCGGAGAAGGTGCTGAAGGAGGCGTACACGCTCTACCAGCGGCGGCTGCGCGAGGCGCACGCCATGGACTTCGACGACCTGATCATGACGACGGTCCACCTGCTGCAGGCCTTTCCCGACGTGGCCGAGCACTACCGCCGACGGTTCCGCCACGTGCTGGTCGACGAGTACCAGGACACCAACCACGCCCAGTACATGCTGGTGCGCGAGCTGACCGGCACCGGCGAGGGCCCGGTGCCGCAGGCGGAGCTGTGCGTCGTCGGTGACGCCGACCAGTCGATCTACGCCTTCCGCGGCGCGACGATCCGCAACATCGACGAGTTCGAGCGCGACTACCCGCAGGCCACCACGATCCTGCTGGAGCAGAACTACCGCTCCACCCAGCGGATCCTGAAGGCCGCGAACACGGTGATCGCCAAGAACACCGGCCGCCGGCCGAAGAGCCTGTGGACCGTCTCGGGCGACGGCGAGCTGATCGAGGGCTACGTCGCCGACAACGAGCACGACGAGGCCGCCTGGGTCGCCGAGCAGATCGACGCCCTGGTGGACGAGGGCGACGTCAGACCTGCGGACATCGCGGTCTTCTACCGCACGAACAACGCCTCCCGCGTGTTCGAAGAGGTCTTCATCCGGGTGGGCATGCCCTACAAGGTCGTCGGTGGGGTCCGCTTCTACGAGCGCAAGGAGGTCCGCGACGCGCTGGCCTACCTGAAGCTGGTCGCCAACCCGGCCGATGTGGTGAGCCTGCGCCGGATCATCAACGTGCCCAAGCGCGGCATCGGGGACAAGGCCGAGTCCTGCATCGAGTCCTTCGCCGACCGGGAGCGCATCGCGTTCGGCTCGGCGCTGCGGCGCTGCGCCGAGGTGCCCGACCTCGCCACCCGCTCGCTCAAGGCGCTGCAGGAGTTCGTGTCCCTGCTGGAGGAGTTCGAGCAGTTGGTGGAGACCGGCTCCGGGCCGGCCGCGCTCCTGGAGAGCATCCTCGACCGCACCGGCTACCTCGCGGAGCTGCAGGCCAGCACCGACCCGCAGGACGAGGGCCGGGTCGACAACCTCAACGAGCTCATCTCGGTGGCCGCGGAGTTCGAGGCCGCCAATCCCGGGGGTTCGGTCACCGACTTCCTCGAGCAGGTGTCCCTGGTGGCCGACGCCGACCAGATCCCGGTGTCCGGCGACGACGCCGGCGTGGTGACGCTGATGACCCTGCACACCGCCAAGGGCCTGGAGTTCCCGGTCGTCTTCCTGACCGGCCTCGAGGACGGCGTCTTCCCGCACCTGCGGGCGCTGGGCGACCCCCGCGAGCTGGAGGAGGAGCGCCGGCTGGCCTACGTCGGCATCACCCGGGCGCGGCAGCGGTTGTTCATCTCCCGCGCGACCGTGCGCACCAGTTGGGGACAGCCGGCGTACAACCCGCCGTCCCGGTTCCTCGATGAGATCCCGGGCGAGACCATCCACTGGGAGCGCACCGACCCGACCCCGATCCCGTCGACCGGCTACAAGTCGGCGCAGACGCGGGTCGCCGCGACCGGGCTGTCCACCGGCGGCCTGCGCGGTGGCGCCGGCAACCGGCAGGTCATCTCGGTCGAGGTGGGTGACCGGGTGAGCCACGACGCGTTCGGCCTCGGCACCGTGGTGGAGGTGACCGGCGCCGGCGACAAGGCCCAGGCGACGGTCGACTTCGGCTCCGGCGGCACCAAGCGCCTCGTCCTCCGCTACGCCCCCCTCGTCAAGCTCTGATCTCCCGAGCGGGGCCCGGAGGGTCCTCGACGAGCGTCAGGAAAGGGGGGCTCAGCGCGAGTCGGGACGGTACTCGGTGGCGTGTCCGGTGGAGCCGGACGGTCAGCATGCGTCAGACAGTCACCCCGCGGTCGCCCAGCCAGGCGCGCGGGTCGATGGGCCGGCCGTTCACGCCGCCGCGGTGGATCTCGTAGTGGAGGTGGGGGCCGGTGGACTGCCCCTCGTTGCCGATCCTGGCGATCTGGTCGCCCGCGGTGACGAGATCGCCGGCGGAGACGTCGTAGTAGCGCATGTGCCCGTAGATGTGCACGTTGCCGTCGGCGTCCTGGATGTAGACGGCGTTGCCGTAGCCGGACGCCCGCCCGGCGCGGACGACGACGCCGTCGGTGGCGGCGACGATCGGCGTGCCCAGTGGGGCGGCCAGGTCCAGGCCGTAGTGCATGGTGCCCCAGCGCCGGCAGAAGCAGGTGGTGAGCACGCCTTGCGTGGGGGCCACGGTCTTGGGCTGGCGGGCGGCGCGCGAGGCGGCCAGCTCGTCGAGCCGGACCTGCGCCTCGGCCTCGGTGATGCCCCGCCGCGCGTCGGCGCCTTCGAGGCCCCCGCTGAAGCTCACCTCGGTGCTCTCGCCCAGGCCGTAGTCGGAGGCGCTGGCGGAGACGTCCCGGGGTGAGCCGGTCAGGGCGGGGATGCCGGCGAGCACCGCGCCGGCGACGAGGGCGGCCAGCCACATGTTGGCCCGGCGGCCCGGGGGCTGCGGAAGCCGCCGGCGGGGAGCGGGCTCGACGGGTGCAGGAACCGCGTCGGTCCGGGCGGCGGGCGCCGGAGCGACGTCCTCGGGGGCGGTCCGGGGCCTGGGCACGAGGGCGAGCCCCGGAGCCGGCTTCTCCAGCACCTGTGCACTGCTGCGAGACACGGCGAACCTTCCCGGACGACCTGGCCCGGCGAGCGCCGGGGGCGATCGTCGGGGGAGCGACGACGGCGAGGACGCCGCGGGAGCGACGTCCGCCGGTGACCCGGCGCCGTGATCGAACCGTAACGATGCGTCAGGACCCGACCAAGCACCGAACGCTGCGTGTCGCGATGGACGCACGTCGTGAAGTCGCCGAGTCGACCCGGTTGTCTTTCAGCACCGAGGCGGCGGCGTCCGCGCGCCCCGTTCAGGCGACGGCGGCGACAGGGTGGTGCTGGGCTGCTGCCTCGCGGACGCCGGCGAGGGTGGTGGCGACCTCGTCGAGCACTCCCCGGTGCATGGGCAGCGACATGTGCCCGACGCCGCGGACGAGCACGTTGCGGGTGTCGAGATCGGGGTGCTCGCAGCGGCCCGAGTGCGTGGGCAGCACCATCTGGTCGAGGTCGCTGTAGACGGCGGTGATCCGCGTGCGGCACCCCGGCGCCGGCTCCTCCAGCTCCTGCAGCACCGGGGACCCGGGGCGGAGCTGGCGCACCAGCGGGGTGGGCAGCACGTGCGCCAGGATCGAGCCCTGGTGCGGGGTGCCGAGCGTGACCAGCGAGTCGATCCGCCGGTCACCGCCCTGCCGCTGCACGTGGTAGCGGGCGATCAGCCCGCCGAGGCTGTGGCCCACGACGTGCACCCGGTCGTGTCCGGTCTGCTCGCAGATCCGCTCGATGTGCCGGCCGAGGTCGGCGGCGCCCCGGGCGATGTCGGTGAGGAACGGGCTGTAGTTCCAGGAGCAGACGGAGGCGAAGCCGCGCCGGCGCAGGCTGCGCCGCATGACGGCGAAGACGGAGCGGTTGTCGACCAGCCCGTGGACCAGCAGGACGGGGGTGCGGGCGGCCAACGGGTCGGCGGCGAAGAGGGCACGCACCGCGGCCGGCTGCTCGCCGGTCCGCCAGCGGGAATCGGGGCGCAGCTGCTCCATGCGGGCGCCCAGCGGGTACATGAGGACGTGCGCGCCCACCCAGGCCAGCTCGGTCAGACCGCCGGTCAGCGTGGCCGGCGAGCAGAGTGCGCGCAGCCCCCGTGGTGCGACCTCGGTGTGCCACCCTGGACCGGAGTCCAGATCGCTCGATGGGCGCATGGCTGCCCTCCCCGTCGAACCCACCGGCGGAGCTGGTCCTCCTGCCGTCCCGCCGGTGGCGGTGCACGTTGTGTGCTCAGTTCACTCGACGGTAATGCCGAGGTGTGTCGGTCGTCACATGAACGTCACCGTCCCCGCGCCGATCGAGTCCTGTTCGTGACCACACAGCCGAAGGGGGAAGCGTGTCCACCCGCGACGACCGGACCCGGACCGATCGCACCGGGGCCACCGCCCGCCGGGCTGCCCGGAGCGCGTCCCCGCGCCCGGCGCCGGCGGTGGTGGGGGACCGGCTGGTGGTCGGGACCGTGCCGCCTGCGGTCCGGATCTGCGGCCTGCTGCTCGTGCTGGCAGGCCTCGCCGGCGCCGCCGCCGCACTGCCCACGTACCTGGTGGTCGGAGGCGAGGAGCTGCGCCACGTCCGGGGGTTCGGCGACGCGCTGGTCGCCTTCCTGGTCCCGACCGTGCACGTGGCGATCGGAGTGACCCTTCTGCAGCGCGCGGTGCCCAAGCTCGGCCTGGCCTACAGCGCCGTCGCGGGGGCGCTCGCGGTGGGCGAGCTGCTCATCGAGATCTACCGGGGCAGCAGCTCGACCTCCCGCCCCGGGATCGAGGTCCTGGCGGGGGAGCGGGTCCTGACCAGCAGCGTCCAGGTGGGGGCGGGCTGGGTGCTGGGTGTCGTCGCGCTGGTCCTCACGGTGCTGGCCGGTGGCGTCGGCATGGCGGCGTGGGGGCGGACCGTGATGGAGGACCGGGGTGCCCTGGACCCGATCCGCTCGCTGCTGGCCGGCGCGGCGGTGGTCCTCGGGGTCGCCGCCCTCCTGTGCCTCGCGCTCCCGGCCGCCGATGTGCCCGACGAGCTGCGGACCGATCCGGCGACGGGCCTGGAGGTCGTGGTGACCCGCGAGGGCCCGCAGGCGCTCCTCGAGCGGCCGGGCCTGGCCCTGCTCGGTGGCCTGCTCCTGGCCGGGACGCTGCTGCTGTGCTCGGCCGTGGCGCCCTCGCTGCGCCCGCGGCTGGGCGCGGTCGGCGGGTTGCTCGCCGTCGCCGTCACCGTGCTCGGCGCCGGGCTCGGCGGGCTCCGCGACGCCGTCTCGTCGGACGAGCTGGTCTGGACGGTCCCGGGCGCCGGCCTGGTCGTGGTCGGGCTGGCCATGCTCGGCCTGACCGTCGTCGCGTGGCGGGCGCGCCGGTCGGCGACGTGACCGACATCACCTTCTGGGGGCGCAGCTCCTAAGCTGCCTCCCGTGGTGGACGAACGCATCCGGGTGGTCATCGCCAAGCCGGGCCTCGACGGGCACGACCGCGGCGCGAAGGTGGTCGCGCGGGCGCTGCGCGACGCGGGGATGGAGGTCGTCTACACGGGACTGCACCAGACGCCGGAGCAGATCGTGGAGACGGTCGTGCAGGAGGACGCCGACGCAGTGGGGCTGTCCGTGCTCTCCGGGGCGCACATGACCCTGTTCGCCCGGTTGACCGAACTGCTGCGCGAGCGCGGGGTCGACGACGTCGTGGTCTTCGGCGGCGGGATCATCCCGGAGGAGGACGTGCCCGAGCTGGAGCGGCTCGGCGTCACGGGCATCTTCACCCCCGGTGCCACCACCACGGACATCGTCGACTGGGTGCGCACCCACGTGGGCGAACCCGCCGGCGCCTGAACTCGCGGCGGGCCGCGGTTCCTCCTGCGATCGGGTGGGACTGGGTGTGATGCACCCCACGCGGAGCGCACCCCTCCCATGCCCGGGGCAGCGGTCCGGTTGCGAGCGGGCTACGGTCCCTGTTCGTGGATCTCTTCGAGTACCAGGCCCGTGACCTGTTGGCCTCGCACGGTGTCCCCGTGCTCCCCGGCGGGGTCGCCGAGACGCCCGAGCAGGCGGAGGCGATCGCCCGCGAGATCGGGCAGACCGTCGTCGTCAAGGCGCAGGTGAAGACCGGCGGCCGAGGCAAGGCGGGTGGCGTCAAGCTCGCCGACACCGCCGAGGACGCCAAGGCGCGCGCCCAGGACATCCTCGGGCTGGACATCAAGGGCCACATCACGCACCGCGTGATGGTCGCCCAGGCCAGCGACATCGCGGAGGAGTACTACTTCTCCTACCTGCTCGACCGTTCCAACCGGACGTTCCTCGCCATGGCCAGCGTCGAGGGCGGCGTGGAGATCGAGCAGCTCGCCGTCGAGCGCCCCGAGGCCCTGGCGCGCATCCCGATCGACGCCAGCAAGGGCGTCGACACCGCCAAGGCCGCCGAGATCGTGGACGCCGCCGGCTTCGCCGCCGAGGTGCGGGACCAGGTCATCGCGATCGCCGTTCAGCTGTGGGACGTGTTCAGCAAGGAGGACGCCACCCTGGTCGAGGTCAACCCGCTGGCCAAGGCGCCCGACGGCACCGTCCTCGCGCTCGACGCCAAGGTGACCCTCGACGAGAACGCCGGCTTCCGGCACCCCGAGCACGCCGCGCTCGAGGACGCCGCCGCCGCCGACCCGCTCGAGGCGCGCGCCAAGGAGAAGGACCTCAACTACGTCAAGCTCGAGGGGGAGGTCGGGATCATCGGCAACGGTGCCGGCCTGGTCATGAGCACCCTGGACGTCGTCGCCTACGCCGGCGAGGAGTTCGGGGGCGTCAAGCCCGCCAACTTCCTCGACATCGGTGGCGGTGCCTCGGCCGAGGTGATGGCCAACGGTCTGGAGATCATCCTCTCCGACCCCGCCGTCAAGAGCGTGTTCGTCAACGTCTTCGGGGGCATCACCGCCTGCGACGCCGTTGCCAACGGCATCGTCTCCGCGCTGAGCATCCTCGGCGACGAGGCCACCAAGCCCCTGGTCGTCCGCCTCGACGGCAACAACGTCGACGAGGGCCGGCGGATCCTCGCCGAGGCCAACCACCCGCTGGTGACCGTGGTCGACACGATGGACGGCGCCGCGCGCCGGGCCGCCGAGCTCGCCGCCTGAGCAAGGATCCCCTTCCTCCCCACCCCTCGCAGGCTCGGGCCGGGCCCTGGAAGGGGCCGCCCCGTCCACTCCCGAGACAGGACACCAGACAGATGTCGATCTTCCTCAACGAGAACAGCAAGGTCATCGTCCAGGGCATGACCGGCTCCGAGGGGAGCAAGCACACTTCTCGCATGCTCGCCTCCGGCACCGCGATCGTCGGCGGCGTCAACCCCCGCAAGGCCGGCACCAGCGTCGACTTCGACGGTGCGAGCGTCCCGGTCTTCGGCGGCGTCGCCGAGGCCATGAAGGAGACCGGCGCCGACGTCAGCGTCATCTTCGTGCCGCCGCCGTTCGCCAAGGCCGCCGTCATCGAGGCGGTCGACGCCGCAATCGGCCTCGCCGTCGTCATCACCGAGGGCATCCCGGTGCACGACTCGACCTACTTCTGGGCGCACGCCCAGGGCGGCTCCACGCGCATCATCGGCCCGAACTGCCCCGGTCTGATCAGCCCCGGGCGCAGCAACGCCGGCATCATCCCGGCGAACATCACCAAGCAGGGCAGGATCGGCCTGGTGTCGAAGTCCGGCACGCTGACCTACCAGATGATGTACGAGCTCCGGGACATCGGTTTCTCCACCGCGATCGGCATCGGTGGCGACCCGGTCATCGGTACCACGCACATCGATGCGCTCCAGGCGTTCCAGGACGATCCGGAGACCGAGGCCATCGTCATGATCGGTGAGATCGGTGGCGACGCCGAGGAGCGCGCCGCCGACTACATCAAGGCCAACGTCACCAAGCCGGTCGTCGGCTACGTCGCGGGCTTCACCGCCCCCGAGGGCAAGACGATGGGCCACGCCGGCGCCATCGTCTCCGGCTCGGCCGGCACCGCACAGGCCAAGAAGGAGGCCCTCGAGGCCGCCGGCGTGCGCGTGGGCAAGACCCCGTCGGAGACCGCTCAGCTCATGCGGGAGATCGTCGGCTCCTAGGCCTTCCTCCAGGGGCCCGCGCCGAGCCTGCGAGGCGTGGGGAGAGGTGTGGTCCCCTACGGCCCGGCGACCGCGCTCCGCGGTCGCCGGGCCGTGCCGTTCCCGAGCGGCGCCGGCCGGTGGCCCACCATTGCGGCGCGACGACCGTGACCGCCACGATCGTGGCGCCCCTGATCTGCTCCGGAGGAGATCCCAGTGACCGCCAGCCAGCCCCCGCAGCCGCCGGAGGGCGGTCAGCCGCCCGCCGGGCAGGGGGCCCCACCTCCGGAACAGCAGGGGCCCGGTCCGCGGCACACCGCCCCAGAGCACGACCAGCAGCCCTACGGGCAGTCGGGGCAGGGGCCGGGCCAGCCCCCGGGGCACCCCGGCTACGGGCAACCGCAGTACGGGCAGGGTCAGTACGGGCCTCCCCAGTACGGCCAGCAGTACCCGCAGCCGCCCTATGGACAGCCGCCCTACGGCCAGCCGCCGTACGGCCTGCCCGGATACGGGCCTGCATACGGGCAGCCGCCGTACGGCCGGCCCGCCTACGGGCCCCCCTACGGCCAGCCGCCGTACGGTGCGCCGGGCTACGGACCGCCCTACGGGGTCCCCGGGCACCCGGGCGGCCGGCGGCCCGGTGGCGGAGCCGAGTTCTCGTTCGACCCCAAGCGGCTGACCTGGAGCGACTGGGCCGTCGCCGGGGGGACCCTGCTGTTCCTGATCGTCGGGCTCCTGCCCTGGTGGCGGTTCGGCGACACCACCTTCGGCGTCAGCTTCAGCGGCCTGGAGGACGGCATGGTGCGCTCGGCCTTCGTGCTGCTGCTCCTGGCCACCACCTGGGCGGTGCTGCCGGCGTTCGTGCGCATGACGGTGACCTTCCCCCGTGCCGGGCTGACGGTGGCCATGGCCGGGCTCGCCCTGGTGCTGACGCTCTTCGCGTGGCTGGACACCCTGCGCTACGCCTTCTCGTTCTGGGCGCTGCTGGGCTTCCTGACCGCCGCGAGCATCACCACGGTGGCGGCGCTCGCCCTGCGGCGGGAGATGCGCGACCGCCCGGCCCGGCCGAGCGCCCCGCCGGGTGGCGGCTACTGGCCGGCCCAGGGGCAGCCCTACTCCTACGGGGCGGTGCCGCCCTACGCGCAGGCACCGGGGCAGTTCCCGCAGCAGGGTCACCCGGGGCAGCCGGGTTCCGGCTACCCGTCGCCGTGGTGGCCGACGCCGCCTCCGTCCGGACCGGGCCAGGCCGGCGGTCCCGGCACGGCTCCCGGTGGCTCGACCGCCTCCGGGGACGATCCGGGGGCTACGCACAGCGAACGTCCGGGCACGGATAGCTGACCGGCGTCCCGGCGTCGCCACCCGGGACGGTCGGCTCCGGCGAGTGCGCCACCCATCCGCCGGAGCGGCTTGCGAGAGTGGAGGGGTGGTCCCGCTGCTCGCACGCCTGCCCGCCCGGCGGGACGCCGGGTCGGCCGCACGATCCGCTCCGTCCGCGGTCCTCGCCGCCGTCGCGACGGCCGCCGTCACGGTCTGCGGCCTGGTGGGCCTCGGCCTGGCCCTCGTCGTCGTGCAGTTGCTCGACCCCGGCGGCGGCATGTCGGTGGCCGCCTCGGCGACGCTCGGTGCCCGGCTCTGGTTGCTGGCCCACGGCGCCGAGCTGCTGCTGTCGTCCGGGCCGCTGGTCCTCGCACCGCTCCTCCTGACGCTCCTGGTGGCCCATGGGCTGTCCTGGGCCGGGCGGGTGGCCGTCCGGGCGCTCGACGACGACGCCGCGGCCCCGGACGTCATCCGCTCGGCAACGCTGGTCGTCGCCCTGCACGTGGCGCTCACCTGGCTGCTCGCGCTCGTCGTGGACGACGACGCCGCCGGCACCGGGTGGCTGCGCACCCTGCTGCTCCCCCCGGCGCTGGCCCTGGTCGCCGTCGGCTGGGGCGCCGGCCGGGAGTCCGGGCTGGCCGACGCCGCGCTGGACCGCCTGCCGGGTGTCATGCGACCCGTTCTCCGCGGGGTGCTGGCCGGTCTGCTGACCGCGCTCGCGCTCTGCCTGGTCGTCGTCGCGGTGGCGCTGGCGAGCGATGCGAGCGGCTACGCGGCGCTGTCGGGCTCGCTCGGCGGCGCCGGCGCAGGCGCCGTCGGGCTGCTGGGCCTGGGGGCGCTGTACCTGCCCAACGCGGGCGTCGCCGTCCTCGGCCTGGCGGCCGGCCCCGGCTTCTCCGTGGGCAGCGGCACGCTCGTCTCGGTGCACGGCGTGACGCTGGGCGCGGTGCCTGCGCTGCCGTTCCTGGCGGCGCTGCCGGACACCCAGGCCGTGCCGTTGATCGCCTTCGTCTCCCAGGCGATCCCCGCCGCGGCCGGCCTGGTGGCCGGGGTGGCGCTCGGCCGGTGGTTGGGCGACCGCGACGGCGGCTCGGTGGTCGCCGGGCTCGCCGGCCTGCTGGCGGGTTCGCTGCTCGGCGTCGTCGCCGGGGTGCTGGCCTGGTTCGCCGGTGGCTCGCTCGGCGACGGCGCCCTCGCGGTGGTCGGCGCCCCGCCGGTGGCCACGGGCATCGCGATCGCGGCCCAGGCCGGGATCGCCGCGGCGGTGGCGGGCGCGGTCACCCGCTGGCGGGCGCTGGGCTGACAGAGGACCCCCTGGCCCCCCTCGGCTCGCGCGCTCGCGGCGGTCCCCTGCGAGGGGACCGGTCGAGGGGCTCCTTATAGGGTCGGGACCGTGCCCGCCGACGAGCCTCCCCAGCGGGCCCGGATCGTCGTGCTGCTGTCGGGCGCGGGCTCGCTCTGCGCGGCCCTCCTGGAGGCCACCGACGACCCGGCCTACCCGGCCGAGGTCGTCGCCGTCGGCGCCGACCGCGACGCTCCCGGGCTGGCGCACGCCCGCCGGCGAGAGCTGCCCACATTCGTGTGCGCGCTCGGGGACCACCCCGACCGCGCCGCCTGGGACCGCGCGCTGGCCGACCGGATCGCCGGTTTCGCACCCGACCTCGTCGTCTCCGCCGGGTTCATGAAGATCGTCGGGCCGGCGGTGCTCGCCGGGTGCGAGGGCCGGCTGATCAACACCCACCCGGCGCTGCTGCCGGCGTTCCCCGGCGCCCACGCGGTGCGCGACGCGCTGGCGGCCGGAGTGCCCACGACCGGATCGACCGTGCACCTGGTCGACGCCGGTGTCGACACCGGGCCCGTGCTGGCCCAGCGCGAGGTGCCGGTGCTGCCCGGCGACGACGAGGTGCGCCTGCACGAACGGATCAAGGACGTGGAGCGCGAGCTCCTGGTGGAGACGGTGGCGGCGTTCGTCACCCCACCCCCGACCAGCCCGCCCCGGACGAGGAAGAGCCCCTGATGAGCGACCGAACCCCGATCCGCCGCGCCCTGCTGGGCGTGTACGACAAGACCGGCATCGAGGAGCTGGCCGCCGGGCTGGCCGCCGCCGGTGTCGAGCTGGTGAGCACCGGCGCGACCGCGCGGCGGATCGCCGAGGCCGGGGTGCCCGTGACCCCCGTCGAGCAGGTCACCGGCTTCCCCGAGTGCCTCGACGGCCGGGTCAAGACGCTGCATCCCGCGGTGCACGCCGGGATCCTCGCCGACCGGCGCAGGCCCGAGCACGTCGCGCAGCTGGAGGAGCTCGGCGTCGCGCCGTTCGACCTCGTCGTCGTGAACCTCTACCCGTTCACCGAGACCGTCGCCTCGGGCGCCGCCCCGGACGAGTGCGTCGAGCAGATCGACATCGGCGGCCCGGCGATGGTGCGGGCCGCGGCCAAGAACCACCCGTCGGTCGCCGTCGTCGTCGACCCGGCGCGCTACGGCGACGTGCTCACCGCGGTCTCCGCCGGCGGCTTCACCCTGGCCGAGCGGCAGCGGCTCGCGGCCGCCGCGTTCCGGCACACCGCCTCCTACGACGTCGCCGTCGCCTCGTGGATGGGCAGCGTGCTCGCCCCCGACGACGAGACCGGCTTCCCGGCGTGGGTCGGCGGGAACTGGGAGCGCGCCGACGTGCTGCGCTACGGCGAGAACCCGCACCAGGCGGCGGCGCTCTACCGCTCCGACCGGCCGGGGCTCGCGCACGCGGAGCAGCTGCACGGTAAGCAGATGTCCTACAACAACTACGTCGACACCGACGCCGCCTGGCGCGCCGCCCACGACCACGACGAGCCCTGCGTGGCGATCATCAAGCACGCCAACCCCTGCGGCATCGCCGTCGGCGCGGACATCGCCGCCGCGCACCGCAAGGCGCACGCCTGCGATCCGGTGTCGGCCTTCGGCGGCGTGATCGCCGCCAACCGCGAGGTCGACCTCACCATGGCCGAGCAGGTCGCCGAGGTCTTCACCGAGGTCGTCGTCGCCCCCTCGTTCACCGACGACGCCGTCGCGGTGCTGACCGGGAAGAAGAACATCCGGCTGCTGCGGCTGCCGCACCTGCCCGAGGCCGGCGTCGAGCTGCGCCCGATCGGCGGCGGGCTGCTGCTGCAGACCCGCGACCGCATCGACGCCGCGGGCGATGACCCCACCACCTGGACGCTGGCCGCCGGTGAGCCGCTGGACGCCGCCGGCCTCGACGACCTGGTGTTCGCCTGGCGGGCGGTGCGCGCGGTCAAGAGCAACGCGATCCTGCTGGCCCACGACCGGGCCACGGTCGGCGTCGGCATGGGGCAGGTCAACCGGGTCGACTCGGCGCGCCTGGCCGTCGCGCGGGCGGGGGAGCGGGCCGCGGGTGCCGTCGCGGCGTCCGATGCGTTCTTCCCGTTCGCCGACGGCCTGCAGGTGCTGCTCGACGCCGGTGTGCGCGCCGTCGTCCAGCCGGGTGGGTCGGTGCGGGACGAGGAGGTCGTCGCCGCGGCCGCGGCGGCCGGCGTGCCGCTGTACCTGACCGGCACCCGCCACTTCGCGCACTGATGAAGGACCCCCTCGCCCCCCGCACCTCGCGGGCTCGGAGCGGCTCCCTGCGAGGGGGCCGACCGCACGTCGGCCCGCCCGAGGCGGGCACCGTCGTGGAGGGGGAGGACTTCGCGCGGGTCGACTGGTGGGGCGCCGAGCTCGAGGGCGTCACCTTCACCCGGTGCCGGTTCCACGACGCCGGGCTGGAGGAGCTCGTCACGCGCCGCTGCGTGTTCGAGGAGTGCGTGCTGACCGGGGTGCGGATGGCCGGTTCCCGGCACGTCGGCTCGGCCTTCCTCTCCTGCCGGTTCGACCGGGCCACGCTGATCGACGTCGTCTGGGACGGCTGCAAGCTCACCGGCTCGCTGTTCCCGGGCGCGCACCTGCGCCCGATGACCGCGACGGAGTGCGACTGGAGCTACACCGCGCTGCGGGGCGCGGACCTCTCCGGCCTCGACCTGTCCGGTCAGCGGTTCCGCGAGGCCGATCTCACCGACGCCGACCTCCGCGAGTGCGACCTCACCCGCGCCGTCCTCGACCGCGCCCGGCTGCAGGGCGCCAGGCTGCGCGGCACCGACCTGCGCGGTGCGTCGACCGACGGGATCAACTGGCGCGCCTTCGACCTCACCGGCGTCCGGATCGACCTGGCGCAGTCGGTGCAGTTCGCCGCCGCCCACGGCGCGCTCGTGTCGTGAGCTAACGGGGGTAGCGCGGGCCCGTCAGAACCGCCTTCAGCGAGCCGAGCAGCCCCAGGACGGCGACGGCGATGCCGCACCAGAACCCGGGCCCGAAGAAGCCGAGGTCGAAGCCGGCGTCCACCAGCGGCACGAGGACGGCGGCCGTGACGACGCCGCTGACCACCAGGGCGACGAACCCGACGAACCGGTGACTGCGGGCCGGGAGCCACAGCACGATGCCCAGGATGAGCAGCAGGCCGCCGCCGAGCACGATGGCCAGGGGCTGCCAACCGCCGTCGTCGACGATCTCCCCGAGGTCGCCGAACGCGTCGCGGACCAGGCTCCAGCCGCTGTCGTCGCGGTCGCGCAGCCAGTCCAGCGGCAGGCTCACCGCGGCGGCGATCCCGGCGAGGATGAGCAGCAGGCCGCCCAGGCTCTCGGGCCCGCGGAAGGCCACCGGCCGGTCGGAGTACGCCGGCGTCGTCGGCCCCTGGTCGGCTCCCAGGGACGTCGCGCCGGTCGGGGTCTGGTCGCGCCGGGCCATCGCGCACCTCCGGATGTCGGCGGGGCACCGGCGCCCCGCCAGTCCGACACTAGGGCCGCGGCGTCCACCGCGGGACCCTCTCCGGCAGACTGTCGGCGTGCCCGCGACGACTCTGGACGGCAAGGCCACCGCGGCAGCGATCCGCGCCGAGCTCACCGAGCGGGTGGCCGCTCTCACCGCGGCCGGTCACCGGCCCGGTCTCGGCACCCTGCTGGTGGGTGACGACCCCGGCAGCCGGTGGTACGTCAACGCCAAGCACTCCGACTGCGCCCAGGTGGGCATCGCCAGCATCCAGCGCGAGCTGCCGGCGACCGCCACCGAGGCCGACGTGCTCGCCGTGGTGGCGGAGCTCAACGCCGACCCCGCGTGCACCGGGTACATCGTCCAGCTGCCGCTGCCGCAGGGGATCGAGGAGAGCACGATCCTCGAGGCGATGGACCCGGCCAAGGACGCCGACGGGCTGCACCCGGTCAACCTCGGTCGGCTCGTGCTCAACGTGCCCGGCCCGCTGCCCTGCACCCCGGTCGGCATCGTGGAGCTGCTGCGCCGCTACGAGGTGCCGATCGCCGGCGCGGAGGTCGTCGTCATCGGCCGGGGCATCACCGTGGGCCGCCCCCTGGGACTGCTGCTCACCCGCCGGTCGGAGAACGCCACGGTCACCCTGTGCCACACCGGCACCCGCGACCTGGCGGCGCACGTGCGCGCCGCCGATGTCGTCGTCGCCGCCGCCGGGGTGCCCGGCCTGATCACGGCCGACATGGTGAAGCCCGGTGCCGCCGTCCTCGACGTGGGCGTCAGCCGGGTCGACGGGAAGATCGCCGGTGACGTCGCCCGGGACGTCGTCGACGTCGCCGGGCACGTGGCGCCGAACCCCGGGGGCGTCGGCCCGATGACCCGCGCGATGCTCCTGCAGAACGTGGTGCTCGCCGCCGAGCAGGCCGCGGCAGCCGAGGCGCTCTCGGCCTGACCGTGACGCGCCCGCCGCTCCACGTCCGCCGGCCCTTCCTCGCGGGGCTGGTCAGGCAGCTGCCGCTGCTGGCGGTCCTGGTCGTGGTGGCCGCCGGGCTGCTGCTGGTCACGTTCGAGCACTGGCGGTGGGGGCTGGTCGTGGTCGGGCTGGCGATGGTCGGGGCGGCGCTGCTGCGCCTGCTCCTTCCGGTGCGCCGGGTGGGCTTCCTCGCCGTGCGCAGCCGGGGGGTCGACGTGGTTCTCCTCGCCTGCGTCGGGATCACGCTCACCGCCGTCGCGCTGACCATCCCGGGCACGTGAGGCTCACCCGGGGCGGCACGAGGCGCCGACCAGCGCTAGGTTGACGGCCATGGCGAAGCAGCCCAGGAACGGGAAGGTCACCGTGGTCGGTGCCGGGTTCTACGGCTCCACCACCGCACTCCGCCTGGCCGAGTACGACATCTTCGAGACCGTCGTGCTCACCGACATCGTGGAGGGCAAGCCCGAGGGGCTCGCGCTGGACATGAACCAGTCACGTCCCATCGAGGGGTTCGAGACCCGGGTGCTGGGGGTCGGCGGCGGCTCCTACGAGGGCACCGAGGGCTCGGACGTCGTCGTCGTCACCGCCGGCCTGCCGCGGAAGCCGGGCATGAGCCGCATGGACCTGATCGAGACGAACGCGAAGATCGTCCGCGACGTCTCCGAGAACATCGCCCGCACGTCGCCCGACGCCGTCGTCATCGTCGTCTCCAACCCGCTCGACGAGATGACCGCGTTGGCGCAGCTGGCCACCGGCTTCCCGCACCAGCGCGTGATGGGCCAGGCGGGCATGCTCGACACCGCGCGCTTCACCAACTTCGTCGCCGAGGAGCTCGGGGTCCCCGTCGCCTCGGTGCGGACGCTGACCCTCGGCTCGCACGGCGACACGATGGTGCCGGTGCCCTCGCGCTGCACCGTGGACGGCAAGCCGCTGGCCGACGTGCTCCCCGCCGACCGCATCGAGCACCTCGTGCAGCGCACCCGGAACGGTGGCGCCGAGGTGGTCGCCCTGCTCAAGACCGGATCGGCCTACTACGCTCCTTCCGCTGCGGCTGCCCGCATGGCCCGCGCGGTCATGGAGGACTCCGGCGCAGTGATGCCGGTGTGCACGTGGGTCGACGGCGAGTACGGCATCTCCGGGGTGTACCTGGGGGTGGAGGCCGAGATCGGCCGCGGGGGCGCGAAGCGCGTCGTCGAGAGCGACCTGTCGGAGACCGAACGGGCGGGCCTGCACGAGGCGGCCGAAGCGGTGCGCGCCAAGCAGGCCGACGTGGCCCAGCTCTGAAGAAGGACCCCACTGCCCCCACCGCTCGCAAGCTCGCGGCGGCGGGGGGCAGTGGGGCCATGACTGCACAAGGAGAACCTGTGAGCAAGATCAAGGTCGAGGGCACCGTCGTCGAGCTCGACGGCGACGAGATGACCCGGATCATCTGGCAGTTCATCAAGGACCAGCTGATCCTCCCGTACCTCGACGTCAACCTCGAGTACTACGACCTCGGCATCGAGCACCGCGACGCCACCGACGACCAGGTGACCGTCGACTCCGCCAACGCGATCAAGAAGCACGGCGTCGGCGTCAAGTGCGCGACCATCACGCCCGACGAGGCGCGGGTCGAGGAGTTCGGGCTCAAGAAGATGTGGCGGTCCCCGAACGGGACGATCCGCAACATCCTCGGCGGCGTGATCTTCCGCGAGCCGATCATCATGCAGAACGTGCCGCGCCTCGTGCCGGGCTGGACCAAGCCGATCATCGTCGGCCGTCACGCCTTCGGTGACCAGTACCGCGCCACCGACTTCAGGTTCCCCGGCGAGGGGACGTTGACGATCAGCTTCCAGCCGGCGGACGGCTCGGCGCCCATCGAGCACGAGGTCTTCCAGTCGCCTGGCGGCGGCGTCGCGATGGCGATGTACAACCTCGATGACTCGATCCGCGACTTCGCCCGCGCCTCGCTGAACTACGGGCTCGACCGCGGCTACCCGGTCTACCTCTCGACGAAGAACACGATCCTCAAGGCCTACGACGGCCGGTTCAAGGACCTGTTCGAGGAGGTCTTCCAGGCCGAGTTCAAGGAGAAGTTCGACGCGGCCGGCATCACCTACGAGCACCGGCTGATCGACGACATGGTCGCCGCCTCGCTCAAGTGGGAGGGCGGCTACGTCTGGGCCTGCAAGAACTACGACGGAGACGTGCAGTCCGACACCGTGGCGCAGGGCTTCGGCTCGCTGGGCCTCATGACGTCGGTGCTCGCGACCCCGGACGGCCGCACGGTCGAGGCCGAGGCCGCCCACGGCACGGTGACCCGCCACTTCCGGCAGCACCAGAAGGGCGAGCAGACGTCGACGAACCCGATCGCGTCGATCTTCGCCTGGACCCGGGGCCTGGCCCACCGCGGCAAGCTGGACGGCACCCCCGAGGTGACCCGCTTCGCCGAGACCCTGGAGAAGGTCTGCATCGACACCGTCGAGAGCGGCCAGATGACCAAGGACCTCGCGCTGCTGATCTCCAAGGACCAGCCGTGGCTGAACACCCAGGACTTCCTGGCGGCCATCGACACCAACCTGCAGAAGGCCATGGCGTGACGCTCGGCTGACGCGCACAGCGGCCCCCTCGCCTCCGGGCGAGGGGGCCGCTGCGCGTTCCGGCCCCCGCACACCCCGCCTCGTGCGGGGAACGAGGGTCCTGCGGCGTGCGCCAGGCGCCTCCTTTCCCGCACGAGGGTCCTGTGGACGGCGCCCACGCCGGAAGGGCCCGACGGGGCAACCTGTCCGGGTGCCGCCACCTCGCCGTCCGGACCGTCTCGTCGACCGGGTGTTCCGCGGGGCCGATGCCATCGCCGCTGGCCTCCTGACGAAGGACGCGCTGCGCTCCTCCGCCTGGCGGCGCCTGTACCGCGGGGTCTACGCCGACGCATCGCTCGAGTCGGACTTCTCGCTCCAGGTGACGGGCGCGCTGCTGCTCGTGCCCGCACCAGCCGTGTTCAGCGGTCGCACGGCCGCCTACCTGCTCGGCGCGCAGGAGCTGGTCGACCGAGGGACACCGGTCGAGGTGACCGTGCCGCCGGACGTCCGCTTCGGGCCGGTGGCCGGCCTGCGGATCCGTCGCATGCCGTTACCGGAGGCGGACGTGCTGCTCCACCGGGGCCGGCGGGTGACCAGCGGCTTGCGCACCGCGCTCGACATCGCGCGCGCCGAGGCTCTGGTGGACGCAGTCGTGGCACTGGATGTGCTGGTCGGCCGGGCGATCGTCGGCCTCGGAGAGCTCCGGGCGGCGGCCGCCGAGCTGGGGAGCGTTCGTGGCGCCCGCCGTGCGCAGCGCGCGGTGGCCATGGCCTGCCCGTTCGCCGAGTCACAGCCCGAGAGCAGGCTGCGCGTGCTCCTCTCCCTCGCGGGCATGGCGCCGGTGCCGCAGTTCTCCGTCCGGGACGGCAGGGGCGACTTCGTCGCGCGCGTCGACCTGGCGTTCCCGGATCAGCGGGTCGCAGTCGAGTACGACGGCGCCTGGCACGCCGCGCCCGGGCAGTTCGCGCGGGACCGGCGGCGGCTCAACCGGTTGGTCGCCGCGGGGTGGACGGTCATCCACGTGACCGCCGCGGACATGCGGGACCCGGACGGGCTGGTGGCCCGCGTGCGTGCGGCGCTGGAGCCACCTCGTACGGCGAAGTAGGCCTCCGGACCACGCTCCAGACCTCTCGTGCTCCGTACCAGGCCGGGCCGAGGGCAGGCGGGTCAGGCGAAGAGCTGGGTCCACCAGGGGCCGCCGGCGCCGGTGGCGAGGCCGACGCCGAGGCTGCGCGACCGGCAGTCGAGGATGTTCGCCCGGTGCCCGGGGCTGCCCATCCACGAGTGGACGACGGCGGCGGCGTCCTGCTGGCCGCGGGCGATGTTCTCCGCCCGCGCGGTGATCGCGGCCGCCGACGCGCGGGCGAACGGGTCCTGCCCGCTGGGGTTCACGTGGTGGAAGAAGCCGCGGTCGCGCATGTCCGCGCTGTGGGCGCGTGCGACGGCGGTCAGCTGCCCGTCCACGGTCAGCGGCTCGCACCCGGCACGGGCGCGCTCCTCGTTGACCAGGGCGAGCACCTGGCCCTCCGCGTCGGGGCCCGCGAGCGTGGGGGCGGTGGTCACCGGCGCCGACGACGTCGCGCCGGCCGTGGTGCTGCCGGGGGTGCGGGTGCCGGCCGCCGTGGTAGGGAGAGGCCCGGCGGGGGCGGCGCTCGTCGTCGACGGCGCCGAGGTGCCCTTCTCCGTCGGCGCCGAGGTGCCCTTCTCCGTCGGCGCGGATGTGCTCGCGGTCCCCGTCGGGGCGACGGCATCGCTCTCCGGTGCCGACGGAGACGTGGAGGACGGCTCCTCGGGGGCGGCGCTCGTCGTCGACGGCCCGCCGCCCGCCACGGGGAAGGCCGACGACGGTGGCGGGGACGCCGGCACCGACGAGCCAGGAGAGCTCGCGGTTCCGGCGGAGTCGGCGGACGGCGGGCCCCCCGTGGCGGATCCGGCCGCCGAGGACCGCGACGACGCGTCCAGGGACACCGACGGTGCCTCCGCCGGCCCGGCCACCGGCACTGCCAGCATGGCCGCGGTGACCGCCAGGGTCACGACGGCGCCCACGGCAATCCGGCGGGCGTGCCGGTGCGACCAGCGGGAGAGCAGGAGCCCCGCCCGGCAGAGCGCAGCGCTCAGGCGGGCGGACGGCGGGGGACCGGACGGCCGGTGGTGCATGCGGGTCCTCAGAAAGAATCACGATCTGTTATTGATCGAAGACTAACTGTGTTCGAATGTCAGCGGTAGCCCCGGGTGGTGCGCGCGTTCGCCGCCTCGTGCAGGTCCCCGGGCATGTGGGCAGCGACGGCCGGGCAGCCTGGACCCAGGCATCATGGACCCGTCCGCCCGCACCCAGTACCCGAGGAGCACGCCGCCGGTGAGCGACGTCTGGCTCAGCATCGTCATGGTCGTCGCCTTCATCATGCTCGGCGGCGTCTTCGCCGGAGCGGAGATCGCGCTGGTCTCGCTGCGCGAGTCGCAGGTCCGGGCCATGGCCGAGCAGGGTGGCCGCCGCGGTCAGGCGGTGCAGAAGCTGCTCAAGGACCCGAACCAGTTCCTGGCCGCCGTGCAGGTGGGCGTCACCCTGGCCGGCTTCTTCTCGGCCGCCTTCGGTGCCAGCACCCTGTCCGCCCCGCTGGCCGACTGGATGCAGGGCCGCGGCGTGAGCGAGGGCCTGGCCGGCACGCTCGCGCTGGTGCTGGTCACCATCGCGATCAGCTACGTCTCGCTGGTCGTCGGCGAGCTGACGCCCAAGCGGCTGGCCCTGCAGCGCGCCGAGGGCTTCGCGCTCATCGTCGCCGCGCCGCTCAACCTGATCGCGAAGCTCTCCCGCCCGGTCATCTGGCTGCTGTCGAAGTCCACGAACGGCCTCGTGCGGCTGGTCGGCGGTGACCCGAAGGCCAGCGGCGAGTCGATCAGCCAGGAGGAGCTGCGCGACCTGGTGGCGGCGCACGAGTCGCTGAGCAGCGACGAGCGGCGGCTGATCGACGAGGTCTTCCGCGCCGGCGAGCGCGAGGTGCGCGAGGTCATGACGCCGCGGACCGAGGTGCAGTTCCTCGACGCCTCCATGACCGCCAGCCGCGCCGCCAAGCACGTCGCCGAGTCGAACTGGTCGCGGTTCCCCGTGGTCGGCCGTGACCAGGATGACGTCGTCGGCTTCGTGCACGTCCGCGACCTGTTCCTGCCCAGCCACCCGGCGGGACGGGCCGCGACCGTCGGCGACCTGGCCCGCGAGGTCACCCGGCTGCCCGGCACCGCCGCCGTCCTCACGGTGCTCAGCGAGATGCGCCGGGACAACCAGCACCTGGCCATCGTCGTCGACGAGTACGGCGGCACCGACGGCATCGTCACCCTCGAGGACCTCATCGAGGAGGTCATCGGGGAGATCTACGACGAGTACGACGCCGAGGTCGCCCCGGAGGACCGCCAGTCCCCCGGCGCCCCGCGCGAGGTCGACGGCCTGCTCAACCTCGACGACTTCACCGAGGCCACCGGCCTGGAGCTGCCCGAGGGGCCGTACGAGACGGTGGCCGGCTACGTGCTGGCCGAGCTCGGCCGGCTGCCGGAGGTCGGCGACTCCATCGAGGTCGAGGGCCGCGCGGTGTCGGTGCTGGAGCTCGACGGACGGCGGATCGCCCGCCTGCTCGTCGGCCCACCGCCCCCGGCGGAGGCTCCCGACGGCGAGCCGGACGGCGTCGCCGGTTGACGGCCCCTCTGCAGGGGCCCGCCGCGAGCATGCGAGCGGTGGGGGCAGAGGGGTGCTCTCTCAGCGGCGGGACCGCGCGACCTCCCAGGCGTCCCGGACGATGCCGACCAGGTCGGTGTGCTTCGGCGCCCAGCCCAGGTCGGCGCGGATCCGGTCGCTGGAGGCGACCAGCTGGGCGGGGTCGCCGGCCCGGCGCTCGCCGACGGTGACCGGGATCGGGTGCCCGGTCACCTCGCGGGCGGCCTCGACGACCTCCTGCACGGAGAAGCCGGTGCCGTTGCCCAGGTTGTAGATCCGGTGCTCCCCGGCGGCCGGTGCGGGCAGGGCCAGCAGGTGGGCGTCGGAGAGGTCCTCGACGTGGACGTAGTCGCGGATGCAGGTGCCGTCGGGGGTCGGGTAGTCCTCGCCGTAGACGGTGAGCGAGCCCCGCTGCCCGGCCGCCACCTGGAGGGCGATCGGGATGAGGTGGGTCTCGGTGGCGTGCCGCTCGCCCAGCCCGTAGGCGGCGCCCGCGACGTTGAAGTACCGCAGGCTCACCGCGGCGAAGCCGTGCGCGACGGCGTACGAGGTGAGCATGTGGTCGACGGCGAGCTTGGAGGCGCCGTAGGTGTTGGTCGGCCTGGTGGGCGCGTCCTCGCGGATCGGCACCTGGTCGGGCTCGCCGTAGGTGGCGGCGGTGGAGGAGAACACGATCCGGCGGCAGTCCGCGGCGCGCATCGCCTCGAGGAGGGCGAACGAGCCGCCGACGTTGGTGTGCCAGTAGTCCTCGGGCTGCTGCTGGGAGACGCCGACCAGCGACCTGGCCGCGAAGTGCAGCACCGCCTCCGGCCGGAACTCGGCCAGCACGGGCGCCGAGTCGTGCAGCGAGACCTCGGCGAGCGTGGCGCCGGCGGGCACGGCGTCCGCGTGACCGGTCGAGAGGTCGTCGAGGACGGTGACCTCGTGACCGTCGGCCAGCAGGGCCGCCGTCACTACGCTGCCGATGTAGCCGGCTCCGCCGGCGACGAGTACGCGCATGGGCCCACCCTATGAGGAGGGTCGTGGAGGTGGAGGATCTCGTGGTCAGTGCCCGACCGGCGGTGCAGTCGCTCCCGGCCTACAAGCCCGGCCGCAACCCGGCGGACCTCGCCCGGGAGATCGGCGTCGAGCGGGCGGTGAAGCTGGCCAGCAACGAGGTCGCGTTCCCGCCGCTGCCGGCCGTCGTCGAGGCGGTGACCGCGGCGGTCACCGAGACCAACCGCTACCCCGACAACGGCGCCGTCGTCCTCACCGGGGCCCTGGCGCAGCGGTACGACGTCGACCCGGCGCAGGTGGCCGTCGGCTGCGGTGCGGTGGCGATCTGCCAGGAGCTGGCCCAGGCCTACAACGACCCGGGCACGGCGATGGCCTTCGCGTGGCGCTCGTTCGAGATGTACCCGCTGCTGGCCCGGGTGGCCGGTGCGCGCGCGATCCAGGTGCCGCTGACCCCCGGCCGGCCCGGGGGGCCCGCCGACACCCACGACCTGGACGCCCTCGCCGCCGCGATCGACGACACCACCCGCCTGGTGTTCGTCTGCAACCCGAACAACCCCACGGGCACGGCGGTCCGCCGGGCACAGCTGGAGCGGTTCCTCGACGCGGTGCCCGCGGAGACGCTCGTGGTGCTCGACGAGGCCTACCGGGAGTTCGTCACCGACCCCGAGGTCCCCGACGGCGCCGAGCTGATGCGTGGGCGGCCGAACGTCGCGGTCCTCCGCACCTTCTCGAAGGCATGGGGGCTGGCCGGGCTGCGGGTCGGCTACCTGCTGGCCGAGGACCCGTCGGTCGCCGAGGCCGTGCGCCGGACGCACCTGCCGTTCAGCGTGGGCCTGGTCGCGCAGGCGGCCGGGGTGGCGGCGCTGGCCAGCGAGGACGAGGTCCGTGCCCGGTGCGCCGCCGTCGTCACCGAGCGGGAGCGGCTGACCGGCGAGCTGCGCGCGCGGGGCCTCGAGGTCGCCGGGAGCCAGGCCAACTTCGTGTGGCTGCCGGTGGGGGAGCGGGCGCTCGGGCTGGCGGCCGCGTTGGAGGCCCGCGCGGTGATCACCCGGCCGTTCGCCGGCGAGGGCATCCGGGTCACGGTCGGCACTCCCGAGGAGGACGACGTGTTCCTCGGCGCGCTCGACGACGCGCTCGCCGCGGCGCCGTCCTGACCTGCGTCGACCGAGCCCCCCGATCGGTCGGTGGCGCAGCGGACGGGGGAGGTCGGAACGGAGGCCGCTCCCGGCTGGTTTGATGGCCGACGTGGCTCTTCCCCGAGTACTGTCCGGCATCCAGCCGACGGCGGACTCCTTCCACCTCGGCAACTTCCTGGGTGCGCTGCGGCAGTGGGTCGCCCTCCAGGACGACCACGAGGCCTTCTACTGCGTCGTCGACCTGCATGCGATCACCGTCGAGCAGGACCCCGCGGTGCTCCGCCGTCGCACCCTGGTGTCGGCCGCGCAGCTGATCGCCATCGGCGTCGACCCGGGCCGCAGCGCGCTGTTCGTGCAGAGCCACGTTCCCGAGCACGCCCAGCTGGGCTGGGTGCTGCAGTGCCTCACCGGGTTCGGCGAGGCCAGCCGCATGACGCAGTTCAAGGACAAGAGCCAGCGGCAGGGCACCGGCGGTACCAGCGTCGGCCTGTTCACCTACCCGGTGCTCCAGGCGGCCGACATCCTGCTCTACCAGGCCGACCGGGTGCCGGTCGGCGAGGACCAACGCCAGCACCTGGAGCTGACTCGGGACCTGGCGACCCGGGTCAACGGCCGGTTCGGCCCCACCTTCACGCTGCCGCAGCCCTTCATCGTCCAGGGGACGGCGAAGGTGCTGGACCTGCAGTCGCCGGACAAGAAGATGAGCAAGAGCCTTCCGCCGGCCGGCTGCATCAACCTGCTCGACGACCCGAAGATCACCGCCAAGAGGATCCGCTCGGCGGTCACCGACACCGGCCGCGAGGTCGTGGCCGACCCGGTCGGGAAGCCCGGCGTCACCAACCTGCTCACCATCCACTCGGCGTTCTCCGGGAAGAGCACCGCGGAGCTGGAGCAGCACTTCGCCGGACGCGGCTACGGCGACCTGAAGAAGGAGCTCGCCGAGGTCGTCACCGAGGCGCTGGCGCCGATCCAGCAGCGCACCCACGAGCTGCTGGCCGACACCGCGGAGCTGGAGCGGGTGCTGGCCGCCGGGGCCGCGCGGGCCCGGGAGGTGGCCGCCCCCACGCTGGAGGCCGTCCACCAGCGGATCGGTTTCCTGCCACCGGCGGGGCTCCGCCCGTGAACGACGACACCTTCGTGGGCCGGCTGCCGACGCCGCCCGAGACCGCGGTGCTGGGCGTCATCGTCCCGGTGCCCGAGCCCTGGGCGTCGCTGCTGGTCGACTGGCGCACCAAGGTGGGCGACCCGCAGGCGGCGCTGGTGCCCCCGCACGTCACGCTGCTGCCGCCCACCGAGGTGCCGGTCGCCTCGCGCGACGCAATCGCCGAGCACCTGGCCGCGGTCGCCGCCGAGCACCCGCCGTTCGACATGCACCTGGCCGGCACGGGCACGTTCATGCCGGTCACCGACGTCGTCTTCGTGACCGTGGCGCGCGGCATCGGCAACTGCGAGATGCTGGCCAACGACCTCCGGCAGGGTCCGCTGGCCCGGTCGCTGTCCTTTCCGTACCACCCGCACGTCACCGTGGCCCACGACGTGCCGGCCGACATGCTCGAGCTGGCGTACAGCGGGCTCCAGGAGCTGTCGGCCGAGTTCCGGGTGGAGCACTTCACCGAGTTCGAGCAGGTCGCCGGCGGCGGCTGGGCGCTCGCCCGCGAGTACCCCCTCACCGGTTCCGGGCGCTGAGAGCGCGCCGCGGGAGCAGATCGCCCAGACTCGGGCGGTGAGTTCCGCGAGCTCCGGGAACGCCCCGGCCAGGAAGGGCTGGCCGGCCCGGACGTGGGACCGCATCGAGGGCACGGTCGACGCCGCGCGCCGGCGGTCCCGGCGGTTCGACCACCTCGCCCGCGCCGGCGGCCGCTACCGCCGGACGCAGGGCGACCTCATGGCCGCCGGGGTCACGTACTTCGCCTTCCTGGGGCTGTTCCCCGTGCTGCTCCTGGTCGCCTCGGTCATCGGCCTGGTGCTGGCCGGCGACGAGCTGCTCCAGCGCGAGCTCTACGACGCCATCCGGGATGCGTTCCCCGGCAGCACCGGCCGGGAGATCGTCGACGACCTGCGGAGCGCCGTCGGCTCGGCGGAGGTGGTCGGCGTCATCGGGCTGGTGGGCTTCCTCTACGCCGGGCTGCGGGCGATGGACAAGCTCCGCATCGGCATGGAGCGCATCTGGAAAGGGCACGCCGACGAGCCGGAGTTCCTCAGGGACAACGTCCAGGACGTCGTGGCGCTCTTCCTCCTCGGTGTCGTCGGCCTGCTCAGCCTGGGGCTGACCGGGGTGGCCACGTGGGCGACGTCCTGGTTCCTGGAGGTGCTCGGGCTCGACGGTGCGCCCGGGCTGTCCGTGCTCGCCACCGTGGCCGGCCTGGCGCTGGCGTTCCTCGGTGACACCGTCGTCTTCCTGTGGCTGCTGAAGGTGGTTCCCTCGACGCCGCACCCGCTGCGGCGGCTGCTCCCCGGGGCGCTGTTCGGCGCCGTCGGGTTCGAGGTGATGAAGCTGATCGGCAACCTCTACCTCTCGCTGATCTCCGGGAGCGTCACCGCGTCGGCCTTCGGCGGCGCCGTCGGCATCCTGGTGTGGATCAACATCGTCTTCCGGTTCGCCTTCTTCACCGCCGCCTGGACCGCCAGCTCCCCGGCGCTGGCGGGCGCCGCCCCGGCGCCGGTACCGGAGGAGTCCGACCTGCCCGATGACGAGCGCGCCCCGTCGCGCTGACCGCGGCGAGCGCCACCGCGGCCAGCGCGACCGCCGTCCACGGCCGGCCCGCGCCGTCGGCCACCGGGGAGCCGCTCGCCGGTGCGGCCGCCGTGCCCGGGGGCACGGTCGGCGGAGCGGTGCCGGTGGCCGTCGTCGTCGGCGCCACGAGGTCGGCGGGGCGGACCAGCCGGCCGACGCCGGCACTGGTCGTCGGGACGGCGAAGCCCCAGTCGAGCAGCCGGGCGGCCTGGTCGGCCGTCCGCAGCGGGACGTTCTCGGTGTCGAGCACGCTGACCACCAGCCGGCGGCCGTCGCGCTCGGCGGCGGTGACGAACGCATGCCGGGCGGCGTCGGTGAACCCGGTCTTGCCGCCGAGGTTGCCCGGGTAGCCGGTCAGCAGCGGGTTCTGGTTCTGGATCTGGAAGCCGGGGAAGCGGCCGTCGACGGCCGGCATGTCGGCCGTCGGGGTGCGCAGGATGTCGGCGGCGACGTCGACTGGCCGGCGACGTCCAGCCCCGACGGGCTGCCGGCGACGGTGTCGAAGGCGCCGAGCTCCGCGGCGGTCCGGTTCATGAGGGCGAGGGTCGCCGCCCTCCCGCCGGCTGCACGGGCGAGCGCCGACGCCGCGTCGTTGCCCGACTGCAGCATCAGCGCGGTGAACAGCAGCGGGACGGGGTAGCGCCCGCCGGCGACCAGGCCTACCCGGCTGCCCTCGACCTCCTCGTCCTCGACCGATCCCTCGACGACGAGCGCCGGGTCGAGCCGGGGAGCAGCGCGGGCAGGGTCAGGGTCCTGAGGGTGCTCGCCGGGTAGTAGCGCCCGTGCGGGTCCCGCGCACCCAGCACCGCCCCGGTTCCGGCGTCGGCGACCAGCCAGCCGGAGGCGGTGATGCCGTCGGGTCGCGGGGGAGCGTCGGGGGGGGACGACGACGCCGCGCGTGCGCAGCCGCTCCCCGCCCACGGTCGAGCCGTCGGGGGCGCTGCCCCGGGGCGGCAGGCCCGTGCGGGGCGCCGTGGGCGTAGGCGCGGCCGAGTCGGCCGTCGGCCGCGACGACGACGAGGTCCAGGCCCCGGGTGCGGCCTGCGCCGGGACGACGGGGGAGGGGAGGCCGACCACGAGCGCCGCCGCGAGAGCGACGGACGCAAGCCGCCACCGTCGTCCCATGTCGCCCGAGGTCATGCGCCGGTGACGGTGACCACTGTCCCCGGGAGGTCCGGCGCCCGATGGAATCAGGGTTCGCAACGATCGGGTCTCAGTCCGGACCAGAGGTTGGAGGCCCCTCGGTGGCCGGGATTAGCGTCCGGGGGCGTGCCCCTCCGGAAGGCCGCCCGAGGCGGCCGCCGCGGCACGCGCAATCCCACCCCGGGAGGCCCCCCGCCACGGCGCAGGGATCTCCCCACAGCAAAGGAGATCGTCTTGCGCCGAGCGCGGATGACGAAGGTCGCGGCGCTGCTGCTGGCCGGCGGCCTGGCCCTTGCGGGTTGTGCCAGCGACGAGGACAGCAGCGCGGGCGGCGCCAGCGGCGGCGGCGAGGGCGACCTCAAGGTCGGTGTCGCCTACGACACCGGCGGTCGTGGCGACAAGTCCTTCAACGACTCGGCGATCGCGGGTGTCGAGGCCGCCGTCAAGGACCTGGGTGGCAGCGTCGAGGACGACATCCAGGAGCTCTCGCCGAACGAGGACGGGTCCGACCGCGCCGAGCTGCTCACCCAGCTCGCCGAGAACGGCTTCAACCCGGTGATCGCGGTCGGCTTCGCCTACGGCGACATCATCGGCGACATCGCCGCCGACTACCCCGAGACCCAGTTCGCCATCGTCGACACCTCGGTCGCCGACATGGGCGTGGACAACCTCACCGGTCTGGTCTTCGCCGAGGAGGAGGGCAGCTTCCTCGCCGGCGTCGCCGCCGCGTCGAAGAGCGCCACCGGGCACATCGGTTTCATCGGTGGCCAGCAGAGCCCGCTGATCGAGAGGTTCGAGGCGGGTTACACGGCCGGTGCCAAGGCCGTCGACCCCGACATCATCGTCGACACCCAGTACCTGTCCCCGGCCGGTGACCCGTCGGGCTTCGGTGACCCCGAGGGCGGCAAGGTCGCGGCGCAGGGGATGTTCCAGAACGGCGCGGACATCGTGTTCCACGCCGCGGGTGGCTCCGGCGAGGGTGTCTTCGAGGCGGCCGTCGAGGCCGGTCAGCGCGCCATCGGCGTCGACTCCGACCAGTACGCGAGCGCCTCGCCCGAGCAGCAGGCCGTCATCATGACGTCGATGCTCAAGCGGGTCGACAACGCGGTGGAGGCCTACATCAAGGACTTCGCCGAGGGGAACATCGACGGCGGCGTCGACATCCTCAACGACCTGTCCACCGGCGGTGTCGGCCTGTCCACCTCGGGCGGCTTCATCGACGACATCCAGGACGTCATCGAGGACTACCGCCAGCAGATCATCGACGGTGACATCGAGGTGCCGACCACCCCGTGATCGGTGCGGGCCCGCCTCCGGGCGTGGCCCGCGTCCACGGATCGGTCCACGGCGGGCCCGGGCGCACGCGCCCGGGCCCGCCGTCGTGGTCCGGGGCGGGGTCCGGTGGCGCGGGAAGGTGCGGGATCATGCCCATGCCGGTCGGGGTGGGCGATCCCACCGCCCTCGGTAGGACCCCGGTGCGGACGGAGGGATCCCGTCCCCGCCGGTGCAGACGAGTGGACGTGCGTCGCGTACCCGCGGCCGCACCGCGAGAGAGAGGCCCCATGGCCGCAGCAGGAGCGGCCGGCGGAACCCCGCCGGCCGGCGACGGACCGGGCTCCGGCGCCCCCTACGCCGTGGAGCTGCGCGGGATCACCAAGCGCTTCCCCGGCGTGGTCGCCAACCGTGACATCGAGCTGCGGGTCCGCCGCGGTGAGGTGCACGCCATCGTGGGCGAGAACGGCGCCGGCAAGTCGACGCTGATGAAGACGCTGTACGGGATGCACCGGCCCGACGAGGGCACGATCCTGCTCGACGGCCGCGAGGCCTCGCTGCGCAGCCCGGCCGACGCCATCGCCGCGGGCATCGGCATGGTGCACCAGCACTTCATGCTGGCCGACAACTTCACCGTCCTCGAGAACGTCGTCCTGGGCAGCGAGCCGACGAAGGGCGGCCGGCTGGACCGGGCCGAGGCGCGCCGCCGCATCCGCGACATCTCCGACCGGTACGCCCTCGACCTCGAGCCCGACGTGCTCGTCGAGGAGCTCGGGGTGGGCGACCGGCAGCGGGTCGAGATCGCGAAGGTCCTGTACCGCGGCGCGACGACCCTCATCCTCGACGAGCCCACCGCCGTCCTGGTGCCGCAGGAGGTCGACGAGCTCTTCGGCAACCTCGGCGAGCTCAAGCGCGAGGGCCTCACCGTCATCTTCATCTCGCACAAGCTCGACGAGGTGCGCAAGGTGGCCGACTCGATCACCGTCATCCGACGGGGCACCACGGTCGGCACCGCCGACCCGAGGACCACCACCGCCCACCAGCTCGCCGAGCTCATGGTCGGCTCGGAGCTGCCCTCGCCGGGCGCCCGGGCGTCCACGGTGCGCGAGACCCCCGTCCTCCAGTTGCGCGGCGTCACCGTCACCACGCCGGGAGCCCGTCGGCCGGCCGTCGACGACGTCGCGCTCACCGTCCACGAGGGCGAGGTCGTCGGCATCGCCGGCGTCGAGGGGAACGGCCAGGCAGAACTCGTCGACGCGATCATGGGCCTGCGGTCGCCGGCCGGAGGCGCGGTCGTCCTCGCCGGCCAGGACGTCACGGG
Source organism: Blastococcus sp. HT6-30 (assembly GCF_039729015.1). NCBI lineage: Bacteria > Bacillati > Actinomycetota > Actinomycetes > Geodermatophilales > Geodermatophilaceae > Blastococcus > Blastococcus sp. HT6-30. The sequence continues at coordinate 3,061,155 of NZ_CP155792.1, read as the reverse complement.
CTGGAGCACCCGGGCCCGCCGCGAGGCCGGGGTGGGCTTCATCCCCGAGGACCGGCACCGCCAGGGCATGCTGCTCGACGCCCCGCTGTGGGAGAACCGGATCCTCGGCCACCAGACCCGTCCGCCGGCGGTCAAGGGACCCTTCATCGACCGCAAGGCCGCCCGCTCGGACACCCAGCGGATCATGCGCGACTACGACGTCCGGGCGCCGGGGCCGGACACGCTGGCCGTCGCCCTCTCCGGCGGCAACCAGCAGAAGCTGATCATCGGGCGGGAGATGAGCTCCGCTCCCCGGCTCCTGGTCGCCGCGCACCCCACCCGGGGTGTCGACGTCGGCGCGCAGTCCTCGATCTGGGAGCTGCTCAAGGACGCCCGCGCGGAGGGGATGGGAATCCTGCTGATCTCCGCCGACCTGGACGAGCTGATCGGCCTGTCCGACACGCTGCACGTGATGCTGCGCGGTCGGCTGGTCGCCACGCTCGACCCGACGGCGCTCACCCCGGAGGAGCTCGGCGGTCACATGACCGGGGCCTCCGGCGGCTCGGTGGGCGCCGCGTGACCGCGATCCGCCGGCTCGGCGCGTCCCTGCTCGCGCCGGCCCTCGCCGTGGTCGTCGCGATCGTCATCACGACGCTGGTCATCCTCGCGATCGGTCAGCACCCGGGCACCGCGCTACAGGTTCTCTTCGACTTCGGCGACAGCCCGTCGCAGCAGACGCAGGCGATCGTCGTGATCCTCAACCGGGCGGTGCCGCTGTTCCTCGCGGGGCTGGCCGTCTCGGTCGCCTTCCGCATGGGCCTGTTCAACATCGGCGTCGAGGGCCAGTACCGGATGGCGACGGTCATCGCTGCGGGCGCCGGTGCGGCCGTGGTCCTCCCCGCCCCCCTGCACCTGCTGCTGATCATGGTCGTCGCCATGGCGGTCGGCGCCTTCTGGGCCGGGATCGTCGCCGTCCTCAAGGTGACCCGGGGCGTGAGCGAGGTGATCAGCTCGATCATGCTCAACTTCATCGCCCTGGGCACAGCGTCCTACCTGCTCACCGGGCCGCTGCGGGGCAGCGAGGCGGGCGCGGCGATCATCACCACCACGGATATCCCGGAGTCGGGCCGCTTCCCGGCGCTCAACGGGGTGTTCGACGTCCTCGGCCTGGCCCAGCCGCGCACCCAGCTGTACGGCTTCCTGCTCGTGGCGGTCGTCGTGGGCGTCGTCGTCTCGGTGCTGATCAGGCGCACCCGGTTCGGCTTCGACCTGCGCGCGACCGGGCTCTCGCCGTCGGCGGCCACGGCCAGCGGGATCGATGCCCGCGCCATGGTCATCAAGACGATGCTCATCTCCGGCGCGATCGCCGGCCTCATCGGCCTGCCCGACCTGCTGGGGCGGACCTACCACTTCGGCACCGAGTTCACCGCCGGCCTGGGCTTCCTCGGCATCGCGGTGGCGCTCCTCGGCCGCAACAACCCGCTGGGCATCGCGTTCGCCGCGCTGCTGTTCGCCTTCCTCGACCGGGCCGCGGTGCCGCTGCAGTTCGCCGACATCCCTGCCTCGGTCGTCACGATCATCCAGGGCACGATCGTGCTCTCGGTGGTCGTCGCCAACGAGGTCGCCCGCCAGGTCACCCGCCGGCGGGCCGGGCGGGACAGCGGCCAGGGCGACACCGGCACCGCCGCCGGCGGCACCTCCGCCGGTCCCGAGGGTCCGATCGGCACCCGCATCACCGACGACCGCCAGGGAGCCGGAGCATGAGCACCGCGACGACCGCACCCGGCACCGCTTCCGGCCGCGGTCCGCTCACCGAGCTCTTCCTCGGCGGCGGCCGGGCGCGCCGCTTCGCCTGGCTGTTCGTCGGCCTGGTGCTGCTCATGTCGCTGGTCCGCATCGTCTCCGGTCAGCAGGCGCTCACCTCGTCGTCGACCTTCGCGGCGGCGCTGCTGCTGGCGGTGCCGATCGGCCTGGCCGCGCTCGGCGGGCTGTTCGCCGAGCGGGCGGGCGTGGTCAACATCGGCCTCGAGGGCATGATGATCCTCGGCACCTGGGGCGCCGGCTGGGCCGGCTACCAGTGGGGCTGGGTCGCCGCGATCATCGGCGGCGCGGTCTTCGGCGCGTTGGGCGGGCTGCTGCACGCGGTCGCCACCGTCACCTTCGGCGTCGACCACGTCGTCTCCGGCGTCGCGATCAACATCCTCGCCGAGGGCGTCGTGCGGTTCCTGTCCGAGCTGCTCTACGCCGGCGGGGCGGAGGGCGGTGGCGTCACCCAGTCGCCGGCGCTGGCGAGCCGGCCGCCGAACTTCTCGCTCCCGGTGCTCTCCTCGGGACCGGACCTGCTGGGCGACATCGAGGGCGCCCGCATCTTCCTCGTCTCCGACGTCGCCGGCCTGCTCCGCGGACTCACCAGCGGCGTCGGGGTGCTCACCCTGATCGCCGTGCTGCTGGTGCCGGCCAGCTACCTGCTGCTGTGGCGCACCGCGTTCGGCCTCCGGCTGCGCTCGTGCGGTGAGAACCCGGCGGCGGCCGACTCCCTCGGCGTCCCGGTCCACCGGCTCAAGTACCTCGCGGTGATCATCTCCGGGGCGCTGGCCGGGCTGGGCGGCGTCGCCCTGGTGTTCGTGGCCAACATCTACCGCGAGGGGCAGACCGGCGGCCGCGGCTTCATCGGCCTGGCGGCGCTGATCTTCGGCAACTGGCGCCCCGGTGGCCTGGCGGCCGGCGCGGGCCTGTTCGGCTACGCCGACGGCCTGCAGCTGCGCAGCCGGGGCGCGGTGGTCGCGCTGCTGCTGCTCATCGCGGTCCTGCTGCTGGCCGTCGCGTTCTACCAGGCCGGCCGGCGCCGGCTCCTCCAGGCGGTGCTCGCCGTGGTGTTCGCGGCCGCCAGCCTGGTGGCCTTCCTGACCATCGAGGAGCTGCCCGAGGGCATCGTCTCGTTCACCCCGCACCTGATCACGCTGCTGGTGCTCTCCCTGGCCGCCCAGCGGCTGCGGATGCCCAAGGCGGACGGACTCGTGTACCGACGAGGAGAACACTGATGCAGCCGGACTGGAACGCGCTGCGGGCCGCGGCCCGCGAGGCGATGAGCCACGCGTACGCGCCGTACTCGAAGTTCCCGGTCGGCGTCGCCGGGCTGGTGGACGACGGCCGCGTGGTCACCGGCTGCAACGTCGAGAACGCCTCGTACGGACTGGGCCTGTGCGCCGAGTGCGGAATGGTCAGCGACCTCGCCCGCACCGGCGGCGGGCGGTTGGTCGCGGTGACCTGCGTCGGCGGGGACGGGCAGCCGCTCATGCCGTGCGGCCGCTGCCGGCAGCTGCTGTGGGAGCACGGCGGCGCGGACATGCTCATCGAGACGGTGTCGCTCGGGATCGTGCCGATGCGCGAGGTGCTGCCCGACGCGTTCGGCCCCGAGGACCTGGTCGCCGCCGCCGAGCGGGGGCAGGGCTGATGGCCTTCGACGCGATCGACGTGATCCGCGCCAAGCGGGACGGCGTCGAGCTCTCGGCCGAGCAGATCCACTGGGTGGTCGACGCCTACACGCGGGGTGCGGTGCCCGACGAGCAGATGAGCGCACTGCTCATGGCCGTGTTCTTCCGCGGCATGGCCGCTGGGGAGCTCGCCGCCTGGACCCAGGCGATGATCGACTCCGGCGAGCGCAAGGACCTCTCCGCCCTGGGCCGACCGACCGCCGACAAGCACTCCACCGGCGGCGTCGGCGACAAGATCACCCTGCCGCTGGCGCCGCTCGTGGCGGCCTGCGGCGTCGCCGTGCCGCAGCTGTCCGGCCGGGGCCTCGGGCACACCGGCGGCACGCTGGACAAGCTCGAGGCGATCCCCGGGTGGCGGGCCGACGTCCACGAGGAGGCGTACCTGGCGCAGCTGCGCGACGTGGGCGCGGTCATCTGCGCGGCCGGTCACGACCTGGCGCCGGCCGACAAGCTGCTCTACGCGCTGCGCGACGTGACGGGCACCGTCGAGTCGATCCCGCTGATCGCCAGCTCGATCATGAGCAAGAAGATCGCCGAGGGCGCGGACGCCCTGGTGCTCGACGTCAAGACCGGATCGGGCGCGTTCATGAAGGACGCCGAGGCCTCCCGCGAGCTGGCCCGGACGATGGTCGGCCTGGGCGAGGCGGCCGGCGTCCGCACCGTCGCTCTGGTGACGGCGATGGACCGGCCGCTGGGCCGGTCCGCGGGCAACGCCGTCGAGGTCGCCGAGTCGGTCGACGTGCTCGCCGGCGGCGGCCCGGCCGATGTCGTGGAGCTGACCCTCGCCCTGGCCCGCGAGATGCTCGCCGGCGCCGGGCGGGCCGACGTCGACCCCGCCGAGGCGCTGCGCGACGGCCGCGCCATGGACGTCTGGCGGCGGATGATCACCGCTCAGGGCGGCGACCCCGACGCCCCGCTGCCGCGCCCGGCCGAGACCCACGTGGTGACCGCGCCCGCCACCGGCACGCTGACTCGCCTGGACGCCTACGCGCTGGGCGTCGCCGCCTGGCGGCTGGGCGCCGGCCGGGCCCGCAAGGAGGACCCGGTGCAGGCCGCGGCCGGCGTCGTCTGGACCGCCGGGGTGGGGGAGCGGGTGACCGCGGGCCAGCCGCTGCTGGAGCTGCAGACCCACGACGCCGACCGGATCCCGCGGGCGCTGGAGGCGCTGGAGGAGGCGATCGGCGTCGACACCGCCGACGAGCCGCTCCCGCTGGCCCTCGACCGCATCACCGCAGGATCGTAGGGGAGACTGGTCTCCCGTGAACCGAACGACGGTGACGGCGGCGCCCCCGCACCAGCCGGCCTCGCCGCTGGACCCCGAGGCCGCCATCTCCATCCGTGGCCTGGTCAAGCGGTACGGGGAGCGGGCCGCCGTCGACGGTCTGGACCTCGACATCCGTCGCGGGGAGATCTTCGCGCTGCTCGGCCCCAACGGCGCCGGCAAGACGACGACGGTGGAGATCTGCGAGGGCTACCGCGGGCGCGACGGCGGTGAGGTGCGCGTGCTCGGGGTGGACCCCGCCAAGGGCGGGCGCCGCTGGAAGGCAGACCTCGGCATCGTGCTGCAGTCCGGGGCCGGGGACAGCCAGCTCTCGGTGCGCGAGCTGCTGACCGCGCAGGCGTCCTACTTTGCCGACCCCCGGGACCCCGACGAGGTGCTCGAGCTGGTCGGCCTCACCGACAAGGCCGGCGCCCGCGGCCGCACCCTGTCGGGTGGGCAGCGCCGCCGGCTCGACGTCGCGCTGGGCATCGTCGGCCGGCCCCGGCTGCTCTTCCTCGACGAGCCCACCACCGGGTTCGACCCCGAGGCGCGCCGCCAGTTCTGGGCGCTGATCCGCTCGCTGCGCGAGCTCGGCACCACCATGCTGCTGACCACCCACTACCTCGACGAGGCCGAGGAGCTGGCCGACCGGGTCGGCGTCATCGCCCACGGGCAGCTCGCCGAGGTCGCCGTTCCGACCGCCCTCGGTGGCCGCGGCAGCGCCCCCGCCGTCGTCAGCTGGACCGAGGACGGCGCCCGGCGCACTGCCGAGACCGCGACACCGACGGCGTTCGTCGCCGCGCTCGCCGCGCGCTTTCCGGGCGAGGTGCCCGACCTCGCGGTCAACCGGCCGACCCTCGAGGACGTCTACCTGAAGATGATCGGGGACCGCTCGTGACCACCGCCGCGCCGGAACGCACCGCGCTGCCGTCGGTCGGCCGGGTCTGCCGCACCCGCGCCGGGGTGGAGCTCAAGGAGTTCTTCCGCCAGCGCGAGTCGGTCGTGTTCACCCTGCTGTTCCCGGTGATCCTGCTGCTGGGCCTCGGCGCGGTGCTCGACTACGACCTCGGCTCCGGCGTCGACTTCCCGCAGTACTTCATGGCCGGGGTGATCACCGCCGGGATCGTCGGGGCGAGCCTGCAGAACATGGCGATCCACATCGCCGGCGAGCGGTCCGACGGCACCCTCAAGGCCCTGGCCGGCAGCCCGATGCCGAAGACCGCCTACTTCGTCGGCAAGGTCGCGCAGGTCGTCGCCGTCACGCTGGCGACGATCGTGGTCCTGCTGCTCGTCGGCGTCCTCGTCTTCGGCATCGACCTCCCGTCCGGGGGTGACTGGCTGACCTTCGCGTGGGTCACCGTGCTCGGCGCGGCGGCCTGCACGCTCCTGGGCATCGCCGTCTCCTCGCTCGCCCGCAACGCCCGGTCGGCGTCGGCGACGGTGACCCCGATCGCCCTGGTGCTCGAGTTCGTCTCCGGCGTCTTCATGCCCTTCGACCAGGTGCCCGGCTGGCTGCAGGACGTCGCCTCGGTCTTCCCGGTGAAGTGGCTGGCGCAGGGCCTGCGCTCGGTCTTCCTGCCGGACTCCCTGGCCGCGCGCGAGCCGGCCGGGTCCTGGGAGCTGGGCACCGTCGCTATCGTGCTCGGCCTCTGGTGCGTCGTCGGCCTGCTGCTGTGCGTCGCCACCTTCCGCTGGCAGGAGGGCGAGGGGCGCTGAGGCCGCCGGGTAACTTTTTCAGGTGTCCTCCCCGCTGAACGACGAGAACGTCCGCCGCGCGCCGAAGGTCCTGCTGCACGACCACCTGGACGGCGGGCTCCGGCCGCGGACGGTGCTGGAGCTGGCCGACCGGGCCGGGTACCGCGGGCTCCCCGCGTCGGACGCCGGCACCCTGGGCCGCTGGTTCCGGGAGGCGGCCGACTCCGGCTCGCTGGTCCAGTACCTGGAGACGTTCGCGCACACCGTCGCCGTCATGCAGACCCCCGACGCCGTGGCGCGGGTGGCCCGTGAGTGCGCGCTCGACCTCGCCGCCGACGGCGTGGTCTACGCCGAGGTGCGCATGGCGCCCGAGCTGCTGACCGCCGGGATGCCGATGGAGGCGGCCGTCGAGGCGATGCTCGACGGCTACGCGCAGGGCAGCCGGGAGGCCGGCGCAGCGGGCACCCCGATCCGGGTCGGCACGCTGCTGTGCGCCATGCGGCAGAACGACCGCTGGGAGGAGGTCGCGCGGCTCGTCGTCCGCTACCGGGACGCCGGCGTCGTCGGCTTCGACCTCGCCGGCCCGGAGGACGGCTTCCCGCCGGACCGCATCCCGGCCGCGCTCGCGCTGCTCGACCGTGCGGGCGCCCACCGCACCGTCCACGCCGGGGAGGCCGCCGGCATCGACAGCATCGTCGCCGCCCTCGACGGCGCCCGTGCCGAGCGGCTTGGCCACGGCGTGCGCATCGCCGACGAGGTGGGCGGGGACGGCACCCTGGGCCCGGTCGCGCAGCGGGTGCGCGACGAGCAGGTGACCCTGGAGGTCGCGCCGTCGTCCAACGTGCAGACCGGCGCCTACCCGTCGCTGGTCGCGCACCCGGTGGACCGGCTGCACCGGCTCGGCTTCGCCGTCACCCTCAACACCGACAACCGGCTGATGAGCGGGGTGTCGGTGAGCAGCGAGATCGCGGGAGTGGCGACGACGTTCGGCTGGACGTGGGACGACGTGCGGACGGTGACCGAGCGGGCCCTCGCCGGCGCGTTCCTGCCCGCCGAGGAGCGCGAGCGGCTGCTCGACGACGTCGTCCGGCCCGGCTACGCGGCGCTGCTGGGCTGACCGGTGTCGGAGCTCGCCGGTCCGACCGGGCAGACCTGGGCCCAGGTGGGCGACCTGGGGGTCGCGTTCGTGCTGTCGGCGCTCATCGGCTTCGAGCGGGAGCTCCGCCACAAGGCGGCGGGGCTGCGGACCCTCACCGTCGTCGGCTTCGCCGCGGCGCTGTTCATGGTCATCAGCCAGGCGCAGTTCGGTGACTCCCGGGTGGCCGCGCAGGTCGTCTCCGGGCTGGGCTTCATCGGGGGCGGGCTGATCTTCGTCCGCCGCGACGCGGTCCGCGGGCTGACGACGGCCGCGATCGTCTGGCTGACCGCCGCCGTGGGGATGGCGGCGGGGGCGGGCCTGTGGCTCCTCGCCGTCGTCGCGACGGCCGCGCACTTCGTCGTCTCCTACGGCTTCACCCCGCTCGCCCGCCGGCTGTCCGGCCGGGCCACCCGGGTGCACTCGCTGACGCTCACCTACCGGGACGGCGAGGGCGTGCTCCGCCGGGCGCTGGCCGAGTGCACGCAGCGCGGGTTCACCGTCCGCGACCTGCGCACGGCCGCCGACGACGGCGGCACCGCCGTGCGGCAGGCGACCGTGCGGCTCTCGGTGGAGGGCACCGGGCCGGTGACGGCGCTGGCGGCGTGGCTGGCCGACCTCGACGGCGTGCTGTCGGTCAGCGCCGGCGACGCCGACGAGGAGCCCTACTGACACCGCCGGCGTGGCGCCCGTCACCCTCGGTCGCGGGAACAGCGTCGCGATCTTCGCTGCTACCGTAGGCGTACCGGCACAAGGCCGGTCATCCTCCCGGACGGTTTGTCCGGGCACGAGCGCATCCGTGCAGATCACGCGTTCCACACCTGGGCGCAGACGATCGCCAAGTGAGGACGCCGGTACGTGACGGCGCTCTCCCTCTCTCACGGGACGCGCTCCGAGCAGTATCGGAGCCCCACCCCGCATGACTGTGGTCCACCCTGTCTCGTTCGAGTCGAACACGACTGGTCAGAACACCCCTGAGAACGTTGTCGAGAACACCGCCGCGGACGCCGCGGCGGAGCACACCGTCGAGGCCCCGACGGGTCCCACCTTCCACCAGCTGGGCCTGCCCCAGCCGCTGGTGACCGCGCTCGAGCGGCGCGGCATCCACCGCCCCTTCGCCATCCAGACCTCCGCCCTGCCGGACGCCCTCGCGGGGCGCGACGTGCTCGGCAAGGCCGCCACGGGGTCGGGCAAGACGCTGGCCTTCGGCCTGCCCCTGCTCGCCCGCATCGGCGCCGACGCCAAGCAGGGCCGCCGCGCCCCGCGTGGCCTGGTGCTCGTCCCGACCCGCGAGCTGGCGCAGCAGGTGCACGACGCGCTGGCCCCGCTCGGCCAGGCCATGGGCCTCCAGCTCGCCACGGTCTACGGCGGCGCGCCCATGTACCGGCAGATCCAGCAGCTGCGCCGCGGCGTCGACGTCGTCATCGCCACCCCCGGCCGGCTGCAGGACCTGATCAGCCAGGGCGAGTGCACCCTGGCCGAGGTGGTCGTGACCGTGCTGGACGAGGCCGACTTCATGGCCGACCTGGGGTTCCTCCCGGTCGTCAAGGAGCTGCTCGACCAGACCGACCGCAACGCCCAGCGGCTGCTGTTCTCGGCCACCCTGGACGGCGAGGTCGACAGCCTGGTCCGCCGCTACCTCAAGGACCCGGCCCGGCACGAGGTCAAGCGGGCCGGCGACGACGCCCCGCCGGCCGAGCACCTGGCCTTCAGCCTCGCCTTCCGCGACAAGCTGCAGGTGGCCACCGAGCTCGCCGGCCGTCCCGGCCGCACGATCATCTTCGCCCGCACCCAGCTGGGCGTGGACCGGCTCGCCGAGAACCTCAAGGCCGCCGGGATCAAGGCCGAGGCCATCCACGGCGGGCTGCCCCAGGCGGCGCGCAAGCGTGCGCTGGAGGAGTTCACCGACGCCCGCTCGCCGGTCCTCGTCGCCACCGACGTCGCCGCCCGCGGCATCCACGTCGACGACGTCTCGCTGGTCCTGCACTACGACCCGCCGACGGACGCCAAGACCTACCTGCACCGCTCGGGCCGCACCGCCCGCGCCGGGGCGGCGGGTGTCGTCGTCTCGCTGCTGCTGCCCGACCAGGTCGGTCAGGCCAAGCGCCGGTTCCGCACGGCCAAGGTCGACCCGCCCCTCGACCGGACCCGTCCGGGCGACCAGCCGATCCTGGACCTGGTCGCCTCCGGCATCCCGGTGGAGCCCAAGGAGCGCACCCAGCGCGACATGCGTCGCGGCGGCGGTGGCCCCGGCGGCCGTCCGCGCCGTGACGGCGACCGCCCCGGCGGTTCCCGCGGCGGCCCGCGCCGGTCCTACGGCGACCGCAACCGCTCCGGCGGCGGCGAGCGCTCCGGCCGACCCGGGGGTGAGCGCCGGTTCGCCGGTGAGCGCTCGGGGCGTCCCCCGCGCCAGGGCTGAGCACCCGCACCACCCACGACGACGGCGGCCCGTCCCGGATCTCTCCGGGGCGGGCCGCCGTCGTCGTCGGGGGGACCGTCAGTCGCGGAAGACCAGAGCGCCGCTGACCGAGGTGACGATCTCGTCCCAGGCCGGGCGCAGCTGCGCCGCGTCCGGGGCGGTGAGCGCGGTGTCGGGCTGCCGGTCGGCGCGGGCGACGGCCCGGCCCAGCGGCGCCGTCGGCGCGAGCAGCTCGTCGACCCGCGACAGGCCGGCGTACTCGGCGAGGTCGCGCACGCCCTCGACCGGCTGCACCAGGGCCCGGTGGGGCACCAGCCCGGCGGC